>JBGCEP010000058.1:0-21850 GCA_045106415.1 Oligoflexales bacterium | reverse complement strand
CTGGGGAATGGTCCCGTAACGGTGGCACATGTGGGGCGGATTTGGCTGCAGGCGATGACTGTACTTATATTGTTAGGTTTAGTGCAGCAGACACAGGTGCTGAAGCCGATACTGTTCTTCTTGATTACCACAATGGAGTGGCAGCAGCGACTCAAGTCACAAAAGGAGTGAGCGCCACAGGTGTTAGTGTTGCGAGTCTTGCTTTTGATAGTCCAGCAGCTCATGGTGATGTACCCGTGGGAGGGACATCTGATGTGACGTATACAGTGACGAACTCTGGTGGTTATGCAGCGAACTCTATCGCATTTACAGGTCTTTCTGGGGAATGGTCCCGTAATGGTGGCACATGTGGGGCGGATTTGGCTGCAGGCGATGACTGTACTTATATTGTTAGGTTTTTGCCTGTAGATTCAGGGGTAGAAAACGCAACCTTGGCCATCAATTATCATAATGGGGCAGTAGCAGCCACACAGATAGATCGAGCTGTTGTTGGAACAGGGAAGACTGTTGCCCTTATTGTTATTGATAACCCAACAGCACACGGAACTTGGGTTTTGAACGAGACTAAAGATATTACATACACAGTATCAAACACTGGAGAGACGTCTGCTACAAGTATTAATATCACAGGTCTTGCAGGAGAATGGAGTGCAACGAGCACAACTTGTGGAGCATCTCTAGATCCTTTGGCGAACTGTGCTTATGTGGTGAGGCTTACAGCAACAACGATAGGCTCTAAGTCTGATACGATTGAAATTGATTATCACAATGGAGTAACGAATGCTTCTCAAGTGACTCGATCTGTAAGTTCGAGCGTTGTCACTGTTGATGCAAGCGCAAATGTTGCTGATGTTCTTACTGGTGATGATAGTGCAAATACGATATCAGGTGGTTTTGGCGGTGATACAATAAATGGTGGCGCGGGCAATGACATCCTGTATCCTGACTTTTCCTCCACTTACGATTACTTTGACTATCTTCGTGCAAATGAAGGGATGATGCTTTGGTTAGACGGTGCAGACCCTTACGGAAGTGGTGTAAACCCTGTAGATGGAGCTTTACTTACAACTTGGGTAGATAAATCGACAAAAGGGTATGATTTTTCTGATGGCGATGGAGCTATTTGGAAACGGAGCGATGCTCAAGGCCGTGGTGGCTTTTATTTTAATGGGTCAAATTCGTACTTTGAAAGAGCGCATACTTCAAACTTAAATCTAGCAACCACGGATATTTTTGTTGTTGCAGATTCTCATCGTGATGATAGTGGTGATAGATCTCCATTGACTTCACGTGTGGGATCATCAGGGTGGAGTGGTTATTACTTTTACCACAATAGCTCTGGTTATTGGAATGCTAGGACAGGGGATGGAAGTACTGATTCAGGTGGAAGCACAAATCTGGTTCCTCAAGTAGGTCAGCCCAATTTGTTAGAAATGAGCTTAAATGCAACGACTGCGGATAAATACTTCGATGGTTCTGGGGTTTCGTGTTCGAACTGTTATGTTCCCAATACTGTTTACCCAACCAGAGTTGGTGCGGGTAAAACAGAGTTAACAACTCCTGAGTTATATTTCCATGGTTATATAAGTGAAATTTTGATTTTTAATCAAAATTTAAGCGATTATCATGTCGAAGCTGTTCGACAAGCTTTAGCGAATCGTCATGGATTAAAAATGATTGCATCAACACAAACGGCATTGTCTGCAGATACTCTTACAGGTGGTGCAGGTGCAGATACTTTTGTTTTTAGTTACCAGACTTTTACTGATGCAAGTAATCCAGATGTTATTACTGATTTTAGCGGTGTTTCTGGTGGAGAAAACGATAAGATTGATTTAAGTGGTATTCCTTTTAAATTTTATGTCATTGGCACTTCAAGTTTCACTTCAACAGGGGAATCTGAGCTGAGATGGTCAAACTCTTCTGGGAATACCCTTATCGAAGGAGACTGGAACGGTGATGGTACAGCAAATTGGGCTATTCAATTATCATCGTTTACACACAGCAATTTACTTGTAGGTGATTTTAAGTTTGGTAATGCTGTTGTTTTAAACTCAAATCAAAATACTCTTGATGGAGATGACGGCTCAGATACTTTAACAGGGGGTGATGATGAGGATACGATATCCGGCTATAGTGGTGATGATATCCTTGTTGGTGGGTATGATGGAGATACTTTAAATGGTGGGGATGGAGATGATGTTCTTTATCCAGACTTTGAGACATTTAATAAAGGTAGTATTTCTAATTTAAAGTTTTGGGTGGACGCTGAACATGTGGCAGATGGTGACACAAAGCTCCATGATGGAGATTCTGTCATATTATGGAAAGATCGCTCGGAGAGTGGTTTTGATGCATCCTCTACTGGGACACCTCCAACTTATAAGCAATCTGTAAGTGGCTTTAATGGACAGCCAGGTCTGGCTTTTTCAGCAGGTGAGCATCTAACCCTTGGTTCGAATTACTTGTTCTCGTCAGCTGCTGATGGTGGATTGACAATTATGTCTGTTCTTCGATCTGACGCTAGAGAAGGCTCAGAGGTTCCTTTTGTCGTTGATTTTGGATTTTACGCAGGTTACTCCTATGGAATAGTATATTCGACAGATTATGGGTTTAGTAATGTTCTAAATGGAAATGGTGGGAGTGCAAACTTTTTGAGTTGCCCATGCCCTGAGAGTGTGATTTTTTCTAATGTTTATAATTTTGGAAATCAACAGTCGGCTTATGTTAATGGAACTTTAGGTGGGACTGGATCTTTAGCATCAGTAGCTCAATTAGGAGCTGCTGAAATTAATGAAAATCCTACAAGAACAGCAGGTGGTGGTCCTTTTACTATTGGTGTTACGTCAAAAACAGGATTTGCTGCTACACGACACTTCAATGGTGATATGGGTGAAATCATGGTGTTTAGCGCTGCACTCAACACAACTCAGCGAGGTCAAGTTGAGAGATACTTCTCAATGAAATATGGAATGGCCTTAGATGGTTTAACTATTGGCTCTGACACCCTGACTGGTGGTGCTGGTGCCGATAGATTTGTTTGGAGTAATGCTTCTGCTTCCCCTGCTTCAAGTCGTGATATCATCACTGATTTTGATACTTCAGAAAACGATAAGATTGATCTTGCGGATTTACGTGCAGATATCACTGTAAAAGGCCATGGAGGAGAATTTCTCGGAGAGCCTGATACGCTCATTTGGTCGCAGTCTGGTGTCAATACGCTTGTGCAAATAGATTACGATGGGGATCGGAGCTCGGATTTTGAGATTCTTCTGCAAGGTTTCACATCTTCGAGTTTGTCTATATCTGATTTTATTCTTCCGGTTGAGCCGATTGTCACAGCTGATTTATTTTTACATCTTGATCCAGCTCATGCACAGGGTCGGGGGTTCCCTGGGCTTTCTTCTGCAGATTGTTCTGATGCCCCTCTTGTTTTTAAGGATCTGTCGGGAAATATTAATGGTAATATTCTTGAAAATTTTGATGATTGCGCTTCTGGTGAAAATGGGTGGCAGGGATCAGGAGCGCGTGATGGAGGCATCTCTTCTCCATATCACATGACTCTAGATGGAAGTAATGACCAAGTGGCCCTTGGAACGATCTCTCAAGATTTAAGTGCGGGGTTCACTTATGATGGGTGGATGCGAATTGATCGACAAACAGATTTGGATACAGCTTGGTCTCTGGGTGAGAGCTATAATTATAACTCTATTGAAATGGGTCAGAATGGCTCAGGAGCAAATTCTTTTGTTCATGTGAGTAATACATCAAGTAGTAATTCTTTTAATAATCAAACTTCTATTGTCATTGATCAATGGGCTTACTATGCGGTGACTGATGATGGAACAACCTCAAAGCTTTATTTTAATGGCATTGAAACAGCAAGTACAACAAGCTTAACTTCTATTGTCAATACCACAAGGACTGATAACTATATTGGTAAAAGAAGTGGCGGTTTAAACCACCAGAACTCAGCGTATGGCCCTATGCGCTTCTATTCTGATGATTTGAGTGCTTCTCAAATCAAAGATAACTTTATGGCTCAAGCAAACCGGTTCAGAAAAACGCCAGTTGAAGACATTGTGACCGAGGGACTTTATCTTAACTTGGATCCGGCAAATGCTGTCGATGGTTTAAGGTTTCCTGGAGTTGCAGCTTCTGACTGCAGTGACCTCCATACGGATTGGTATGACCTCTCACCAAGTAACTTACCTGTGACTATGGGGGCTATGGATAATTGTGGAGCGGGTAATGAAGGTTGGCAGGGGACTGGTATTCCTTCTGACCCTTATCGTTTCCGTTTATCAGGAATAAGCGATGATGATCGGATTACAGTCGATCTTGGGAGTGAGGGAGGCTCGACGCAGGGCAGTGTTTCTTTCTGGTTGAAATCAGATGGAAGCTGGCTAGGTGATGGCGGATCGAATGGAGCTTCACCGGGATCTTGTGGATTGCTTAAACTTTCAGGTACAGGCTCTCTTCGTATTGATTGGAACCCTGGACCTGGATCAGGTTCATCACTGTTTTTCTACGATGCTGATGGTCAACATACTGGATCGACAACTGGCGTTGCTGATAATTCAAATTGGTATCACGTGACATTAGTCTTTTCTTCTCGATCTGGTGATCCACTAATTCTTTATGTTAACGGAGTACCAGAAATATCGAAAACAGTAGTCTCAGATTTTACATTTGATGCTGACTACATGTACATAGCAGATCGACCTGGTGATACGTTTACAGAAGAGTGTGATATGGAGCTAGGAGGAATACAACTTTATAATAGAGCTCTCACTGTGGATGAGGTTAAAAGAAATTGTCACGCTCAAGAAGGTCGATTTACGAGCGCTGACGATATCTGTGCTTCATTTTGATGATGTGGCTACATCATTAAAATGAACCATAACCATGGTTGAGATGTTCCCATAGTTTTCTGCTTATAATTAATGCAATAAACTTTTTTCTCAGGGTATCTATTAAATGTAGGATAAAAACTAAGGCAGTGAGAGGTGGGCAGTCCCTTATCTAAGGTCTCTCGTGATTTGTGCTATCAACCGAATGACCTTGCTTTGCCATGGAAAAGAAAACGTTTTTTGCGCTGCAGGTAAGATTAAACTGCTTTAATAAGCTCTTTTTATGTAACGACCCAGCTAGGGTTACGTCGGTGCTCCAGGTAAGCCTGGGATATTGAAAGGTGGTTCTCTAGTATGAGAGAAAAGTAGCGTCAATATTTTTGGGTAGGTATGAGTGAGTGATTGGGCCTTCGGTTGAGACAACTTTATATGAATGTTTTCAGATGGTTAATGTTAAGTAAACAGCTAGTGCTGTAGAATCAAAGGCCCACTCTTTGATGGTTTTTTGATTAAAAAATACGCATCCCCGGGATGCTTTAGTGATCTGGAGTCTTTTTGAAGGTTGGTTATGAGATTTATGCCAGCGCTCAGGGTTTTTGGGTCATAATCCTCGTTATTTCAGACTTGACCTTCTTTTTTCTGATCTCGAATATCTCCTCAGGTTTTTCTGTTTAATTTTTAAGCACATTTTTTGCATCTTCGGGGGTCCTTGGTTTTTTAAGGGTTTTCGATGATCAAAACCTCTTTTTTGACGTAAGTCGCTGAAATAACTAGTAAAAAATAGATTCTCTTGGTGTTCACGAAACACCTGTTAAATGAACGAATCCCTCGATTCTCAGTGTATTGAACGGAATCAATAAAGCAGCAGCTAGCACAAAGAGTGGCTGTTAGTTACAGTGCTCGCTGTTTCATTATATTTACTGTTGTTGTTGTGTAGTTAATAGGCATGCTAGGCTCTGGATACACAAGATAAGACTAATTGCTCTTTTTACATTTCACGTCAGCCAGTGGGCTCCAGATCGCAAAAACCTTCCGTAGTAAGGGGTATTCGGATAAATCCGCACACCCTGAAAGAGCACCAGAATCCAGCACAGTAAATCCAGTTTTATGCCCGAGGTGGTTTTCAATAAAGCCATTCACCACAATAAATCCTGAAAATATCTCATTTTGATCATAGATGTCGCCATTACTGGCTTTGTAGTAACCAGTCTTTGTACCTTTTGCTCCAAAAATGACGCCGTCATGACGTATCCAGTGACCTTGGGTGTGAATATCTTCTGATTGTCTTTTTTCCTTGGTTTTCTCAGGGGAAACATTTCCTTCTTCTGCACAATTTATAAGCAGAAAAACCAGGATAAAAAACTTGATAAAAGTCATAAAAACCTCTGATAGGACTCATATCACTATCGGTATTACTTTACATAAACATAAAATATGTATTATTTTTCTTTGTAATTAGATGTTTATATGTTCTTTAATGATTTTGTGTCTTCATAAATTCTCTCTTGGAGAGATTGGCCTTTAAAATGACTCAGAATAAGGAACGAAAATCCTTTATATTCACCAAGTTCATATATTTTCTGTATCGATGGTTGTTCTAAAATGGCAAGTAACTTGATTTCTTACTTAAAACTTAGGTTGTTGTCTTTAGATTTAAGAATTTTAATAGTATATGTCTGACCACTAGCGCTTGTTGCCATATAAGCATGGCTAAATGCTCCAGATCCTAATTTTTTTCAAGCTTTAACATTCCAGCTTGAGTGCTTTTAATTTCTAAGCCTATCCAGTTTTGATCCGTTTCCATAAAAACCCCCTATAAACCTCGATCTTAGGGAGTTGTTCGGAATATCCATGGAACTATGAAATTTTTTTTATACGTATCAGTAAAGTATGCACACTTAAATAGTGGATTTCTTTGTATAGATTTTTTTAAAAGAAGGTAGAGGTATTTCACCGCGGCTACAGTGATGATGTATTGCTAGGATTTAGACTCCCTTTTTTCGTGGGGACCAAATATACTTATGTGTTTGTAAATTAAGCCGTGGATTCACTGGGGCTTCTAAAATCCAAGAGACAAGGTCTTCTGGCTTTATAAGTCCCCAAGCAGGTGAGAACAAGACATGACACTTCTCTTCAAGACGGTGCCCTTGTGTCATTTGTACAGCCCAGTCAAAATCATTGCGGCTTGCTATGACAAACTTAATGTCATCACTAGACTTAATGTATTTTAAGTTGTTTAAATCGTTATGGTGGCTCATTCTACTATCAGGGCACTTGAGATCCATAACAATATGTACTTCATCGGGGATTTCTTTGATAGAAATAGATCCGCTTGTTTCAATTAAAACTTTAATACCTGTTTTTACAAGTGATTTCATGAGAGGAATACTATTGTTTTGAGCTAGAGGCTCTCCACCTGTTAATTCAACAGTTGGGAGGTTATGGGAGACAACTTCTGTGATAATGTCATCAAAACTCATTTGTTGCCCACTTTCAAACCCATACGCAGTGTCACACCATTTACACCTTAGAGGACAGCCGGCTAGACGCACAAATGAACAAGGCACTCCAGTGTATGTGGATTCACCTTGAATACTTGGGTAAATTTCGATGACTTGCAGGCTCATTTTGTCTCCGGTTATGAAGGTGCTGAGGGATACACTTTTAACAGACATGATTTAGAATGCAATTTTTTTTTCAAAGTTTGTTTTTTATTCTCGTTGTCGATCTTTAAGATGTTGTTTTTTTTGAAAATAAATAGAAAGAAGAACTATTTCTAAGAGTTTACAGCTTCATCCCGATAGGTATCTTGTTGGGGATTCCAGAATCAGGAGATATAAAGTGAAGTTCACTAATGTTGTGCTGCTTATTACTATTTACATGACAGGCTGTAGTTCCCAAGAAAGCTATCTGCACCCAGAGTCTGAAGGGCAAGAAACAGGTGGCCATACAAGCGGGTCTATTGATCAAACACCAGATAGATCTGGAAATTATGACCATGAAGGGCCAGATGAAGAGTATCTAGATGATGAGACAGCATCAACTCCTGAGACTATATCAGGAATGTTCTTGAGTTGCGCTGAAGACCCCCTTATTGAAAATCCAGGGGCGCAGGTTGCAGGGTGTATGATTTTGGAAAATGATAAAAGGTCAGAATTTAAAAATTTTAATTCCTTAGAGTGGGTTGTAAATGGCTCAAAGTACCGACCTGATTGTAAAGAAAACTCTAAACTTTGGTCATGTTTATTTTATTTGCCACCAAAAGGTAAACATTTTGTCACAATGAAACGAACAGATTTGGATGATTCTCAAGAAATTACTGTTGAAGTGAAAGAAGAAGTCCCAGATCAAGTATATGGGTTATGGATAGCTGAGAGAAACCCATCAGCACAACAACAAAAGCCCGCTAACCAAGAAGGATCTTCTACAACTTGGCAGGTTGATACAGAATTTAATCCTGCTGACTACGGCAGTATGATTGTGGCTCAATCTGATGAAAAAATTGATTTGAAAATTTTAGACAGAGGTGAAAAAGATGAAATGAAATGTTCTTATCAGTTAAGTGAGACAAAAAGAATTGAAAGTAATAAATGTGAACTAGAGCTTATTGAAAGGTCTTTATCTTTAAAGGGAGACTGCTATGAGGATATGTCTTTATCCTCAGGTTTAGATATTTTAAAAAGCTTAAAGCCTAAAAAATGCACAGAAATTCTGTTTGACGATATCTCTTTATACCGCAGTATTAATAAGGATTCTTTGTTGATTATTAAAGAAGAATCATGCCTCACTCTTGTACCAGGCCTTGAGTCAAGCGATTCTCTTTCTTTATCAAAGTGCGGATATCTTGATGTCTTAGGCGTCTCGAGTGTGAAATTTGAGATTCCAGAAGTTTTTGATGATGGTGGCAATGATTAGATTTATTTAAAGGTGCTTCAGTGTTAATTTTTAATTAATTGTTAAGATGATCATGGTGAAAAATTCTATTTATACAAATGCAATGTTTTTTACCACTATATATTTTTTATATTTTTTTTAAAAAAACCGATAAGTCTATTTTAGAGGTCAATGACATGAGTATTTTGGTCTTTTTTATTTTTCTGCTGTGTTCAGGGATAAGTCATGCCGTTTGCCCTCAATATACAGAAGATCAAGTCAAAACTATAAGTGATACTGAATTGAAAGCTCAGAAGTTTTGCCTAGCAAATTTAAAGACTGAAAATGAATATTTATTACATCGTGTTAACCAACTTTATGTTATTAATGATGGATACTGTGAAAAAATAAAGTCTTTTGAACAAAATTGTATTTTAATGTCCCGTTTTCAATCATCAACCCGAAAATCATGTGATGGGATTGCAACATCGAAAGCACCCTCTGCAAAATTTACACTCTCCACTAGTTCAGGGCAGCAAGTTAAATTTAGAGTTGTTATAGAACTTTTTTCATCTCCAACGGGATTTGTATTTCAATCTCAAGAAATCGAAACAGGATCTTTATTTGATTTGAATTTTAAAGATATTCTTGGAGGGGTGCTAAGTGAGTCTCCGCCATTAGCAATGGCAAGACAAATTTATTTTGAAACAATATCTGGAGAAAGTTTCCCATTAGATTTTGTTATAGGGAGCTTTCAAGTGAATGGGAGACTGCTATTTGATGAAGGGTCTGTTGCGCAGAAAAATGGGTCAAAAATTAAAATATCTCTGAATTTTATAGATGATATTTTATCGACAAATCAATCTTGTCTTATTACGAATGAAGAAATTGAAAAACTACAAAAAGATACTCAAGAGGCTGTTGATTGAAATATTTATTCGCATTATTTTTTGTAATAGGCTGTTTTAACTCTCAAGATTCATCGTCACCGTCTAGAGATTATGATCCAAATCGCAAAGATGTTACTACTGGCAGTGATATTATTGTTGAGAATCAAAAAGATATTCTAGATTCTGATCCACAAGCAGCTGTTATTGAACAGAAGCCCCCTGAAATTTCAGGGTTACGACTAGCAAGAATACCTCACTTTTTACTCCCTGAAGTTTATTTGCACGTTTTTATTACAGAAACCAAGAATAGTGTCGATTATGTAAAATATGAAATTTGTCATCAAAGTATTGATTGTTTTCAGTTTGAGTCCACTCAAGTCTACGATCTTATAGAAGACCATTACCCAGATGGAGGAATTCCAGACGGACAATTTTCGATAGAAGCAAAATCTTGTTACCAAAATACATGCAGTGATTCAATGAAAGTATATGGTGATTTTAAGAATCAAATTGACCCTATTGCAAAAAAGAAACTTAATGACAGGCGTCTTATTATTTCCGATTTGCATAACGATTTAAATATATTAAGAGGCTTGTTTCAAGATTATTTGAATGACTCATCTAAGTGTGAGATGACAAGTCAAGCAGAAATGAAAGTGATAGAAGCTTTAAATCCCCTTGTTGAGCTGCAGCTCAGTATCCATCATGCAAACTATCTAGATCTTTTAATTAATAATTATCCAGGTAAAAATGATAGCTTCTCTAAGATAAAAATAGAGGAGACAGTCCAGTCTATGCTTGAGCAAGAAAGTATTTTTAACCAGATTATTATTAATACTAAGGTTGAAAATCAAAATCAAATAGGACTTTTTTGTCAAGAAGGTGATGAAAATTTAAGTCAAGATACAGAAGAAGAAGGGGGTGAAGACAAAACAGAAGAAAAGAGTGATCAAGAGTCACCTTCGGGATTTTTAAAAAGTATTGCTGGTGTTTTAGGCCAGCAGTTTAACCCTGTCGATGGTTTTAAAAGAAATTTTCTCAATTCTATCTCTGATCTTAAAGATCCCTTAAGGGGATGTACTCTATCTTGTCCTGCTTTAATATCTTTAAGAGCTAGGTTAGGACAAGCAGTACCTGTTTTTACTAACCATTTAAAGTCTCTACTTGAAATTGATGAAAGCCTCTATGGATCATCATCAGTCGAGGCTATAGACGATCTGTAAAAATGCCTTTAATAAAAGGAAATTTTTTAAGTTCTTTAATTTTTTCTTCAGAATTCACAGTAAAAACATATGTTGGATATCGGTTTAATAATGGAGCATATTCATTACTAAATACACGCTCTTGAGAGACAGTAAACCCTAAAGGGTGATGTTCTTCAAAAAAAGATGAAAGGCTCTCAATGTCAATCGTATCCATGCGGTATAAAGCTAGTAAAAAATGATGGAAACCCAGATTTTTTGTATAGATACTCTGTTCTTCAGTGAAAACCTGTGGGATAAGCCTTGTTTTGAGATCAGGAGCTAAGGACGATATTTCTTCAAGTATTAAAAAAACATTATCTTTTATATCTAATATGATTTTTAAATTCGGGTAGTTTCTAATTTCGTCCAAAAATTCAGTGAGATCTAATTGAGTAAAAATCAGTTGAGCTGACATGAATTCTTCATAAGTCGGATTGTGAGATTTTTGATGGAAAATTTTTTTCCATGTGTTATCCCAATCATGAATTAAAACAGTATGTCCATCGCTTGTTCTACGAAGATCTACTTCAAGATAATCAAATCCTTGAAGATAAGAGTTTTGAAATGATTCTTTAGAGTTGGTATATGGGGTTTCTGCCAAAAGCCCACCAGCATGAGAAATCATAACAGGGTTTGATGCTCCGGTTATGGGAAATATTATAAGAACCAAAAGGGATAAAAATTTCGACATGATAAATCCTTTTCTTTTCAAGAAAGAACAACCTAACATTTTTAGAGCTGATTTTAAAATTCCGCAAACGTAGAGTCAGCGGTACCTTTAAAAAAATTCAAATCATGAGATTTTTAAATGCGTCAGATATTCAGTGGTAATAGATCATCAATATTATCTTGAGAAGAGTGCAGCGACAGATTTTCTAGAACGTGAGAGAGCCATTGATATGGGTCAAGACCGTTGTATTTTGCAGTTTAAAGGTACCGCTGACTCTGCGCTTAGGTTGGTCTCGTGAATAGATTTGGGAGAGCTTCAATTTGAATTTAGTGGAAATATCGAGAGAAAAATCCGGAAAGGAGCGCTCACCATCACTTGTGTCTGTTGACTTTCAATCTCTTACGGCAGAGCCTGGTATTTGTGGATTGCAACAAAAAGGTTAACGGTCGTAAATGGCACATTGCAGTTGATGTCATTGGGGTGCTTTTGTCATGTGTTGTGACGTCAGCTAACCAACATGACCAACATGCAGGGAAAGTCACCACTACCCAGCTCAATGACGATAAGAATTTTCCCAGACTTGAGAAAATTCTTGGAGATAAGGCTTATAGAGATGTTGGGATATCATATAAAGTTCTAACTTCTATTGAGTCGGACTGCAGAAAAGATGGAGAAAAAGGCTTTGTACTACAGGCTTTCTGCTGGGTTGTCGAGAGATCATTTGCATGGCTGAATCGCCAGAGAAGGCTTGTCAGGAACTATGAAAAAAACTCTGACATCAAGAATCTATGGACTTCATTGGAAGTATCAGGATTGCCATGAAAAAGATCTCTCAATTGTCATAAAAGGTCTTAAAAAATCAGATAGCTACTCAATAGTCTCTGGTTTGTATCTCAATAAAAATATTGAAAAATATTTTTATTTTTGATCTTATCCCTATAATGTTTCTCGTAAACGTAGAACTTGCCTGGTTCTTTTTTTACAAAAAGGTACGAGAATACCTAGATAATAGATGTCATAAGGAGAAACCGTGTCTACAGCGTCTCAATGGGTTGATAAACTCCTTAATAACCATATTTTTGCAAATGACCCAAGAATTATTGAACTACGTTCAATAAAAAATCAAGATCAAGAACTTGATTTTAGTCAGCTTAAAAATACAACAGAGCAATGGATTAACGATTTTCAAAATAATGATTGGGTTGTTTCCGATTTTGATGCTTTCTTAAATCATATTGAAGCTATTTATGAACAGAGTAAACTTTCAACAGACGGTGAAGTGGCAACTTATATTCCCCAGCTAGAAAGGGTCAAACCTGACCTTTTTGCTGTCTCTATCTGTACAATTGACGGACAAGTCGCTTCTTTTGGGGATAAAGAAGAGTGGTTTTGCACACAGTCTATTTCAAAAGTCATTAGTTATTGGTTAGCTCTTGAAGAATATGGTGACCGTGTCGTGCACAGCTATATCGGGCAAGAGCCTAGTGGCCGATCGTTTAATGAACTGTCTTTAAATCATAAAGGGCAGCCTCATAATCCTATGTTAAATTCAGGAGGCATTGTCACTTCTTCTATGATTCGCAGTTATGAAGATCCTGCCGATCGATTTGATTACGTTATGCGCCGTTGGGAAGAACTTTGTCATTCTTCTGTTCGTTTTAATAATAGTGTCTATTCTTCAGAGAAGGTGACAGCTGATAGAAATTATGCACTCGGTTATTTAATGAAAGAAAACAATGCATTTCCTGATGAGACCCCAAATTTAGACAACATTTTAGATTTTTATTTCCAATGTTGTTCTATAGAAGTTCAGACACAGCATCTTGCAATAGGAGCGGCCACACTTGCTTCTGGAGGAATTCACCCTTTAGGGTCCAGGCGTGTTTTACAGCCACATATTAATAGACATGTTCTTTCTACGATGCTTTCTTGTGGAATGTATGACTACTCAGGAGAATTTGCATTCTTAATGGGTCTTCCTGCAAAAAGTGGTGTTTCTGGAGGCATTATGATTGTACTTCCAGGAATTGGTGGTCTAGGGATCTGGTCGCCTAAGTTAGACCGATGCGGAAATAGTGTACGAGGGATCGAATTTTGCCGACTTCTCACGGAGAGATTTGCTTTTCATATGTTTGATGGTTTAGGCCGTAAAGGTTGCGGAAAACTTGATGTAGAAACAGCTTTTTTGTGGTCAAAACCTTAGATCGGCTAAAGATGCCGACAAAGATTTTGAATGTCAAGTATAGAATTTGAACTATCGCGTCAAGGTTCGATTGGGAGATCAAATGCGTACAATTATTGCTAGTATGTTTATGGCACTTGTTGGAATTGTGATTTCAACAAAAATGGTTCAAAATCAAGGAAAATATGAAAATGAAATTGAAAGACTCCACAAATCTTATCATGATCTCCAACTTTTAAACGAAACAAAGTTTTCTGCTGTAAACATGATCCATCAAGCTGATCTTTTTAAACGCACGACAGCTGAAGATTTTTCTAAATCTTTTCAAAATGCTAAATCACAATCGATCAAACTCGCTGGTCACCTACCTCTTGCTGCCCCAGTTATAGCAAGTCTTCAAAGTTTTAACGCTGGTGATAAAGGGAAAACGCAGCTTCAGATTCTAGAGAAGCGTATTATTGAAGCACAATCAACAATTTCTTCGTTAGAAAACTCAAAATGGACTCGTGGAACAAAAAATGACATGATTTCTTCTTTTTTATTTTTTGGGTTTCTTATTGGGATTTTTTTAACCTGGATGTATTATTCTTTTTTTAGACCTGCTCATCATACAGCCAACCAGCTTGGATCTCTTGCATCATTTACTGCTAAAACCGCAAATGACCTTGATGATGCTGGAAAAGAAATGTTTCGAGGTGTCAAACATCATCACGATTTATTGAAAAAATCATTAGAAACTATGAAAAGCTTTGACCCCCCTGCACATGTTCCAGCTGTGAAAGCTATTGAAATCGATGTCCCTCAAGGACGACAATCAATGACACAAGTTGATCGTCAGATCGAAGCTGTACAAGAAGTTGATCATGAATTATCAGACTTACAATCAAGGTGTAATAAACTTGCTGAAAAACTTGGTGAGATGAATGATCACCTTGTAACTGTAGCACTTGATTGGAATGAAGCGGCTGATCCGAGAGAGCTGATTGTTGCATTTCGTGGAAACCTTAAACAACAAGAAAATGCGAGCCGTGAGCTCACTTCACTTGCTGCTTGTATCGCTGTTAAGTTCCATGACTATAGACGAGATGTTGAAGAATGGAGCTTAGCTGTCTCTGGATATGTCCAAAGACTACAGAAAAATTTAGACTACCGTAACGATCAACTGAACGATATGCACAAAACATTAGAGTCTGAATCACAGCGTTGGAGTCATATGAGTCATATCCAAAGTACTTTGGATGCTATGAAAGATGAGAACACGCAACAAGAAAAGCTTCTTAAAGGATACGCTGAATCATTAGTCTCTTTACGTAATGAAGCTGGACGTTTTGGTATTTCAGGTTAGAGAAAACCTCACCTATGCTAAGTAATCTCGTTTGATGCCAACATTTCTTCAACCGAAACTTTTTTAAAATTCGTTTGCGCGATCAAATGTCACTTGAAGATTTCTAGCTGTAGGTACTTCAAGTTTACCGAAAATTTCAGTGTCAGATAAAAGATTTGAAACATTCGATGTCGGAGGGATCACTCTTTGATATCTCAAAAATTTTTGTAGGGGAGGGACAACCTCTGCTTGACCCCAACTTTTCCCGGCGAACCTTCGCCTTTGCACCATCTGCAAATCTTGGACTGTAGAATAACTTTGAAGAATTCCAGAAACATCGCCCATAACAAAAAGGTTTTCTTCTCCAAGCAATGTTTCTAAGGTTCGGACTCCATAATGAGCTATTTTTAAAGAAACAAGCCACTTTTCTGCAGTAAATCTTTGTTTACGAAAATTCATGGAGTTTTTCTTTAATTTTTTCCAAATAGAATATGATCTTAATACTCGAAAACTTCTGGATAAAGGTGATCTTGTATACTGAAAATGTTTCCACATAACTCTTTTTATTTCACGTTTTGACATAGAGATTAGTTTGTCTTGTAAACCCTCACCATTGATAAAAATACGAGTCATTGCATATATTTTTCGATATTTTGATTCTTTTTTTACTTTAGGAACAAAATAATCTCGATAAAAATCTCCATCCTGTGAGTGTGAAAATCTTCGATTTAAGTCAGCAATCAAAAGTTCTATTTTTTTGCGTGTTCGCGTTCTATAAAAATCTTCTATTCTCACAATATGAAGAGACTTTTTCTCTGAAAGGCTCACTTCTGTTGTGAGTCGAGTTTTTTTTCTATTTTCAACAAGAACATCGGATTGTCCAAAATCAATACGGAGTTTCTCAGCTCCTGAAGAATGACTTTGCTCTGTCTCTGAAAAATAAAAATGATATTTTTTATTTTGAGGATCTTTGACACGGGAGGTTGATTTTTTATGACTGTTATCAAAATTAAATAAAAATAAAGCCCCAAGTCCTCCAGACTTTTTTTCTCCATGGCTTTCCACAACCCATTTCTGTTTAAAGCCTTCATGGTTTTTTAATAGCTCATATTCATAGCTTCTTAATTTAGGAGTAAGAACTTGTTGTCCAGTGTCACGTGTTTTTTCGTCAATTGGAATAACTTGATCGGAAAAATGATATTGATAAGCCTGCCCTTCAGCTCTTATTCTAAAAAGTGGGAATGTTGCTTCAAAAAGATCAATTGTTGCTAGATCTAAAGAAAGAGCCCCTGCAGCTTCGGAAAGCTGATCTTGATAAGCATGTATTTGTCCATACTGATCTCTCATATAATAGTTTTGCACATGCCGAGTCGCTGAACATAGAAAACCACCGCCTGATTGAATGACTGGTTGTGCGGTTTTTATATTTGCGCTTGCGCTAACATGAGGCCCGTAGTAAAGATAAGTGCCTATAATTTCTAATGGGTTTAATTTCATAGCTGCGTATTTTTTAGGGTTTAGCATGTCAATAGGTTTCGGAAAAGGGAGTTTCCATCCTTCTGTATCCTTGTTCACATAACGTACAACACGAATTTCATAGCCTGTCAGACGAATATTTGCATTGAGAGAAAAACCTGGGATTTTTCGAAGGATTGTCTCTAGTATTTTAGGAATAGAGGCTCCTATCTCAATGGAAAGAACATCTTCAACTCGATAAATATGAGCTTTATTACCTTGTGAAAATTGATCAGTATTAGGTAAAACCTTTCTCCATAATAAAATCCCTAATCCGGGAGAAGCAGCAAGCCTTGTCACCCGAGCTTCAGTTGGTTTTATAATTCCTGAAGCTCCAACGCCTTGAAGACCAACCTGATTGTTCGCCCCTAAAGTATCCCATTGATGAATAGGAGTATCAAAAGTAAGCAAAGAAGGAAGGATAGTTAGCCATGTTTTTTGATTAATAACTTGATCATTATGGCCTTCAAAGGTTCTTGCGAGAATTTTTCCATTTCTCACTCCTGGAGCTTGAAAATTTTTTAATTTTTTAGGAATAGAAAAGAGGCCATATTCATTCTTTAAGCCAAAATAAGAAACAACTTCATTTCTTCTCTTCTTTAACTTATATGCAAAAAGAGATGCGACAGAATCTGGCGTCCCTGCATCTTTTAAAACTCTTTCTAAATCACTTTCTTTAATGCTAGCAATACGACGAGCTGCCCATTTTAAATCAGACCATGTTGCTGATTTAAAATTTCTTTTTCGATTAGCAAAATCATTCCATTTAATAAGAATTTTATTTTTCTTTTTATTTAAAAACGTATCTTGAAAAGCGTCGACTTTGTAATACTCTGTGAGAGAAAGAACATCATTAGGTCGTCGTAACAACAACCTTCCTCCTAAACTGACCCCTTGATCATGAAAACGAACACGGACTTTATAGGTCTGATCTCTTTGTTTTTCTATTAAATATTTAAAGTTTGCTAATTTTGCATCATTCAGCCCAAGCCAAGACCAAATCAATAGTAAGGACCGATATTCTCTTCTATTTGCTAAATCCCATGCAGAAACATCAAACGGTGTCACACGCACTTCATGCTCAGGCCTTGTTTCAAACAAAACATCATTTAAAAGCACCCAATGCTCACCGTTTTCCTCACCATGCCCGTTAATCCAACGAATAGCTGAATCTACCCCATATTTGTTTACAAGACGTGACAAAAAGCTTTCATACGTGACCTTGCCTAACCACATTTTTACACTGGGAGAATACTGCATTCGGTCTTGATTGAATCCCATTAACTGATGCAAACGGCTTAATATAATATCGGTATGAACTTCTAACCCAATTTTTAATTTTAAAGATTTTTTCTTTCCATTTCGAAAAAAAGATACTTTAAACTTTACAGACCCTGCTCCGCGGTAACGAATTTCTTCAAAATGAACTTTCTCCTCTGCACGAGGGTAATCGTCAGGATTTGCTTCAGTTAGTTGTTCATAGCTTAAGGGACGAGGATCTTCCCATAAAGCACTGGTGCCAGGATCTATTTGAGAAAGATCAAATCCACGCTGATATAACATTTTAATCTGATCAGGAGATAAATAAGATCCTTCTTGAACAGATTCTTCTAATGTCTCTGACACTAATCTTTTGTTTTCATTATGAACTCTTAAGTTAAAAGATTCACTTTTTGATAATGAAGGTGATATTGAATATGGGATAATGAACCTTTTCAAAACATAAAAGACATCAACTTCATATGGAAAACGACTCCTATGTGCATTCGGTATAAAAAAAGGAAGATACCCTCTTATAAAATCATCCATTAATGACTCACACTTTCCTTCACCTTCTTCTTTTTCGACAGCAAGAAGAAGGTCTGTCATTTTAGGTATTAGATAATGATGATAAGCAGCTGTCATTTTATTTCTTTTTCTATGTGATTTTTTTTCACCGTGTTTTTGAGATCTTTCCGGTCTTCTGATATAAACTTCAATATCTTCTAATAATACTGTTTCATAATTATCTGCTGCCATCTGCTCTTTTTCTCGCTCAAGCCTTTCTAAAAAAGCTCTTATTTTCACAACTGAAAAATGCCCAGTACTATCTTTAAAATTTTCATCTATAAATTTTTTAGCGACTTGGATATGAGACGAAGAAAGGTCACCGTGATCTTGAGATAGACACTGGAGTGGTATCAACAAAAAGATAAAAACACAAAACACTCTAACTTCACTCATGAAAACACCCTTTAATGCAAAAAATACATTCGTGTTTTCAGACGATATCTAAATTTCATGTTGACCACAACTTTTCATTCTATAAAAGATTTTCACAGATTCTCACTGTGACGCGTAAACACTTTATTTAACTCATTCATTGCTCTTATTTACAAGAAAATTAAATTTTCATTTTGTACTCAATATCTTTTGCAGCACATTGAACAGATTTTGATCTGTAATAAACAAGGAAGACAGTATACTTGATGTTCACGTGGGCTCACTTTATGAATTACCTTATTTTTAAACAAATGACACAGGGATCTTTATCATCAGGGCAAGGCTCACTTTGTTGCAGAGTGAGTATAGAACCACTGTAGTAATGAGCAGCGTTTCGAACTTTTTACCCAGGACCAATAAAGCTTTCTGCTCCTGTGACCACATGATTTCCGATCTTTGTATCTCTTTTAATGATGCAGTGTTCTCCAGAAAGATTGGAGTGTACGATTTCAACATGAGACTCAATAATAGAACCTTTTTTGTGACTACCCAGGTAGCCAACTAGGGTGTGTCCTCATAAGTGTAGGCGATCACTCCATTGGCGTGGGCACAGGATATATTGCTGTAGTTTGTCCCCCTGCTCCTCCTAGACTTATCAGACCCTGATCAAAGTTATGTTGCATAAATAAACGGTTCCAAATATTTTTCGATTTTTTGAGCATATTTCATCTCTTTTGCCGTTTCTAATAAAGACCCGGGCTTGGTGAGTCCTTGGTTCAAGGCTTTGACTAGCGCTCCATAGGCTCCGTTTGGGCTTACCGCACTTTGATGAACTAAACACTCGACTAAGGTTCTATCTAGGGTCGTAAATGGGATTCCTTCAACATTAACAACTTGGATATTCCACATGGGGTTTCGAGAACGAAAGAACCTGACGCCCTTGTGTCGTATTGCACTATTGTTACTGACGAGAATCCAGGAATCTTCGAGGATTTGGTCGGTTAGGCCATAATGGCTTAATGCTGAAAGAAGGCATACTGCAAAGTTTTTTTTGAGTCCTTTTGCAAGAATTTCATAATTGGTCCATTCTCCTAGATCTTCTGAATGGCTTTTTTTGTAAACGCCTCGCATCCTTCTTTCAAGATTTCCATTCTGGACGGACTCTTTCAAATGAGCAGGCGTCACCCTAAGGCGTAGGCATCAGTCGCATGAAAAATGTTAGGCAGTTTTTCGAAGTTGTTCATATATAACTCGACTCAAAAGCATCAACTGAGTTTGTTTGAGAGAATACGTTTTCTGTCAAAGAAATTATTTTCCCAATTATATTCAATTATTATCGGAATTATGGCGATCAAAGCAAGTTTTTGTTCAAATTTCATTGACTTTCAACCGATGTGGTAATATGACACATTGTGGTTTAATGTCAGAGGTGTCTGTGATGGTGGCTGAGTTTGACCAAAAACGTCTTCAAAGGTTTCACAGTCAATTGCGTGAGTGCTGCAAAACTTCAGGAACTTTTCGAAAGCAGATAAAGGTGGGGTGGTCACATATCAAGTTTAGAGCTTCTGAAACATCTTCGATGAAGAGGTTATCATTTAACAATGAGACAATTGCTTCGATTGTTTTGAATGGAGTCTTGAATGAAGGTAGATCATCATGCGGACCTCAACTGCGAATTGCCATAGAAGCACGTTTTATCGAATTTCGATCTCCGGATTGGGACACCATGCAGGAGTTAATCTTTAGAGATTTAGCTGTTCGGGTTGTGATTCAAGAGAGTAAGCCGAAACACTTTGTTGTCACTGTATTTACCGATGATGGAAGTGGTAATTTTAAGAAAGAGTCTTTACCTAGTATTTCTAGTGAGGTTTGGAATGATTAAAGCTGAATATCAAGCAAAATTTAATCTTGGTGATTATAAAAATGCTCATGCACATGAAGAATGTAAAGGTGATTTTGAAATCTATCTGGTAGAGAAAATGCCTTTAAGTTTGAATGCAATTGGCTATATTCAACTTCCTAATGTTCCTATGGTCTCTTGTAAATCCTGTGATGCTGCTTACTTACTTCCTAGGTTTGAAGACTTCATTGATAGGGCCGTTGCTGCAAAGTTGCTTATTTCTCCTAATGTATTATCACCACGTGAGATAAAGTTTTTGCGCCTTGTAACTGACTCGAAACAACAAGAGGTTGCTAATTATATAGACTGTGAACGGTCACACTATGCTAAGTGTGAATCAGAAAAGTCAGCAACGCATCGTTTGAGCGTGGGTCGTCAAAAATTATTGAAATTATTTCATGCACAAAAACTTGGCTTAATGGATAAGACAATTCCAAACCTAACTTTTTTGAGAGAGGAAACGTTGAGTAGGGAAGAGCTAAGTCGATCAGTAGCAGATGAAATGCAAAATTTTGCCTAAATACTGACTTAAACCAGTGTGTCATAAAACGATGGTTTTAAGGCACACTTATTTTTGAGACTCTTAAAACGAAGAATCAAGCCTCAGTGTGTGCCGTAAACTTGTGTCTTAAACATTTGTGTCATAAGCTCTCTCATAGATGGAATAAATGACACAGAAGCCTAAATGAGACGCATTGGATATGTCCGAGTTAGTACAGATGAACAAAATCTTGCCCTCCAATTGCAATCTTTAAAAGAAGCAGGTTGCCAAGAAATATTTGAAGACAAAATTTCCGACGCTAAATCATCGCGGCCTGGTCTTGATGCCATGATGCACTTTCTTGAAAAAGGAGACTGCGTGATTGTTTGGCGGCTTGATCGTTTGGGTCGCTCAATGATTGATCTTATAAACATTGTGAATTCATTCAATAACCGTGGAATTGGTTTCAAGAGTCTGTCGGATAATATTGTTGATACAAGTAGTCCATCTGGTGAGATGCTCTGTAAGCGTCGGCTGATAGGTACCTTCCTCTAAACTCCATTTAAATTTACGATTTAAATAAAACCAGAAACAATGGAGTTATTTATGCACAAGGATTATAAAAAATATGCAAAAACTCAATCCGAAAGCGGGCTCACCGTCACTGAATTTTGTAAACTACATGGCCTCTCGCGCAGCACTATGTATAAACAGAT
>JBGCEP010000057.1:0-3124 GCA_045106415.1 Oligoflexales bacterium | reverse complement strand
TGGCCGCTTCCTTTATGACATCTTGCAGTGTCTCCCCAAGCACTTCCTTTGAGAGAATCGCTGATATCACACATCCATCCCAGGAGTTGAGTACGTTGTAGAAGCGGGCAACATCAAGGCTCACCTTTTTACTCAGAACATTAGCAACACAGCGAAGAACCTCGCTCCCTCCCCTTAAAAAGGAGTCACAGCCTTGCATAGAAATTACGCGTCTATCTAATAGAACACAAACGGTGTGAACTGATGAGGCCATTTTCCTTTGATCCCACACGTTATTTATAGTATCTTCAACCATTTTGTCGTTTTGCACGAGACCATACCACTCTGGTGGGACTATCTCACTCAGGAATGCTCTATTTGGAGCAACAAGTCCTCTCCTTTCAACGGAAGTTTTATCAGACAGTCGAGTAGCGTGGTATACGCGAACTTGCGTACATGATAGTTGAATTTCTTGCCATATCTGACTAGCCAATTGGTCGATGTTCACTGATTTGTGCTTACCTATATAGTTCTCAAAGGGCCTGCTCCAGTCACTAGGGCAGGAGAAATCAAGAGTTTGTGGTAATCGGCACCCCATAAGTAATCCTGCCTATCTTGAAATAATGGTTAACTGAATGAATTTAAGTGTAGCAGATCAATGACATCTCGAAACGATAGATCATTTAAGACTTCTTAAGTTCCACTCAGACCTCCAAAATCAAGTGAGACTCGTGTATACAAAGAAAAAATTGAGACTTCAAACGACATGTGAGACTAAAGCTTCCGAGCCATGAGAAAAACCAAGTCTTGAGCAACTGGGATCACCAAGACTCGGCTATAGATGATTTGCAACTGAGTCAAATCAACTGCGTGACCGTATTGAATCAGGCCTGGGAAGCCTGGTTGAGAAAAATCCACTGATTGAATCAAGCCTGGTGGTTTTGGGATGATGAACGAGTCATAGTGATCACTAAGGTGACTAAGCTCAGAGTTATCAAACTCAAAAACAAATGGTCTCGGTGGACCTGAGTATAAGTCATGACCATTTAAAAAGACTGACATATCAATACCAAGATCCCAAACTCTTAGCATCATGAGACTCCGTTATAGAAAATAAAAAACCATGGAAATAAACGAGACTAAAACAAGCCATCCTATAGCCTGATGTAGCATCCTTAATAAAAGCTTCGATGGGACTTTTATGACAACCACAAGACTCACTCCATGACACGGGTTCTCACTCTCTTCGGACAATCATCGAGTCGACTCAATGGGGGAAAACACGCAATTTTATTTAAAGCGCTCGAACGAAAACCTTTGCGCACGAGGCTTAATTTACCGCTGTGACAAAAGATCCTGAAAGTTTTTTCAGGATTATTACAGAACTTCAATGAAACAAGACTCATAGATTTTACCGCCGATGTGCAGGGTGAAGGTGATGTAAATATTCCCTTAGCAGCTCCCTCTCAATAGGAGGCGAAAAACTCTCATAGGATTCTTAATAAGAGAAAGTCGAATATATCTATTTTTGTTTTTAATTAAAATCATTTAAGTCATTACGTATTTTTCCCCCTTCACAGTTTTCAATCATGTTGTTAGAAATTTGCCCGTCATTTTTACGGAGGACTTATGAAACGTTTCATCTTTTTAACATTACTCTTTTCTCAATTGGCTTTTGGAGCCACTCTCCCAAAATCAGCATTTTTTTTTGACGTTTACGGAGAAAAAATCCCAGTCACCGAATTGCAAGATGGTGATGAAATTCAGGTCGTAGGTAAAGATCATAAAGTTCAAGAAGCTGAAATCTTTAACGTATCCTTGAATAACAAGAGTGTTAGTTTTGATGTTTTAGACTATGATGATGAAAATGCTGTAAGAACGGCCCCTAAAAAACATAAGATCAAGGGCTTAAAAAAAAGTGCAAGCAAGACATTAAAGACCTTCACAGGCTTGGCTGTTTTAGCTAGTATTCCTGCTGCAAGCGCTCTACCTGTTGGATTATGTAGCATGGGGTGTGTCGTTATTTGTCGAACAACTTGCGTAGCTGGTCCTCTAGTGTTTCCTGCGATGGCACCATTTTGCTTTGCAGTTGAAACAGCAGGAGGATGCGAAGCTGGATGTGCGACAGCAGCTTTTCTTCTACCTTGTTGATTATTTAATCAAAGAAAGGCCTTTAAATTGAAAACTTTATTCATCGTCATGTTGGCTTTAGTGGGCTGCATAGACTCTAAGGAAAAAACCATGAGAAAAACTGCAAAAGAATATCTAAACCAAACTTACATATTACAAAGCATCGAAGTTGAAGAGGCTGATTTTAAGAACCCTCAATCAATGACTAGAGTGCTTATAGAGCATAAAAAACCAACACCGGATATTGTTGAAGATTTAACCAACTATAGATCTGCCCAATCATATGTTGATTTTATCGAAAGCAATATGTCACCTGATGCTATACAGCAAGCATCAAGCGCAGCTACTAAAGTAGAGCCAATTCTTAAGAAGTTATTTGACTTAGAGACTCAAAAAAGAGAAGAGCATAGAGCAAAAGATCCCTCAAAATTAACAAAAGAAGATATTCTAGCAGCAATGCCGCGAAAAGTTGAAGACGCGAAACGTTTGAAGCTTATAGAAAAACTTATGATTGCAAATCTTGATATGGAAAGTGTTGAGATACTGTCGCTCAATAAAGAAGATTTTATACAAACTCAAGCTAGTGTTGCTTACTCAAGTTTGACTGGTGATGAGATCAAATTATTGACTGCATTTTATTCGCATCCTGATGTGAAACGTGAGCGTCAATTGTACTTTTATCGCACCAGACATTACATGCTCGTTTTTGAAAAGCTTTTATCAATGAGTTGATACGAATCGTCAAAACCAGTTAATGAGTTTTCTAAAGTTCATTAACTGGGCGAACTTATGAAAAAAAAAAAAAAAATATCTTCCAATGCTATATATCAAAACAAAGATGGGCTGGGCATATCTCGCTGCCGTTATGGAGGCTCATAGCAGAAAAATTGTGGGCTGGAGTGTCTGAGAATCGCTTCATCGCCAAGTGATGGTTGAGGCTCTACAAAACGCTATCACGTCTGAGATGCCGCAACCAGGACTCATTCATCATTCTGATCGAGGCTCGCAATACGCC
>JBGCEP010000056.1:0-18468 GCA_045106415.1 Oligoflexales bacterium | reverse complement strand
ATTTTGATAAATGATATTTATTTTATGTGATGAGTCTTAAAAGACAACTCGAATACAAAGCGAAGATAAAAAAGTCTCAGCTTATGGTTGTAGGTCGTTGTTTTCTTTAGTGTGTGTCATTCATTGCAACACACCCGAAGTTGCGAAGTGGAATATTCTGGCCCTGTTGGTAGAGCTCGGCACTCACCGGAGTAAGGTGAATTGTAAGAGGTGGTTTATGTTCATTAAGGTTTATAGTGACAAGAGTGTCTGATTGGTCTTCAATCATAAAATTTTCTTGATAACCAAGTTGTGAGCTTGTCATTCTAAAAACATCGATTCGTGGTTTTTTTTGATTGAGCTCAAAAACCCATACAAGGCTTGCATCATAATCGAAGCAATGGAAATGTTGTTGGTCTTTAAATTTAGGCTTTTCAATATCAGGAGCTTCAATGATTGGACGTCTGAGGTCAATGGAAATTTGTTCTGACTGAAGCTTTAATGTTTGCCCACTTAGAATATATTGAAAACTTTTCTGCACCCCCGATCGCCCTAGAAGGCTTGTGCTGCTTTTTTGAATATCGAACAACAAACTATTGTTTTCTTGATCTTCATACCAGAGCCCTTCTGCTTCTCCGCCATCTTTGCTTGAAAATGTAAAACCCCCGGTATCATCTTGAAAGCGAATGTCTACTGTGCGAATTTCAGGTTGATTGTTGTTTATTGGTGTTATGTGTAATAAACCATGCCAGTCACCATGAATCCAAGATCCACCATTCTCATCAATCGATTTTGTGGGTGAATCATCCTTATCGCATGATATGAAGCAGAATAAAAACAGAAGTAAGTATTCAAGGCGTGGCATAAGCATTCCCTTATAGAGATGGTGCAGGGGGGGCTGCAGTCGCCCCTTTTCTGTCTTGAAATGACTTTTGTAAATGAGAAGGTAGAGCAGTTCCCATGTCGACTCCAACGACTTTGGATACTCCGCCTTCTTGCATCGTCACTCCAAATAGAGTATCGAGCACCTCCATTGTTTTACGGCGGTGCGTAATTACAATGAATTGAAAACGATCTGATAGTGCTTCCAGAACTCTATTATAACGTCCTACATTGGTTTCATCTAGGGGCGCATCAACTTCGTCGAGAAAGCAAAAGGGAGTGGGTTTTGATTTTAATAAAGCAAAAATTAATGCAATTGCCGTGAGCGCACGTTCACCACCTGAGAAAAGGCGCATATTTTGTGCTTTTTTTCCAGGGAGACGAACAAAAATCTCACATCCTGACTGTAGAGGATTATCAGGTTGTTCCATTTGTAGGCGGCCTTCTCCATTGGGGAATAAAATGGGAAAAAGTTGCTGGAATTCACGATTAAGGTTTTCAAAGGTTTCTAAAAATCTACGAGTGGATGTTTCTTCAATTTCTTCAATAGCTAATTCTAAAAGGTCCATAGCAGATGTGACTTCGTCTTTTTGTTGTACGATGAAAGATTCTCGATCAACGATATCTTTGTGCTCTTCAATTGCAATCATATTGACGGCACCAAGAGAATCGACTTTTTGTTTGAGCGTTCGAATGCGAGCCATGGCATTTTGAGCATCAAAATCAAAATCATCATCATTAGGCGGTGTTTCGTTAAGGGCGGGATCAATTTCTCCTGATTCGAGTGCGCGAGATCGGTTGTTTTCAAGTGCTTGTCGTGTTGTTTCAATTTCAGTTAAGAGTTTGTTGTGGGTGTCTTGGTGTACTGAAATTTGATCTCTTAAATCACGACTTTTTTGTTCTAAAGATCGAATAAGGGTGACTAATTCAGAGTTTGCGCTTCGCAGTTCGCCAAGGCGCTCTTCAAGGAAGTCCCTGGTTTTTAGAAATTCTTCAATTTCAGTTTGAATGCTTTGCCGTCGTTCGGATGCTTCTTGTACTTCTAGTAAAAGTGTATCGAGTTCTTGTTGCCTTTTTTTAGAGCGAGACAGAGCTTCTTGGGCTCGAGTTTGATAGGAGTTCATTTGAGAGCTAAGGCTTTCTCGTTTTGCCTTTGCAGTTGCTAAGTCGAGGTGTTGTTGATCATTTTGTCGCTTCATTTCCTGGCATCGTTCTTCCGCTTCTTCGTATGCTTCTTGTGCCTCTTGGAGCTGTTCTTTGTTTTCTGCGAGTTCTTGTTCTAAGGTTTCAGCGTTTGCTCTTAAGGACTCGAGTTGTTCTGCGAGTTGTTCGCATTTTTCATCAAATTCATCGAACTCTTTACGTGCTGTTTCCATCAACTCGGTTTTATGGCTCATATGCTGAGCATTTTTATGCAGTTCCGCACTCGCTTCAAGAAGGTCTTGGTGATAGACCTGCATATTGGTGTCGTGATCTTTGAGGTTTTTCTGCTGATAATCCTGGTCTTTGGAGATTTTAAGAAGTATGTCTTCTGTGTGTTCGAGGCGTTCTTTCCAGTGTTTGCTTTGCTGTATAAGAGTTTCTAGCGTGCTTTTTTGAGTAAGCAAACTGTTCTGGGTTTTACAACCTCCGACCCAAAACTCAAGGTGATTGCCACGGATACAGCCAGAGGAATCGATAAGGATCAACCCTTCTGGGTGTTGTTGTGGGTGCTGGTCAACGATATGAATACGCTCTAAAAGAAATTGAACTCTGTTGTCACAAGAAACATACCGAGTCATTGCAGAAGCGCCCTCTGGGGGCATAGCAACAGTGCCCTCATATTCAGAGCACAAAGAGGCTGCAATAGCGTCGGTTTCCTGAGCAGCTGCGCTAATTTGATCCAAATCTTGTGAATGAAATAAAATAAGGCGATGAGCCCAGGCTTCAAATGCTGATTTGACAGCAGGAGCAAGCTCTTGGTGGTGCTCTGTAAAGTTTAGCAATTCGGGACAGAAGGCAACACTTTCAACATGCTGAAGGTCATTTAAAAGGTCTTGTATAGAACCTTTTTGAGACATCATTTCTTCAAGACTAGTCCGACGTGCTTCAACTTCCATATATTGATGTTTAAAGTGGTCTTTTTGTTGTTGTTGTTGGGTTTGACGTTGTTGAAGTGCAGATAAAGAGCTTTCAATTTGATGTTTTTTCTCTGCAAGTTTTTGAGCTTGATGTTGGCAGCTGGCAACTCGGACTTTAGCTGCGTCGTGTAAAATAGAGGCTTGTGAATGCTCTTCTTCAAGTGTAAGTAAACGATCTTCTCTTTCAGATTTTTCACGTGCGGCTTGAGATAGCTGTTTTTCAAAAGATTCACGGCGAACTTGATTGTTATCAAGGAGTCGATGGAGGCTCGTTGTTTCTTCTTTGGCCTCCTCCATGCGAGTGAGGTATACCTGTGTTTCTTCTGTGACCATCTCCATTCGGCTTTCAAACTCTTCGAGTTGTTCCATAAGGTCGATGATACTGACGTTTGCTGTGTCGAGGCTCGTTTGTGCCTCTTCAAGTTGCTCTTGTGCTGCTGTGGCTTGCTCATGTTCAGTTTGAAGATCGGTTTTTAAAGCCTCTGTACGAGAATCTGAAGAACTCATCAGTTCGTTCATACCGAGATAAGCAGCTTCTGCACTTGCAATTTTTTCTCGGACTTGTGCAAACTGTTCACTGATTTTATGATATTCAGGATCAGCTTCACTTAATTCTTGTTGTTTTTGAGCAAGAATAGCTTCAGTACTTGAAAGTTCTGTGCGAATCGCAATGTCTTGGTCTGCAGAGTGAATTTTTTGTTTTTCAATGTCGTTAATTTTATTTGTAAAAAACCAGTGTTGGTGGTGAAACACTTTGTGCTCAGTTTCTCGAATTTCATCAGTCCATTCTTGCCACTGACGAGCACTATCGACTTGTGAGGCGAGAGTTTTCTTTTGTCTTTCAAGCTCAGATAAAAGATCGTCGAGGCGTTCTAAGTTTTGCTGAGTATCGAGAAGACGTTTTGAGGTCTCTTCACGTCGTTTTTTGAAGACACTGGTGCCCGCAGCTTCTTCTATGATCTCTCGAATTTGTTCTGGGCGTGCTTGAAGAATGCGGTCAACTTGCCCTTGTTGAATCATAGCGTAGCTACGGCCACCCAGGCCTGCTGCTGTAAAAAACTCAGTAATATCTTTAAGGCGACAAGGTTGTTTATTGATTAAGGCCTCTCTTTGTCCATCAATATAAATGCGTCTTGTGAGAGAGACTTCGGGTTCATGTCGATATTGTGGCGGGCAAAATGGGGAAGATTGTGAGTTGTCAAACGTGAGGGTGACTTCAGCCATTCCCAAGCCTTTTCTTCGCTGAGAGCCTGCAAAAATAATATCTGTAGCACTCTCCCCTCGTAGAGTTCGAGCGTTTTGCTCTCCCATGACCCAACGGACAGCATCGATGACATTACTCTTACCAGAGCCGTTTGGTCCAACAACACCTGTGATGTGCGTTGGATCAAAAGAAAGAGTGACACGGTCTGCGAACGATTTAAATCCTGATATAACTATTTTTTTGAGATGCACAAAAGCCTCAGTCGATTTCAGTCAAAGAGTCGAGTCCAACTTCGAATGCGACAAGTGTATTGCCGTAAAACGAAGTTGTCACGAAAGTTCCTGGTGTTTGTGTCGGAGCTAAACCATAGTAAGAGCGATAGCCGTCTGTTGATGCTAGCGGGCTGGGAATTGGTATTTCTGGGTTGTCAGGCCAGGCAACAGCGATAGAGAAATAAGGCGTTCGAAAATGGCTGAGATCTCTGTGGTTATTTATTACCAGTGCCTTTTGCCCTTGGATATGTGTGACAAGGAAATCACCGGGGTAGTGCTTATCATTATCTGGAGACTGGTATCCCCAGACTCTTTTAAATTCAAAAGTTTCACTTGTTTTGGGTGGGACACCTTGATCAGGAAGAGGGGTTCTTAAAAGTGTAAGCTCAACAATGTTGTTGGCATGAGGTGAGGCTTCAGTTGTTCCTAATCCTCGATGAGAGAGGTAAATTTTTCTATTGTCTTCAGGATCTAAGACCGCAGACCAAAAATTGGTACGGAAATATTTTTTACCTTCTTTGATTTCTTCCTCAGATAAATCAGGGGTTCCATCAAAATTGTTGAGATTGAAGTGCATCATACGAAGCTCTTCAATGGTGTGTGTTGCATCAGCAGTATACTCTGCAAATGGAAAGGCAGGGTCTTTTGCTTTTTCAGCTGTATAGTCATAAACCATATATTGATATGGATTGAGTCTTTTACGTCTGATGAGAGTGAGATCGATTTGCCATTTGTCAGGAAATTCATTTCCACCACTGATGATTTGTTCATTGATTAAGGACTCTTTATCAATCAAAGCCAAATCAGCTGTGTTTGCAATACCTAAATCTGTGGGAAATGTGAGTAAAATATCTCGCCCTTCCCAGTTGATGAACGTCATAGCACGATGAGTCTGCGGCAAATCTCGGACTTTTTGGAGATTTGAATTTTCATTGTCGAAAGCTCCCACGTAGAGCCCGCCTCCTTGGCAAGCGACAGCAAAATCGCTTTTACTTGCGTTTACTGTGACCGAAACCGGCTCTTCATCCATTGCTTTTTGCCAAATAAGATTTGGGTTTAGAGGATCGCTGAGGGAGTACATATGGATATGAGAGGTGTCTTGTGGTGAAGATGGACTGAATATTATGATCAACTTATCGTCGATGTGAGTCATAAATCGACCCAAGCGCGGAAGGGTGACAGCCTTCTGCGGAGTGCGCTCAGAGTCTAGAATGAGGAGTGAGCCTTGATTGAATGTACGGACATAGTCTGTGTTCAATACATACGTATAGTCTGAACCGTTCACGTGAGTGTGAGCTACAGCGACTGGACTGGCATACTGTAGGTCGAGAACTTGAAAATTTTCTTCATCGAGGCATCCAGAAAAAAGGCAAAGTAAAAACAATATTGTGAGTCGCATGATTTTTCCTATGGTTGACCAACACCTTCAGTCGTAAGAATGTCACGGGCAGTTGTCATCCGCAAACCATAAAATCCGCTTGAGGTCTTCTCTTAGAGAGGATATGAACCAGATGTGTTGAAAACAGATAGTGGGAGGCTTCATATGGCATCTGTAAATAAAGCAATTATTCTTGGCCGTCTTGGCCGTGATCCAGAGCTCAAATATACTCAAAACCAAACTGCAGTGACAACTTTGAACATTGCAACTAGTGAGTTTCGGAATACTCCTGAGGGTCAACGTCAGGAAATGACAGAATGGCATAGGGTGACGGTTTGGAACAAGGTGGCTGAAAATTGCTGCCGCTACCTTAAAAAAGGCAGTGAAGTGTACGTCGAAGGTCGTATTCAAACTCGCTCATGGGAAAAAGAAGGACAAAAGCAATATACAACTGAGATTGTTGGTAATGTTGTTCAGTTTTTAGGTGGTCGTGATATGTCTCGTGGTGATGACCAGGGAATGGATGCAGGAAGAGCTGCTCCTTCTGGTTATGCAGCGCCACAGCAATCATATCAAGCACCAGCACCAGCGCAAGATTACAGTGCGGTCGAATTTCCTCGTCCAGCAGCAACAAATCAATATGCACCACAGCAGCCTGTTCAGGATGCTGGAGGAATCTCTTTGGATGACATTCCATTTTGAGACAAAAAGAGATAAAAATGTAGAGCTTGGCTTTCCATTTTATGGTCTTTATATCTTTGCCATCAAATCTTTGTTTAATAATAAGAGATTTGATGGCAAATTTGTTTTTAACACAGAATTTTATCCTTTTTTATTGAGTGAAAATTTGAGTTTTTTTCTTAAAAAATTGTTTTTATAACTCCTGTTATTTTGTTGATTTTTATGTTTGAACCTGGTGAAAAATCATAAGTTTTAAAACTTTTAGGTCATCAAATGTTCTTTTTTAAGAATTTAGTACGGCATGCTGATGAACAATTGAAACCTTTTATTACACCACATGCCTTGTTTAAAGGTAAAGGTAAAGGAGATGGTGGTGCGAATTTATAGCTTGATTGACATCTGTGTTTTTATTCAAATTCAGATTATTTTTGCGTTGTCACCATTTGAAATTGCGTGAGTATACCAATGCTGCTTTAAATTTAAAGATGGATGCGAGCTGCGCGATGTCAGTTTATGGAGAAGAAAGCTCTGGCTTTTCTCATATGAGGAAAATGAAACTATCTTCGTTGAAGAGAAAATTTGATTTTAAATCTGTGTAGGTAGATTTCAGTAAATTCACGACAGCGTTCAAATTTTTCAGGCTCTAAAACACCTATGTTTTTTATAAATCTATAGGGATGTTTTATTTTGATGTTTATTTGTAGACATCATTGTTGTTTGAATTTGAAAAACCTTAGGGTGTCCGTCAAGCAGAAGGCTAAGATAATTTTTATGAAGCTGGAGATGACTTACTGTTTTTGCATTTTGTATAGGGAGCCGGTGACGTTTTATTGTTTTATTGTGTGGAGAATAAATTTCAACGATACGGCTGCTTAATAAATAAGTGTGGTTATTTTTTGTAATATGACTTTGTAGAATTGATTGTGTGCCTCTCATGGGTATGCTTTGAATAAATGTGCCGTTCGGATGAAAACGCAAAATGTTGTTTTGCGTGGTTGCATAAATATCTTTTTCGTCAAAATTTAAATTTAGAATTTTATTCTTTGTTTTCTTTATGTGTCGATAGCGGACTTGTTCTTTGTTTTTCGTCATAGAAAAAAGATTGTTTTCGCGAGCAACCCATAATGTTAATGGTGATAGTGTGAGTGCCGTTTTATCGTTTTTGAGCAAACCTTGAAATTTATGTTTATGACTCATCATATGTTGTGATGGATGGATAAGGCTGGCTCCGTCTGTTCGGACCCACCATATTTGATGATTGATCCGATGAAGAGCGAGAGTTGTGTTCGGACGATTGATTGTAAACACACCAAAAGGTTTACGCTGTATGAATAAAATTTGCTCGTCATTTGTTGCAATAAAACCTTCTGAGTAGGGAAGAATAGCGGTGATGGGGATTTTGTTTTTAGAAATGTTTTGATATCGAAGTTGTTTGAGATCAAAAGACCACGACCATATTTTTCCTGGAGTTGTAAACCAGAGTCTTTGGTCGGAGGTGAATGGATTGTTGCTGCTTCTTTCTTGTAAAAGAAGATGAAATTGGCTTTCCGTTAAGGGTAATGGTCGAGCTGTTTGTATGCGAGAGGATGATGCAGAGAATGTATATGAAAAAATGAAGAGTGTGATGACGCAAAACAATCGTGACATATGGCTCCTCGAAGCTAAGTGATCTAATTATTTTAACATGGAGTGTGTGTTGAGCTCCCAAATGATTTGACTTAAAACAAGATGAGGAGGGGTTGTTGAACTTTTGAGCTGTCGATCTGCGAGCCCACATTTTAAAAGAGCTTCTCGGCAGGATTTTTTTGGAAGTTTACGTGCGTAAGATCGATAGAGCTGCTGTTGAGTGCGAGGGATATATCCTTGGGGCAAGAGACCTTCTTGAAATGCAAGAGTTGTACGGCAGTGTTTTGCAAGAATTCCAAGTAATGCCAAGGGAGCCTCACCTTGCTGGAGAAGTGCTTCGAGGTGGATAAAGGCTCGTGCGATATCTCCTCGGATGAGAAAATCTGTAATCCTAAAACATGACTCTTCTTTTTGCTTTTTGATATGTTCTGTGAGGTTTTCTAAGCGAGCAGTATTCGTTTGTTGGCCGTGATAAGCCAGCGATAAAATTTGGAGTTCGTTATCAATGGTGTCAAGGTTTTCCCCTGTCATCGCCAATAAAGATTCAGCTTGATCGAGTGTTAGTTCAAAACCAAGGCTCTTTGCGAGTGCGCAAGTAAATTTGGGCATGTCGATAGGTTTAGGATCGAAGCATGGAATATGGTGAAAGGTGTCGAAAACTTTTGAAATGTTTTTTGGAAGCTGCGCGCTTTGGTGGCTGATAATGAGATTATTAGAGGGATGAATCTTAAGATTTTTGATTTTTTTGTGGAAGCTTCGATCTGATTCCCCTCGACGGATCACAACCCATTGAGAATGACCGAACATGTCTGATTGACTGAGTTGTTCGGTTAAAAAATTTGGTGCAAGGCCTTGTGGATCATGGAATTGAAAATCCACTTGAGAAGGTTTATTTTTTTCCAATGCAAGAATAGCTTTATGGTGTAAATAGCCGCTAGGACCCCATAGCAACAGAGGTGTTGTTCTTCCGAAAGCTCCTTTGAGCTGCTGAACATACTCTGAATAAAGGGGAGAGGGATCTCTCTTTGCCATTGTTGTTTGCCTTTTTTGGATTGCAGGTTGATGAAGACCTGTGTTGGAAGGCATATTGCAAGAGCCCTTATGATGTCAATAGAATGCTGAGTGATTCTTACTCTGTTTTCAGGGGGCTTTTTTTTGCAGGTTGCTGTGAGAGTGAGTCAGACATTATGCTTGTTGGAAATTGCTTTGAAAGAGGTGTTGTGTGTTAGGTCAATGGATATGGTGCTTTTGCTTAGTTGTTGTTGGTTGTGGAGCCTCTGAAGATGGCGCTCAAGCACCTGAAGGGCGTGCTGGGCGAGAATTTACAGCTGGGAGCTATAGTCTTCAAGATAGGGCTCCAGATGTGAGTGCAGATGGTAAACGAGTGATTTTTCTAAGTGCTCAATCCGGCAAGGTTCAGGTGCACGCTATGGAGTCTGAGTTTGGTGTACAAGGCACCTTAAAACAATTGACGACGGTTGATATTGGGCAACCAATTTTAGCTTCTCTTGAACCAGCGGGTCGTTCGGCTGTGGTTTGGAGCTGGAAAGATACGAAATTGACTTTACTGAATGTAAGTTGGGAAGGTGAAGTTCATACGTTAGGAAGCGATGATTCTAAGACTTTACGACCGATTTCAGAAGGGATTGCTTTTTCTACGACTGTCCCAGATTTATTTGCATATACAGTTGGAGTTATCTCTGAAAGTGGAGCTGAAAAGGTCTATGTTCAATATCGTAATGGAACTGGTTTAGGTCGGTATGTTGGTGAAGGCCGTGTTGTAGGCTGGGTGGGTGGTACCTTATGGATACAAAAGCATGACACACTCTTCTCATCTGAAGGTTGGGTAGGAGATGGGTTATCGAATTTTAATTCGCTGACTGATTTATCTCTTGTGACGGGTACAAGTGGTCATTTAAAAAACCCGTATCCGAGCTATATAGGCGATGATGTCTTAAGTATGAAGCGTGCTGCTGCATATGATGTTTATCCTTTGACATCGACAGAACCTATGTCTTTTCAAAGTCGAATGCACTGGTTAACTGGCAATGAAGATGTCGCTTGGCAATCTCAAGTACCAGGTCATCATATGCTGACTTGGTCAGGTTCACGAGCGGAAAGTTTTGGAGTTGGAGTGACAGAAGTTCATTATGTCTGCCCAGATCGCAAAGATGAGTATGGGCGTGCAATAGTAAGTTTTTCTCCAACTGTTTCACAGGCTATTCTTCCCAAATCTGATTTATCTGGGGCTGTAACATCACCGTGTGAGGACGAAAACATTGATGTTTCAGTTGTGCAAATTGTTCTGATGTCACAAGCGACATCTCAAAAATATAGAGCTGTATGGGCGACTCTGCAAGACGGAGAGTCGAAAGTAAGGATGCTTGAAGTTCAAAATGGACAACAGACGTTTTATAATCTTTCGGCAGAGTCTTTAAGTCTTCACGGATTATGAAAAAAATGACGTCCTCTTTGAATGTCATGATAGAGAGCTGTTTTTAATTCATTGATATCTTCGAATTTTTTTTCATTTCGTAAGTATTGGTGAAGATAAAAACCAGCTTTTTTTTCATACATTTCTTCGGGCCATTCTCCATAGAGCAGGTGTGCTTCTACTCGTTCTCTTGTGCCGTCTACAGTGGGACGGAGTCCTATGTTTATGAGCGCAGGGTGTGCGTCTGTTCGCTGAATAGGAGGGGAATCAGTGTTTTGAGGTTCAGCTATCCACACGTAGCCTAGGTACACACCATATTTTGGTATGAGTTGTGAGATGTTCTCCAGATTAAGCGTCGGAACTTGAATCTTTCTCCCTATTTTGTCACCAGGTTTCAGTTGCCCTTCTAAAAGGTAATCCCGTCCAAGAAGCTTTGCAGCTGTTTGAGGATCACCATTTCTTAGATAAGAACGAATGCGACTGCTTGAGATCATACTGTCGTTTTCTAAAAGAGGTGTTAGAACTTTGAGTGAAGGGCCATGCTGTTGTTTTTGAAGCCATTCAATGCAGCCTTCTCTTTTATGTCCAAAGTGAAAATTAGGACCAACCATGAGGGTTTGTGTTTTAAGTTGTTTGCATAAAAAATCTTCATAAAACCACTGGGCAGACTTCGTAGAGAAGGGAAGGTCGAAGGATTGAACGAGGATATGCTCAACACCAAGGCTTTTCAGGAAGCGTTTTTTCATTTCTATTGTAAAAAGGCAGTTTGTGGTCCCGCTGTTTTGGAAGAAATCTCGAGGGTGAGGGTAAAATGTAAGAACGGTTGGAGTCTGATTGTGAGCTTTAGCAAGGTGAAGCATTTCATGAATCAGCTGTTGGTGGCCTATGTGGCACCCGTCGAAGCTTCCAATCGTGAGTGCGGCTGATTCTTTTTTGTCCAATGAATTCACAACAGCTCCAAGTGAGTGGTGGAGGTTAATGATGGTGAACGTTCCTAACGTATGTCTTAGCTTAGCTATGTTTCTTTTGGAAGAGATAGTGTTGAGCCAGTCTTTTACAAAGATGCTTGAAGTCTCGTCAGTGACAAGATCGGAGAGGGTTCCATGGGAAGCCGTCTTTATTTTATTTCTTATCTTTGCTTATATTATTTGGCGAATCTGGTCATATCATCAAGATGATACTGTGCACGGCCTTTATTTGAATTGTGAAATTGAACATGAACGAAAAAAAGGAGATGAAAAAAGCACGCAAGGCTATGTGTGTGATCTTGGCTCTCATGATGCTCGTTTAGTGACTCCGTGTTATATGGGTGCAGAAAGAGTCGCGTTGTCTATGCCTTCTTTTCCCGGAAACGATGGCAAAGCTTCGATTGTTCATGGCCATGTTATAAAGTCTCAGATCTTGGATCAAGATTCTTGGTTAGTGGATGTGCATTTTGATGATGATGAATCGCGTATTAAAGAAATGATGTCGGCGATCACGAAGCATCCAGATCTGGGAGTGAGCAATCGATTGTAAAAAAGGTTCAGTATGTCTTACGGTTTGCTTGGTTGTCATATTTCATATTCTAAATCTCCAATTATTCATCAAAAGGCGATGAAGGAATTTAAGATTGAAGGGGATTACCAAATCTATGATGTTGAGAAAAAAAATCTAGAATGTTTTTTAAAAGAATTTATCAAAAAAGGCGGCCGAGGCCTTAATGTTACGCAACCTTATAAAAAAATCGTTGCTGAATCTATTGGCTGCCACTTACCCTCTGTGAATACTTTAAGAGAAAAAAACGGCCGTTGGGAAGGTTTTTCCACGGATGGTGAAGGGTTGAAGCGAGCTATGGGGCGTTATTTACAACCTCCCATTGCATATGATTCTATCGTGGTCATAGGTGGGGGAGCTGTTTTTCCTGTTCTTCAAACGCTTTTTAATCATGCAAAGATTCAGCTTTTAATGAGAAATCCTGTGAAAAAACCAGGTGTGTTTGTTCATGATTTGAGTTGTGAGTTATTAACAGAATTTTTGAAATCGGCTCAGTTAGTGATTCAAGCCACGAGCGGCCCATTTTTCGGGCATGATCTTTCCTATTTATTACCTGCATTGGATGAGTATCAAGGAGAGTTGATTGACTTAACATACGGAAAGACCAGCTCCCTGTATTTATCCTGTAAAAACAAAGGTTTAGCATGTATGGATGGTTACCCCATGTTGATTGAACAAGCGCGTGTGAGCCAAGAGATTTGGTGGGGTCAAAGTTCGAGTTACAACAGCCTTTACGCAGAGTGCCAGTGTATGTGAGGTATGGGCTTTGTTTTCATTTAGGTTTTTTGATCTTGATTCCTTTCTAAGATGAGTTGTGTTAAGACGTTCCGCTTGTGAGTCGTCGTGAATATGGAGTCATATTTTGAAAGTAAGCCTAGGGATTTTATTTTTTTCCAGCCTGTTGATGAGTGTTGTTGCACCTTCTTTGTCGCAAGCACAAGATATTTTAGACCATGAGCGTATTCAACGAGTTTTAACTGAATTTCCAGTGAGGATTTTTATTCCTTCAGAATTTTTAGCATCTATTTCTCTTGAAGATGAGAATGATCATGGTTTGATTGATCGTATTCGCGGGCCGAGGCCAGGTTCAGTCGCTCATGATACAGTAGGGTTAGTTGATATAAATTTTTATCTTACTCCCTCGGGAGATTTCAGTGTGAGCCCTTCTATAAAAGTCCGTTATAAAAAGCGCCGAGCGCAGAGGCTTTCACGGGTGTGGTCACAAGATTTTAAAAAAGCAGAGCGTCAAGCGGTTTTAAGGATGTTTAAAATTCAACGCAAATTTATGATGTTTAAGTTGAAGGTAGAAATAAATCCTTTGCTATTGCACTCAGGGGCTTATAGAGAAATTTTATCTGATCTTCAGGATTTAATGGTTCGTTATAGAAAAACTTGTCAAGCCTCTTTAAAGTTAAAAATTCTAAAAATGTATGCAACAGAAGGTGCGCCAGCATCTTTGCCATATTCCACAGAAGTGTGGAATACATGGGTTGAAGGACAAGTGTTTTATTCTTGGATGTTGAGAGAAATTAACCGTTATTATAACCCAGTTCCATTAATGCACGATTTTTTGAATCAATTGAATATTGATCTTCATGGAATTTCTGATGATGAAGATAGCTTGCAAAGTGAGATTGATGCGGAGTTTGAAGGCCTTCAGACAGAGCTGTTTGAGGCACCGCCAAGACATGCTCAACGGGATGTCGATATGACTTGTGTGGCAACGAAGGAAGCACAGGAAGCATGTTGTATCTGTATGGAAAATGATTTTTCTGTGTTGCCATGTGGGCATGAGTTTCATGCAAGTTGCTTGAGATCGCAAGTGAAATACAGTGACGAATGTCCTATGTGTCGTGCCAAGATTCCAACGAAAGAATCATAAGCGTGATGCTGTTTTAAGCATAAAAAACCTTACTGTCTTTTGAGATGTGTAAGGTTTTTTTATGATGTTTTTATAGGTCAGAAGTAACAGCACGTATTTTATACTGAATCAATTGTGTTGGATTCGATGTTTGTGAAATTTTTGAATTGCAGAAGATCGTTGGAATTCATCACTTCATCGTAGTGCTGAAAAGTGTGTTCCCAGTACTCTAATGTTGGAAGATCATTTATTGGCTTCTGTAAGTAAATTGCTTGATATGCATTTTGAAGAGCCTCAGAATCTTTTTGCAAAATCCGGATAAAATGAAGGCAAATGAGTGTGTCTGCTTTGTGCCAGATGTACTGTGAGCTGTTGATAGCTTTTGCTGGGTAGATGTGACTGCTTTTTGTTAAGGAGCGAACAACATTATCTCTTTTGTGTATAAAGAATTCCCAAGGGAAGTCTATCTCGTAATGATCTGTCCATAAAATAGACCAATTTAGATCGTTGATGTGGTCTTCGATAAAAAAAGAAGCTAAGTCCCTGTGGTGGTTCTGATTGTGAAGAGCTTTGAGTAATTGAGACCAGAGCACAGTGAGTGTTGTTGTGTAGCTACAAACATGGAGCCGTTCGGTCAATTCTGATGAAAGGGAATGCTTTGCGTCTGGTTTTTGAAGATGGAGTACCCATGTTTGAATCTGGTGTTTGATATTTTTACTAATTTCATTTCTGGTAAAAGTGTGATTTCTAGAGGTTTGAGTAAAGAAGCCGAAATGTGTTGGATCCATGTATTTGACTAAATACATGAAATCAAATGATTTTTGCAGAACAAGAGAGCGCTGAAGCGGTAGAAACACCCAGACGTTTGAGTTTTTAGTAAGGACTAAGCAGCGGTGGCTTTGGCGCTCACATGCTTTTTTTGTGGTGTGAGAACAAAGTCGAAGATGATGGATGTAATCTTGTGGAGTTAAATACTGTGGTATTTCCTGAAGAACATCAAAAGGGAGCTTTTCAAGCGAGACAGCTTTGCTGTAAGAGCAAAACGTATTTAAGAAAAAAAAGAAGTAGATATGAACAGTTGAAAGTTTGATCATTATTTTCTCGATAAATTGTAAAGGTTATTATGAATGTAAGTATTCATAATATTGCATTATTAACAAACATTTTTGTTAAAGTCCAAATGATATGTTAGATGTCTTTTGTTTTGTCTAATGATGTGAGGTTGTGGTGCAAAATCATCATATTCGAGTGCTTAATCATTTGGGTGAAGACTTGGTTTTAAAAGAAAAACTGAGTGCTCTGCTTGAAGACTTTGGTCAAGATGATGTGCACCCTTTGGGTGTTGTGACCTTAGGTGAAGAGCCTACTTTTATTGATTTTCAGAAGTGGTTGCAGCAGGGTATGCATGCAAATATGGATTGGATTCGTCGTTATCAAAACTGCCGAAAAGATCCTTCACATATTTATGATGGTGCTCAAACAGCTTTGCTGTTTGGGTGGTCGTATCATCAAGGTGATACAAGGCAAATCGATGTGCCAAAAGTTGCTCAGTATGCACGGATGAAAGATTATCATAAGATTTTAAAACGCAAGGGCGAGCAGTTAGCGACTCTCTTAAGGCAAGGTGGCCATGAAGCTCAAGTTTTGGTCGATACGGCTCCTGTACTAGAAAAAGCTTTGACGGCATCAGCAGGTTTTGGTTTTGTAGGCAGAAATACTCTTTATATCCATCCTAAATATGGAAGTTGGTTGCTGTTGATGTCTGTTGTTGTTAATCAATCTTTAATGGAGTGGAAAATAAAACCTGTTGACTCTGCTGTTCGTTCGCCTCGTGGGGGGTGTGGGAGTTGTCGTCGTTGTGAAACTCATTGTCCGACTGGAGCGTTAGCTAATTATACTTTAGATGCCAGAAAATGCTTGGCATACTACTCTATTGAACATCGCGATACAGTGCCACTAAGATATTGGCGATTTTTTTCAGAGTATATTTTTGGGTGTGATATTTGTCAGTTAGTTTGCCCGTATAACAGAGGGGTGGCTTTGGCTGCTGTTCCTACAAGGCAGATCCCAAACTTGTATGATATGGCGACAATGGATCAAATATTTTATGAAAAGTCTTTTGGTGGGACGCCTATGACTCGTGCAAAGCGAGTGGGTTTGATACGGAACGCCCTGATTGCTATGACAGTGACAGGCCACGATCAACTGTCAGAAGCAATAGCGCACTGTAAAGTATGTGAAAAGGACTCGGTTTTGCTGGCTACGCTTGAGCAAATCGATATTTATAAAAAAACGAGCCATTTTTGGAATTAAGACTCAGTTCCAACTTTTTGATTGATGATAATAGAGGCTGTTGTGCTGCCACGTGGTGCTAAAAGCAGTTCTCCAACAAGGTCTCCGGGTGTTGCCATGCCACCTTGGCCATTAACGTCTAAACGAGCTTTTGCTCGAAAGGTTTTTGGCACAGGGCTGTTTGCATCCATGATTTGTAGGTTTTCAGGTGTAAGGACAAAATGATGAAAAACACCAGCTTGAGCAGGGTACCGCAGTTTGAATTTAATAGCAGCCCAAGGCATAGGGCGCTTGCTTTCAGCGTCATAAAGAACCACAAATAAGGTTTGTATATGGCTTGCGTGTTTGACAAGCTCTGGCGCAAGCTGAACCGTCCCTTGTAAGTAGATATTTGGCTTTTCAGCAAATTGGCTGACAATACTAATCAAAATTCCAGTGATGATAAAAATAGAAAAAAGAACGCTTTTAAAACTAAGGGTTTTCATGGATTTTCCTCATTTTAGATACAAAGCATATCGTAGTATGTCATGGCTTGGTCTGTCGACTCCTTATGAATATTGAGGAGATGGTGAGTGGGGAAATTTTATTTTTAAAATTATAAGCCTTGATATAAAAGGCTTTATTTGTAAATGCAGGAGAATGATTGGCCACCTTCTGCATGTGTGCTAATGTCCGCTTTCCTTAGCGTGGAGTTGTGGATGTCTTCTTTTTACCAACAAATTCCAGATGATCATCATGATTTTAGAAAATTAGGACCTCACCCTGGTTGTGATTTTGAAGATATGCGTCTTGATGCGTATCTTGCGTTACGGTTTCGTTTTTTATCTAGGGTGGGGTGGCAGAAAAAAATTCGTCAAGGAGAGGTTGTTTTAAACGGAGATAGTTGTAAGAGAGCTCATCGTCGTTTGAAGGAAAATGATTACATTCAGTATTATTGTCCTCAATCCTCAGAACCTGATGTTGATACTAACTTAAAGCGTGTGTGGGAAGGAGACGGTGTTCTTGCTGTTTGTAAAACTCCTAACCTCCCTATGCATGAAGCAGGCGTGTATCGTTTGAATACTTTTTGTCGTGCTGTGGCTGATCTCTTTGACCCGAAATGGGCAGCTGTTCATAGGCTAGACCGTGAGACGAGTGGCATTGTTTTGTGTGCAGTGCCTGAATATAGGAATGACTTATGTGCGGCTTTACGGGAACGTCGTATGCAAAAAATATACTTAGCAATTGGCTATGGAACTCCACCATCTAAAAAATGGCTTGTTGATCAGCCTTTAGGAAATGTTCCGGTGCAGGGTGGGATTCGAACTCAGCATGGTGTGATTGCTGGTGGAGCAGAGTCCCAGACAACTTTTGAGGTGATGGCGACTGCAGGGCAATACTGTTTGATGAAGGTTCAACCTCATACTGGCCGAACTCATCAGATTCGTATTCATGCTGCTTGGTCTGGGTTGCCTCTTGTTGGTGATAAGCGTTACCAGGAAGACCCAAGTTTATATGCAGAGTATTTAGACCAAGGTTTTACTGATCGCATCCGTAAATTTTGTCTCTATGACCGGCTTTGTTTGCATGCAACGGCTCTGACGTTTGAACACCCTGTTCGAAATGAAATGGTCACTGTTGAAGCTCCTATGCCAGAGGATATGATTGATATTTGGTGTGATCTTGGTGGGAATAGAGATGATGTTGTGAGTGCTATTGATTTTTGTGTAGATGATGATGACTGTTGATCATGCAATTTCTGTAGCCAAATAAGCTAAGACTTGTGTGAGATCGTTTTCTAATTTTTCCATAATGATGGAGCTAGCCTCAAAATCTGATTCAAGAGCTTTTTCTTCTAACTCTTGACACATATTTGTCATCGTTTTAGCGCCAATAATCCCGCATGATGTCTTAAAGCGGTGAGCCACATCACGTAAAGTTTCAAAGTTTTTTTCGTTGAGAGATTCTTTAATGTTGAGCATTTCTTTCTGGCTATGATTAAGAAAAGAGTGAACCTGTTTAGTGAAAAAATCAGGGTTTTTAGCGCTTACTAAAGACTTTAGCATCTGAATAGCTTTTGTGTCGATGAGATCTGAAATTTGGTTGTTTTCTTTTTCTGAGTTGTTTTCTTTTTCTGAGTTGTTTTCTTTTTCTGAGTTGTTTTCTTTTTCTGAGTTGTTTTCTTTTTCTGAGTTGTTTTCTTTTTCTGAGTTGTTTTCTTTTT
>JBGCEP010000055.1:0-17688 GCA_045106415.1 Oligoflexales bacterium | reverse complement strand
ATCCATGGTTATGACCCTCACCCAACCATTAAAGCGCCTATTTCAGTGTAAAATCACAGCTTCGTGCCTGCTCTATTTTCTTTCAAAAACATAAGAAAAGAAGCAGGCTTGACGCTTTAAAAACTCACATAGCCAAAAGACACTTACCAAAAACACATTTGAATCCCCATAAAAACAATATGTTATTTTCACAATAAGATTTTCTTAAAATTTTTCACTATATCTTCCGATAGAAATTATGCCGTAAAGCACGCTATTCGAGGATTTTATGTCTAGCCGTTTATTTTTTTTTATGTCATCAATTGTGACCTTATTATCGCTTAGCTGTGAAGACATTTCTTCTTCCCGTGAGGAATTTCATACTCACTCACAATCTTCACAAGAAGTCTCACAAACAACCGTAACTATTTCCGGAATAAGCTTTCATTCCGAGGAAAATATTAAACACGACATATCTTTAGAAACACATACGAAAGTTCCCATACGGCTTGTCAATTCACTAGATAGAAGTTCGGGAGAATATTACTCTTCAAGCCTTTTCTGGGCCTACATCCCAAAAGACGCCTCCCTCAACCTCATGAACAAAGTAAACATCTCGACCAATAAAACAACTCGAAATGAATCGACACCTCGCAGCCAAGGCACCATATATGACGGTTACACAAGATCAGATGATCAACGCCAAAACATTAAAGAGAAAAAAAACATAAAAAAAGATGAGATATCTCAAAAAATAAATATAAAGAATGAGCCCTTAAAAGAAGACGAAATATCTGCTGCAACAAAAGTCGAAAGTTTAGAAAAAACACAAAACCTCGAAAGCCCTCGAAGCATCCAAAATTTTGAAGTGATCGAAAAAATAACCTCGCAAGATATTATTCTCACAGCACAAGACTCAGATATACAAAAAGTTATTCGTATCGACACAGATGAAGAACTTAGTAATGCTTATTTAGCTGAAAATTCTTTTCGTCAAAAATCTGCATCTGATTTATTCAACAACACAGGAACCTCTCAAAACTTTATACGCAGAAGCCGCACCGAATCCACTGACTATAAAATTAATTCTTTACAAAACTTCATTACAAGAAGCCGTTCAGAAAACAATATTCAAACAACCATTCTTGGACACATAGCAGAAACATGGAGCCCTGAGCTTCAGAGACTAAAAAATGCGAATATTCTCAAAGACCCAGACTGGACATTTTCGCGCAATATGGAGTGGTTGCAAGACGCCATTCAGCGAAAAGATCATTTTCGCGTCGTGAGCCAACCTCGTGCTTATGACCCTTCAAAAGATGAAAGACCTCCCGTTCTCCACGAAGAAATCAAAGTACTTATGGAAGAAGGTTACCTTTTTTATCAAGGATGGATGATTCCTGTGGGCTCTTATCATAAAAGTGATACTGGAAATTTCATTTTAAGTTCAGACGGTGAAAAATATATGATCTCTGATTTCAACAGAATTAACGGGACTTGCGTTCATATTTCTTGTTACGGAAACTAAGCCAGAATCATTGCGTCGCTCAAATTCTTTAAAAAACATGAAAAATAACAGATATCATTATATTATCGAATAGTTAAAGAAGACTCTCAAGACTGAAGGCCTTGTACCCGAAAAGTGTTTCATCTGGTTGACTCAGACCTTATCACTCAACTCCGAAAGGAGTTGCACAAAAAGGAAGCCACATGAAAAAAATCGTTTCTTCTTCTTTAGTCTTAGCCTCTACATTATTAATCAGCACAGCTGCGTCTGCGGGGAAATATCACAGATATTCATATGACTACTACCGTTACGGAAAAGTTGATTTCGTGGATGGGCAATGCAAGAGTATTGCATATGACAAAAAAGTTTACCCCACAAGAAAGTACAGAAACGAATCTCGGTGCATGGCTCTCAACCCTGAGCAAGAAGCTTCACAAAATAGAAAAATAGACCCAAACGGAGACTTACAACAAGCGGTCAGAGATCAATCTGATGCATTTCTTATTTTTGAACGACGCCATGATTTATCAGAGAATGATGCTGCTTTTGCTGAAATGTCTTTGGAAAAATATGCTGAAAGGCTCTACGTTGGAGAAAGCGCTCTGTTGCGTTACCAAGAATTAAAAGCAAAAATTCAACAACGTATTGATCGCCTTCAAAACTATCGCTATTCTCGATACTACTCATACTATCGATATTATAAAATCTCTTGGTACAAAAGATATGTCCGCTACGTCGATAGAAAAATTTCCTATATCGAACAGACATATAATCCATATGCTATTGCAAAGATTGATGACTTCCAAGATCAACTTGGTAAAAATATTATAGTAGAAGAAGATCAAACATTTGATTACGCCAATATTGATGACGCACTCTCTTTTTCCCTTATTACTCAAAGCCAACGCGACGATATTTTTTCTAAAAAAGACCGTGCAGACGCAGCGAGTGCTCTCATCGAAGAAAAAGGTTTTACATGTGATGATTCTGTTCTTTCAATTGCTGAAGGACGAGCAGATCAAGTTTTCTCATCACTAGGTGACGCTATTAATGCCGTCAACTCAGAAACAACCATATTAGTTGGTAACAACATCGCTCGTGAAGATATTACTGTAAGTACAAGCCAGCCGTTAACCCTCATTAGCCAATGTGATACGGAAATTAATACACTCACAATGATAGTTACTGAAGACCTTGTTATTGATGGTTTCTCATTTGAAAATAGAACTCATGATGGACAAGCAACTGTCGCAATGAGCTTTATTACTTCTGACGTCTTATTCGTAAACAACCGCGTGACTCAAGGAGACATCAGTGGATCTGCCGTTCTACTCGATGCAGATGAAAGTCAAATCTGGATTCTTGGCAACGAGATTTCTGACCACAACGGTAGCGGAATTGTTGTCTCAAACCCTATTAATTCAGATAATGTTCTTATCGCAAACAACCTCATTTCTGGGCATCAAGAAAACGGTATTCTCATAAATAGTGATCGTGATGTTTCTCTTCTCAGAAATGACATTGAAAACAATGTTCTTTATGGCCTTGCTCGATCGGGGTTTGGGACATCTTCAAAAATTCAAATTATCGAGAACAACATCATCAACAACTCAGGCTCTCCAGAGGCAGGTATATCAACATCAGACGTGCAAAGTTATACGAGCTTTTTTGACGCCAGTGACATTGGTAACATCACAACCACTGGTGATGAAGGAAGTGAAGTCGAAGCCTTATAACGAAGATTTCAAAATTTCAACACCTACAAGGCAAGGGTTTTTTGTTCCCTTGCCTTCTTTTTCATTGGCTCCCACACTGTTTTATCCATGATTTTTTCTCCTAAATAAGGGTAGACACCAACAACTTTAGCTAAAAACCACAAGCCTCTCGCTGGATAAAGATAACGATTACGGCTTTGCATTCCACGGAATATTTTCTCTGCCACAACATCCGTCTTAGCCCATGATTTTTTTTGACCAGCAGAAGGAGTATTTTGAAGAGCCTGCAAAGTATCCATGGGGCCAGGATAAACTGTCATCTGATGCAAATCAGAATTCACTATCATTTCTATTTGTTCAACAAAATCTGACAAGCCTTTTTTAGATGCACCATACACTGAAGATCCAGGATAGCTTAAGCTAGATGCCAAAGAAGAAATCCAAATACAAGAAGCTTCTTTCTCAAAAATTTTATGCCGAACAAAAGCCTGCATAAGCATCATTGGAAGAATTAAATTTGTTTGCATTGTTTTGGCTATATTTTCAAAAGGACTTGAATCAAATGCCCCACTCATGTTGATACCCGCATTACAAACAAAAACATCAATGTGGCCCTGGAGATTTTGTAAAATCACATCTACACTCTTATACTCAGATAAATCTGTAGAAATGCAGATATCCACACATTCATCATAAGAACGACTCACCCCAATCGTTTCATAGCCTTCTGATTTAAATTTTTGAACAAGAGCTTTCCCGAGACCTTTAGAGCTTCCTGTGATGAGACATCTCTTTTTTCTCATAATATCTCCTAAGTATCGGTGCCCATAGAAATTTAAAAAAAGGTACACATGTAATCAAAACATTTTGCTTCCATTCTGGAACAATTCTGTATTTCGATGGTTTCTCAAAGCATTTCATAATCTTTTGAGCCATCCAATCTGGGTCTCTAAAAGTCTTCCACCGTATTTTTTTTAGATCCATCCCTAAATTTTTATGCATATTTGTTTTCATAGGGCCAGGATGAAACATAGAAACAGTCACTTTTTTCTTCCACTCCCTTTGTAAACTTCTACAAAAATGATCTAAAGATGACTTAGATATTGAATACGCTAACCATTTTTGACTTGGAAGAAATGCTGATGTCGATCCAATAAAAACCACATGACCTTGTGACTTTATTAAAAAAGAGGAAACTCCGTGTATAATCTCAACAGGTTTCACAAAATTTATATCAATAATTTTTTGAAAAACAGATGGCTCTTGTTCCCAAAATATTTCTGATGAGCCTAAACCTGTAGCAAAAATAAGAGCATCTAATTGACCTTTTTCTTCTACAAAACATAATATTTTCTGTAAACTTTCTTTTTCTCTTATATCAGCAACAATATGATGATCTGATTGTTTATCTTCTACGCAGTCAATAGTAACAACACATGAATATTTTTTTTTCAAATAAGGGTATAAAGCTTGCCCTAGTCCTCCCGCGCTCCCTAATAATATAGCAACACTGCCAGAAGAGTTCATATAAAGACACCTTTAACTCAATGAAGACTTTCAATATAATCCAATAAATCATCGAAGCATAATGGCTTCTGAAACATTTTTGTCATACCAAAACTTCTCAAATAACTCTCTTCATACTCGGTATACCCTGTGATGCAAATTTTAGCTTCCAAATTAATATCATGATCTTGAATCCATTTTAATAAATGAAGGCCATCTTTTCCTGGCATTTTCATATCAGTAATGAGAACACCATTAGAAACATTTTTTAAATCTCGAATAGCAGCATCTACACTTGAATATGTTGTAATATGAAAATCATCATTTAATGATAAACAATCAGATAAAGCTTCTAAAATACCAACTTCATCATCAACGATGTAAATCGACTTATTCATAAATATAAAAATCCTTTAACTCATCAAGTTATAGAAAAAAGACAGCTTTACACAAATATTAATTAATATTAAACACTATAAATCAGCACTCTCTGCAGCGCAATATTAATTATTAATTAACATGTGTTCACACTTCAAACCGCTTTCTTTTGAATTCTAAAACCCATCAATTTTCATTGAAATTTAACATCTATTATTCCAAAAAATTTATTCAGCTCAACTGTCGCCTCCTTCACATATAAGATATAATCATTTAAAATTACTGAGATATGGAGAAAAATATGACTCTTGATGGAAAAACTGTCCCCAATGTCACTTTTCGCACACGAAAAGATGGGGACTGGAAGAACATGACAACAGATGATCTTTTTAAGGATAAGAAAATCATTGTATTTTCTCTACCTGGAGCTTTTACTCCAACATGCTCATCAACACACCTCCCAAGGTATGAGGAGTGCTATAGAACCTTTAAAAAAGAAGGTGTTGATGATGTTATCTGCATATCTGTAAATGATGGATTTGTGATGGAAGCATGGGGAGAAAATCAAAAAATTAATCAAATCACTTTAATTCCAGATGGCAATGGAGAGTTTAGTGATGGTTTAGGCATGCTTGTCGATAAAAGTGACCTAGGTTTTGGAAAACGCTCATGGCGCTATTCCATGCTTGTTGAAAATAAAAAAATAACAAAAGCATTTATTGAACCTGATAAACCAGGGGACCCTTTTGAAGTGTCTGACGCTGACACCATGCTCAATCATATCAATCCAAAAGCAAAACTTCCGGCCGAAGTGACAATTATTTCTAAGCCAGGATGTCAATTTTGTATTGAAGCAAAAAATATTCTCACAAACAAAGGTTTTAATTATGAAGAAATTCTTATGGGTTCAGGAATCTCTTACAAATCTCTACGCAACCTCACACACAAAGACACTGCTCCACAAATTTTCATTAATGGAGAACACATAAACGGCCTAGACGGCCTAAAAAAACACTTGTCGAAATAAGACGGCGTTACTCAAAAATTATCAAGAGAAAATGACATGGCCTGCCTTTCCGACCTCAAAAGAGTTTTTTCAACATGAGGTTGGATTACAGACACTTCTAATATTAGATAGTTAAAAGAAAAATTCAAACAAATAATCTTTTATAAAAATAAATGATGAATTTATCCTCAGTTTTTAATATCTTCCGCTACAGTTTTAAAAATTCAGGACCGACAATGAATCAAATTACACGCTCATTTTTCTTCATCATTTTTTTAGCTTCAGCCTCTGGACATACAACTTCTTTTTCTAGTTTACCCAATGAAATCCTAGAAAAACTTGAACATCAAAACCTTCTCCTTATACGCTCCTTAAATTCTGAGAGCAAAACAACAGTACAGTCTGTTTTCAACAGTAAGCATTATCAGCAATCAATACAACATGCCTATTGGAAAAAACATGATGAAGCAAGTGGTTACCTCCCACTGTATCCTGTTCATATTTTTCAAAATTTAACCAAAAAATTTCCCTTACCTTCACATTATTCAATGATTCAGTATTTTGAAAACTTATACTCTCCTAAAGCAGCCTATATAAAAAAATTAGAAAAAATAGAAAGGCATATTCAAGATCTTCAAAATTTCCCTGATGACTTTGGAATTCAAGAAAGTCCAAAAAACACTGAACATGAAAAACTTACTGACCTTTTTTTTAAAACTCATGAACGCAACATTATAGAAGGATTCACTACGGTTCAACTTTTTCGTGCCAGGAAGCAAATGAAAAAACAAGGCATATTTTGTCCTTATTTAAGTGAAATATATTACAGTGGGCCGTCTTGGCTCATCGACAAAAAGCCAATCTATGGAAAAATCTTACAAAATCATACGACATCTCAATGGCATTATTCACTTAGAACAGATGGGTTTGAGAAATCTATTTGGTTACAAAGTCTAGTAAATATAAAAATACCTACTCTCATAGCCCAAGAGAATTTTGATGAATATCAATTAAGTCCTTCTTGTTACTTAACATACAAAAATAATTTCTTAACAATTGGACATAGAATAAACTCTCATGACAATATGTTTAAAAACATCGAAACAATTATTCAAAAAAATTTATTACTCTTCAATTTCTCTACCGCACAAAAATTGGATCTTTTAGACCAAAGCTACAGACTTGCACAAAAATATTTGCAGGCAGTTATAAAAATAAACTATCAATTATACCTAACAACTAGGGAGCATGCATCTTCATACAAAAAGGTTCATGAACTTCTATTAAAAAATCTCTCCACAGAAGAAGCTCAAGAACTTCTCAACGATTATCCTAATCGCATTTGAACATTCTCTTCATTGCTTTTTTGTATATTTCATATGCCAACTGAAAAGCAATGAATAAGAATAATTTCTCATGTTAATCAAAAGATAAACTTGTAAAGATGTGATTACCCTATAAAAAATAACACCAAAATAATTCAGGGTAATATAATTACTTCTTATAACAAAACGCATAATAAGCAAGAAAAGAAGACAAGAGAAGAAACACTCCAACACCAGGTCCAAATGCTATCGCAAGGCTCCATGATACATCAACAGGTTGAACTTTATTTGGAGTAAATCCAACCCAATACAATACATGCCCTGTTGCCATGAGGGCAAAAGCACGACTTATCTTTCCTATAAATTTCCAAAAACCAAAGTACAACCCTAAACTAGATTCTCCTTGACGATCTTGATCCGCTATATCTGCAACCGCAACATCCAAAAGCACTATAGCTCCAACCAGAACCCCACCGATAAATGAACTTACAAGAGGCATAGTGGCATCACCAATAGGAAACCAAGGGTAAGCAAGGCAAGTCATAATGCCTAATAAAAAAATACTCACTGCAATAAGTTTATATTTATCTATTTTTTTTGAAACAAAAACCCAGAATGGGATAGAAGCAGAAAATACAAACATAAAAACAGTCAATATAATACGAATGTTCACTTCTTCTAGTAAAAGGCGATATCTATAATAATAAAGGGCAAGACTTGAATTTAACGTTAAACCGATTGTTGCAACAAAATAAGTACCTAAAATCCAACGAAAATCACGAACTTCTAAAACATGTGTTAAATCTTTCCAATGACTTTTAAGAGAGAAATCAAATTTCTTCTCACCTGCACTGGAAACATCAAGACCTGAAGTCATCCATAAAGTCCACCCCATGGTAAAAAGCACTAAAAATCCTAAGCCTACACTTGCATAGGCATCCATAGTTCCATGATTCTGACCTTCTGATTCACGTAACATAAAACCAACAACTGCAGGCAGGATTGTTCCAGCAACAAACCCAAGGTTACCAAAGACAATCCTCCAACCAAAGAGCTCTGTTCTTATATGTTCTTCTTGAGTCAAATCACCTGCAAATGCAGCATATGGAACAGATGCAATAGTCATTGCTGTATTCACTAAGACATATGAAAACAGTAAATAACAACATTTACTCAATTGAGAATCCATATGAGGTGGGAAAAAAAGGAAAACAACAGAGAAACTTAATAAGAAAGACCCAAACATCATATAAGGACGTCTTCTTTGATTGAATATCGATTTCTGATCGCTTAAACGCCCCATAAAAGGGTCTGTCACGGCATCCCACAAGGTTGCCAAAGCAATAGCATATCCAGCTAAATCAGATCTTAATCCAACCACATCAGTATAAAATATAAGTAAACTAACTCTTAATAAAACTTCAACGCCAATAATACCAACTTCAGCAACACCGTAACTTGCCCTTAAAAATCGCCTTAACGGTCTATTCGTATTCATGCTGCCAACCTTCATATTTATTACAAATTGTGATGGATTTTAAAAAGAAGAAAGATTTCTATAAATTTTTAAGTGATTCAAAAAAATCTTCATTGGTTTGAAGAATTTTCTTTTCACTAAAAAATTGCTTCGATATCTAACAATAGGCATCCAGTAGGAATTCTTAGCTAAGTATTCATGCATTTTAAGAACATAATCGTGACGATGTTTAATAGAATTTTCTTCTTGCAGCAAAAGACATAATTTTTGAAATTCTTGATCTTTCAAAAACAAAGAATCACCACAAAAAAGATCCGCCCCTAAAGTAGAGTCTTTATACTCTGAGCGAAGAAGGGTGATATCAAACAATTTTTCTGAAATATTTTTTTTCCATATAGCAGAAGACACCAAGCTAATATCAACATTAATATCACTTTTTTGCCATGCTTCTTTTATTTTTTGAGCTTGACCCAATGATTCTAAAGAAGATTTTATCCATAGAAATTTTAAGGGATTTATAATTTCTCGAGTATAAATTCTCGCTTCATCGGAGTTAAATCTAAAAAAACGGTCAGACTCTATCAATTGATATGGAAAAACTTCAGCCATTCCATACAAACTATCACGCAAGAGCACATCTGGACTTAGAGACAACACTAAAGATTTTCGCACATCTAATGACTGTAATTGAGACCTCTGATGATTCATCCACAAAAACCCTAGGCTGCCATCTAATACAGATAAAAGTTCAGAATTTTCTGCTAAGCACTCTCGGGCTCTAAAACCAGGATTTCCCTCAGGAAGAGATGACACACACTCAATTTCACTTTCCATAAAATCAATATCATTACGCTGAAAATCTTGTTTTGCCTGGGTGCGCGACGTTACTAATTTCAAAATAATTTCTTCAGGAATTATTTTTTCTAACTCTTTATTTCTTTCAACAAGCTGTAATTTTGAAGATGAGGCGTGATAAAGATAGGATCCAGTACCATCGATAGTTTGACAGCTCGACACTCTTCTAATCATAGCCTGTGAGGATCCAAAGTCATCCCAAAGAGTGTTTTTTTCTGCCCCCGAAATAGAGAACTGAAACTTATTTTTTAATTTTATAGAGTATTTTTGAGGAAAAGATAATTCTAAACTTTCTTTAACGTCAGCTGCTGTCAAAGGGATTTTTACTTCATTTTGACATGATGAATGAAAAAAAAGGCCTTCTTTTAACTCAAATTCCCATTTACCTTGAATGGGTTTTTCTGGAATGTTTTTAACAAGAATGGGCTTAATTTGCATATCATCCATCACCCATAAATTTTGATAGACAAGATGCTTAACAATTTCTGATTCAACTGACTTGGTTTTCCACAAATCGCGATCTAAAGGATGAAAGATAGCCATTTTCATCACTGCAGACTGCTGTGTTTCTTGACGTGGTTGATAGATAAAAAACAACAATGAAAAACACAATACTAAAAATAGGAAACATCGCACAAGCACATCAACCTTCCACAGCTCTAGGGTCAAATGCCTGACGGACACCTTCTCCAACAAAACTCAAAAGTAAAAGAGTTACAACTAAAATAAAGAAAGGAAAAAATGCCAGCCACCATGCTTCTAAAAAATTTTCTCGCCCCTGTCTTAGTAATTCACCAATAGAAGCAGTAGGAGCTTGAACCCCTAATCCCATAAAATCTAAAAAAGACAAAAATAAAATCGATTGATTCATAACAAATGGAATAAGAGTAATCATAGGAGTCATAGCATTAGGGACAATATGATTTTTGAAAATCTGCCACCGTGTTGACCCGAAGGTTTTTGCTGCGTGTGTGTAATCCATATTTTTTAACCGCAAACTTTCCCCTCTGATATAGTATTGCGCTGAAATCCAAGAAAATGCCGAAATAGTTAAAAGCAATACCCAAAGATTCGGTTGCAATACATTGACAATAAGAATCACCACAAAAATAGGCGGAAGACTCACCCAAATTTCAACAAATCTTTGCCCAATAAGATCTACAAGCCCACCAAAAAAACCCTGAAGGCCACCTATCATCGTCCCTAAAAAAAGAGCGACAAATAATGTAAAAACAGCAAACATCATAGAAAGACGAAAACCATAAAGTAAACGGACAAAGACGTCTCTTCCTCTATCATCAGTACCAAGCCAATTATCAACCCCTGGGGGTGAGGGGTAACGATCAAGAGCATCATTGCTTTCATTGACACCCCACCAAACTAACGGTGGAAGGTACCATCCATGTGAAACTATTTCTTCTTTTTGATCTTTATACTGTGGCTCAATAACGCTATCCCAACCAAAGTCATGGCCTTGATAGACAGTTAAAAAAGGAAAATAAAGACTTCCTTTATAACTGACAACAAGAGGGTTTTTATTTGCTATGATTTCAGCGAAAAGACTTAAAACAAAACCTATGCAAAGAAGAATCAAAGCACGTCGAGCACGACCAATACCGACAAATCTCTTCATTCTTTTATAAAATAAAGGATCATACCTCTGCAACCAAGCCCACATGGCGCACCTCCTATTTAATCAAAACTGATTTTAGGGTCTAAAATGACATAAAGAAAATCAGAGACAAGAACACCTAGCATTTTCAGACCTGAAGCAATCATAATAATTGCAAGAACAACTGGGTAATCTCTTGTCATAATCGACTCATAATTTAATAAACCAATACCATCTAAACCAAAAATTTGCTCTATAAGTATAGATCCCATCAAGAAAATCGAAACAAATTCTCCAATTTCAGTTGCGATAGGAATCAACGCATTTCTCAATACATGCTTCATATAGACAACTTTTTCTCCTAGGCCTTTTGCAAAAGCTGTCCTCACATAATCTTGCCGTATTTGCTCTAAAAATGAGTTTTTCATCATCATTGTCGAAAGAGCGAACTGCCCGACAACATACGCACTTAGAGGTAAAAATATATGATGAAAATAGTCTTTAATTTGCTCCCAGCGACTCAAATCTTCAAACTCATCTGATACAAGGCCTTGCATTGGAAAAATATCCCAAAAACTTCCTCCACAAAATAAAACGATAAAAACAACACACAAAGCAAAAGACGGTATTGAATATGCGAAAAATAAAAGAAAAGATGACCAAGCATCAAATCGAGATCCATCCTTGACCGCTTTATAGACACCTAATGGAATTGAAATGAGGTAAACAAGAAAAAAAGTAAACACACCAAACGTTAAACTCACAGGAAGTTTTTGTGTAATAACATCTAATACAGGCTCATGATACTCATAGGATTCGCCAAATTTAAGCTGTGCAACATCAGTAATCCAATTTAAATAACGCTCATGCACCGGTTTATCAAAACCATATAAGCGATTAAGATCTTCAATCAACTCATCTGTAACACCTGCAGAAGCATTCCCCCCTCCTCCTGCACCACCAAACCTGAGTTGTTGAAGCATACGCTCAACAGGACCACCTGGGACGACTTGTGTAAGCCCAAAAATCAATATAGAAATTCCAAATAAGGTTGGAACCATTAAAAGAAAACGACGTATCAAGTAAACCTGCATTCAGGTCTCCTTCTTAAGATTTTCTCTGTTGACCTGGTTGCCAATGAAGAAAGAAAGAGGCAACTTCCAAGCTTCCACTAAACTTATGGAAAGGTGAATCCGTTGGATTTACCTTATGGCTCCAGTAAGAGGCATAATGCTTATTACCAGTCCAAGTAAAAATATACGGCTGCTCATCAACGATGCGACGCTCCATTTTATGATAGATTTCATATCTTTTTTGTACTTGTAGCTCAGAGGTACCCTCTTCAATCCACTTGTTAACTTCAGCATCTTCAAAACCTGAAATATTTGATGTTCCTTTTTGTTTTGCTGACCGACTATGCCAAAGCTGATTGGGAGAAGGTATAGGATCTCCTACCCATCCTATGACACACCCTTGAAAGTCCAACCCATCTAAACTTTTAATCAGAGCACTCCAGTCTAAAAATCGAGGCTTGATTTCTACTCCTTGCTCTCGCGCATCTGCTTTATAAAGAGTGAGCCATGCTTCATGATCTTTATTTGCATATAAAACCTCAAGGCTAGCTCGTTGTTTAATTTTTTTTCCTTCTTCGATAATTTCGCGATAGAGGACACCTTGGTCATCAATTTTGACAAAACCAGCTTCTTTTAAATAGGCAGCTGCACTTTTAGGTTGATACTTAATAGCAGGCAAACCAGCTGAGTATGACGTCCCTTCCATAAAAGGGCCAACAACTGGGCGTACATGACCTCCATATTTCTTTTGAGTAATTGTTTCTCTATCAAGCAAAAGTTGGAAAGCTTTACGAATTTTTTTGTCTTTTAAAATTCCGGTCCGCATATTCAAAGCAATTCCACCCCAACGTGATGGATTTAAAAGCGGTGCTTCAACCCTTTGAACCTGTTTATCTGTAAACGGAAACGATTGTTTTTGATCCCAAAAACGATATGTTGCCTGGCTAAAATAAAAAACACTTAGACTCTTCTTTTTAAATGACTCAAAAGCAACTGTATCATCTTGGATATATTTAAAAACAACAGTGTCAAATTTTGATCTTTCACTATGAGATTCTTGTTCAAAATGCCAATGATTCTTTCTTTTTTTCAAAACAATTTTTTTACGGAACCGAGACTTTTTCTTATGATAAATATAAGGACCTGCCCCAGATAAGGTTCTATCGAAATCTCGGTTAAAATCGCCTTTTTCATAAACTTTTTTTTGTAAAATAGGAACACTTTCTAAACGCTGAAGATTTGCAAAATGCTCTCTTTCAAAATCAAATCGCATAGAATGCTTATCCAAAGAAACAGCCTTTACCGGGCCGATATAAGTTCGAGTTGATTCACACAGTACACATTTTTTTTTGTCATAAACAAGATTAAATGTAAAAAGCACATCTTCACTTGTTATGACAGATCCATCATCAAAAGTTGCCTTAGGGTTTAGTGTCATATGAACAGTTTTCGTATCTTTTGATACCGTCCATTTCTGTGCCACAGAAGGAATAATCTCAAGTGTTTTTTGGTCTGTTTCAATTAAAGTAGCATGTACAAATTGTGCAACCATAGATAAATAGGCATCACTACTTGTTAATTTATTCATTGACTTAGGCCATGCAGAAAGCCTTAGATTCAACTTACTTCCACCCCATAAAGAAGTGCTCCAAAGAACTAAAAAACTAAATAAATACTTCATAAAAACCTCTATTCTATAAGATGGCATGCAACTTGATGATCTCTTTTTAAATTTTTCACTTTAGGTATTTTTTCTTTACAAATTGCTACAGCTTGAGGGCAACGAGTATGAAAACGACAACCTGAAGGGATAGCCATAGGGCTCGGCACATCCCCTTGCAAGACTTGCCTGTCTACAGTACTCCAAGGATTTTCAGGAGGAACTGCTGACATAAGGGCCTGTGTATATGGATGTTGCGCGTTTTTTTGAATATCATCACGAGACCCAATTTCAACAATCACCCCAAGATACATAACAGCAACTCGATCACATAAAAAACGAACAACACCTAAATCATGAGAAATAAAAATCATCGATAAATTCATTTCCTCACGAAGCTCTCTCAAAAGATTTAAAACCTGTGCTTGTACAGATACATCTAAAGCTGCGACAGGTTCATCTGCAATCAATAGCGAGGGTGAAGTCGCTAATGCTCTTGCAATACCAATTCTCTGTCTTTGCCCACCACTAAATTCATGAGGGTAACGATTTAAAGATTCTAGAGATAGTCCAACTCTTTCTACAAGAGACGCCACTTTCTTCTTCCTTGAAGAATCATCTCCTATCCCTTGTATCACTAATGGCTCGGAAATTAATTTTTCAACAGTCATCCGTGGATCAAGAGAACTAAATGGATCTTGGAATATCATGGACATTTTTCTATAATAAGATTTCCATTCCTTATGTGTTAATGATTCTAAAGAATTTTCAAGGAACTTAATTCTCCCTGATGTTGGTTTGTTTAAACCAATAAGAGTTTTTCCTAATGACGATTTTCCGCAACCTGACTCTCCTACAATCCCTAGTGTTTCTCCTTTTCGTAAAGAAAAACTCACTCCGTCGACTGCATGAACTTGAGCAACAACACGACGAAAAACACCTCCGTGCACAGGGAACCACGTTTTGAGGCCATCAACAGTTAGAATTTCATCCATGCCTCTCTCTCTTTCTTAAGCGCTATAATCTATAGGGTGCATCCCATATGCATCATAACTGTGATGACAACTCACAGCATGCCTATCTGCAATGTTAGTAAGCTGCGGAAGGATCTGGCACTGTGGTGAAACTTTTTCACAACGATTTGCAAAACGGCACCCTTGAGGCCACTGCCCTAAGATAGGCACAGAACCTGCAATCGTTTTCAGCGGTTGATCAATAGGTGTTTGTAAAGTAACTCGAGAACTCAATAAACCTTTTGTATAAGGGTGCCGAGGGTTATCAAAAATATCTTGTGTTTTACCTTGCTCAATAACACGCCCTGAATACATAACAGCCATTTCATCACACACTTGAGCCACAACACCAAGATCGTGCGTGATAAAAAGCATGGCCATCCCAAGTTCTTTTTGTAAATTTTTCATTAAATCAAGGATCTGAGCTTGGATCGTAACATCTAAGGCTGTCGTCGGTTCGTCAGCAATAAGAACGTCGGGACGGCACGCTAAAGCAATAGCAATCATAACCCTTTGTCGCATACCACCACTTAACTGATGAGGGTATTCGAACACTCTTTTTTTAGGATCAGGGATACCAACAAGAGCCAACATTTCAATACTCGCTTGGAGTGATTGTTTTTTGGAGTACCCTTGATGCACTTGAAAAACCTCCCCTATCTGCATACCAACAGTATAAGCAGGGTTTAAGGCTGTCATGGGTTCTTGAAAAATCATTGCAATACGGCGCCCTCGAATCGAAGTCATTGCAGAAGGGCTTAGTTTCACCAAATCTTGGTGATCCAAAAAAATAGAACCTCTAGTAAGTTTCCCCCCTGAGGGCAAAAGGTTCATGATAGCAAGTGATGTTAAAGATTTTCCACACCCAGACTCTCCGACCAAGCCTAATGTTTGACCTTTATGTAAAACAAAATCGACTCCATCAATAGCAGCGTGGCTGACTCCGTCGACACGGAAATCAACACGCAAATCAGAGACTTTTAGCAACACATCACTCATCACATTTATCTCTCAAATCATAGATAGCAGACCTGGCCATCCTATCAAAATTAAAACAATCGTGAAAGTTACCTACTGAAAACTATTCACAAATACTGATAAGTGCTATGGTCAGCATTTAGTTTAAACCTAGGTGCATGATGAATATCTTCTTTTTGATCATTCCTTGGAGTTTATTTCTAGGTATTGCTGGGCAGACTTTTGCTTTATACCTATGCACAACAATTTTTCTTCTTTCACAACCTCGTGAAAAGGGAAAAAATTGGATGCCTATCGGTTTAAGCTGTATAGGTATTTGGGGAATCTTTCCTATCTTATCCACGTTTAATCAGCTCACATCACCCACTGAAGGTGTCATTTTTCAAGACATGATAAGATCTCATATCCCCTCATCCCTGCTTATTTTTGGCTTTTTAATATGTTCGATCCCGCGCCTCCCCTTTCATCATAAATCACCACCGTTATCATCACATAAGCTTTTGATAAGCAGTGCTTTATCCTTAAGTGTCATACTTCTTATAGCTTTGTTTCAGCATTTCACCGGGTGGGATTATCGGCTTCCTCAAGGTTTAGGATCTGGGAACCTAATAAACGATGGCTATTATCGCATTCGATTATTTCATGGCCACCCTTTGAGTCTAGCATCTGTTTGTCTCACGTGGCTTACTTTTCTACTCTTCATTCCAGGTGAGAAAACACACCAAACTCTAAAAATTCACAGCATTATTTGTACTGGCATAATTCTTATTCTTACGGGAGGAAGATCTGCTCTTCTAATAGCATTTTGCTTTCTATTATTTGCTGCATTTTCAAATAAAAAAATTATCTACGGATCATTTTTACTTATAATTAGCTTTTTTATTCTTAAATTCTTAGGTTTACTTGATCGATTTTTTCATTTTTCATGGTCATCTCCTCGATTCCGACTGTGGGAAGTTCATTGGAATATTTTCTTAAGCAGACCTTGGTCTGGCGTCGGTTATCACGCTATCGCAAAACTACGTCCTGAATATTCAGCTGAAATTTTTTATGATTCACCAGCATACATCACCTACAACGCTCATCAATTATATCTTGAGACCTTATCTGAGATTGGTTTTCTAGGATTTAGTTTCATCTTATTTTGTAGTTGGATCATCGTACAAAGTTCATACCGCATTCTCCCGCTTCCACCATTTCGTAAACTTATCGGCTCCCTCATTGGGGTAAATCTCTTACACGGGTTGACACAAAACACATATTTTGACGCATCAGTCATGGCCGCAACTTTGAGCTGTATTATTTTATCTCTAAAAATATCGACAGAAAAAAACAACGTCGACTTTTAAGTTTTTATGACTTTTTGCAAGCATTAAAGCATACCGCTGTTGTGAATTTACTTAAATCTACCTATGCAGATTTAAAATCAAACTTTTGCTTCAACGAAGATAGTTCAATTTTTCTCATATGAGAAAATCCTGAGCTTTCTTCTCCACAAACTGACACCGTGCAGCTCGCGGCCATCTTTAAATTTAAATCAGCGTTAATATCTCTATCATACCGCGAAGAACAGTTCGTACATGTCCAAAATTTTTGAGACAGTT
>JBGCEP010000054.1:0-6380 GCA_045106415.1 Oligoflexales bacterium | reverse complement strand
AAGTAATCTTGATGGGTTTCTTGAACCGAATTTTCTTTTTCCCAATCTCGGACAACGACCTTTGACATGATTATATCGTAGCCAAAATTTGTAGCAGCAATATCAAAAATCTGATCATTGTAATCAAAGTAAGGAGGTCGGAAATAACGGGGTCTTATTCCAAGTGATCGACGCATGATAAATTCATTGTCATAAAGTTCACGATATACATTAAAGGAGTTTAATTTTCCTAGCGCTGGGTGACTTAGTGTATGAGAAGCAATCACGTGCCCTGTTGCATGCATTGATTTAAGAAAATCAGTGTATTTTGTGTTTCTTTCAACATGAATACCATTGATAAAAAATGCTCCTAGAACGCCCTCTTTATCAAGAATGTTAACGAGCTCTTTAGTGTTTTCATTTGGTCCATCATCAAATGTCATCGCCACGTGATTGGAGTCGAGACATCGATCATAGAGAGCAGAGTTAACGCAAATACTTTGTAGTAAAGCAAATGATAATATTTTAATTAGCAAGGTGATCCTCTCATGTTTAATTGCTTTAACCTGAGTGGTTAAAATCAACTTATATACGATGTCCATGGTTTTTGGAACATGAATTTGAGGTAAGAATAAAGAAAAAGATGTTGGTTGTTGAATATCAGTGATTTAAAACAATTTTTGTTTAAAGAGGAATAAACTTTCTAGTGACCAGCAGAGTTACAATTTAGACTTATGAAAGAAAATAAGTGCGTTGGCAGCTGTAGGCAGGGATGAGAACGTGAAGTCGAAGGACACAAAATCTATGGTTTATATTTATTTTGTTGGTGAATAAGCGCTGGAGTTGGTGATTTTTATTTGTGAGTTATTTTCATGGCTGCCTTTTTGCTGTGTCATAGAATAGCCTGCCTCATTTTAAAAGCGCGGTGTTGATCGAGATTTGTGCAGTGAGTCTTGGGATGGTCTAACTGCATTAATGATCGTTGTTTGAATTGTCGATCCATCTATATCGATGTTTTTTTGAGGTAGGTGATTCATGATTTCCATCATAATCTGAGTTGCGTTACCAGTGTCATTTAAGAACCTAATCTGAGGGTTTTCTGAGAAACAAAAATCTTCACCACTGTTTTTTAAGCTTTCATGAATTTTTTCGCCTTCTCTTAAGCCAATAATTTTTATTTTTATTTCTTCAGGATGGTAGCCCATTTCTGCAGCTATACTGTGAGCTAAATCTGTTATTTTAACAGGATTGCCCATGTCGAGGAGGTATATTTGACCTGTGCCGACAGAGAGTGTGGAAGATATAATGACGAGTTGAGCTGCTTCAGTTAGACTCATTAAGTACCGTGTCATGTTCGTGTCTGTTAAATAAATTCTTTGGTCGTCTCGAATTTGTTTTTCGAAAGCTGGCCCTACACTGCCACTGGATCCTAAAACGTTGCCGAAGCGTATGCTTAGATAATTATGGTTGTTGTTAGCTTCACTTTTTTCACGAACAAGAAGCTCACATGCCCGTTTACTAGCCCCCATGAAATTTTGAGGTTTTACTGCTTTATCTGTTGAAATATTAACAAAGTGTGCAACTTTGTATTTTGTTGCAATAGACAACAGAGATTTCGTTCCAAAAATATTATTTCTAATGACAGAATAAGGGGAAACCTCCATAAGGGGAACGTGCTTGTATGCAGCTGCGTGATATATGATGTCGATGTGGTGTTTATGAAAAATTTGATTTAAAAAGACGCTGTCAAGTATATCGCCAATCACATACTTAATATTGACGTGTGGATGAAGTGATGAAATGTTGTTTCGTGTATTATAGACGTTGTTTTCATTGTTGTCGTATATTATAATGATCCCTGGGTTAAAAGCACATAATTGACGTGTAATTTCACTACCGATGGATCCAGCGCCACCTGAAATAAAAATATTTTTGTTCTTTAAAAAAGATCCTTGTGCAATTAAATTTTGAACAACAGGAGTGCGGCCCAAAGTACGGAGTATTTTTTCATAGTCTCTGGGTTTTAAAGTGTTTTTAATACTCTTTTGCACAGGAAATAGTCTGCTTGGCTTTAATTGAGACAGAGTTGTAGCACAAAGAAGATGGGTATAGAGAAAGGTGAAAATTAAGATTGTATTTTTTTTCATCAGGTACCTTTGTTTAGAAAAATAACTATTTTTTATTCTTATGTGCATCATCATTTAATGTAATGATGTCGATGTTTTTTGTTATGTGATTTCTGGACCGTTTTCATGATTTTCCATAAGTAAAAAAATATTTTCATTAGAAAGATTTTTTGATCATCATAGCTTATAAGTGAGTTTGCCCAAAAAGTTCGTAGTCAGTGCGTTGAGGTATTGATCTCACACCTGTTTCATGCTGTAAATAGCATTTATTACGATCTCTACGCATTGTAGAAGGTGTTAAAATCAGGATATCACTTCGTAGGTTTGAACCTTTCCAGTTTACTGATAATGCAAAGTCTCTTGTTCTGTCGTGCATTCGAATTTTTGTGAATTCGTCTAAAAAAGCTTTAAAAGCAAAAGGGTTTTTTGAAATATATGAGATGAAACTTGAAATGCTATGAAGGGTATGGTTCAAGATTTCTTCTGTTCTTTCAAAGTCTTCAAAATGGATTTCAGATATTTTATGCAACGCTTTATCAATGAAGACAAAAGACTTTTTAAGATCTTTTCTCTTGCCTGTGTTTAAATTTAGCCAGTGTGTATTTGCGGCTTCAATTAGCCGTTGTTTAACTCCATGGAAATCATCTCGCGCAGCTGTGTGTAGTGCTTGTAAAGCAGCTTGGGATATTTTTAAGGTTGTTTCAAACTCTGCGTGATCTGTTTTATCAGAGTGTAGAACGTCAGACATCGCGTTAAAGATAGAGTCTGTAAAACCTGTGTATGAAGACATTTTTTTGATTTGTTGTAACCATGTCTTTTTTGAGAGATTGTCTTTTTTGAAAGAATAGGTGAAGCTTGTTATTAACCTTGAAGGAGGGAGTCGATCAAGCTGTTCTTCTTTATTTTCTTCAGCGGGTATGTAAATTTTGTCATGTCGAACCTCATGCTGTTTTGTTCTAGATCTGTGTTTAGTAAGGATGCCTTGTGTGTGAGTACCAGATGACCCTTTGATGAAAAACGATTCTATTATTGTGCCTTTAGGAACCGATCCTAAAATGGTTAGATCTTGAGTGGATAAAAATTCAATTTTTTCTTGAGATATTTCTAGGGACCCGAAGTTTTTATTCCATGACATGAACACAGGCAAACCTAACTTTATAACAGTTGCGGTGGCTTTACTTTTTAGATCTGATTCAAATATGTCGTCGACACTTTCTCTTAAAGATTCTAAAGCTTTTATGTGCTTACTAGAAAAATGACTTTTAAAAATTTTATTGTATACTTCTTGCCCTGTTAGGGTGTCTAGAGGAAGGTCAAAAGCAATGACTTTTTCATTGATATTTGAGATTTTAGAGGTAAGGTACGATGTCACTAAAGCAGCAGAAAAAGACCAACATGTTTCTTTGATTTTTTTAAGAACGATAGAAACTTCATGGTCGTTTTTCTTGATAACTCGAGCAATCCAATTTCCTGAAAATACAAACTCAGGTCCGATAGCGAAAACATAACCTCCAATAGCTTTACCTAAAAATGTTATAGCGGCACTTCCTTTGGATGTGATCATCGTCCCATCGGAAGTGTTCCAAATTTTCTCGACTGTTTTGGGGAATGTTCTTATTTTTTTGAGATGTTCAAGTTCATTTAAGTTTTTAACAGTGCGTATGACATTTAACTGGTTGTAGCCATACCCACCAATTCCAGGACCTCCAAACACACCTCCGCAAGCAGTGAATGGTGAAAAAATGAGAGCAAGGTTGCCATGTAAATAAGACATATCAGAGACTTCAAAAGGACCGGTGTAGTGTCCTCTTTCTTGACTGAACTCATCAATTGGGCATATGTCAATGCCCATATAGGTCACTATACGGTTTTTATCGTAATCAATTCCGAAAATTGGGAATGGAAAAAAACCTGTTTCGAAGCATGATGAATGAGGATCTTGTGTTGCAGACATCGCAGTTGCTGAGCTTGAGACTTCATATGTGACCTCAGCTTGAGAGGAGTGTAAGGTCGTGGATTGAGTGTCATAAGGTGTGTCAATATGGTTGTCGTTTATTTGTTCTGAGCCTTTCGATGCATACATGTGATTGCTAGAGAAAGTGAAAAATAAAATAGTTAATTTCTGGAGCATGAATGACTCTCTTTAATCAGGATATAATAGAAGTTTTAATTAATGGCTCAAATTATTTTGCAGCTCATATTTATCGTTATCCGCAAGGTTTTTTGAGTTGAGGCTGATAGTGCTTGTTTGTCCTTCTTAAGTCAAGCTTTTTAAAGTAAAACGCTGTTTAAAAATAATTACTTGCTAACTGTTTATGTTGTGGGTATAAGGTAGGGTCTTGCGTTGTGAGATGTAGCTACTTTACTTTTTCTGAAGAACCATTGGGAATTTATATAATGTCTAGATTTAGAGTTATTTTATTTTTATTTTTATACTCTGTTCCTTTGGAGGTAAGTGCTCAGAATATTATTATCTTCTGGTATGGTATGGGGCTTGGCCATAGAGTCCCTGCAGAGCGAATAGCGAAGTATATTCAAAATAGCTATAATGACTCACCTAATCTTCGTATTAGGTTGGTAGATGTTAACGATTTTATACTATTTGACCCGCTTTCTGAAGAGACAGGTAAAGCAAAATACTTAAAATGGGCAACTCATAATGCTGACAGCTATACTCGTTATTTTCAGTGGTATTTAGAGAGAAATCCTGAGGATTTAAAGTCTAATTTTGATTTGAATAAGCTTTCTTATTTTTTATACGATGAGAAACCTGATGTTGTTGTTTCAACATTTTGGGGAGCTGCGCATGCTTTATATTTATTAAAAAGAAAATTTCCTGATACTTTGAATGTTCCTGTTGGTTTATTATATACAGATTATGAAGTGAGAAACTTTGTTTCGATGGTTCCGGTTATTGATGCGATTTTTTTACCTTCTAGGACTTTACGTGATAGAATTGAAGATAAATACCCTGATCTTCTTGATTATTCAGATTCTTTTTATTCATCCGGCATCCCAATCAATCATGAATATCTTTCAGTGTTGAAAAGAATGCCAGCAGAAGAGTTGAGGGCTGATCTTTCCTTATCTACTTGTTCAAAAATTATTTGCATAGCAAGAGGGGGTGAAGCTCAAATTCCGATTGTTGATCTTGTGCAACGGATTTTAGAAGAACTTAAATTAGAAAATATACAAATTGTTGTTTTAGCTGGAAAGTCTAAATCTGATCATGAAGCATTGGTGAAGTTGCAACAATATTTCGGAGAAGGTAAAGTCGTTAAGGTCGGTTCTGTTTCTAATGAAACTTACTTAAAATATATTGTTTGCGCTGATGTTATGATTACAAAACCAGGTGGTGTCACAATTACTGAGACTGCCATCTCCGAAGTTCCAATGGTTTTTCTGACAGGACTTGGTGGGCAAGAGCAAGATAATTTTAAAGAGTTCCTAGACAATAAAATGGCACTAGATGGGAGTAGTGTTGAGGAAGCCATTGCCAGCCTTCAAACTATATTAAAAAACCCTAAAGCACCACAACTCATGGTCGATGCGCAGAAAGAGTATTTTGCATTGTATCACCCTGAGAAAATATCTGATTGGGTTGTTCAGCAAAAAAACGACTCAACAGATTGGAGCGATTTTCATAAAGAAGCATCATCAATGGAAAGTCGCTCAGATCTTCAGGGTCTTGTTGATCTTAATCCAATAGCTCTTAAAAACTGGTTTTATTATCTTAATGACCTTAGTCAATGTGATTTAAATGAAGATAGTGAATTGAAAAGAAAAAGTATTGAGACTTCTATTGCTTATATAGAACGATCTATCATAAATGTATCGAAAGATATGCTGAAAAACAAAGAAATTATGGGTGATGAGAGTCTTAGTTATGCGGATAAGATGTATACTAAATGGAGATACTTGAGGCAGTATGTCTTAAAGCAAAGTTTTTCGGGTTATTTAAATAAAAAATGTGAGAAACCAGATCGTCAATTTATGGTGATCTTGATTCAAGATTTGCTGAAATTCACAGATTCTGACTCTTTTAATGAAGACGATAGAAAGTGGGAGTTTACGCAAGATTTACTTTTTTCTGACTTGGCAAACTATTATTATATTGAAAATTCAGGTAAAAGAGCTCTATCTTATCTTGATGGAATTTTAGATTATGCTGAGATCAAAGAAGTGAGTGAGTCTGTTATTCAATTGAAAGGAAATATTTTTATTGGGTTGGGGCGCTTTAAGAGTGCTATTGAGCATTTTGAGCATTATTTAAAA
>JBGCEP010000053.1:0-12735 GCA_045106415.1 Oligoflexales bacterium | reverse complement strand
TAGCTTCATCTAAATGGCCTTGTTCCGCAAGGATCATAGAAAGGTTGCAAATGGGTGCCGGTTCAGAAGGTTCTTGCTTGTGGGCGAGATGAAAACACTGAGAAGCCTGGTCAAGGTCACCAGTTGTCATCAAGGCTAAGCCCTCAAGAAAACACCGCTGAAACGAGTCTCGGTCCCATAAGGAAGAGTTTTCCTGAAGAGCGTGCAAAGCAACTGTCGCAAGATCTAAAGTGATCAGCTCGTCAACGAGACCTGTTAAAAGGTCTTGGCTTTCGACAGATTCTTCGGATAGCTTGTGGAAAAGAGCATTCGCAAACTCTTGTCGCCGGCTTACTGGAGGTAAAGGAAGCTGACTCTCAGAATCTTTAAATATTTTGAGGTAGGTCTGTAAAGCTGCTCCCATAGGGATATCAGTCCAAAGGTTGCTCATTTTTGATCTCCAATCGAAGTTCTTCAAGTTTTGCTGGGACAACTCGGCTGGGTGCTCCCGTTAAAAGGCACGTTGCTTTGAGTGTCTTAGGAAATGCAATGACATCGCGAATAGCATCGCATCCGCTCATAAGCATGACGAGGCGGTCAAGACCAAAAGCAATTCCACCGTGTGGAGGAGCGCCGTATTGGAGAGCGTCAAGAAGGAATCCGAATTTTTCTTGAGCGTCTTCATCAGAAAGACCCAAAGCGGAAAAGACTTTTTTCTGAATTTCGCTTTGGTGGATTCGAATGGAACCACCCCCAACTTCAAAACCATTGCAGACAAGGTCATAAGCTTCAGCGCGAACAGCAGCTGGATTTGAAGCAAGGATGTCCATATCGTCTGGGTGCGGGCTTGTAAATGGGTGGTGGCAAGCGACCCAACGACCAGCTTCTTCATCTCTTTCGAAAAGAGGAAAATCTGTAACCCATAAGAACTTTAAGTCTTTCGGGTTTGTGAGTTTTTGTTCGGAAGCAATATGATTTCGTAACGCGCCAAGAGCGGTCTTGGTTTGCATCCATGGCCCCGCCCCAAAGAGAATAAGATCCCCTGGGTTTGCGTTTATAGATGACGCCAGATCTTTCATCCAGTTTTCTTGTAGATTTTTTGCCATAGGAGATTGCCATGAGCCGTCTTCTTTAAGTTTGGCCCAACCTAACCCACCTGCTCCGTGATTTTTTGCTATTTTTGTAAATTCATCAATATGTTTGCGAGAAAAAGAAGCTCCGTTTGAAATAACAAGAGCGTTGACAATACCTGAATCGCCATTGAGAGCATCGGTGAAAACAGCAAATCCTGAGTCTTGAGCTTGTTGTGAGACATTTTGCAGCTCCATATCAAACCGGAGGTCGGGTTTGTCACAACCAAAGCGCTCCATAGCATCTTTCCATGACATACGTTGGAAGGCATCTATACTGTCGAGGCTGAAAAACCTAGAAACAACATTGGAAATCATGGATTCAAATGTTCTGAGGACTTGCTCTCGATTTACAAAAGACATTTCACAGTCAATTTGAGTGAATTCAGGTTGTCTATCAGCGCGCATATCTTCATCACGGAAACATTTGACGATTTGATAGTAACGGTCCATACCTGCGACCATGAGAATTTGCTTGAAAAGCTGAGGGCTCTGAGCCAGAGCATAAAACTCATGTGTATTCACACGTGAAGGAACAAGGAATTCACGAGCTCCTTCGGGTGTTGATTTATAGAGATACGGAGTTTCAATGTCTAAAAAGTCAATAGACTCAAGTTCTTGGCGAACAAGAGCTGTGATTTTAGCGCGGTCCATGATGCGTTTTCTTAATTCATCGCTTCTTAAATCAAGGTAGCGATACTGCAATTTTAGAGTCTCTGACGTTTCGACTTTTGTATCATGAATCTGAAAAGGCAGAGTAGCGCACGAGTTTAATATTTCAAGGTCATCAGCAAAGACATCAATAGTCCCTGTGGCCATACTCTGATTGATCATGCCGTCAGGGCGAGGTACGACAGAACCTTGAACCTGAATAACCGTTTCTTGCTTTAAAGAGCTTGCGATCTCATACGCTATAGGACTTTTTTCTTGGTCGACAACAACCTGCGTCATTCCATAGCGGTCGCTTAAGTTGATAAATACGAAAGGACCATGATCCCTCTTGTGTCGGACCCAGCCAGCAAGAGTGACTTTTTCGCCTTTGTTTTCAATATTGAGTTCGCCACAACTATGAGAGCGGCTTGAATTTTCTATCGTCATTATCTTCTCCGTCTTCGCAACCCTCTATCTATAGCATGTTGGAGCAAACTCTGAAGCTAAAAAAGAGAGAAAGGATGGTTTGATTCTTTGTGGATTGTGGGAAGTGATGTATACATGATGGCTACTTTGACCTGCAAGGAGACAACGATGGGACAACCGAAGCTTTATGTGATCGATGCAATGGCTATGATTTATCGTTCTTATTATGCTATTCGAGCGGGTTTAACACGGCGTGATGGCCTGCCAACATCTGCTATTTATGGGTGTGCACGGCAGGTGCTGAAAATCCTTGAAGAAAAACCAGACTATATTGTGGTGGCTTCAGACTGTAAAGAGCCAACTTTCCGCCATGAGATGTACCCAGAGTATAAGGCGAATAGAAGCGAAATGCCTGAAGACCTTATCCCTCAAATCCCTTATGTTATGAAAATGTTTGAAGCTTTTGGTCTTCATGTTCTAAAGGAACCAGGTTATGAAGCTGATGACTGGATTGGCTCCTTGGTGACGCAATGGGGGCGGAAAGAGCTGGACTGTTACATTGTCTCTGGGGATAAAGATTTCATGCAACTGATTACTGAAAACGTCAAGTTGTATCGTCCTGGTAGGCAAGGACAAATTGATATTGTTGATATCGAAGGTGTTCACAAAAAATTTCAATGTACTCCACATCAGGTGATTGATGTTTTAGCCCTCATGGGGGACTCCAGTGATAACGTTCCGGGTGTAAAGGGTATTGGAGAAAAAGGGGCTGCAAAACTCATTGCGCAATGGGGGGGACTCCAGGAAATTTATGACAATATTGATAAAATCACTCCGGCTGGTATGAAAAAGAAGTTGATTGAGGGTGAAGATGCGGCTCTACTCTCACAACAGCTTGTGACAATCCGAACAGACCTCCTTGTCCCTGAAAGTGTACCAAGAGTAGAAGAAGGCCTTGCAACAAGTGAGAGAGTTCTGTCATTTTTTCGAGATATGGACTTTCACGCCTTGCTTCCTAAAGAGAGTAAAGTGCCCTATAAGACACAGCAAGTCGCTGTAGCTGCGGAAGAAGACTCGGCAGTGGAAGAAATTGTCTATAAGCCTGTCAGTGGAACCCGTCATAGAGTTACGTCGCGTGAGGCTCTTCATACATGTATCGAGGCACTGGGTGACCGTTTTGCTTTTGACACTGAGACGACAGGTCTCGATTTAGTGGCTGATCGTCCTATCGGAGCAAGTTTTTCCTCGAATGAGGGCGAGGCTTGGTATGTTCCTTTTCAAGCCGATTACTTAGACGACTGTGAGCCTGACTGGGTTATCGAGCAGCTGAAAAAAGTTTTTGAAGATCCAAAACGTGTGAAAATTGGGCATAATCTGAAGTATGACCTTCAGATGCTTATGTCCTTAGGTATTAAGGTGTGTGGCCCCTTTGAAGACTCAATGTTAGCATCCCAATTGTGTGACCCTAGCCATAGAGGGCATTCCCTAGATGCTCTCGTCTTAGAGCATTTTAAATTGCAAAAAATTTCAATTGCTCGTTTGATTGGTGAAAAACAAGATCGATTGATGAGCGAGGTTCCTTTGCCTCTTCTTTCCAAGTATGCAGGAGAAGACGCTGATTGTACTTTGCGTCTTATGAATGTCATGCTGGGAAAATTAGAAGAGTTCGGCATGATGAAAGTGTTTCGTGATGTTGAAATGCCTCTTATTCCTATTCTTGCTGTTATTGAAAAAAGAGGAATCTTTGTGGATACCTCAGCTCTTGAGAAGCAGGGGCCAGCACTACACGCAAGGCTTGTGACCCTTGAGAGTGATATTCATGAAGCGGCCGGTGAGATTTTTAATATCAACTCTCCAAAACAACTCCAAGACTTGTTATACGACAAGTTAGAGCTGCATACTCGCTATGGAGTGAAACCTCGAAAAACAACTCATGGCCGTTCGACAGATAGTCAAGTTCTAGAGCAAATGTCCCAGGAGCCTCTTGTTGCTAAAGTTCTCGAGTATAGAGGTCTTAAAAAGCTTGTGAGTGGATGGTTGGATTCTTTGCCAACATTGATTCATGCGGATACAAGCCGTGTGCACTCAAAATTTCAACAACTCGGCGCAGCGACTGGTCGCTTGAGTTCAATCGCTCCAAATCTTCAGAATATTCCTATGAGAAGTTTGGAAGGGAGAAAAATTCGAGCAGCTTTTACTCCACAGCAAGAAGGTTGGAGTATTATTTCTGCCGACTACGACCAGGTTGAGTTGAGGTTTATGGCGCATCTTGCTGATGATCAAGCCTTGAAAGAAGCTTTTCAAAAAGGTTTAGATCCTCATAGAATGAGTGCTGCTCGAGTGGCAGGGAAAGCTTTTGAGGAAGTGACGGATGAAGAACGACAAAAAGCAAAAGTTGTAAACTACGGATTGTTATATGGAATGGGTGCTCGCAAGCTTGCAAGAGAAACAGGGTTAAGTGTTGCGGATGCTAAGGTGTTTATTGAGAAGTATTTTGAGTCTTTTCCAAATGTCAAAAATTGGATTGACGGTGCGGTGGCCCAGGCCCAAGAACATGAATGCAGTCGAACTTTGTGGGGACGGCGACGTCCACTACCTTTTAAAGATGCCTCTGGGCTTGAGTTGTCCCACCTTAAAAATATGGCGATCAATACTCCTGTGCAAGGAAGTGTTGCTGATACCATAAAGAAAGCTATGATTGATATTCAGAACCTATTGGCTGACCAAGGTCTCCAAGCTAAGATGCTTATACAGGTTCATGATGAGTTGGTCTTTGAGTGTCCAGACCAGGAGGTTCCGCTAGTGTGCGAGCTTGTTAAAAAAGCTATGGAAGGTGCTGTGAGCCTTTCCGTCCCACTATCGGTTCAAGTTGGGGTTGGGAAAAATTGGTTAGAAGCGCATTAGGAGAAAGATATGGAAACTGAAGAAGAACTCCCTCACGGTGGAAAAGTGATGTCCTTATGGGAACATCTAGGAGAACTTCGACAACGGCTTGTGCGTTCTCTTCTTCTTGTGATGGTTGCTTTTTTTGGGGCTTTAGTTTTCAGTAACCAGATTTTAGATTTTCTAAAAGCTCCTTTAGTCGCAGCTCTTCCCGCAGGTGCAAATGCTTTGCACTTTACCAACCCATTAGATGTTTTTCTTGTGGGTATTAAGGTTTCTTTTTTTACCTCTATTATTATTGCGGCTCCGTATTGGATTATGCAGTTTTGGCGTTTTCTAGAGCCAGCTCTTTATGAACATGAGCGTCGTTATGTTGTTCCGTTTGGAGTGGCTTCTATACTTCTTTTTTTAAGTGGTATTTCTTTTTGTTTTTTCCTTATCTTACCTCTTGCTCTTGAGTTTTTATTGACACTTGGGATGGAAGTAGGGACGCCCATTATTACGGTTACAGATTACATTTCAATGCTGATGGTTTTAATTTTTGGCTTTGGCCTTGTTTTTGAAACTCCTCTTATTCTTATTTTACTCTCTCTTCTAGATTTGCTTGATGCAGAAATGTTGTCGAAACATAGAAGTTTAGTGGCGGTGATTGTATTGGTTGTCGGAGCTATCTTAACCCCTCCTGATCCGATGTCGCAGATTGGGATGGCAATCCCTCTTTATCTTATGTATGAAATTTCTATCATCGTGATCCGAGCTCTTGAAAAAAGGGCGCCGTAATGTCATATCAAGGTCGTAAGAGCATTCGAATTTGTTTGCTTATGATCGGATATTTATGGTCGTCGATCCTTTTCTCTATGCCTCAAACTCGCATGAAAACTCTCATGGGTTTTGGCTTAGAAGGAATGAGGCATAGCTTTAAAGCTGGCGATGGAAACGAAATCATAGGCAACAGCTTACACACAGCGATGAGTGGTGTCTATTTGTCTCAATCATGGTTTCTATCCTTAGGAGGCATGATGATTATTGGCCCTCATGAACCGATGAGAGGGCAGCAGTTGGGTGTTGATTTTCAAGGGGCAGGAGGAAGTGTATTATGGGGCTATAGCGCTCAAGACATTGACCTGCGTCACCGTGATGGAGGTTACGGTTTTTCACTTGGTATGACATATTGGGATACCGTAGGGCGTAAGATTGGTGAAAACCATCGCCTCCAAGGCTGGAAAAGTGACACTCGTAACCGTGGTTTCATCTCTCAGTACCATATCCGTTCAAATACCTTAGCTTTAATGCCGGGTGTTTTTTTCTCTTGGTTAAAACCAGAGCGTTTACAAGGAAAAAGCCCTGCTGAGCTAGAAACTAGAATAGAAGGATATGTTCTTAATATTGGAATTGTATTTCCACTTTCTGCACGCTATCGAACACGCTCAACCCACCTTATGTCACAATCTTTGAGAAATCGAGCCTCTGGCTCACAGGTAGAAGTAGGTGATCTCGTAGAGATCGATTCGAGCGCACGAGGAAATATGGATGGTTTTTCATTAGTCGTTTCATGGACGGCTCTTTTTGGTGTTTAGGGCTTTTGATGAAAAAAAAGTTAGGTCAACCCATAGGTGTTAATACTATTATGGACCGGCAAGGGCGCACTTATCATGTTGGTATTTGTAAAGGAGAAGTTGCGTCTTCTTGCTTGTTAGTTGGGGACCATGGACGTGCACAAAGAATGCTTCCGTTGATGGATCAGGTGAAGCCTGTAGGTACAACTCATCGTCATTTTTATACGTATACAGGAATGTATGAAGGCCAACCCTTGACGTTGATGTCTATCGGTATGGGCGTCGCTATGATGGATTTTGCTGTTCGAGAAATTGCTCAGGTCACAGAAGGAGACCTTCGTATCTTGAGAGTCGGATCTTCAGGCACTTTACAAGAAAATATTTCAGTAGGATCGATCGCAGTTGCTGAAGAATCTCTTCTTGTTCAAACTAATTACAAAAACTTTGAAAGTGATGATCTCCCTTACTCTTTTTCGCAGAAAATTTCAGCAAATACAATCTTGTTAGAAAATTTCATGCAGGAGATAGAAAGCATAGGGTTGCAGAGTTGTAAGGGCTTAGATGTGACTTGCGACGAGTTTTATGCTTCCCAAGGGAGAGAAGATGCTAATTTTTTAGATAAAAACGAAAATCTTATCGACTCCATACAGAAGCAATATCCTGATGTTGTGAGCTTACAAATGGAAACATTCAAGCTTTATGATCTTGCGCAGAGAGCAAAAAATCGTAAGATTTACGCAGTGGCAGCTGCGATTGTGGTTGCGCAAAGGTCTTCAAATGATTTCTTGGACGATGCAACAAAAGAAGCGCGCGAAATTGATCTGGGTCGAGCAGCTATGAATGCGCTTATCGTAAGATAATGTCTTGAAATTGTGTTTAAAAATGAAATGTTATTGAAAAACTCCTGATGTCATGTTGGTATGCGTCATACCTTTAGGAGTTTTTATGCATTTTTTATGTACTTTCATAGTATTTTGTGTTTTTCATAGCTCGCTACACGCTCAGCCTTCTGGAACAAACACAATTATGGATGAAGAGAACCGTACTTATCATTTAGGTGTAAAAGAAGGTGAAGTCGCATCATCTTGTTTATTGGTTGGTGATCATGGTCGTGCACAACGTTTATTGCACTTGATGGATGATGTCCGATCTGTAGGAAAAAATCATCGTCATTTTTATACGTATACAGGAACTTTTCAAGGAAAGAAGCTGACTCTCATGTCTATCGGGATGGGGATCGCCATGATGGATTTTGCTGTGAGAGAGATTGCGCAAGTCACTCATGGGCGACTTAAATTTTTTCGGCTTGGTTCAGCAGGGACGTTCCGTTCTGATATTTTTGTAGGATCGATTGCTGTTGCGCATAGCTCTGCCCTTATTCAAACAGATTACCAAAATTTTGATGATAAGGAATGTCCTTATCTCGTGTCGAAGCCTTTTGAAGGTCATCAAGGCCTTTTGCAGAAATTTGAACTTTCTATCAAGAAAAAAGGACTTGTTGCGCATGAGGGGCTGGACGTGACGTGTGAAGAGTTTTATGCCACGCAAGGGCGAAGAGATGCTAATTTCATTGATAAAAATGAAACTTTGCTTGATTTTTTAGAACAAAAACACCCAGAAACTGTGAGCCTGCAGATGGAAACGTTTAAACTTTATAACCTTGTGCAGCGTGCACAAAAAAGAGAAATTCAAGCTGGTGCAGCGGCTATTATTTTTGCTCAACGATCTTCAGAAGTATTCTTGTCAGATGATGAGAAAAAAAAGATAGAAGTGCAAGTAGGGCAAGCTGCTATGGAAGCTTTACTTTCTGATTAATGTTTAGTGTTGAAAAAAAAGATGTCTCGTGTTTTCGTAATCTATCTTATAGAGAGGTGTTTCATGTATCAGTTTTTAGTGATGATGATGTTTTGTATGTCGAGTGATGCACTTATGGGGCAAGCTGCCATGGATCGAGTTTTTTTTGAAGGTAAGGTTTGTGAAGAGTCTTTAGATCAGTCTTTTTTTGCATTCAATCCTCAGGAATCTTTTGAAGATTTTGTGAAAGACTTTAAGATACAGCTTCATAATGTCGATGAGATTCAAAGTGAAGTATCTGAGATCTGGTCAGTTTTTTTTGAAAAAAGAAACGAGTGGTTCTCAAAAGAACGCCTTGAGAAATTATCTTTTTTTGTGAGAGAGGGTGGTTTTCCTCTCGATTTTTATGAAATTCATATGATGCAAACAATTGATGATTTCTTGCAAAGGCATCATCAGAGTGTTTCCAATGTCGAATGGGTGATCGGTTCGACACGGACAGAATCGTGGCAAAAAATACCTTTAGTGAAAAAATCGTTAGCAAATCGTTTTCAGACAGTCCAGATAGATGAGTCTATTTTTCAGAGTTATAAGACAGCAGTTGCTCTTTCTTACGGTTCAGATTCAAGTGAAGTCTTTGAGCGTTGGATGAAAACTTTAGGGCATCATGTTACTCTGTCAGATCATGGGCTAGTGTGGTCGAACAATCCTTTGTTTGAGCAAAAGATTATGAGTGATCTTGCGACGATTGATGTCTCTCGGCAGTGGGGAAAGTCGCTAGAATCTCTGCTCGTAGCATCTTTATATCAAATGATTTGTACACAAGTTCTTATGGCGCGTGAGTTTCATGACTTTGACAGTGTTGTAGAAATGGCAGGCCGCCGATTACCTCTTATTGTAACGTTGTTTGTTCAAAACGCCTGGGTGGAATATTTAACAGAATTTCCAGAAAAAAGATCTCCGTACCTCGTTTCATCACTTGCTCTAAAAGCATTTCGTGTGTGGAACAAGGATTTAGAAAATAATGAAAAAGTTTGGAAAAACATCGGCACATTTGGCCATAAAGGTGTTAGTTTTTTTGAATCTTACGCACGACAAACTGCAGTTCATTATGCCGCCGAAGAAAAAGATCTTCCTGTGGTGCTCAACAAATTGATACAAAAAGAAGGCTTGGATTCATTTGTGTTTTCAGCTTCTTTAGCTGGGGAATTATTGGCCTTTTTGTTGCAAAGTCAAGCCTCTCAAATGCCTGTCGCTTTACCCGACTTGTTAGGGGTTGAGTCAGGTTTTTCTCTTTTAACTTCTTATCGTTCACACCCCAGGCACCTTTGTGTGCGTCAAGATTCTGAGTTAGAAAAAACTCTTGAGTTAGTAGAGCCCGTTCTAGGCGGCTCTGTAAATTCAGAAGAGTGTCGTGTGTCGGGATTGATTTTCTCAGAAATATCAAAACTTAAGGATCTTTTTCACCTGAGAGGATATGTGAAAAATTTTCCAGACGGAATACAAAAAAGTATCGGAATGGGAGGAGCATTTTTTAGGTTTTTTGGAGCCCCTAAAACTCGATCCAATGCTGTGAAGCTTATGCAGTTGAAGTTCGATGAGTTTCAAAATTTAAATGTGAAAACACATGCAGAGTGTTTTTCATGGCAGGATTGTTGTAAATGGACTGGAGATGGAAAAGCTTCAGGAAATCATTTGAAACATCTTTCCGCAGGCCAGCGTTTTGAAGATATCCATGAAGCTGTTAGAGTTTTTGCTGAAGGGCGAAAAAACTGGCTGAACACCCATTCAGCACATGAAAAACATGAGATCTTACAGACCTGGTTAGCGTTGCTCGATCCTGAATTATTTAAAGATCCGTCTTAATTTTTTAGTTCTGCGTAAAGAGGTTTGAGGACTTCCATGACGTGCTGGAAGTTTTCATATCTTTCTCCTAACTTTAGGACAGCTCCAGACCCGGGGCATGTTGCTAAAGGGCAACCTCTGTTGACAAGGCCAGATGTGCTATCAACTAAGGATTTAGCTTCAGGCCCAGTTGGATCATCAAAAATGGCTTCAGCGTTGCCTTCAAGTATTTTTAAATAATTAAAATCAGGATAATCTTTACTGCTGTAACCTTGAACACTATCTATCCAATAAAACATACCTGCTATCCATTTAAGTTCTTTAGGGCCTTGGCAAATTGAATTTGGATCTTCACAAATATTCATGGAAGCATATTTGGCATTAGGGTTGTGTTGTTTTTTTATACGCTGACCAGCGCCATTATCACGGTATTCCCAACCGGCAAGATAATAATTAAGTTTTCCGAAATTACAAACGCCAGTTGTTTGAATCACGCCACGACCCCACCAGCAGCAACCTTCAACATCAGTGCGGATTTCTCCTCCCGCTGTATCCATAGTCTCTGCATTTTTACATCCTGTTGCATCACACCCAGCAAGAGTGAAAGCACCGCCTTGCTGCCCAGGGTAGGCCTGGCATGAAGGGTTCTCGATATTTTTAATATTATCGTTGATCCAATTGGGAAGATCTGCAGCGATAGAGCTGTCCGGTGTACAAGTTGCATACGCATTCCAGCGAGGAAGGTTTTCACCTGTTTTGGACTTAGGTGCACAGAAAAGGGGTGGTGGAGCTCCATACCAAGTAGCCATAGTACTTGCTTGTTGCTCCATTTGTGAGTTAACAGGGCATTGCATATGTTCTTCAGTGGCTGTGCAGTTATATGCAGAATAGTCTTGGCCGGCTTGTCCACAAGAGGCTGTGGCAGGATAATCTGGATACCCCAAGCCTATGGACCAATTATTTTCATCACAAGCATTATATTGAATTGTTTCATGCATAGATTGACCTAAAAAAATAGCAATATTAATCAACCCAGACTTGGTTTGTTTTCCTGGTGAAAACACCTTTCCATCGATTCCTTCTATAGCGATGACTTTGTAAGCTTCAAGAAAATCAGCCCATCGATAAACGGTAGATTCAATCCGAGTGTTGGTGGGAGTTATTGAAGTTAAAATATTTGTATTCATTTGGTTAATTGTGTTTGAGGTATCGATAATCTCAAGAACTTTATTTGCAATCGCGATGGTGTCTGAGGAAACGCAGTCATCTCGGAGATCAGTCTCTTTGCTTGAGCATGTGGATGCTTGAGCCGACGGTGTTGATGTAGAAGAAGAATTTTGGGAGGGTGATTGCTGGCCTGTGGATTGAGATCCAATTGAGTTTGCTGTAGATGATGTTTGTCCAGTGGTACTTGTCTGTTTTTTTTGTTGGATGTACTCAGGAATGATTGTTTTGGAAGGATTATTCGATTTTTTTCGAGTTGAACAAGATGAGAAAATAAAAAAGATAAAAATTAAAGAAAAATAAAGCTTCTGCACGAAAACCTCTTTAGTAACAGAAAAGTGAGCTATGTCATTATAACTGAGAAAGAGATTTTCTTCATTTATGTTTCATAATTATTTTTGAAACTTCTGTCAAAGTTATCGGTTATAGCTTCAATGAATTAACTTGAAGCTATAACCGATTTATAAATTAAGTTTAACTGTATATTTTGTGGAAAAATAGTGCGTGAAGCTAAGAGTATTATGGAATGTATTGTGAACCCCATATAGATATTCCATTTTTGGCGTTTTTATAGAGAGCATGTCGTGTTTTAATAAGAGGATTCTGGTGGTTTAAATTGTGTGATGGAGTAAAATCTTCGAGCCACTGCTCCATCAGACTTTGTCTAAAATTTGTCTTGAGCTGTTTGGATACTTTTTTAACCATTTCTTGGTATTGAGGTGTTGCCCTAAACATTAAGGTTTTCAGCTGAAATAATCTGGATGCGCATAAAGATATTTTGGTATAAATTGTTGCAATATCAGGATGATTTTCCTCTCTTAATGTTTCCCAATTGACAAGATCAAAAAATCTATGAATATGTTTGGTGAACTCGTTGTCTTCAAGATCTTGCCCTAGTATGTGGAGTTGAACACACGGTCTCATATGATGTGTGTGGCAATCCTGAGTGTTTTGAAAGAGGTTGTAGTAAAAAGTATCGGCGTATTTCATCTTATCCAAAAGGATAAAACTGCGAAACTCACCTGTCCGTTCTGCTTGGATTTCGGCATGAAGAGCTAGATTATCATCATCTAAAAGAATCGAGTGCGTATAGCCCTCGGTGAGGTTGTGATCGTGATGTGAAAAACGCTGATCGTAAACACGTCCGGGTATTTCAGGCATATGCCTACTGTGAGGTATGAATGAAGTGAGAGCAGTAGATTCATTTTCAAGAAGATTCAGCCACTCACTGTGTGCTTCTTCACTAT
>JBGCEP010000052.1:0-28635 GCA_045106415.1 Oligoflexales bacterium | reverse complement strand
AAAAGGTAAAGATGAAGCAGGGAATACGTCATCTTGTGTGAACGATACGATTATTCATGATGACAATGTGCCAACGTCGACAAGTATTGTGATTGATGGTGGAACGCATACATCGGATGGGACACCTGATTTAACACTTGCCGCAACAGGTGCAAGTGAGATGTACATTACAAATACCTCTGGTTGTAGTGCAAATGGCACTTGGGAGAGTTATACAACTTCGAAAGCCGGCTGGACTTTAGGGCAATCGGATAGCACAGCAACAGTTTATGCAAAATTTAAAGATGAGGCGGGTAATACGTCATCTTGTGTGAACGATACGATTATTCATGATGATAATGCGCCAACGTCTGCATCTCTAATAATTTCAAGTGGAGCAACGACTACGATTAGTGCAACTGTTGGCTTATCCCCTTCTGCTGTGAGTGCAAGTGAGATGTATGTCACAAATACATCAGGGTGCAACTCGGGAGGGAGCTGGGAGTCTTACGCAACGACAAAGACAGGGTGGCCTTTAGCCCAGACAAATGCAACTGCAACTGTATATGTAAAGTTTAGAGATCAAGCTTTAAATATGACAAGCTGTGTGAGTGATACGATTCTTCATGATAATACTGGGCCGACAACGCCAGGGTCTTTTAGCGATGGTGTGACAACGGATGATATGACAGCTTCTCCTATATTTTCTTGGTCCGCAAGTTCGGATGCAGGCTCGGGGCTTTCACATTATGAAATTGCTCTAGGAACGTCTTCAGGAGCAACAAATACTCAGTCGTGGACAAGTGTGGGGAGTAGCGTTAGCACAACTCTTAGCGGGTTGTCTTTATCGAATGGAACAACTTATTACGCAACAATTCGAAGTGTGGATACAGCAGGAAATACGAGCGCTTCTGTTTACGGTGATGGTTTTGTTGCGAAGCGTTCAGTGAAGACTCTTTCTGCGGGACGAGGGCATTCCGTGTGTGCTGTCTTGAGTAATGATCAGTTGAAGTGTTGGGGAGATAATGGTTATGGAGAATTGGGGTATGGAAATACCGATAACATTGGAGACGACTCTGGTGAGATGGGAGACCGTTTAAGTGCTGTTGACTTAGGGACAGGTCGAACTGCTCTGAGTGTTGCTGTAGGTAAACTTCATACTTGTGCGCTACTTGATAATAATCAAGCAAAATGCTGGGGGTATGGATTGCATGGATCGTTGGGTCAGGGGAATGGTAACAGTTTAGGAGATGGCTCTGGTGAGATGGGAGACAGTTTAAGTGCTATTGATCTAGGGGCAGGTCGAACCGTTCAAAGTCTTGCCGGAGCAGAGTTTCATACGTGTGCACTACTTGATAATAATCAAGTGAAATGTTGGGGGGCCGGCTCTTTCGGGAAATTAGGAAATGGGAGTTCCAGTAATGTAGGAGATGGCTCTGGTGAAATGGGGGATGACTTAGACGAAGTTGAACTGGGCTCAGGTCTGAGTGTTCTTAGTATCGATGCCGGGTATTTGCATACATGTGTCGTGTTGAGTAATAACACATTGAAATGTTGGGGCTCTGGAATTTCAGGCATGCTAGGTAATGGAAGTCAGGATAATATTGGGGATTCCGGAGGGGAAATGGGAAATAGCTTAAGTGCTGTTGACTTAGGGACAGGTCGAACAGCTCTGAGTGTGTCGGCAGGAGGGCGGCATACTTGCGCTGTTCTTGATAATAATCAGCTAAAGTGCTGGGGAGCTAATTATAGCGGGCAGCTAGGTTATGGAAACACTGATAATCTTGGTGACTCTGGTGGAGAGATGGGAGACAGTTTAAGTGCTGTTGATTTGGGAACAGGTCGAACAGCTTTGAGTGTTTCTGCCGGGAACTTTCATACCTGTGCTGTTCTTGATAATAATCAGGTGAAATGCTGGGGTGCAGGAGGTAATGGCCGATTGGGCTACGGGAACACTGATAACCTAGGTGATGACTCAGGCGAGATGGGGGATAATCTGAGTGCGATTGATTTGGGGGCAGGTCGAACAGCTTTGAGTGTGTTTGCTTCTGAGCTTGCTACGTGTGCACTATTGGATAATAACCAGATGAAATGTTGGGGAGAAGGTGCCTATGGTACTTTAGGTCAAGGGAATACTGATGATCTAGGGGATGGAGCGAGTGAGATGGGTGACGATTTAAATGAAGTCGATCTTTAACTATTAAATATTGTCATGGTTTAACGCTCTTGTCTGTTGAAGGCGATTTTTTTCAGATGAATACCCAGGCATGATAACAATTAGTTGTTTTTAGCGAAATTATTTTGAAACAAGGTCTAGCTCTTGTCTTCATTTTTCGGCAAAGGTTCGATTTTACAGTTTTTAAAACTCATTAGTATGCTTTCTTTAAAAAAAACTCAATCTTTACCCAATAAATCCGACAAGAGTCTATGTTGGAAGCGAATGGTGTGTGAGAAGAGAAAAGGAATTGTTATGCAGAGTATAAGAAACCACGTGAGAACGTCGTTAGTTGTCAATTCCCGCAATCAAGCTGGGTTTAGCCTTGTGGAACTTATGATTGTTGTCGCTATTATTGGTCTTTTAGCAACGATAGCTGTTCCTAGGTTTGAAATTTTTAGAGCAAAAGCTCGTCAGGTTGAAGCTAAAAATAATTTGTCTCATGTTTATACATTGCAGCACTCTTTCTTTGGAGACAACGAAGAGTTTGCTACAATGCCCACGACCGGCACGGTTGATGGGAGCTGCTCTAATGTGACCAACGATCTTGGGTTTTACTTAAGCCCATGTAACGGTACTGAAACAACGATTCGATATGCATATGCGAGTACAGGAAATGGAAACACTGGGTTTACAGCAACTGCAACTTCTGGGTCTGGCGGAAATAATAGGGTTGTAGCTGGGTGTGACACAGCTGATGTTTGGGAAATAAATCAAGATAAAGCTCTTGAAAACACCTCAAAAGCAGTTGTTGAGTGCAATGATTAAAAGTTGATACTGAATAAAACGTATCAGAAAAATATAGTTGGGAGTTCAATTTGAACTCTCATTTTTTGTTCAGGGTGTTGATGTGATGTGATGAATGCAGAACTTAGAGCGAGAACGTCCCACCATGTATGGATAAAAACAGACTCTGAAAGAGTCCAGTTGTTTTTTTGAGTGAGATGGCCAAACCATAAACCAGCTAAAAAATGAATAAAAGAGCCAGGGGAATGGGCCCCAAAGAACAGTCCGGCTTGTAGGGCATTGGCGATCACACTATTTCCTGTGTAGTGGTATAAAACGGGCTGGAGCCAGCCACGGTAGAAAGCTTCTTCACCTGTACCAGCCATAAGAGATACTGAAGCTGTAAAAAGACCATCAGATTCGTTGAGGTGATTTGGTCTTGAGGTGTATAACCCAACCATAGCTAGTGCAAGTGTCCCGAGGGTGCTGGGCCGTGATAAAAATTCATATCGCAGAGGAGCGTAAAGAATATCTGATAGACTTTCTTCATGAGTTAAGAATGAGAAATCACCATATTTAGGGTTTTTCCGAACAGCTGTTCGGAAACTGTGATACGCAGATAAGTCGCCGGCAGTCCCGTATAGTTTTGCGCCAGTGAGGTAGTAGCGGAGGTGGTCGTCTTTTGTAAGAAATGGGCTGCTTTCATTGAGTTTGCTTTCTTCTTGGAGTTGGACAAGATCTGCGGTTGTAATTTTGGAATATTTAATAAGAGCAATGCCGCTCATTGCAACACCGCTCAACGTGAGTGCTTGTGAATATTGTCCATAGTAGAGTTGACCAAAGCCTGGAAACGTTTGAGATAACCAAGGAAGTAAAACATAATGCCCGATGTGGCCAGGCTGCCGATGAGAATCAAATAGAGGAAAGGGTTCAGCAAAGACATCTGTTGATCGAGGAGTCGCGTTGATGGGGTTTTCAAGAGTGTCAGGAGGAGAGCTTTTCTCTTTTTCTTGTGAGGATGTAGCCTGCTGTGGTTTTATGTCTGTTTCTTTGGAGGTTGCTGATAATGGACTGCTGAAAGAAAGAAAGCAAAGTAGAATCATCACCATACGAACCCCTGTGTATTGTTTTGGTGATTATATGTGAAATTTTTTAAATTCGATATCCGTAGAGGTTAACGTGTCTTTGTTGTTGGTTGATGAACTGGTGTTCGCACCACCTATGGCTTGTTTGTCTGCGGAATTTTTTATTATAAAAACTCCATGGAAGATCGCTGTTGATATGAAAGTATCATTTCATGGTGATCGGGTCATAGCTGTTGAGCTTGGTGTTTTCTCACCTGAAGAACTGAAATCCCAAGCGCATCAAATTCCAAAGTGGAAACAAGAAATTGAAAATAGATTGCAAGGCAGGTGGACTCATCCTTTGAGGTTTTCCCTTAACGGAACACCGTTTCAACAAAAAGTCTGGATGCAACTTTGTCGTATAGAGTGGAGCGAAAATTTTTCTTATAGTGAGGTTGCAGAAAAGATTGGCCACTCTAACGCAACGAGAGCTGTGGCAAATGCTATTGGAGCAAATCGTTTTGCTGGCTTTATTCCATGTCATCGAGTTCTTCCAAAGGCAGGAGGTGTTGGAGGTTATAGGTGGGGAACCGCATTAAAGAAGAGTATGCTCTCTTACGAATCATCAAGTAAAAAGCCAATCCTTTTAGTTCGTTGGGATTTATGATTTAATGTTCGTCTGCACAACTCTAGGAGACGATCTCATGGCACTTATTCCCCTTCGTACACTGCTCGATCATGCTGCTGAACATCAATACGGTGTTGGCGCATTTAACGTAAATAATATGGAGCAGATTCAAGCAATCATGGAAGCAGCGCGTGAGACGCAGAGTCCTGTGATTATTCAAGCCTCAAGAGGAGCGCGTCAATATTCTCAAGACGCTTTTTTACGCCACCTGATGCTTGCAGCTGTTGAACTTTACCCTGAAATCCCTGTTGTGATGCATCAAGACCATGGTAATAGCCCTCAAACCTGTTTTTCTGCAATGAAACAAGGATTTACATCAGTCATGATGGATGGCTCTTTAAAAGCAGATGCGAAAACACCGTCTGATTTTGAATATAATGTGCAAGTAACCAAAAAAGTTGTTGATGTTGCACATTCCTTTGGGGTTTCTGTTGAGGGTGAGCTTGGCTGTTTAGGCTCCCTTGAAACAGGTGAAGGAGAAAAAGAAGATGGACATGGGTTTGAAGGAAAGCTTTCTAAAGAACAATTGCTCACAAATCCAGATGAAGCTGCAGAGTTTGTGAAACAAACCGGAGTCGATGCATTAGCAATTGCTATGGGTACAAGTCATGGAGCTTATAAGTTTACACGTAAGCCTGATGGAGATATTCTTGCTATTGGGCGGATTCAAGAGATTCATAAAAAACTACCGAACACTCACCTTGTGATGCATGGATCGTCTTCTGTGCCCCAAGATCTTCAAGATGTTATCAATGAGCATGGTGGAGATATTCGCCAAACTTGGGGGGTTCCTGTTGAAGAAATCCAAAAAGGAATTCAAAACGGAGTTCGAAAAATTAATGTGGACACCGATAATCGACTTGCAATGACAGGTGCAATTCGTAAACTTATGAAAAACTCTCCCGATAAGTTTGATCCAAGAGATTATATGAAACCTGCGAGAGCAGCGATGCAGCAAGTCGTAAAAGATCGTATGATCCAGTTCGGACAAGCTGGTCAGGCGCCAAATATCAGGCAAATCAGCTTGGACGATATGGCAAAAAAGTACTTTACATAAACTTTATACGTAAGTGGAATCACCACTTGCGATAATTATTTTACCTTCCTCTTCGAGTTTGCGGGCTGCTTGTATGACTTCAAACTGTACGGCTTCAACGTCAGAAAGTTTTACAGCAGCCATTGCTTCCATGTCTTCTTTTAGCATTTCAGCAGCGCGTTGAGACATGTTTTTAAAGATAAGTTCTCGGACAGCTTCAGATGAAGTTTTAAGAGCAATCATCCATTTGTCGGTGCTGACAACTTTAATGAGCTCTTGAATGCCGCGATCGTCAATCTTGACTAAGTCATCGAAGACAAACATGAGTTGTCGAATTTGCTCCGAAAGATCTGGATCTCTTTCTTCTAAGTTATCAAGAATCTGTTCTTCTGTGGCTTTATCTATTAAGTTCAACATCTCTGCAAGAGGTTCGACACCACCAATTTTTTGTGTGTTGATAGAACCGACTGCTTGAATTTCTTCTCGAAGGACATCGTCGATTTCATCAATGATTTCAGGTGCGACAGCATCTAAATTTGCGATACGAAGAACAATTTCTGTATGCAAAGCTTCTGGGAGGAACTTTAAGGTTTCTCCAAATTTTTTAGGATCTAAGTGTGCCAGAATGAGAGCGATGGTTTGAGGGTGCTCGTTTCGAATAAAACCTGATAAAGTCCTTGGGTCAATAAGCTCTAAGGAATCAAGGTTGGCGGAAGAAAGGGCGAGCTGGTCAATTAACTCATCGGCCTCCCCACCTTTAAAGGCATGACCAATAACTTTTTTTGTAAAGTCGCTGCCACCATAAAAAAACGTTTTGTTTTGTTGAAGAACGTCGTAGAACTCCATCATCACTTCGTCGATGATGTCCTGTTCCATCCGACCGAGTCGGCTCATTGCTGTACCGATTCTCTTAATCTCAAACTCGTTGAGGTGTTTGAAGATTTCTGATGAAATTTCTTCCCCAAACGACAACAAAAGAATAGCGGCTTTTTGAGCACCTGTGAACGCATTGGTTCCCATGGAAACACCTTCATTTTTTGTTGTATTCTAACATGGATCTAGCCACGAGTGAGAAGAGCTGCTGTTTCGACATGCCAAGTGTTGGGAAAGAAATCAAAAAGTTCAATTGATTTAATCTGCCATTCATCCCCAAGAAGCTGTATGTCTCGAGCTAGGGTAGGAGGATCACAGCTGATCATAATCAATGTCTGAGGAGCTAGCTCCCGCAGGTGAGGGATGAGGTCTTTTAGGCCGGAGCGAGGAGGGTCAACAATGACTAAGTCAAAGTCCTTATCTGTGTTCTCAGAGAGCCAGGTCTCAGCCGCAGCTGTATGATATGAAATATGATTCAGTTTGTTTTCTTGAACCTGATGCTGTGCAACCGCAATGGCTTGTGAATTAGACTCAACCCCGGTGACTTTTCTGTCAGAGTGACTCAGAGCAAGAGAAAGATTGCCACTCCCGCAACATAAATCAAGAATGTGAGATGGGCGTTGCTGCTCAACCCATGATTGGACGAGTCGTCTCATTTTATGGTTGAGGGGGCGGTGAACCTGTTGAAAAAGTCCAGGAGATGTTGACCACTTGAGTTGAAGATCTTCTTCCCACGGTAGGATCTCAGATTTCTCTTGTAAGGTTCCAGCCCAAACCACAGAAGGTATTTTTTTTAAAAACTGGAGAAAACCTTTAGAGGGCGATGACCTTCGGCCGTGAAGAGGTAATTTGACTAAAATAACCACGCCAGTTTTGAGCTCTTGGATATGAAGGCGGTAGTGGCCGAGTTTATTTTTTTGCGCTTTAAACTCATATAAACCCTGAATCACAGACTGAAGAGCCGGAGTTGTGACAAGGCATGTTTGTATTGGAGTTATTTGGCGACTTTGAGGGGCGTAGTAGCCTACTGTGACTTGCTCGTTTGCCCATTGCATTTGGAGTTCGACGCGATGACGCACTCCATGGAGATCACCTGAGTGAGGAAGAGGAATTTGAGGGGTTTTGAGAGATGCGCGAGACAAAGCTTCTTCTACAAAGCTCTGCTTCCATAAACGTTGTTGCTCAGGTGTGACCCCATCCCACGGACAGCCGCCGCATGACGTGGCAAAGCGGCACATTTCATTGCGTTGTGTGTGATGCTGAACAATGGAAGCTTTTCTGTAACGTGGAGCGTCTTTGTCTATTTTTACTTCAACATGGTCACCGGCCAGAGCGGAGCGGACAAGTAAAGCTTTTCCGTCGTAGTGGGTCAGGCCGTAACCGCCAAATAATGTTTTTTCAATGTGAACCGTAAAGGTTTTTTTTTCACTCATAGCAACCGGACTATGCCGAAATCTATTGCGCTTGGCAAGTTTTTATTCTTTTTGAACGAGTTGCTTTTTTGAAGAAGTATAGGGTGTTTAAGTAAACAGTAAAATCAGTGATTTGAGGTCGCCTGTTTTTAATCTAAGAGAGCAAGCATTTTCTCTATGTCCATATGACCTTGGATTTGGTCGAGGCTGGGTTTGTTTTTTTGGATATGATCAGTTGCGCTTTCTAACACTTCCGCCATAGGCTCATCGCTGTTGTGTGAACGTTCTCGTCCCTCTGTGAGGTGTTGCTGTGCAGAGTGGTTTTCCTCAGGAGTCCTGTGTGTGCGAGAACACCATCTCTCAGCCTCTTCTTGTAGTTTGTCTGAGGCTAATTGATCAATTTTTTCCTGATATTGAGGGGAGTCATCCCTTAAAATGCGAAGACCCATTGCTCTTCCTTCATGAAGCGTATGCTATTGTGATCGCCTCCGATGCTATTGTTTCATGTTTTCATAAGAATTTAGGGTGTGGTTTTTGCCGTGCCGCCTGCTTTAAAAAGATCCGATACCTCATAATGATGAGGATTCTTATGACCTATATGTGCTTCATATTTCTGTTCTGGCTGAATATTAATAACGTTTTTGCTGTAACAGTAGAGCCTGTGCTTGAAGACCCTTTTGATATTGGTGGAGGGGGAAGCTCTTTGACTAGAGGGACACAAGAGGGGATGCTGATTAGCAACCCAGCAACGCTCCCATATGGCGGAGTTTTTTATCGATGGACAGGTGTGAAAACAAGTGTCTTTGCTGGGGCAGACTCAGTTGAAACAGCGCGCAGTCAGCTTCAAGGAGATAATGCGGAGGAAGAGGTTTCTCAGGAAGATATTTTAAAGCTTGTTGATCAACCTCTTCATATAGGGGTGTCCCAAACGGTAAGTTTTATTCTAAATAATGGTGGTTTTACAGTTTTTTTGAATACTCATCCTGACCTTCGTGCGTGGCCAAAAGGTGATCCATATCTTGGAATTGGTGGCCCGACAGTTGTGGCTAGAAATGAGATTTATGCAGGAGGGGTTGCAAGTATAGCTTCTCAAAGTTATTGGCGATGGCTGTCTTTTGGTGTGAATTTTAAATACCTTTTGATTAATGACAGTCTTACGGTTGTTGATATGACCGACAGAGAAGCTGTGGCAAACCTTCAAGAACAGTCTGGTGCGGTGGATCAATCTATTTTAAATACTGGTACGGGTATGGATTTTGCAAGTTTGATTTTTAAACAAGGTCAGAATATTGATTTTCGCTTGGCTGCTGTTATGGAAAATTTAGGAGGTCTTGCCCTTATTGGGACAGGGGCTCCTTTGGAAAAAAAACAAATGCTTCATACAGGTGCAAGTGTGACGCTTCACAATGAAGCAGATGCAATACATCTGAGTGTGGATTATAGAGATGTTCTAAACGCTTATGGAGAACCTGTCTTTAAAAGAATCTATGCAGGAACAAAAATTTTGCTGCGGCAATATGTAGGGATCAGTAGTGGTGTTTATCATGGGTCTCCCTCATATGGAGCGGAGATTGATTTTATTCTGTTTCGTTTGAGTGCTGCAACTTATCGCCGTGAATATGGAGCAACTCCAGGAGTCGACCAGAGACGGGTTTATGTGATTTCATTGACCACGGGTTATTAAAAGGATCCCTATGGTAAAGTTTTACTTTTATGTTTTTCTTGTTTTTATTGGGTCGATATCGTGTCAAGGGCTGCAAAGTCTGGTGGAGTGTCCAGATGGAGAAGGAGCTTCTGGTGTGGGGCAATGTGTGCCTCAAAGTGATGATGAAAAAGCAGTTCTTGCGATGAATAGTGGTGACTACTCATCCGCTCAAGAGCTTCTAGAAGCGTTAATAGCAGCTGAGCCGGAGGTCTATATTCGTTATCCACGACTTGCAACTGTATATGCCCTACAAGGTGGAGTAGACTTACTGGAGATTGCTCAATCCCAGAGTAGTGGTGAGTCTTCTGGCTCTGGTCTAGATAGTATTGGTGCTTTTTTGCCAGAACCCGACCCTGATCAGATGGAGGATTATACGGCGAAAGTTACAAAGGTGGGATTAGCTAAAGACACCTTGAATAGGATTCCTGCTGCAGAATTGTTAGAGTTAAAAGCGAAATTTCAGCTTTCGATTTATCAATCAGCTTATTCTGTGATGTATATGAATCAATTTGTGATACCTGTTTCCCCAGGTAGTAATGAAATTAGCGCTGAAAGTTTAGAGAACTTAACGCCTGAGGCTGCATTAGTGATTCTATCAAATTTACGAAGCTCTAGTAGCAACATTGCTGAAGAAGACCCTGAAGCCGCGGAAAAAATCGATGCTGTTTTAGAGCAAATTGATGCACAAGAAGGTGGGTCTGACGATGAAAAATTACAAGAGTTTCTGAAGGCTCAGAATTCATAAAAATGAGGAAAGTTGTGAAAAAAAGAGAAATTAAAAAAGTAAAATCTTCAACTTTTGGCCGTGGCGCATCTTTATTTCAAATGACAGTGCAAGGTTCAGCAAGATGGGCTGGTGCAAAAATTCAAGAAGCCGTACAAAAAGAAAGCTCAGGCAGAATGGAAGCCTTTTTCTTATCACAAGCGAAAATTTTAGTTAAAGAATTAGGGCAACTTAAAGGCAGTGTGATGAAAGCGGGGCAAATGCTTTCTGTATATGGTGAACATTTTTTTCCAGAGAGTATCAATGAAGTTTTACGTGAACTGCATTCTCAGTCAGACCCTGTGGTGTGGGAAGAAATGCAAAAGGTGATCAAAAATGAATTGAAAGAGACATACGACAACTATCATATCGACTCTATACCGCTGGCAGCTGCATCTCTTGGGCAAGTTTATAAGGCGAATCGAGAAGGTTTTCCACCCTTGGCATTAAAAGTGCAGTATCCAGGTGTGTCAGATGCTGTAGATTCTGATTTGAAAGCCTTAAGATCAATACTTTCAGTGTCCAGGTTATTGCCCTCCATTGAGGGCGTCGATGATATTTTTGAAGAAATTAGAGTGATGCTTAAAAGAGAGGTTGATTACCGTAAAGAAGTTGAGATGATTGATTTCTATAGATCTTTATTAAAAGAACACCCTGACTATATACTTCCACGAGTTTTTGGGGACTTCTCAACGCAGAAACTTTTATGTATGAGCTATGAAGAAGGCTATGACTTAGCTTCTCCTGAAGTTCTAGCTTTAAGTCAAAATGCAAAGAATAAATTAGCATACTCTTTAGCGTGGTTAACGTTTAAAGAAATTTTTGATTGGAGAATTGTGCAAACTGACCCTCATTTTGGAAATTATAAAGTTCGTATTTTCGAAGATGGGACTGCAAAAATTGTGCTTTTAGATTTTGGAGCAATGAGAAAGTTTCCTAAAAGATATATCCAGCCTTTTTCTAAACTGATCAGAGCAGCGCTTTATCAAGATTTAGAGATGAATAAAAAAGCAGCTATAAAGCTTGGCTTTGTTAAAGAAGACGATAATCCTGAAGTTTCTCAGTTAATGTATAAAATATGCAGTTTAGCGATAGAGCCATTTCAGAAAGGACTTTATAAATGGGGGGAAACTGACTTATTGTCCCGTATGACAGGCCTTGCTAAGGATGCTGTATTTTCATTTAAATTAAGACCTCCACCCAGAGAAGCTGTTTTTTTAGATAGGAAAATGATTGGCATGTTTATGATGTTCCGTCATTTAAATGCAGAAATGGATCTTCATAGTATGCTAGAAGAAGCTTTAGATAACACTGATCTATAAAGAAAAAATTACATTTGATTTTGTGATGAGAGAGGGGTTCGATTTTATCTAGAAAATTTTTTTTAGACTCTTTTAATAAAATTACTTTTCTTTAAAAGATTTGAATATTCTTATAAATAAGACTTTTGCCAAAGTGCAGAATATGATTTTTATACACAGAGGTTAAAAGTGTAATTTCCTGAGTCAGCATTATTCAAAGAACTTTTCTGATCATTTTTTTAATACAGTGGTCATGTATTCAATCAATTTATCTATTTTTTTTGATAAATTGATCTGCTGTAATATTATACCATTTTTTGGCTAAATAATTCCTGCGGAATTTCTTTTGACAATGATAGTAAAACAAGGTCTTATTTACATGTATCATAGATGCTAAATGTTTCTTTGAAATTAGTGGTTTATTAGATTGTTGAAATTTTTAATGCGTAAATAAAATGATCTAATATTCTATCTCGAACCTTGCCCTATAAAGCATTTTTTCGTACTTTAGACTCCCATGTCATCAATAATATAGGTAGTAGTACTTCCATCTTACTACGTAGTAAGTCTTAATTCCCAAGTTTTTTTAAGTTTAATGATGTTGTTTATAATATTTGAATTGTTCTTTTATAACCTTTTTTATGAAGGTCTTTTCCGAAAACACTAGATTAAGATGATTGTGATGAATAGTTATTAGAGGCAATGGTCACTAATTTTTAAGTGTGATTATGTCAAGTGGATTGAATGTGTTGACGATAAATTGTTATTTTTCGCGGGCCACATTTTTTGTGTAATTATGTTGATTATGACAGTATAGTTGGTGTTTAGAGCAATTTTATTTCCATTAAAACAATTTATTTTTGAGTGCATCTTTGAAAGTGAAATAGTTGCTGCATGCTTATTGATTTGACTTCAATAGATTCACAATTTTATTCACTCTTTCTTTTTTAGGTCTTCTGCATGAAGTATTGCTTGGATATTCAAAGCAACTTTTTCAGAAATGCCAGGTATTTGTGTGAATGCATCAATTGATGCGTGCTGCATATCTTCTATTGTTGTAAATTTTTCAAATAATTTCTTTTTTAGCACTGGTCCAACGCCATCAACTTGGTCGAGAAGAGATCGTTTTGTGTTTTGTGATCTTTTTTTGCGATGATGCTGTATTGCAAAACGATGGGCCTCATCTCGTAAGCTTGTGAGAACTCGAAAGTCAGAATCACCGGGTTTAAGAATAATAGGGTGAAGTTGATGAGGACGATAAATTCTTTCTGGTTGTTGTGTGCGGGATCGAGCTTTTGCTATGGATGCAATTTCAACGATAATTTTTTGAGAAGAAAAATACTGACAGGCATCTAAAGCTGCTTGAAGTTGTCCTTTTCCTCCATCTATAAGAATTAGATCGGGGAGTGTTTCTTCTTCTATAGATCTTTTTAAATAACGAGTCATGACTTCTCGAATACTTTGGTAATCGTCGTGATGATTATCGAGAGATTGAATGTGGTAAACGCGATATTTTGATTTGTCGGGTTTACCATCATGGAAATATACTAAAGAAGCTACTATAGATTGATTTTGTAAATTAGAAACATCGATACAAACCATGCTCTCAGGATATTTTGACAAGGCAAGTCTTTGCTGGATCATTTCTAAAGCTGCTTGGCGACCATAGGTAGTCCGTAGGTATTCAGAGAGTTCATAATGAGCGTTACGTTGAGCGGTCTCAAGTAGTTTTTTTTCTGTTTCTGATGAAGGCTTTGATATACTTGTTTCGAGGACTTGATTTAAAGCTTTTTCATTAGGTTCTTTTTCAACAATAATATGAGAGGGAGCAATCCTTTCATTGTAATAAAGTAATAAAAAGTCTCTTAATGGATTTGAAGAGTAAATATTCGTTGTTTCAATAAAGTGTGAATCTTGTCCTGTGAGAATGCCGTTTCGAATGCGTAAAATAGTCACGAAAGAATATTCTTCTTTTTGTATGATAGCGATATAGTCGACATTGTGATCAGATTGAGAAATGACTGTTTGTTTTTCAGTGACTTTCTCAAGAGCTATCATTTGGTCTCTATATCTCGCTGCAACTTCAAAAAGTTCTTTTTCGGCTGCTGTTTTCATTTTCATTTTTAAATTTTTTAAGACTTTAGATGTTTTTCCTTTTAAAAAGTCAATAGCATCACTCATCATCATTTTATAATCTTCTGAAGAAATTTTCCCGCAACAAGGCGCTAAGCATCGTTTGATGTCAAAATAATTGCAAGGGCGAGAGGCTTGTCGAAATTCAGATTCGGAACATTGTATAAAAGGAAAAATTGAAGAAGTGAGACGAAGTATTGAGTCTAAATGTCCAACGTGTGTGTAAGGGCCAAGATAGATGGCTTGGTCTTCTTTTCTTTTGCGAACTTTACGTATTCTTGGCCAGGGGTTTTGGATATCAATTCTAAGCCATGGAAATTCTTTATCATCACGTAATAAAATATTATAAGTGGGTTGATGATCTCGAATAAGAGACCTTTCAAGTAAAAGGGCTTCGATTTCATTATCGACTAAGATAACATCAATGTCGACAATTCGTTGAGTGAGAGCTTGTGTTTTTATAGAAATATTTTTTTGAAAATAGGACCTAACTCGTGATTTTAAATTGATAGCCTTGCCAACGTATAAAACCTTGTCATTTTGACCTTTCATTAAATAAACACCAGGACCTGTTGGCAGAGTTTTGATTTTTTCAATCATGATTTTCTCGACGTATGAGTAATTCTTCTTTGAGACTTTTAATCTCATCACGAATTTCAGCTGCTTTTTCAAAATCTAGAGAACCTGCTGCTTTATGCATTGCTTTTGTTTTTGTGCGCGTTATTTTTTCGATTTGCTCTATAGAGAGTAAAGAATGTTTTTGAGTGTCGTTTTTCTTTTCGTTTTCTTCATTTTGAATACCATAAATAGCTCGGAGATCTTGGGGCAAGGCTTTTTGAATTGTGTGCGGTATGATGCCGTGTTTTTTATTGTGTTCTGATTGTATGTCTCTTCGTCTATTTGTTTCTTCAATACAAGCTTTCATAGAGGGGGTCATTTTATCTGCGTAAAAAATAACTTGTGCGTTTTCATTTCTAGCAGCTCGCCCTACCGTTTGAATGAGTGAGCGTCTTGATCGAAGAAAACCTTCTTTGTCAGCATCCATAATAGCAACAAGAGAAACTTCAGGTATATCTAAACCCTCTCTTAAAAGGTTGATGCCGACAAGAGCGTCAAATTTATCTCTTCTTAAATCCCGAATTAATTCTGATCGTTCCAGAGCATCGATATCAGAATGCAAATATCTGATGCGAATACCGTATTCTTGAAAATATTCTGAAAGTTCTTCTGCCATTTTTTTTGTAAGTGTGGTGATGAGAATTTTCCCTTTTTTTTCTGATTCTTTTCGAAGTTCTCCAAGAAGGTTGTCAACCTGCCCTTTTGAAGGACGTATTTCAATTTCTGGATCAATCAAACCTGTTGGTCTAATGATTTGTTCAGAGTAATGTAAACCGGATTTCTCTATTTCAAATTCACCAGGAGTCGCAGAAACGTAGAGCGTTTTTGGTGTGCGTTCAAGAAACTCTTCGAAATTTAAGGGGCGGTTATCGAGTGCAGAAGGAAGGCGAAAACCAAAATCGACTAAGTTTTTTTTTCTTGCACGATCACCTTTAAACATCCCTCCTATTTGAGCAACTGTGATATGGCTTTCATCGATGATTGTGAGGAAATCTTTTCCGAAATAATCTAACAAACAAGGAGGTGGTTCACCAGGAGCATTACCTGTGAGGTAGCGAGAATAATTCTCTATTCCAGGGCAATAACCTATTTGCTCCATCGTCTCTACATCTTGCATTGTTCTTTGTTCAAGACGTTGAGCCTCTACGAGTTTATTCTGTTTTTCTAAAGTGCGAAGCCTTTTTCCTAAATCATCAAGTATTTCTTTTGTGATCATTTTTATGTCTTTACGATCGGTTACATAATGACTATTAGGGTAGAGGCTCACGGTTTCAAGTTCTCGGACAATCTCCCCAGTTAATGCGTCAATCAAGAGAATGGAATCAATCTCTTGGCCAAAAAACTCAATACGTATTGCTGTGTCAGATTGATTTGCAGGGAGAACATCAACAATGTCCCCTCTGACACGAAAGTGCCCTCTCACGAGCTGAAAATCGTTACGTGCATACTGAATATCAACAAGGCTTCTTAAAAATTTTTCACGTGTAAGATCTTGTCCTACTTCCAAAGAAATCGACATTTCTGCATAAGAACTTGGAGATCCAAGGCCATAAATGCAACTGACACTAGCCACGACGACACACTGTTTTTTTTCAAACAGCATTTGTGTTGTACTGTGACGCATTTTGTCAATATCATCATTTATTGAGCTGTCTTTTGCGATGTATGTATCAGACCCAGGGACATATGCTTCAGGTTGATAATAATCATAATAACTAATGAAAAAACCAACGTTGTCTTCATTGAGAAACTCTTTAAGTTCGACAAAAAGTTGTGCTGCAAGTGTTTTATTAGGGGCAATGACAAGGGCTGATGTGCCAAGAGCAGCGATTGTATGAGCCATAGTAAAAGTTTTGCCAGAGCCTGTCACACCCATGAGAGTGTGGTGGGTGTTCCCATCTTGGAATGATTTTGTGATTTCATGGATGGCCTGAGGTTGATCACCTGCCGGTTTGAATGGAGCATGAATCTTGAACATGGAAAAAACCTCTTTTAAAATTTTCAGATGGTTTAGCACCATCTTTGCCGACACTCAATGTATACTCATTATAGAACAATGGCGTAACTTATATGATAGCGATAATCGATATCGTTTTGATATCCTTTGATTTTTATTGATGTCCCGATTGCTGTGGTCAAATTTCTAATGTAGGATGAGGATCGAGAGACGATCCATTATTCTGGGAGGCTGTTTCGGTGTTCCGACTTCTTTTAGTGTTTGTAAGTGTTATGAGTTTGCAATCTCAAACAGGTTACGGGAAATATCAATGGTGGGCTTGGACTCCTGGTGATGCTGTGGATGATTCGAGTTTATCGATGTTTAGTCCGGGGTATCACCCTGATCAACCTTTGCCTTTTGACCATAGCTTGCATGCGGGAAAAATGAAGATTGATTGTGAGTATTGCCACTCTGCTGCTCGGCGGTCGATTTCTGCTGGTATCCCTCCTATGAACACATGTATGGGTTGCCACCGTTTTGCAGCGACAGATAAGCCAGCTATTAAGCAACTCACAAAAATGTATGAAAATAATCAAGCTATAGAATGGACTAAGGTTCATGATCTTCCGGATTTTGTGCGTTTTTCTCACGAGGTTCATGTTCATGCCAAAGGGCCGGACGGTAAAGACCTTATCAACTGTCAGACTTGTCACGGTCCTGTAGAGACTATGACAACAGCGGAGCAAGTTGCTCCTCTGCAGATGGGTTGGTGTTTAGAGTGTCATAACCAGGAGTGGCCGGATGATGGATCCGGTCGTAAAACTTATGCTCCTGTTAGTTGTAATACTTGCCACTATTAATTTTTGAGAGTGATTTGGGGGATATGCTTTGACTGTTGAAATCGATGCGGGTGAAGAGCAAGAACTGGGGCGTTTATCAAAAACCCAGGTTGTTGAAGCGCCCCTTGACGGTCCATTGGAGCGGCAAGAGGAGCCTCTACCAAGCCCTTACTATACATCCGTAGAAGAGGTTTTTCCTGATATTGCTGCAACGGATCCAAGTGCTTCTGGTGAGTTTGCAAAAACAGGTGAAGCTAGTCTAGAGGTTGATCGTCGGAATTTTATGCGGCTTTTTGGAGCTTCTGCCACGCTGTCAGCAACAGCTGCTTGTGTGAAGCGTCCTGAAGAAACAGCTGTTCCGTATGTGAATCAACCGATTGACTCTGTGCCGGGTGTGAGTACTTGGTATGCCTCAACTTGTGGAGGCTGTGCTTCAGGTTGTGGTGTTGTTGTGAAAACTCGAGAAGGTCGTCCAGTGAAGTTGGAAGGCAATCCAGAGCACCCTATGAGTCAAGGAGCTTTATGCTCTCTTGGTCAAGGGATGATCCAGGGGTTGTACCATCCAGAGCGTCGCGACGAAGCGTACCGAGTTGCCGACGGTGCGAAAACTGCTCTGAAATGGAACCAGGTTTGGAAAGAGCTGGGGAAAAAAGTCAGCGGTGGCCAAAAGGTTGGTATTTTGACCGGAGGTGCAAGTGGTCATCGTCATCAATTTATGGCTGATTTTCTAGAAGCAGTGGGCTCTTCTCGAGACCATCTTTATACTTACGAAGCGGATGGTAGTTATGCTGCCTCTGCTGCTGCTCATAAAATGGCATTTGGCCAAGAAGGTATTCCTAGGCCACTGCTTCATGAAGCACGTCTTGTTGTCGGTGTTGGTGCTGATATTATTGGAGGAGGCGTTGCTCCAACCTTTATGGAAAAAGGTTATAGCGAGTTCCATGCATACTCAAAGCGTAAGCAATCAGCAGGGCGTCATGTTCAGTTTGAATCTGATTTAACGAAGACTGGTGGAGCGAGTGATGAAAGATACGTCATTCGACCAGGTCATGATTTAACCACGACGCTTCTTCTTGTGAAGTCACTTCTTGAGCAAAGTAAAACTCAAGGGACAGAACAAGAAAAATCATGGATTCGAAAAACAATTGTTGATCATAAAGCTGCTCTTGATAGCGCTTATGAAAAAACAGGTGTAAAAAAATCAGTTTTTGATCAGCTTGCAAAAGATATGTTGGCAACACCGAGTGTTTTATTTGCTGGTGACTCTGCTGTCTCGGCAGATAGTACAAATATTCAACTCGCAGCAATTATGGTGAATATCTTGGTTGGCGCTTATAAGCGTATCTTGATGTTCCATGAAGGTTGGTTCCGTAGCCCTGTGAAAACAGGTGATATGGCTCGTTTTCTACGTGATGCTGAAAAATTAGATGTCCTCTTTGTCATTGAAACAGATCCTGTTCATACGCTTCCACAAAGCGTTGGCGTTGAGGGTCTTCTAAAGAAGATTGGCACAGTTGTTTCTGTTCAATCGATGCCAGCATCGACAGATGTTCATGCTGACCTCCTTTTGCCTTCTCACCATTATTTAGAGAGCTGGGGAGATGAGAGTCCTGTTGAAGGATTTTGGAGCTTTAGACAGCCGACAGTTCGACCTACGAAAGATACACGTCAAGCAGAAGATATCTTGTTGTGGGTAGCAGCAGCGGCTGGCAGAGGGATTGATGCTGAAGATTATCGTGCTTGGTTGATGAAAAGATGGGAGCGTCTTCATAGTGAAGCAAATGTTCCTCTTGATTATGAAATTTTCTCAAAGGGTGTCTTGAGACGAGGTTTCTGGGGAAGAATGCAGAAAAGAAACCTTCCTCAAATGAAACAGTTTCGTATCGATTTGATTCCAGCGGTTTCAGGATTGAAGTTGCTTACTCCAATGGATCACCGCTTGCATGATGGTCGAGGAGCTCATTTACCTGTGCTTCAAGAAGTTGGCGACAGTATGTCAACAATTGCTTGGGATACTTGGGTTGGCATGAACCCTCATACGATGAAAGAGATGAATCTTCGTCGCAATCAAATTGTGGTGGTTCAAGGTCCAGGAGGTAAAGTCGAAGCAGCTGCTTTTCCAATGCCAGGTCTTCATAGAGAAGCTGTTGTGATCCCTCGAGGGAATGGGGCAGAAAATCCTGATTCAACAATTGCTCATCGGAATGGTGTTAATCCTTTAGCTCTCGTGGCCCGAGATGGTGACACAGTGACAGGTGATCCTGTCACGACAGGATCTAGAGTAACGATTGAAGGGACGGATCGTTGGTATCGATTAGCAGCGATGCAAAAGCATAATAATATCGCAAATCGAACTGATGTCTTAAAGAAAATGAGTCTTAATAAAGCAAACCAAGTGAGCCGAAAATCGGTGGATCTTGACGATGTTCCAGACTTATTTCCTCCATTAGAAAAAGCTCAATATCATTGGGGCATGTCCATTGACCTGGATCGTTGTACTGGTTGTAATGCCTGTATGGTGGCTTGTTCGATTGAGAATAATGTTCCTCAAGTCGGACGAGAACAGATTCTTCTTGGGCGAGAAATGCACTGGATTCGAATGGATCGTTATTACTACGGCTCAGTCGATCATCCTGTTGTGAGTTTCCAGCCTGTGATGTGTCAGCATTGTAATCACGCTCCTTGTGAAGCGGTTTGTCCGGTTTTCGCGACAACTCATGATCCTGAGGGTATCAATGCGATGACCTACAATCGCTGTGTTGGGACTCGTTATTGTGCAAATGCTTGCCCTTATAAAGTACGCCGCTTTAACTGGTGGACACATAAATGGGGTGAGATGGGTGAGCGTCCTCAAGATAGAAACCCAAGAGCAATGAACCCAGATGTGACTGTTCGAACGCGCGGTGTCATGGAAAAATGTAATTTCTGTGTCGGTCGTTTGAGAGATGCAAAACATAAAGCAAAAAGAGAAGGCAGACAATTGCGTGATGGTGAAGCATTGGTAGCGTGTCAGCAAACGTGCCCATCTGAAGCTATTACTTTTGGCAATTTGAATGATAAAACAAGCCGAGTTTCTCAGCAACGGAAAGACAGCCGAGCCTATTTGATGCTTGGTGGAGATCCTGAGCATGGTCATTACGGTTTGAAGACTCTGCCAAACGTTAGTTATCTCGCAGCCGTTGAGCGTGAAGAACCTCTCACGGCATATGAGGAATATAAACATTATGGTTATGCACCGCATCACGGTAGTGATGATAAAAAGCATAACGATAAAGAGCATCATTGAGGGAAGGTGAGGAGCAGACGTTATGAGTAGCGCTTCGGATACAGTCGTGTGGAAACGCACAGTCAGTGATGTCAACGATGCCATCTTAGCAGGGACGGGGAAACCCCATCCCGCTTATTATGTGGTGTTAAGTTTTTCTGTGATTTGCATGCTGATAGGTGCAGTAGCCTGGGGAATCCAGATTGCTGTAGGAACTGGGGTGACAGGTCTAAATAGTCCTGTCTATTGGGGTGTCTATATTACTAACTTTGTTTTTTGGGTTGGTATTGGACATGCAGGGACATTGATTTCTGCTATTTTGTTTCTTTTCCGGGCAAAATGGAGAAATGCAATTAACCGATCGGCTGAAGCTATGACGGTTTTTGCCGTGATTACAGCAGGTCTTTTCCCATTGATTCACGTTGGTCGAATTTGGTTTGCTGCTTATTGGATGGCACCAATACCAAATACGAATAATTTATGGGTGAACTTTCGTTCCCCATTGATCTGGGATGTGTTTGCAATTTCAACTTACTTAACAGTCTCTCTTTTGTTTTGGTATATGGGGCTCGTCCCAGATATTGCTTCTATGAGAGATCGTTCAAAAGGTTTTAAAAGAGCTGTTTTTGCTTTTATGTCTTTTGGTTGGACGGGGACTGTGCGTCAGTGGCACCATTATGAAGCGGGTTATGGCTTTTTGGCAGCTTTAGCAACACCTTTGGTTCTTTCTGTACACTCCATTGTTTCTTGGGACTTTGCAATGTCGGTGCAGCCAGGTTGGCACACGACAATTTTCCCTCCATACTTTGTGGCTGGAGCTATCCTTTCAGGGTGTGCCATGGTGTACACTCTGGTGATTCCGATGAGATGGATGTTCCAACTTGAGGAATTTATTAAAGAAGAGCACTTAGATGCTTGTTTGAAACTGACCCTTTTCACGTCAACGATTGTAAGTTACGCCTATGGGATTGAATTTTTCGTTGCATGGTTCTCTGGTAATGACTACGAATGGGGAATTTTTGTGAAGCGGGCAATTGGTCCTTATAGTTTTTACTTTTGGGTCATGGTTTTCTGTAACTGTATTTTCCCACTTGTTTTTTGGAGTGGTAAGGTTCGTCTGCATATTCCAACTAGTTGGGTCGTTTGTGTGCTCGTAAATGTTGGAATGTGGTTTGAGCGTTACAACATCATTGTTTCCAGCTTGGTTGAAGATTTTGTTCCAGGGTCTTGGGGGCATTATGAACCATCGTGGTATGAAATAGCGATCACGATTGGTAGCTTTGGTTGGTTCTTTACATGGCTTCTGATCTTTACTCGATTCTTTCCGCTCGTATCGATGTCAGAGTTGAAGTTGATTATGCCGAAGCCCATGAATCCCAAAAAAGTGGAGGGTTGATCAGTGGCATCAGTGAAGCGAGAAGATAAAGGCATTGTGGCTATCTTTGATTACTTTGATGATTTTTGTGATGTGATTAAAACTATACATCACCGTCAAGATTTTAAAGACCATGAAGCTTTGTCTTATACCTCTTATCATGAGTTGATGGATATTGCTCATGAGCAGTACGGCGATAGTCCAGTGAAGTGGTTCACCTTGACTGGAGCTCTATTGGGTGTGACGACAGGTTTTGGTATGCCATTGCTTATGGATTACGATTGGCCACTTGTGGTCGGTGGTAAAACAGCAGGGATCTACTCTCTACCGGCGTATGTTATTCTGGGTTTTGAGTTGATGATCCTCCTTGGAGCGATAGCTACAATTATCGGCATGCTTGTGATGGGTCGAATTCCAAATCCTCACGTAACGATTCGAGACCCACGTACAATGGACGATAAGTTTGCAGTTTTCGTTCCTTGCGTTGATGTCGAAAGTGAGCAGGCAAAGTTTTTAAAACAATGTGGTGCGTCAGAAGTTTACGCTACTGCATCTTAAGAACCGCATAGGGGAAGGGTGTTCTCATGAAGAGATTTAGCATCGGAGTTGCGGTGCTCATAGCGCTCGTCGGGTGTAAATTCGACAAACGCGAGACGAAAATTCAGTACATGCCAGATATGGTAGATGCTCCTTCGATTAAATCCCAACAGGATTATCTGGATCCACCAGAAGGCTCTGTTGCGTGGAATGCTGAAATCTATCCTCGTTCTGTTGAGGAAGCTGAGTTGATTTTACGGAATCCAAATGAACAGCTTCAGGATCAAACGAAAGTATTGGCCCGTGGGAAAAAGCTTTTTGGTACATATTGTACTCCTTGTCACGGGACGAATGCTGAAGGGGATGGCACAGTGGTTCCGAAGGTTCCTATGCCACCAAACCTTTTAGCTGATTTTTATAGGCAGAAAGGTGATGGGTTCTATTTTTATAAGATCACTTTTGGGTCTGCAATTATGCCTTCGTATGGACATGCCACGTGGCCAGCTGAGCGCTGGGATATTGTAAGTTATGTTCGAGATTTACAGGGCCGCGGCCGCTAAGGGGGAATGGTTTGAATATTCAAGATCTATATCAAAAGCGGGATTCCTTATTTGTACGCGCAGGAAGTGTTTCTAATTTTCTTGTTGTTGCCGGAATCTTGGTCGGCGTGCTGAGCTTCGCAGCAGGCATGTCCTCGGGAGATCATGTTCGCACTTGGGGAAGTTTTATTTTTAACCTTTTCTTTTTCTTTTGTATTGCTTTAGGTGGTGTGGCCTTTGGTGGTATGCAAGATTTAGTAGGTGCCATTTGGGGTCGTGCTATTAAAAGGTCTCATGAAGCTATGGGAGCCTTTCTTCCTTTGGCAGGTGTTTTCTTTACGATTTTTTTCTTGTGTATTCAATTTCGAGTTTTAAGTGCGGATCAAGTCTACCCTTGGATTGCTGATCCACATATGCTGGATCACTTCCCAGGTAAGAATGTTTGGCTTCAACAAGAATTCATGCTCATTCGTGACGTTTTTGCTGTGGTTGTGATTGTGGCTCTTTGCAAATGGTTGACAGGGCATGGTCTTAGGTCTGATAAAATTTTCCTTGAAGGTCGACTTGAGGAAGCTCAAAAATTAGGTGAAGAAAATAGAAAAAAAGTCCGCTATTGGGCTGCACCTGTGATGTTTGTTCTTTCGTGTATGTTTTCTCTGCTTATGTTTGACTTAACAATGTCTTTGGCACCAACGTGGTTTTCAACTCTTTGGGGTGGGTGGAACTTTGCGATTTTGATGCAAACCCTGATGGCAAGCATTGTGTGGATTATGTACCTTCTTCGAAATACAGGGATTGGGGCTTTTATTGAACGTAAGCATTATCACGATATTGGCAAAATGCTTTTTGGATTCACAGTTTTCTTTGCTTATCTTACTTATGCACATATTTTGACTTACTGGTATGGTAACGTTCCTGAAGAAACGAGTTATTTCTTTACCCGACTTCAAAGCCCCTGGCTACAGATGTTGTGCGCTCTTTTATTCGGAACGTTCTTTATCCCATTTTTTACTTTGATACCAAAAGCGCACAAGTGGACTCCTTATATTGTGTTGCCAGTCGCAACCATAGTTTTGGTTTCCCAATGGTTTGTGTGGATGCTTGTTGTTATTCCTGAGGTCGTCACGCCTGAGCAGTGGAACGGACCGCTTCTTGATGTGGGCGTGTTTCTAGGGTTTGGTGGTGTGTTTTTAGGGAGCTACATGCGGTTTGCTAAAAACCACCCGATGCTTCCTGTGAGTGATCCTCTACTTTTAGAGTCATTCCATCATGGGCATTGATTGCTGATCGTTCTTAATGCACAGCCTGCTAAGCTAAAAGTGGGCTGTGTATGAGAAAGTAAATCGTTAAAGCGACGATACAATTTAAAAAAAAATTCATCATAACAACCCATAAAAGTCATTCTCGTTGATTCCTTTTCGTGGATCGGCTGAGAATATGGTTTCCTAAAAGAAAATGATATTTATTCTTTTAAAACAGGAGGTTGGGTGTGAGTCCTTTTCAACAAGCGTCTCGTGTTGCGTTGAAAGAAGCGATTGTGAGCGAGAGCCGTTCGTCAAGACTAGGTGTTTTTCTTTCTGAAGATGGTTTGAATGCGGCGATCGAAAACTTAATGGTTCTATTTGAGACAAGTCGGCAGCTACGAGTTGCTGGAGATCGTTTTACGCAAGCAGAATCTTCAGCGCCAAATAGGCGATCACGCGAGATGCGATAGTCTTTTGATATTAAAAGACTTTTGATAAGCGATGGGAATATTCCTCAATTCTTGATAAACCAGGCGCTCTGGTAAAAAGTGAGCCAGAATACCTGGATAAAAAGAATGTGGAGCTTTTATGGAATTTCCCTTGAAGGAAGCAACCCCAGAGGGTTGGGCTGACTTTGTTATTCAAGACATGCCGTCATTTATGCAGGATCATGCTGCGTGTGAACAGAAAGCAGCAGCGTTAGCGATGTCATTTGTTGCTAAATATCCAGATAGAACTATTCTTGTGGATCCTATGGTTTCCTTAGCACGTGAAGAACTCGAGCATTTTGCTCAAGTTTGGCGTTTGATGCGTAAACAAGGGCTGGCTTTATCGGCTGAGCACCACAAGGATGAGTATATCAACCGAATTTTAAAATCTTTACGCCACGGTCGTGAAGAAAGACTTTTAGACCGCTTAGTGATGTCAGCTCTGGTGGAGGCTCGCGGTTATGAAAGGTTTTTATTGCTTTCTGATGTTTTAGAAGGCGATATGAAGTCTTTCTATAGGACTTTGGGGCTGAGTGAAGCGGGTCATTATAAAATTTTTATTAAAATTGCTCGTCATTATTTTGAAGAAAAAGATCTTCAGGAAAGTATCGATCGGATTGCAACTGTGGAGTCAGAGGTCATGCTTGATGTTCCTTTTGGGGCGCGTTTGCATTGATAAGTTGACTTCGTGTGTGAGATGGTAAAGTCTTGTCATAAGTCTTTTGTTTTTCTTAGGTTGAAGTTGGAAGTGATTGCGTGAGTGATGAACAAAGTCTAATTTTATTTGGTAGTGAGCCTTTAAAGGCTGTTGTTGTTGGTGTTGCTGACGAAAAAGATGAAGAATTTCTTGAGTGGGATTTAGCTGAGCTGAAAGCTTTGTTAAGAACTCTAGGTATTGAGCCTGTGATAGAAGTTGTGCAGAATCGAAAGCGTCTCACTTCTCGCAGCTTTTTGGGAACAGGAAAAATTCAGGAAGTGGCTCAGTTGGCTCGAGACAATGGAGCTTGTTTACTTGCTGTGGACCATCGTTTAACTGGAATTCAAGTTCGTCACCTTGAAGATGAGAGTGGTTGCCAAGTCGTTGATCGCGCTGGGGTGATTCTAGAGATTTTTGCGCGTCATGCAAAAAGCCGTCAAGCTCGTATTCAAGTTGAGATCGCTCGGCAGGAATATCTTATTTCAAGGCTCTCTGGTGCTTGGACACACTTTCAGCGGCAAAAAGGCGGTGGTGTTCGTTCAAGAGGTATGGGTGAAAAGCAAATTGATGTTGATAGAAAGCTTGTCAGAGACCGTTTATCCCGTTTGAATCGTAAGCTTGAACAGATCCGTAAAGAGCGAGAAACTCAGAGCAGAGGACGACGCAATGAGTTGCGTGTTGGTCTTGTTGGCTATACGAATAGTGGGAAAACTTCCTTAATGTCTTCTTTGACTCGTACGGAGTCAGAAGGAAAAGATGAGTTGTTTGCGACTCTTGATGCTTCAACACGCATGATTGATCCAAATACACGGCCTCGTATTCTTTTAAGCGATACCGTTGGGTTTATTCGGCGTTTACCACACGCCTTGGTGGATTCTTTTCGTTCAACTTTGGAAGAAGTCGTTCATGCAAATTTATTATTGCATGTTGTGGACCTATCGCATCCGAATTATCAGGCTCAAATTGAAGTGACAAAACAAGTTTTAGAGGAAGTTGGGGCAGGTGATATTCCAACGCTGCTTGTGTTTAATAAGAGAGACCAAGTTGAAGATCCTTTTCTTGCAAGAATCGTTTCACGAGCGCATTCAGATAGTATTGTTGTGAGTGCGCATGACCGAAATGATGTTTTGAAATTACGTGAACGTGTTTTCTCGTTTTTTGAAGATCATTTTGAACAATTAACGATTGCGATTCCTGCGGATCATAGGACAGCGCTTTCTTTGATCTATGGAAACTGTGTTGTGCTTGATGCTGATTATGAGACTCCGGGGGAAGTGCAATTTGTATTGCGAGCTCCACCACGAGTCTTGCAACAAATAAAACACTATGCTGTGGAGAGTTCTGATGATTCGTTGTGATGAAAGTCGCCTTGCTCCTTCGTTAAAAGAAGCGATGGAACCTTGGTTCTGTAGAGCTGTGGCCGCTCATGAGCGTTTGAAAAATGATGATTTTGATTTTAGTGGTTGGTACCATTGGCCAAAAGATCATGGCTGGCAGCTATTAAAAACCATTAGAGAAACTGAAAAAAAGATCATGGCCTCGTGGGATTGTGTGGTGGTGATTGGAATTGGTGGGTCGTTTGCAGGGTCAAAAGCTGTTTTCGAAGCAATGAGCCATAGATACCCCCTTGCATCACCTGAGACATCAACTCAAAAACCTCTTTTTTGGGCTGGGCATGATCTTAGTGAAGCCGCTCTCATTGAGCTTATTGACCTTCTTGAAACAAGACAGCCGTTGATTCAGTTTGTATCTCGCTCAGGAACAACGACAGAACCAACGATTGCGATGCGTGTTCTCAACGAATATATGCAAAGAAGATATGGTCAAGATGCCGCACAAAGAACTTTTTGGGTCATGGGTCGAGAAACATCTGCGTTAAAGCTTGAAGAAGATGGCTGGCATATTGGTCTTCCTGAGACGATTGGTGGTCGATTTTCTATGATGACAGCCGCTGGGATGCTTCCTTTGGCATTTTGTGGCTACGATGTAGAAGCTATGATGCAAGGTGCGGAAAATTTTTATAAGGACCTTGAAAAAGATAATCCGCATGACGTATTGAGGTATGCTGCTGCACGTATGGCAATTCATCACACGGGAAAAAATGTTGAGCTGCTTGTTTGCGCAGACCATAAACTTAATGGTGTTGCGGAGTGGTGGAAACAACTTTTTGGTGAGTCAGAAGGTAAAGACGGAAAAGGAATTTTTCCAGCAAGTGCGACGTATTCAACAGATTTGCATTCTTTGGGTCAGTTTGTTCAAGAGGGCAACCCTCTTCTTTTTGAAACTTTTTTGAAAGTTGAAAAAGAAACGTGCCGTGGTGCCAACGGTGTTGCACGAACGCTTACAATTCCTGCGAGTTCAAAAAGTGGTGAAGATCTGTGGGCAGGCCGTAACTTGAGCGAGATTAATAAAAAAGTGATTGAGGCCGCAATGGACGCTCACACAAGTGCTGGAATTCCAGCGTTAGGTCTTGAGATCGAACAAGTAAACGAAAGAACTCTTGGCGAGCTGATGGCTTTTTTCAAAGTCAGCTGTGCTGTGAGTGCTTTAATGTTGGGAGTCGATCCATTTAATCAACCTGGAGTTGAGGCTTATAAAAAGCGTTTGTTCGAGTTGATGAGAAATTCTTGATGAAAATGAGGATTCTTTGTTGACTCTTCTTTGAAAAGTGGGCTATACAATATCTCGCTGCGGGGGAGTAGTTAAGTTGGTTATAACGCCGGCTTGTCACGCCGGAGGCCGCGGGTTCAAGTCCCGTCTCTCCCGCCATCTCTTTTTATCAATAGTGACAATCACATAAAATTTCAAAAAAATTAAGTTATTTCAGTTTGCTAACTGAAAGTGGTTTCGTTGGGTCACTTTTTAGGATGTCACTGAAAATAATGGGAAATAGTACCAATCACATAACATAATTGAGGTCTATTTTAGCTTTGCTTAAGTTCGAGTGCATAGCTTTTCAATAGCAGCATCTTTATTACAGAACACATTCCAAGCATCACAACAAGCCTGAACAATATCTTCATAGTCTTTGAAGCATGTGTTAGAAAAATGATATTGCTTCAATCTTTGCCAGACCTGTTCCATTGGATTTAATTCTGGAGAATATGGAGGTAAGGGCATAAGTGTTATATTTTCAGGGATATTCAAAGCTTCTGTGGTGTGCCAACTAGCGCGATCCATAAAGATTATTGCGTGACAA
>JBGCEP010000051.1:0-53566 GCA_045106415.1 Oligoflexales bacterium | reverse complement strand
AAATGCTATAAGGCCTTTTGTTGTAGGAAGGAAGAGCTGGCTTTTTTCTGGAAGCCCGCGTGGTGCTCACGCTAGCGCTACAATTTACAGCTGTCTTGAAACCGCAAAATGCAACGGTCTTGATCCATATCAATGGCTCTCTCACGTTCTAGAAACTCTGCCATTGCGTTCTTCTCAAGATAATATTGATGATCTATTACCACTGAATATCTGACGCATTTAAAAATCTCATGATTTGAATTTCTTTTAAAGGTGCCGCTGACTCTGCGCTTACGCAGAAGTTCTATACCTCCCCCCATATAGTCCAGATCTCAATCCTATCGAACACAAGTGGTATCAAGTTAAAACAAAAATACGAAAAATTCTCAGAGATGGATGTGACTCTATTTATGATGCTGTTTGTGCGGCTATGAAGATGTTGGGTAAATAAACACGGCCAATGCTATACTAATTACTTGGTGAGCTTTTCATCACTAAACGCTTAACATCTTTCTCGCAAACCTTTTGATTCAAGGCATTTTTAAATCAGCTCTAGTAATTTTATTTTATAGCAAGGCAAAGCTTTATTTACACACTCATAGATATCAAATATTGCTTTAAAAAGCGGATTTATCAACTTTGCAAAATTCTTAACGCGTAAATAAAATCATCTAATGCCATACCCTATGGAGCAACATTCACATTAATCCGTCTTTGATTTGCACCGCTTTCATGATTATGACAATAGTAAACAGCTGTTCCCTGCCCATCTCCAGGCATAATCACTTGCTCGTATTCATCACCTTGAGCCAAAGGATTTCCGATGTCACCGTGATTAATAGCACCCTGCCCATGAACAACATGAGTACTGTCTCCGTCCATATTCACAAAACGGATACGTAGACCTCCCTCATGAGGCCTTACAGATAAGTCTTCTTCTGAACTCCACGTCTCAGGAGAAGCACCACCCATCATTTGTACGATAAGATCAGCTTTCACTTCTAAAGGAACATCTTTCATGGTAATAATTTTCTGTGAATCAACATCTGTCATCACAATTTGAAAATGAGCTTGCACACCTGCGGCAAACGATGGTGCCATAGATGTTGTTTCAACACTAAGCTTAAAGTCAACTACAGCTCCTGGGGTTGCTTCAACCATTGCTGGTTCGACAGTAACTGAAATCGTATTGGTGGAATCAAGACCATCAAGATCTGTTCTTAAAATACTCAATTGAATATTTCCACCCACATAGTCATCAGGCACCATGACAGTTCCATTTTGTTCAACAGCATCAGCCAGATTCGCAGTCATAGCAACAAGACCCGCAATCTGAGGAACTGTTCCTGATGGTTCTTCATTAACGATTTCATCATCAACTTCTTCGTCAACAATCTTTTTATCAACATCATCTTTTTGTTTCGATTTTTTCTTCGTTACAGTTTTCTTTTTACTAGAACTTTTTTTCACGACATCTTTATTCTCTGAAGCACTATCTTCTTCTTCGTCAGCATCTGCCCAGGCTATACTCATACCAGCACTCACACCTTGTTGTTGCTTTCCACCTTCTGGACTACAGGCCATCCAGGTGCTCATAAGACTACTTAAAGCCATAATTTGTATCTTCCGTACCATTAAAAAACTCCTCATAAGTGCCTACTCAAAAAAACCATTGCATTACTCTTCGGCCACTGGTGCCCCTGCAGGTATTTGAACAGATCCAGCAGGTGGTGTATCGACAAGTTCTAGGTTTTCAAAAATAAATTTCAATTGAACATCATCAAGTTCTTGGTCTTTTTCTTTAGAAACCACCATAACTGATGACAATAATGGTAGAGTTGTCTGTTCACCGAGTTCGACATAAACATCAACAGGATGAAACGTTGAATATTGAGCGCGTGGTGTTTTGTCATCATTTACCAACAAATCAATCTTTTTTATATGCAACCATTTTCCAGCGACAGCACTCGAGGCAGATGTCACATGCGGGCGAGCAATTTTCACTCCTGTCGCACTAATTTCAGATACTTCAATGTGAAGTAAAATTTTGCTGTCAGCATCAACTCCATTGATCAGGGAGCTAATATCCTGGCTCACAAGGTCGACTTCACTTGCCACAGCTTCTGGAGGAGCAAATCCAGCTTCATCAACTCCATCATCCATTGTTAAAACAACACGATCAAGCTGAGCCATATGCTCTCTTTGTCCGACAACTAAAGTGTGAGGACCTGCTGCAAGCTCATAAGTCACAGGGGTTGCGTCGTTGTCTCCACCGCCATTATTCGCCAAATCCCATTGAAAAGCTGCAGCCATCGGGTCAATCGCCCACTCCGCCATTGGATTGTCATCAACTTGAAGCTGAAAAGAATTTCCAGCACCAGCTGCTGGAGCTCTAATAAGGCCCCAAACAAAATATGTGCCAGCTTCCTCAATTTCAAAGTTGAAAGTTGCTGTTTCCATATGGTTAATATCACCACCATAGTTTGCATTGTTTGCAACATGAACATAAGACCCGCCTGAGGCTTCACTGTCTTCAACTTTTTCCATCATGCCAGTCACAGTGGCATCCTCAGCTTCTAAGTCAATATCTGTCGACGCTGCTTGTTGAAAAACAGCAGGAACTGTCTGCCTCGAGCTGAGCTTTAAACCTTTCGTTATGGAATCAAACTCAACTGTTTGCTCAAGTCCTGCTTCTTTAATAAATGCAGAAATAGCATCACTCAATTCGGCAGCATCATTTTCACACTCAGTCCAACAATAGTGACTCTCATCTTTTAGTCTAAGAACAAGACGAGATTTTTCCGGCTCAACAAGATTAATTTTTTTATTATCTAAAGCCTGTGCTGTTGCAACTTTCGCATCCTTGTACCCAAAATAAGGTGAAGCAACCTTTGCTGTGCCATGACAAGCCCCACAGTTCTCTTCAACAAGTGGCAAAACATGCTCTTCATAAGAAGCTTGAACTCCTTTATTTGATGATTTACTCACCGAAGAATCTCCTGAGCTTTGAGAAACCCCACTTGAGGAAGAAACCGATTCGCTTGAACTCCCGGCAATATCTTGAGCAATTGAACCAACTGCACCACCAGATGCTGATATTTCAGCTGCTCTGTTCCGTTCTGAGTCACTACAACCCACCATAGTCAAAGCACAAAAACCTAAAACGGTTAAATCTTTGTAAAATATTCGCATCAAAAACATACGGTTCACAATGAATCTCCCAATCTTATTTCAACCAGTGCCATACCGGCTCGATTAAACTTGTCGGCCCAAGGGGAGAAAAATTTTAGCACCTTCTAAAAAATATATTTTAAATCTTTCAAATCAAATACTTATGCGCTGCCTGTAAATTTATTAGGACAGAGTATAAAAATTTAAATTTTTTATAAAATATAAGAACTAGATTTTAGTGACAGTGGACGTGAGATGACTCAAAGCTTCTCTAAGTTCACGGCTACCTTTTCTATAAGCATCTTCAATATTTGCACAATCTTTTAAGAGCCTAGGAACATTCAGTTTGACTCTAGAGTCATCTAAGACGTTTAAAAAAATCGACTCGATTTTGTCTTGAGTTCCTTGGTCATGGATGCTCCCTGGTGGAATATAGTCATCCATATGACGCTTCGCATATGACTTCGACCACGTCGATATCAAATATGACCCTAGAGGAAGCCAGATAGCCACAGCAGAGCACAAATAACCAAAACCTAATAATAAAGCTTCCTGGGAAGTTGCATCATCACCATAATGTGCCCATAAAAATAAGCCCATACCAATAAAAGAATTAGAAATCAAACCTAAGATTGATGATGTCCAAATTTTTCGTCGCCTATTCTGAGCATAGTTCAAAAGTGCTCTTACTAATATATGGAGCTGTGACCCATGCTCCTCAATAAAATTAGCCAGATGATCAAGACGATGCCGTGGTGTCTCTTCCATCATTGTTCTTAACTTCTGCCTTTGATTTTCAAGCAGTTTTAAATGCTCAGGCACTGGCTTAGAAACATGAGAATTTGCATAAGTTAAGAAAATTTGCGGAATATCTTTGCGACCTGTCATTTGTGATAAATTCCAGGTTAAAGTGCCATAGACTCTCAATAAATCTTCTAAGTTTCGACATTCATCCATGCGGTTCATCACAAAAACAACTCTGTCTTCATAAGTCGCTTGTGGCAATGTATGCCGCAGACTTTCACGAGACTCTCGGATAGTGCCTGCTTTATGTGGGTCAAACATCACAAGGATAAGGTCAGCCAGTTGTGCTAAATCTGCAATCACTTCTTGGTAGTTATAACCACGATCTCTTTCCGCTACTGCGTCAAGCATCCCTGGTGTATCTATAATCGCAAGGTCTTTAACTGCATGACTTTCAACTGTCTTCAAGCGAAAGTGAGACGCAAATCTTTTTCCATGACGCTGAAGGCCTTGGAAGGGATATTCAGGATCATTTAAAAGAACTTGCCCATCACGGGACTGCGGTAGAGGACTTTTATTCTCACCATAAGTAATCACAGTAAAACCGTCATCCGTAGGTGCTTGCCCTGTCCCTTGGGTTTCCGTCCCTAAAAATTCATTAATAAGTGTTGATTTTCCAGAAGAATAATTCCCCAAAACAAGGACTATTGGCTTCCAGCGTATCCCAGACTCAAGAGGGATATCTGAATACCGATACCTCTGACTCATAGGAGTCAAACGAGACTTCACAAGGTATAAAAGTTCATGCCGTAGGCTTTCTAACATATTTGCGCGTTCTGCGTCCATGAACGGTCTCATTATTTTAGAGGAGTCATAAGTCATGTTAAGGCTAACTTTTCTTATAGGAGAAATCAATTTACATTTTTTACCTCCTATTTTATCTGACTTTTACCCTCGGTAAAGTTGACCTAGATATCTCAAAATGACACTGTTTGTCTCAGAGACATCAAGAGGTCACCATGCCACATGCGAGTCGTAAATATTGGTTTTATGATACATGCCTTGTTGTTATTTTAGGGTTCTCGGCACTTTTTCATCATGCTCATGCATACGCACATTCTTATCCTGTTCAAAAATCTTCATCTGGCCTTTCTCAAAGCGAGCTCCAAAAATTAATCTTTCTCAAAAAAACAATCTCATCAGCACTTCAAAACGAACGTTTCTTTACTTACCAACACCACAAGCATCTGCGCTCTATTTATAAAGATATGTACCAGGTGACTGAAGCCATCCATCTTGACCATAAGACAGATGAAGCGCACTACACATTCATAAAATTAATGACTCTGTTGCAGCAAAATTTTGAGTCATTTTATAACGGCAAACTAGGACTGCATCAATTACAGATTCTTCTTGAAGAAAAAATGCTTTTTAACATAGAGAATAAAAACTTCCTCGAAAAAATTAAAAATCATATAAAAAAAATTTATTTCATTTCCATAAACAGAAATAACATCTCATATAAAGATTTATTTTTTGCAAAAATCATAACTCAAAATAAAAAAGATCCCATTGTTTCACACCTCATCAATTCTTATCAATACTGGAAAGAAGAATCTCATTTACAAAGAACGTCTGCAAAATTATTAAATTTAAAGGATCATTCCCCCTATCACATACACGAAAGCCACATTCAAAAAATAGAAAAAATGATTACATCTAGCATGCCTAAGCTTACATATAAATCGCAAAAAATATTCCTTAGGAAGGCTAGGTCTGCGACGTACAACGACTTACACCTACTCAATTTATTTTCAAAAATCCAACATCTCGATTTCGCAGAACTTTTACGAGGAGCTCACTTCATCCTTGATGACAATGCTCAACTCTATCTAGATCTTCAAAAAAACCACATCATTGAAACACACATCCGTACGTCTAGTCATTACCCACAAGAGAAAACACCACAATTTGGACTCTCAAAACCATCACCCTTGTTTCATGAAATTTTATTTGGGAAAATTTCAAATAAGGAGGCACAAAAAGAGGCGACATGGTTTCAAACTGAAAAGTATGGTTTTGGAAAGTTAAAGGAAGTTAATTTAGGAGTCCTGCAGTTTTATTATCCTTCAAATCGCTATCTTGAGTCTTGGTCACACCTTAAATCTTTTAGCTATCATATCAAATCAAACCTAAGACAAGTCGGGCCTTATGGGTTTTCTTCACATTCAGAAAAAATAAATTCTGCTATTTTTCTGAAATGATTTTCACAACACCTAAAAAGATCTCATTGCATCCATTAAAAAAACGCGCTATTTTTTTCAACGTGTCTATCACCATTTAAATACTTGCACTTGATGAGGTTGTTATGACAACTCCTATAGAAGCTCTAGGCTTACAACTGAAGAATCCTCCTATATTCACAGGTTGTCAGACGAGCGGCTCCATAGATGATCATGCAATTGAATCTACATCACCTATTGACGGTTCTATTTTAGGCTCTGTCGGACAAGCAAACCTAGAAGAGTACAATCACGTCATTGACCAAGCGAAAACAACACAACTCTGGTGGCAATCCCAACCTGCACCTCGTCGAGGGGAAATCGTTCGCCAAATAGGCAACGCTCTTCGCAGCAATAAAGAACATCTTGGCGCCCTGGTCTCTATGGAAATGGGAAAATCATTACAAGAAGGTTTAGGTGAAGTCCAAGAAATGATTGACATATGTGACTTTGCTGTCGGGCTTTCTAGACAGCTCCATGGGCTGACAATGCACTCTGAAAGGCCTGAGCACAGAATGTATGAACAGTGGCACCCAATGGGAGTCGTTGGCATTATTTCTGCCTTTAATTTCCCTGTTGCTGTTTGGTCATGGAACGCAATGATCGCAGCTGTGTGTGGAAATGTTAGTGTTTGGAAACCTTCCTCCAAAACTCCCCTTACAGCTGTAGCCTGTATGAAAATTGTACAAAGTGTTTTTGAAAAAGAAAACATCCCAGAAGGTGTCATGAATCTTGTCATCGGCCGAGGTTCTGTCATTGGGGATGCCATTGCTCATGATGAGCGTATCTCCCTTGTCTCCGCTACAGGCTCTACCCCTATGGGAAAAAAGATCGGCGGTATTGTCGGAGCTCGCTTAGGTCGGAGTATTCTTGAACTTGGTGGAAACAACGCTATTATTGTCACCCCTGACGCTAATCTAGAACTCAGCATCCCAGCGATTCTTTTTGGCGCTGTCGGGACAGCTGGTCAACGTTGCACATCAACAAGACGAGTCATTATTCACGACTCTATTTATGACACAGTCTCAAACTCTCTGCTAAAAGCATGGAAAAACATCAAAATTGGTTCTCCTCTCGATGAAAAAAACCACGTAGGCCCGTTAATAGATAAAATCGCCGTGGAAGACATGCAGTCCGCACTGGTTCAATGCAAAGAACAAGGCGGAAACATTCTTTATGGTGGCGAGGTCTTAGACGGCCCTAATTATTCATCAGGATGCTATGTACGCCCAGCTCTCGTGGCTGCAGAGCCAGAGTTTCCAATTGTTCAAGAAGAGACGTTTGCACCCATTCTCTACTTGATACGTTACTCAGGGCCTATTGAAAATGCTATTCACATTCAAAACGATGTGAAACAAGGGCTTTCATCTGCAATTTTCACCAATCAACTGCAAGAAGCAGAGGCTTTCTTAAGTAATCAAGGTTCAGACTGCGGAATTGCCAACGTTAACATAGGAACATCGGGCGCTGAAATTGGTGGAGCTTTTGGTGGCGAAAAAGAAACAGGTGGTGGACGAGAATCAGGGTCTGATGCCTGGAAAGGTTATATGCGCCGCCAAACAAACACTATTAATTACGGAAAAACCCTTCCTTTAGCGCAAGGTATCCGATTTGAGCTCTAAGGATTTCGTGTGAAACGCGTTCTTGTTATTCAACTTCGTCAGTTAGGGGATATTCTCCTGACAACACCCATTCTTAGAAGCCTCAAAAATCAAGGGGCTCATGTCACCTTTTTATGCCACGCTATGGGGTATAAATATTTCTCAGATCAAAAAACGTTGCCTTTTGATGAATTACTTACTTACAGCGACCAAGACAATCTACGAACCCAATACTCTCTTATCAAAACATTAAAACAGGCCCAATACGACATTGTCATCGATTGTATGGGAAACCCTAAAAGTGCATTCTTCAGCCTCTGCACCAGATCTCCGCAGCGTATTTCATGGGAAACTCGAAGAAGATGGGCTTTCCATACTGTTGTCAAAAGACAAACAGGCCAGTATATTGTTGAAGAAAAAAACACTTTGCTCGCCGCTGCAGGTTTTCAGACTTCACAAGATTTTTCATTATTTCAGCCTTTTATAAAATCTTCTGCAGTTCTGAATCACCTCTTAAAGCACCTCGATCAAAAGTCAGAGCAACCTCGAATTCTCATGAGTCCTGCAAGCAGAAAAAAAGAACGCCGCTGGCCAGAAGAGCAGTTTGTTGCCCTTGCTCAAAAATTACAAAAAGAGTGGAACGCTCACATCCTGTGGGCATGGGGCCCTGGCGAGTACGAATACGCACTTAGACTTTATAGAAACACACCTAAAACAACGCTTCTTCCTAAAATGAATATTCAAGAGCTCACAAGCCTTCTGGCTCATTGCGATTTTTTTATGGGCCCAAGCAACGGACCAAGCCATCTTGCCATCGCAGCAAAGACTCCTTCCTTTCAACTTCATGGGCCAACACATGCTATTGCATGGAATCCCCCAAATAAACCAGAACATCAAGCCTTACAAGTTGGCCCGATCGCAAAAGACAGAGAACTCTTATCTGACTTAACAGCAGATACTGTCTGGGACTCATGCCAAGCCATGAAAAAAGAAATCGATAAAAAAATAGCTGAAAGAAACCAAAAAACCAGCTCTCTCCAAGAAAATGAGAATTCAGCGAGCTTCACACAACGGCCTTCTCCCTCTCTTGAAAACATAAGTAGAGCGGAATAAAAACAAAATGTGAGAAAATCTTTATGAAATTAGCTCTCTGTTTTTTGATAGTACTTCAAGCGACCATAAACTGCACCGGTCGTGACCGCAAAGACCTTCACACCCCAAAAGACAATTCTTCAAATCAAACCAACACACCACCCGCTGAAGAAAATACACCTTTCACACCTCTTTCAGCACAAGAAAACTGCATAAAAGAAGGGAACATATGGAGATGGGAAAAATGCCTGACCATCGACGAAGCGATCGCCACAGAATGCGCAACAACGTCTCAAGGTGTTTTCATACCAGCCACCGAACAACAGCCTGCTTACTGCAAACACCCTGAACCCACAAGCCAGGAACGGTGTTTATCTTCTGGTTATCAATATCAATGGAAAGACCATCAATGTATTCCTAAAGACTTTCTAGCCTGGTGCCTCGACACAAAAGCACCTATAGGCATCCAACACACAATAAACTCTCTTTTGTGGACCATAGGACAAAATCCGGACGAAAAAGACTGCGTCAACGCAGCAAATCAGCTTGCCCGCTCAACAACAATAACACTCTCCATGGAGCACTTATCTCGCATTTCTGGCAATGATCACTACAGTCCGATCATCGATCTTGAGCCGATCCGTATTCTGTCTTACTCTACGGAAAAACTCGACTTAAGTGGACATCAAATTAAAGACCTTGAAGCCATCAAAGAGCTCAACAAGCTTAAAGACCTGAATCTCTCTTATAACCAGATTGAAGACGCGACCCCTTTATCTCAACTCTATCAACTGCAGAAGCTCTCACTCCAACACAACCTCATCACCACTATAGATTGGGCCATCGAACTTCAAAATATAGAGGGACTTTATCTTTCTCACAACAATATCGAACACTTAAAACCACTTATCACACCGAAGCACGGTTGGCCACACTTCACGACTCTGGATTTAAATCAGAATAAAATAAGCAACTCAGAACCTCTCGAATCTCTATCTCGTTTAAAACATCTATACATCGAGAACAATAAGATTCATCACCTGCAGTTTTTAAACGTACTTCTTCACTTAAAAACTGTTCATTTACACGGAAATCCCTTGACACCACAAAGCCTAAAAAGCATCACAGATATAACATCATCAAGAAACATCAGTATTCATCACTAAAAAATTTTACAAACATTGTAAGTCTGCACCTAGCAGTAGCATTATTTTATCGGTCTTTCAAACACGAAGCATAGAGCTCCCTCATATTTCAAGACATTTAAAACGTCTTACCCTACAAAAGCCTTCGATTTCTTGATCTCATCATCTTTCGCTACAATAGAGTAATAATGGCTCATACACACCCTAGGAAGGCAATCCATGATCCACTCTACTTTAAATGCATTTAGGTTCATCATGCTTTCCCTTGTTAAAATAATGAGTACGTACCTCTATTCGTTTCAACAAGAATGGATTTCTCCTCCTCCAAAAAGCTGGAATGACGTATCCGTCATTCTCATTTTAAATCACACCAGCCTATTTGAATTCATCTACTCTATGTGCCTTCCATTCAATTACCTGTGGGAGGTCTCAAAACGCCTGATCCTTCCTGTCGCCGATAAAACCCTCCGCCACCCAATAAGCGGTTTATGCTTCCGCCTTCTCGCGCCAAAGCTTATAGCTCTTACACGAAAAAGAGATCAAAGCTGGAAAGATTTCCTCTCTCAGATCAAGCCTTATGATATTTGTATTTTTATGCCGGAAGGGCGCATGAAAAGAACAACTGGTTTTGACCAATTTGGAAACCCAATGACAGTGCGCAAAGGTGTTTTTGAGCTTTTGGAAAGGTATAAAGGACAAAATATGGTGATAGTTTACTCAAAAGGACTTCATCATGTATTTGCTCCAGGTCAAAAATATCCTCGGTTTTTTAAAAAAATTCATGCAAAATTCGAGCTGCAATCTGTCGATGATTTTTTAAATCAGTTTCCAACCGCAGACCTTGTCCGTGATGAGCTGGAAAAAAGAAGAGACACACACTGCTCTGAAGAGACTTATCAAGAACAAGACTCGTCTCTTAAGAAAAACCTTCAAAAACAACCTCATACATAAGAAAAAACAGACAACACAAACGACTTTTTTAGAAAACTCTAACATCACAGCCCATAAGCTCTGAGTTTTTAAGAAAAATCACATGACTTTGGCTTCGTTGGCATAAATTTTTCATCTGGTTTGGGAAAATTATCCAACCTTTGCCTTCGATCTATTTGTATTTTTTTAGCACAATTCATTAAAAAATCAGCTAAATCATCACCGCATCCTTCTATTTTCAAAGAATGATCGAGTTGCTTCATATGAGAACGCACTTTTCGTTCCGTCTCTAAATCTTGAATAGGGAGACCTAACGTTGTTTTTTCACGCCCTATACGCTCAGCAACCTTCATGCGCCGTTCAATCAAAAGAATGATCTGCGCATCAATCGAGGTTATCACACGCCGTAGAAGCTCTAATCTGTGGTTCAACAAGAGCGTTCTTTTCACGCCAAATCTCTCCTCGCAAATCCTCAAGAATCAAGTCTGGGCCATCTTCCCCAAGAATATGCTGATGCATAAGAGGTACTTTTCCCGAGGGCGTATCCAAAGCATAAGTTGGAATCCCATAGCCGGAAAGATTACCTCTTAACGATTTCATAATTTCCAAACCTCTCTTAACAGACAAACGCAGATGTTCTGTCCCTGCTACGAGATGAGGATGAAAAACATAATAAGGACGCACTCGATTACGAATTAAAGTTCGGCATAAGTCCATCATTTTTTCATTCGAGTCATTGACACCACGCAGTAAAACCGCCTGGTTTCCAACAGGGACTCCATGACTCACCAGATTTTGAATTGCTATTTGTGCTTCAGGCGTCACTTCCTCTGCACAGTTAAAGTGAGTATTCACCCACACGGGGTGATATTTTGCTAAAATCTCACACAACTCTGGGGTCACCCTATAAGGAAGAGTCACAGGAGTTCTTGTTCCAAAACGAATACACTCCACGTGAGGAATTGCGCTAATTTTAGCTAACAACTGATCAATCGCTTGATCACTCGCTAAAAATGGGTCACCACCCGTAATTAAGACATCACGAATCGATGGCTTTGACGCAATATACTCAATACCTCGCTCAACAATATCACGGTTAAAGTGAAGCCCGACTTCATCATCACGTCGCTTCCTAAAGCAGTAGCGGCAGTACACAGGACAAAGAGAAGCCACACAAAAAGCAACTCGATCTGGATAAACATGCACGACTTCTCGCACAGGCGAATGAGCTTTCTCATCCAGGGGGTCAGGAACCCCCATACTATCTTCTTTTTCGTGAATCGAGGCCAAAGCTTGGATCCGAATCGGGCAGTCACCCCCTTGAATCAAGCTTGCATAATAAGGAGTTACACCAAACTGAAAAATGTCATTCAGTTTTTCTAAACCCTCTGTTTCTTCATGGGTAAGCAGAATCCCACGCAAGTCATGAATACCTCGCGCCTGATTTTTCATCTGCCAACGCCAGTCAACAACTCTTTCTGGAGAAACGTCATACAGCCTAGCTGTTCTGCATGTGGTCTTCGTATCAAGCGCTTGTTCAAATCTAGTCATATGTGTTAGGTCTTTTGGGTGTTTTGGGTTCACTTTTTACTTATTGTGAAGCCGCGTCAAAGTATCGAGGTCGTTATAAACTTTCCTTGGTTCATAAGCAAGAAAATCCACTATTTCCCAGATAGCAAAACCAAGGGGGTTTCCATGAAACATACAATTAATTACATCCAGCTTGCTTCAACATCCAGCGCTAGACGTTCGCTCATGAACCAATACCATATTCCGCATCACTGCTCATCATCAGGCATAAAAGAAGCAACAATTTTAGCAAACACACCGACATTATTAGCTCACAAACGAGCTCAAGCTAAAGCACTCAGCATTAGCGGAGACCACCCACAAGCTCTCATCTTAGGTGCTGACCAAACGGCTGAGGTCAACGGCCAACTTCTCACAAAAGCTCGTAACGAAGGCGAAGCAAGATCCATCTTAAAGCGTCTCAACGGACAAGATCACACTCTCCACAGCGCCTTTGCTCTTGCTTATCAGGGTCACATCGTTTCACATGATTTAGCTTCAGCAACCATGTCAATGCGAAACTTGAACCAAGAAGAGCAAGAAACATACCTAACAACCCAAGAATGGGAAGGGTGCGTCGGATGCTACCGTATTGAAGGGCTTGGGGCTCATTTATTCGAATCCATCGGAGATCAAACCACCGTGATGGGGCTCCCTATACTTAGACTTCTAAAAGCGCTAAGAATCCTTGGAATCAACTTACTTACACAACCACAGGGGCCCTGGAAGATCAAAATCACCGATTAGCAATAAGCTGGACAGATATGATTCAAAGGGCACTCCTCACACATTGGTTTTCGCGCTTTACATGTATAGCGGCCATGCAGAATAAACCAATGATGAGCTTTTGGAAGGTCGGAATTTTTCAATTGTTGTAAAAGGACCTGTTCACATTTTTCTGGTTTAAGCTCTTCATGCAGCCCAAGGCGACGACTCACTCGGAAAACGTGAGTATCAACAGCAAGAGTTGGTTCCCCAAAAACCTCACCTAAAACAACATTCGCAGTTTTACGCCCTACACCAGGAAGAGCTTCAAGGTCTTTGCGAGTTCTTGGCACTTCACCTCGGAAGCGGTCTACAAGAATTTTTGTTAATTTCAAGACATTCTTAGACTTTGTGGGCGCTAAACCAATTGTCTTAATCTTATCCAAAAAACGCACTTGACCCATTTCCAGTACATCTTGAGGAGTAAAGCCCTCATAATACAAAGGCTCCATAGCCTGGTTCACAGATTTATCTGTAGCTTGAGCAGATAAGACCACGGACACCAAGAGCTGATAAGGAGTTTCATGATAAAGTTCACACTTCGCGTCAGGCATCTGCTCCGCCCAAACAGTAAGAGCTTCCTTTAAAATTTTTTTCCGGGCTCTCGGTGTCACAACAGGTGTTTCACAAAAATTATTCGGAAACTTCGACACGAATGTCTCCTGAAACACGGCACTGACAAGCAAGTCGCTCATTTTCTTCTGCAGCCATCGTTTCTAGAAAGTCTTTTTCATCGTCTTCCATAGGGCTAATATGCTCAGCACCATCCAGGACTTTGATCATACAAGCTCCACAAGCTCCATCTCTACACCCAAATAAAATCGAGGTGTCATGATCTTCACACATATCGATCATGGCAGAACCATCTGGAATCTCTACTGTTTTTTTATCTGTTGTAATTGTGACCTTAGCCATTTTTTATCCTTGTCAAAACAGAACAAAGTATCAACACCGCCACATTCTGTGGTTAATGTATGATTACGTCAAGATAAATAACACAACACTTCACCACATCAAACAGCGAAAGCTCAGTATTAAATGAACTTAAGGGCAGAATCTAATTTTCTCTAAACTTTTCACAGACAACCGTACCTGAGGATCATCAGCTCGGTAAGCTTCTAAACCCCCTGTATCAAAAAGCCATTCCTGAGAAGCACCTTCGAGTGCATAAATATTTTTCTTCGCCGTCTGTTTCATAGTGTATTTTGTTTCTTCTTCCGTTAACAGAAAAGCCTCTGCTGTTTCTAAACGAAAAACTCCATGTATGACTTGTTTTTTCTGAGAGCGAGGGCATGTAAAACGTGCTGGCCTCACTTTATCCTTCGCGACCTTACAGACCTCTCCATCACACATGGTTACAACCACTAACTTTTCATCAAAAAAGACACAGCGTACAGCTGGTTTTTTTCCTTTAACGGTCTCAACATAACAGTTATTGGAAACTGCGCTCACAGACACTGTCCAAAATATCAGAGTTTGCAACATAGTAATAATATAAGGGTTCATTTTTTGATCCTTTCCACACTTCAACTCTTTGCGCTTCTTCATTGCAATCCACATAACTTGTCCCTCCTGTATCATCCCATAAAAATAACTTTGCTGTCTCTTGATGCATAACACCAGGAAAAACAATAAACTGAGGAGCCGCGTAACTCCCCAGATAAGCAGAGCCTATAAACGAAGAAATAACCAAAGTGACAATCCATTGAGTTTTAATAACAGATTGCTTTTCACTCGTAAAAACTCTCACACACCAAATAAATATTGGCGAATAAACCACCCAAAAGCACAACCCATAACACCAATCAGAAAAACTTATGATCTCGGAAAAAATCACGCAAAAAAACGATAGTAATGCAAGAAGTCCAATTACAAATTTCCATAAAAATTTTGATTGGAACCATTGCCAAAAAGAAGATATCTCCCATTCAAACTTTATCGCTGCATAAAGACATGACATAGAAAAAATCACTAGCATCCCTAAAGCAAAAAGTCTTGTCACAGCCATAGAATCAATAGCAACCCTCGCTGCAAAAACAATCAAATCAGTTGTTGAGTTCAAGGATTGAACACCTAATTCTGACAGTAAAGTAAAAGAGAAAGCATAGCTGTTTAAGCTTAACGCAAAAAGAATAGGAGAGATTTTTTCCACAAGATCTTGACTCTTCGTCTCTGCCATTTTAAGGACTTACCTTTCTATTTTTAAGAAAAAATCAAATTCCAGCCGCCTATAAACTGTTAAAAATATTCATCTCATTCGTTTCATTACCGATAATTAGAGAGAACACCCAAACTTGAGGACACGTTGAAAGCTTACTACGCGATCATCATCACTCTTTCTTTATGGATCGGCTCTTGTCAGCCAACATCAAGTCCTAAAAAAAATTATCGACCTATTCAAAAAGTTTCTATTCAAATAAACCACAATGCTCCGACTGCACCACTACTCATTTCGTGGACAACATCCCCAGACATCGAGTGGGTTGAATTGGAGGCTTGTCAACAAGGTGCCCAATGTCAAAGCATCACAACAACTCTTTCCAGCTGGACTCTCTATGGTTTAAACAACGGTCATGTTGATATACGCATACGTGGGTGTAAATCTTTAAATACATGCGGATTATGGGTCACAACAAGCGCTCAGCAAAAAAACCGATCAAAAAACATGCTTCTTTTTAGCAAAGAGATACAAAAAAACATTGAATTCAAGAGAAAAGAGTCAGCATCTTTTATTGACCTTACACTTACACTCATCTCAAAAAAATTTCTCGATATCTTGCCTGGCCGTGTTTTTCTTATTGATGCCATCGATCTAGCATCGATCATCCGATCAGATGATTTAGGAGAAGATTTTTCATTTTTATTAACAAATCATAAATCATCTAGCCGAAACGATACTGCGACAAGAACTCAAGACCCTACCTACCGTAATCACGAGATCACTCAAACATCACAAGAAAATACAGGTCTGGGCGACATCACCTCTCAATATGAAAACAAGAGTCTCGCTATCCCTCAAAATCCTTCTCTTATTTCAAGGGCTTCATCATACCTTGTACAAACAAACACCTTTCAAGCTACAGCAGTAAGCGCCTCTGCATGGGCTTTTGCCTACAGCCATAGTTATGGCTTAGGCCCTATTCGAGAATGGGCTTCTCGTCAATTTGTCAAACAACAACCCATCGAGAATAAAGATTTTAAAGAACCGATAGAAACCTTTCTTAAAACATGGACTCTATCTATTTTAGAACATAACTTTGATTCAAAAGTCTTTTCTAGTGATCTAAAAAGTCTTTTCCAAAATTTAAGCCAAGGGCCTATTCAAAAAGCTATAAATATGAGCCTGCAAAACAATTCTCCTTTAAGAGTTTTAAAAAGTGAGGGGTTATCCGATTCTGAATACCATATAAAATTGATAAAATTTTTACAAACCACCTATGAACAACACTCTAATGAAACACAAAGTTCACAAGAATCACTTGAAAATGTAGGGTCTTTTTCTCAAAGTTTGACACAAACACTTTCAAAAGCCATTGCTTGGAATGATCTTGAAACAAAAAATCGCATTCTTCCTAAAATTGAATATCAATTAAGGCAAAGTTTCGCTTCTCTCATCGAATACAAAAGGCTAAGAACAATAAATTCAGATCAAAAAGAAAACATAGAAAACATTGCTATTGTAGGATCTAAAAACATCACTGAGCTTTTAAAAACACTAGTCTTCGACGTAGGTTTAATGAAAACAGACCACTCTGAACTATCCTTTCAATCTCGGCACATTCTAAAATCAAGCTTTACACGCTTTATCCCCCGTGTGGTTGAAAACGCTGTTCTTCCAAATAAAGATCCAAATCATCCCTATCAAATCCAAAACAAACTAGGCTTTGAGCGAAAAATCCAAACCCTGCAGAATATTCAATCTCTCAGCAACGAAGTTCTTCGACAAATCCCACAAGATACACTTGCTAATATAGCAACTTCTTTTCTTGGTAAAAAACTTTATTCTCTCCACAAAAGTCTTTTTGAAGAAAAAACGAGAGTCATCATTAAAAACATTGTTCAGAATGCAATTCAAAACGCGATTAACCAAAATCAATATAGAATTAAACTCGCAGAAGACTTTGAAAAATCAAATGGATCTCCCCCTTCAGAAAATTCTGTTATTTGGACAGCGAGTCCACCTAACTCAATTCATAAAAATATCCCCTCTTGGTTTCACTCAAAATCTTCTTGGATTAGTGAAAAAACAGGATCTTTCGTAGAAAAGTCAATATTTAAAGCTGTTGACAAAAGTGTTCCAGTTGATCGACTTTATTTTTTAGTGAAAAACAAAAGAACAGCTCCAGATATTGTGAAGTCTATCTCTAATAATATTATTAAATCCATCGTCACTGTCCACATTGATCCAGGAGGCGAAACTCATAAATCAACACAAAATCTATTGAACACTTATATTTGGACAAGAATTTATCAAACAGGAATGGTTCTATTGAAAACAGGATCTTTAGTTGGAATCGCTACAATAGGATATTTACTTTTAAAAGAAGATGCTCCCGATGAAGTATTTACATCACCTGATACCAAAAGAACATTTGTTCTAGCACAAAAGCATATTCAGAAAGTTCTTAATCAATACAATCAATCATTGCCATCACTGCATATTCTCACTCAACTTGAGAGTATAAAAAACCGATTGGAGACAACTCCGTGACTCGTTTTTTAGCTTTTATAACTTTATTTATCATGACTTGCTGTGTTGAAAACAAACCCCGAAAACCGCGAACAGAAATACCCCAAGTTAAAATTGATAATGAATGTCAAAAGAATCTTTCATCTATATACCTAGCCAAACAACAATTCATTCAAAATGACTTTTCACTCAATCAAACTCCACTAGAAATAAACACCTATGACTCTATTGTTGTGATGCCAGTAAATAACGCTTCTACACCTGATATCTTAAAAGAGTTTATTTTCTCAGGGACAATAAGTTTCTATGTTTCCAGAGGGTTAGAAAAACAAAACCTTTCTCTAACGAAACCTAAAAAAGGTTCTCAACAAACCTCACCTCATCTCAAAAGTAAACAAAGTACATTTCAAGATCCTTCTTATACGTTTGAAAACTTCATTAAAGAATCAACGTCCTATGATATTCATAAAAAAATTCAAGAGAGTGAAATCCATATTACAGATACTGAAAAATATTTCAGTAATATAACTGATTTTGAAACAACAAAAAAAATAAATGACGATGATAATTTTTATAAATTTATAGGAAATATTGAACTTAAAATTCAAGAGTCTCTTGAGGTAAACTTACAAAAAGCAGTTGCTATTAAACACCTTAATCACGAACAAGATTCCGGGTATCAAAAAGCGATATCGCAAGGTGAAAAAGACATTTCATCATGGATGGCTCAAATGAAAGCTGACCATAAAGAATGGAAATTCCTGAAGCAACAATCCCATATCGTTAAATATGAAAAGGGAAAAGATTCTATATTATCTCTACTAGAACACATTGAAAACCGCTACAAACAAATAAAACCACAAGACTTTGAGCATCAAGGAGTCAGAAGTAAAGCCGATGACCTTGCAGATGAAAAAACTCGTCTTTTATCTTTGCAGTGGTTTCAAGCAAAAAAAATTCACTTTTTAAAATCCGAAGAACTCGCTTCTTTTCAAAAAGAGTTTAACAAAAGGAAAGTCGGACCTTGGCAAGAAATTGCGTTTCGAGCTCAAGATCGATGGGAGAAATACCGTCTTCCAGTTATGTTTGTGCTCACCACAATTGCGATCATTCAACTCAAAAAAGTCATTGACGCTTCTGAAGCCGATGCCCAAACTGCCGAAACAGAACCCTCACAACCACAGTCCTCTGAAGTTCAAAAAGAAACACCCAAAACCCCGATCATAAAGAAAGAGGAAACGACTCTTGTTTTAACCCCTTTTCGCCCCGATCAGCCTGATATCACACCAACTCATCTAGAAATCAAGAGCAAAGATCTCATCCCATGGACCCCTCTTCAAACTGTTCAAGAAGATTTGTGCGAAGCACCTTAGAGAATGTAGGACGGGGTTTTTCAAGGTCTCTTACGACAATTGATAAATTTTTTTCATAGCAACAACCATTATACTTTCAGTAAAATTCATGGGTTCTTGATGACAAGAGTCTTTTTCATAGTTCCTTACAAGCCTTCTCTGAAGAGAAAGGCATGCAAATGATCTCCCAGAAACCCGCCACTTTATCAGCAATATAGAGAGATCGCACCTACAACCAAACAGATAAAATGCTTGCACCCAGCATCTGAATATCCAAACACACTGAAAAATAGCGACACCACTTGCCGTTGGTTATCAGTGACACAGGTCGAATACAGCATACTTCACCTCATGTGAGACACCCTGATAACTTGACTATAAATAAACGATTACAATATCTTGAATATCACACTGCCTTTTAACACATCATAAATCACCACGGATCAGCTTTTTTTTCTTGAGATCGGAAACCAATAGGATCAGGCGATGATAGCTGGAAGTGCGCACCACGCAGCAAAGAAAAATAAAAAACCTCAGCCTTGCGCTTATCTACAACATCAAACGTCGCTTCCCTCAGCTCTTTGAGCTCAGGCACAGTGTAATGCACAATCACTCGATAAAAACCATCATGATACTCAAACCAAACTCTATTCGCTGTATAACTTGCACTCACTGAGTTCGAAGATACAAAAAAAATGGTTATAATCAAAAATTTTAGCAATTCTCTCAATTGATTTTGCTTTCTGCTAGATGAAACGCAATCATATTGGTATGATCGGTGAAATGCCGAGAAATCTCGAGCGCCCAGTTTGCCTAGGAGACACATACTCATGTCATCGCACTCGAACGAAGAAGATAAAAGCATAGAAAGCAAAAACCATCCACAACAAGATCATTTTGAAATAACAGAAGAAAAACCAGGTTTTTTCAGTTATGAAAACCTGAAATCACTCTCTATTCTTATCTTAGCAGTTTTAGCTTTCCGTTCTTCAATCATGTCGCCCTATGTGGTGCCCACCCCTTCCATGGAACCAACAATCAAAGTTGGTGATCGACTTTTAGCATTCAAACTCTCATACAACTTACGAGTCCCATTTACAGAAATCGCACTTGCAAGCTGGGGAGGACCTGAACGGGGCGATATTATAGTCTTTCCTTTTCCTCAAGATAAAAGCATCGACTACGTCAAAAGAGTCGTTGGCGTCGCCGGTGACACGATTAAAATTCGCAATGATATTGTTTACATCAACGGCACAGCTCAAGAACAGCAAGACCATAATTTTGACAGAACAATTCTAGACGACATTGATGAAGACAAGACCCTCGTTCGTTTATTTAAAGAAAACCTTTCTGGTCTTCATCATTGGGTGATTCGAAAACATCCTTTTGCACAACACGCAGCCAGTGGGGACTGGGGCCACAAGCAGTGGATTGTCCCCCATGGACACGTTTTTGTAATGGGTGACAATAGACATAATTCTTACGACTCTCGCTTTTGGGGGATGGTTCCGGTCAGTAGCGTACGTGGCAAAGCTCTCTTTGTTCTGTGGAGTCATTATTTTCCTGGAGAAAGTTGGCTAGACTTTAAGTTTCGTTTTAACCGCTTTGGTGGTTGGCTCGATTCCATGTAAAACTGAATGCACGAGAGACACAAGGAGAAAAAATCATATGAGCACTGAAGAAAAATACGTTTTCGCTCGTGAGAGTTGGTCTGGAGACTCTAGAGATGGCATTGTCATCAATGGCGATGGTTACCATTATTTTAAAATAGAAAAACCTGCTTTTATTACTGAAGCATACGAGCTTTATGAAAATGAAGACGGGGAAGAAGTGGTCACACCACTTCCTGAAATGCAACAAGTCGACTGGATGAAAGACTTAGGTTTTGATGATCTAGAAGCATTAGATATGATTGAAGAATATGCCTTCGAAAGGATTCGAAACTTGAACAGAAGTCAGCATGTTACTTAAGACATATTTTCATCGTCATGGTGAGGATCATCGTATGTTTTTCGGCACGATTCAACATACCGAAACCAACTTCTAGCCTGCTCTAGCAGCCAACCATGAGTTGCATAATACTCAGGATCAACCTGACTATCACAATAGTCCATAAACTGTTCTTCATTACCCTCTGGGTGCTCACGCGCCCAAGACTTCATATTTCTTTTAAATTCATTGACATGAAACATTGATAAAACCCAATTGTTATCGTCAGTCGGCTCTAGACATACCTTTACATTATCGGTAAAGTTGGCCTGTGCTTGAGCTACAAGAAGGACCTCCGTTATGTCTGCTGTTCATATCCCACTAGAGACTCTGACAAACCTTGAAGATCTTTACCTTCACGACATCTACCCTGACAACACTTTTGATCTCCTGGGAGAAAATCTCCTCAGCTGGATTCATAAAATTCTTGATAAATTTGACGTTCCTAAAAACGGGACCCTTCTCGGCAACATCGCTGATAGCGCAACAATTCAAGGTCGTGTTTATATTTCTGAATCCGCAACAGTTGAGCCAACAGCAATGATTCAAGGCCCATCCTTCATTGGGCCTGGTGCAACAGTTCGTCACGGCGCTTATATCCGAGGCGGTGTCTACATGGGAAAAAACTCTATACTCGGACACGCCTCAGAAGCCAAAGGCTCTGTCTTGCTCGATAGAGCGAGCGCAGCTCACTTTGCTTATTTGGGCGATTCAATTCTAGGGCAGCACTGCAACCTTGGCGCAGGAACACGACTTGCGAACCTACGCCTGAAAAAAGACACAGTCCCTTTCTTTCACCCTAAAACAATGCAACGCTTACCTTCAGGCCTCAGAAAGTTTGGGGCCATCCTAGCCGATAGAGCACAAACCGGATGTAATTCTGTTCTCTCACCAGGAACCATCCTGCTTCAAGATACAGGGGTATATCCTTGTGTTCATTATCACGGCACTCTGCAGTCTGGGTGGATTAAAAAATAAAAGGCACCAGCCTTTTCAGCAAAAAACCCAAATTCTGTTCACTGTTTCTTCTGAAGAATTCTTCCTGTGAGCAGACATCCCACTAGGTAAAAAGCTTCCATTTTAACAACATTAAAAGCTACTACAGCAAGCCTCGTGAAAGAACTGGCCGTGCGGACAAACCCTCATGCTAGAATGAAGATTAGTAAGACACACAGGAGGAAATATGATTCTATTAAGATTTGTACTTGGTATAGCGTGTGCTCTACCTAGCTACGGAGCTGATTACATCGTGAAGTACAAGGCTCACACACAGCCTAGCTCACTTCATGGACTTTTTGCTGAAGGCGAAGTCACCGGGACGCATACGACAGGACGTTTGATTCAAGTTTCTTTGAGTGACGACAATCAACAAAAAGAACTTCGTCTCAACCAGCTCAAAAAGTCTTCTGACATTGAGTACATTGTGCCAAATATCAAAATGCATATGTTTGGTGAGCCGAACGACCCGGAGTACGCAAACCAGTGGGCGCTCAAAAAAATCAACGCTTCAAAAGCATGGGAACACGAAAAAGGTAGCGCCGATGTTGTTGTCGCTGTGATTGACACTGGGATCGACTGGAAACACCGGGACCTTAAAGGTCAAATTTGGACAAACACGAAAGAAATCGCTGGAAATGGCAAAGACGATGATCAAAATGGTTTTGTCGATGATGTCCGCGGCTGGGATTTTTTCGGAAACGACAACGACCCTATGGACGAAACTTCTGACCGAAACCCGGGACACGGGACTCACTGTGCAGGGATTGTAGGAGCAACTGGTGACAATGGCTTAGACATTTCTGGAGTCGCTCAAAACACAACCCTTATGCCTATCCGCTTTCTAGGTGCTGATGGCTCTGGTGATCTTCTAAATGGCGCAAAAGCGATTGATTACGCTGTACAAAACGGCGCACACGTCATTAGCGCAAGCTGGGGTGCAGCAGTTGCTCGCAACGCTGTTAAACCAATCCTTGAAGCAATAGAGCGAGCTAAAGACAAAGGCGTGTTGTTTGTTGCTGCCGCTGCAAATGATGGCCGCTCAAACGACCGAAGAGAAGTTTATCCAGCAAACGCAGGGCTCAGCAATGTCATTAGTGTTGCAGCGTCCGATGTTGATGACAACAAGCCTTCATGGTCAAATTTTGGCCGTGCGACAGTTGACCTTGCATCACCAGGCGCTGATATTCTATCAACGCTACCTGGAAATAAAATCGGAAAACTTTCAGGAACATCAATGGCAACTCCAGCAGCCGCAGGACTTGCAGCACTGGTTGTTGCTAAAGCTATGAAAAATGGAGACACTCTTTCTCCTGAACATGTGAAAGCACTCATGCAAACAAGTGCTTCTGTTTCAAAAATTGAAACAGCATGTGCTTGCCGCATTGACGCAGAAGCTGCCGTCAAAGCAACAGATGAAAGAAAGCTCGTCGTCATTCCTAATACTGGTTTTGTTGCCCCAGGCAACACTCTTGATTTCACTGCAGCAGGTGGTGCTAACGAAGGTTTTCAATTTAAAGTCGACTCATCTGATGTCGCTGAAGTGACTCCTGAAGGTGTCTTGACTGCGAAGGCAGAAGGTGAAGTCACCGTTACTGTCACTGATGCTGATGGCACAGTCGCTCAAAGTCATCCAATTCTCATCGGAGTCCGTTCACAAGCTGAAGAGTGCCCGCTTAAGAATCCTATGCTCTGTGTGATTCTTTGCCAAGTTCAACCCACTCTTCCTTTCTGCCAGTAAGACCTGCCTCATTATAAAAAACCTTCTTTTGCGCAATGCATTTGAAGGTTTTTTTATATCTTTATTTAGCTAAGATGCAAAATATCTGAGATTTTTACTTCTTCAGGAAAAAAACGAAACCCAACATAAAAAGTTATAAAACCCCCTTCGTTTTCAATCCAAGAGTTTTCTAACTTATATGTATCTCCGTCGGTAAACCATAAAGCACCGGCATAATAACGATCATCATTATACCCAAAGCCTACACGAAAATTGTGTTTTGTTGAAAGCCCCCACTTTTCCACACCCACATCACCCCAGTGATAATCCCTCCATTGGTAACCCAAACCAAGACCACCTGCTGCTGTAAAATAAAAAGCATCCCAAGGCACATAAGTAAAAGCAACCCCGAGAAGAAGACTAAAAGTCCTAAAGTCACCACCTTGAAAACCACGATCCATAAAAAACCGTGACCTTGACGCCGGAGGAATCAGTGATTCTCCTGCCCGAACAACCAGTTTCTCTCCTGTGAGTTGAACCAATGGGCTCCACCCAGATTGAAGCTGCCTTTCTGTTTGATCAAAACCTGCTTTAAAAGAAACAACATCATCCGCCGGTAAGTAGTAAAATGCAAGATGTGTGCTTTCAACATTAAGGTCATCACGATTGCTCCAAAAAGGATTTGATGATTGAAGAGCACTTTTTAATTGAAAACTACGATAAGAGCGATGTTTAAGCTCCGCCCCAAAATTTTTTCTGTAATAATGGAATTGATAATGCTTAGAGCGGCTCCCTCGCAAAGTCTGTGAGGAGAGCTGAATAGAACCGTGACGCCATGATATAGCCCAGCCCTTTTGAGGAACCACAAGAGGCTCATATGTCAGAGTCCCATCAATTCCTGCATCTTCACCCATCGTAATCACAAAGTCATTGATATTTTGACGATGAAAAACCTTCATACCAATCGAACCATCAAAGCTTTTAATGGCTGCAACTTCGTCAGGGGCGCTCTTTGTAAAAGAATAAGTCAAAAAAACAATGCAACATAAAACAAAAAAATTTTTGCTAATTTCCACTTATAAAGCCTCCAGCGGGCGACCACTTAATTTATAACTCTTATGACACCCTATACAAGATTTGCGGATATCATCAACTTTTTTTTCTAAAGATTTCCATGATTCGGAAGGGATCGCTTCTACAAAAGTTTTCACTTGTGATTGATTTTTTTTCATCATTTCAATAAATTTATTTTTCTCACGCCAGACGTTCGATTTCGCCCTTGTTTTTCCTTTTTTTCTTTCCTCTGAAAATAAATCTTCACTTTCTTTTAATAACGACATCATCGCATTTGCTTGCACACTCAGATCTGATTTACGTGATTCTAACTTTGCTGATGTTATCGTCATAAGTATCATAAGATGAGCATCTATTTGTGACATAACAGAACGCCTATAAAAAACCTCTGCTTCTTCTTTATTCCTTGGCTTTTGTGCTGATGTTAAAAAAATTAAACAAAGACTTATCAATAAAGTTTTCATACAAACTCCACATAAAAAAACCTTATGATACAAAATCACAAGGTGTTTTATTCAACAACAGCATTTAAAATTTTGCTGTTATATATTTTACCATAACAAACTACAAAAAGTTTGCGAGCAAGGCTATCTTAATTCACATTCATCCAATCTAAAACAACCTTACCTGATATCCCTTCATTCATCACTTGAAAACCTTTTTCAAAATCCAGAGCAGAAAACCTATGCGTAATCACTGGGTCAAGACAAAGACCACCTTGAAGCAGTGATATCATTTTATACCACGTCTCATACATCTTTCGTCCATAGATTCCTTGTAAGGTCAGCCCTTTAAAAATCACATGATCCCATTCAATACCAGCTCCTGATGGCAGTAAACCCAGAAGAGCAAGCTTCCCTCCATGGTTGAGCATCTGCAATTGAGTTGCTAACCCTTGAGGGTGCCCTGACATCTCTAAACCAACATCAAACCCTTCAGTCATTTTTAAGTCTTTCATCACTTTAAAAAGGTCTTCATCTGGCTTACATGCCACCGAACTTCCCATAGACTGTGCAAGACCTAGTCTATATTCATTCCAATCGGTCACAACGACATGGCGAGCCCCTGCAGCCTTTGCTACAGCAATCGACATCAAACCAATCGGCCCTGCACCTGTAATCAGAACATCTTCACCCACAAGATCAAAAGCTAAAGTTGTATGAACAGCATTCCCAAGAGGATCCAAAAGGGATGCCACTTCATCTGAGACATCATCTGGAAGAACGCAAACATTTTCTGCTGGTATACTCAAATAAGGAGCAAAAGCTCCATGTCTTTGTATACCGACTCCTTGTGTCTCTCTGCAAAAATGGCGCTGTCCAGCACGGCAATTACGACAATGCCCACATACAATATGCCCTTCCCCAGACACTCTCATACCTGCCCTGAGCCTTTGTACACGTGATCCGACCTCTTCGATCACACCGACATATTCATGCCCAACAACAGTCCCTAAAACAATGTTTTTTCGAGCCCATTCGTCCCATTGAAAAATATGATGATCCGTACCACAAATTGCTGTTTTATGAACACGAACAAGAACTCCATCTTCTTCACAAATGGGTTTCTCAACATCCTCCAGAGTCAGCCCAACACGGTCAAATTTTTTGACAAGCGCTTTCATATAAGAACCTCTAATTTACGCCCAATTTCTATAAAGTCATTTGCGGCTTTTTTTAAATCATCATCACTATGAACAGCTGAGATTTGTGTTCGAATTCTTGCTTGATCTTTTGGCACAACAGGATAAGAAAAGGCGACAACATAATAGCCTCGCTCGTAAAGTTCTTCTGCCATCTGTTGCGCTTGATGAGCTGAGCCAATCATAACTGGGACGATTGGGTGCACTTCTCCTCCTAATTGGAACCCAGCCCCCTCTAAAAGACTTCTAAACAGCATTGTTTTCCGGTGTAAGTCCGTTCGGAGAATTTTATTATTTTGCACAAGATCTAAAGCTTTCAAACTTGCACCCACCACATAAGGGGGCACACTATTCGAAAACAAATAAGGTCTCGACTTTTGTCTAAGTGTATCGATCACCTCTCGACTTCCACAGACATAGCCACCACTTGCTCCTCCAAGAGCTTTTCCAAGGGTCCCTGTTAAAATATCTATTTTTCCCATAACACCACAAGCCTCAATGGACCCACGGCCTTTTTCTCCCATAAAACCTGCTGCATGAGAATCATCAACGACAACATTGGCATTATATTTTTCTGCTAACTGACAAATTTCTGCTAAAGGTGCAATTTCACCATCCATTGAAAACACACCATCTGTTACAATCACCCGCAATCTTTTATCCATCGAAGATTTTAACTTATCTTCAAGATCTTGAAGATCAGCATGCTTATATCTCAAACGGTGCGCTTTACATAAACGGATACCATCAATAAGGCTCGCATGATTCAAACTATCACTCACGATAGCGTCTTGACTCTGAAATAAGGTCTCAAACAAACCTGTATTTGCATCAAAACAAGATGAATAGAGAATCGCATCGTCCATTTCAAAAAAATCTGCTAACTTTTTTTCTAACGCTTTATGAATAGTTTGAGTCCCACAGACAAAACGAACAGAAGCAACCCCGAAACCAAAGCGCTCAAGAGCATCTTTAGCTGCTTTCATGACTTCTGGATGAGCCGCAAAACCTAGATAATTGTTCGCACAAAGGTTCATGAAGTCACGTGATTCAACCATCACATGATCAGATTGCTGCCCTTCTATAAAATGTTCTTTTTTCCAAAGACCTTGCCTCTGAATATCCTGTAAAGATTCTGACAAAACATCTTCAAGTTGTCCCATTTCATAATCCTTTCTCTAGGTGGTCATATGTACAGGTATCATATTTTGACCACGATCTCCATTTAAACAAAAGCCTTGTAGCTAGGTTTTTAATGAACTATAAAGAAAATCTTGCATCAGGAGAATGAGATGAATAAAAAAATTCTAAAAATTTCGTTACACACGTTAATGATCATTACTATCGGCATACAAAATTCATACGCTCAACCACTACAAAAAAAACAACGGATCTCTCTTCTTACCCAAAAAAATGACTATTTATCTCAAGTTCCTGAATTAAGTCTTATTAAAAAATTTTTAGACGATAATATAGGCGATTTTGAGGTCACCTCTAAACTTTTTTCTCAAGATTCAACCACATCTCGTACATTTTTAAAATTTTCCGGGGAACGATTTCTTAAAAAATTTGAAGATCTACGAGGTGCTTTAGGTGAAAAACCTTACTCACAAGAAAACAGAACTCTGATCCTTAAAACTTTAGATTCACCTATAACAGCACAAGAATTTCTAAGTTTAATCCAGCTAAAAATGGACCCAGCATCACCAATTTTGCAAAAATACTTTGACCATCATACAACATGGGAAAAGATTATCTGCACTCTTCTCGAACAAAAATCCATAAAGAACATTTTTATTTTTCAGCAAATCTCTCTTGCTTTACTTATAGAATCTTTGAAATCAGAACATCAAAATCACAGTCTCGATAATAAATTTTACACTAATTTCTTAACAAATATTTTTCTCATTCATTTATCAAGTGAAATAGAAAAACTTCAATCAAGCCATATAAACTCACAGAGCACGAAGCAGAAAAAAGACGACAAACTCCACATTCTACTGAACTCTCTTATGACAATAATCATACATACTAAAAATTCATCACAATACACTCTAAAAACGAGAATTGATCCACTTAAAGTCGAAAAAAAGATCCATCAAATGTACTACTGGGGCCAATCATATGAAACCCAGTTTCACACTGAGATTCACCAAATCATAGCTAAAATACCCAATGAAAATTATCTATTACAGATGGGATACCTTCTTTCAGATCTTATTTTTCAACATCAGCATGATTTAATGTCTCATAATCTAGATCGCGAAAATATTATCATGAACGCTATGAACGATTATGACACTGGGGATCGAATTGACGACTTTCAATGGGAAAGCATTCCAGAAACATCTGACATTCCTTCTATATTAAATCCTACCACAAATATTTCGTTATTGATCATACAAAATATACACCGAATTTTTAATGATTCTTCTTCAAAAGAAAAAGATGACGTTTTGAATGATATCGTGAATATCATCTATCAATTTGATTCTCTAATTGACCTTGATGACCAACTGCATACGCATTCTTCATATATCGCTTTAGTCAAAATCATGCGGAACATTAACACTATTGTTCATCACCAAAGCAAAAATGATGTGAAAAACAGCCTTCAATACCTCAAAGAAATTATTTGCATTCTTTCAGACTACCCTGAAATCAACCATAATCTTTATCAAAAGATATCTCACTCTATCAACAAAAGCCTTCGTCACGAAAACACACAAGAACAAACCACAATCAAGACATCAAGAATACTCTCTCAACTCAACACATCAATGGCTTTCGAGGTACCGCCACATTATCAGATAGCTCATTTTTTGTTACAAGAAAACGATTTATTAAAAACACCTTTTTTTCTAAAAGAACTCCGCTCTACTTTTAGCGAAATTCAATTAAACGAAGCCATAGAACAGCACGATGTCCGCATCAGAGTTCCTTTAAATGTATTAAAAAATTCGTTTTCTAGCCAGTACCTTCAGATGGTATCTCAGCTCTCAGGCGGATCTTTTCCGTGCCACTCTCTTTTTCAAAAAGAATTCTCGCACGTTTCACAAGAGCCTACTGAATATCGCGATAAATTTAAAGAAAGTTTTGTGAGGTCTTCTCTTTTGATTCAACACACCTTATCTTTCTTAGCCTCAGGGCAAATCAACATTATTCTAAAATCATTGAGTCGTTTCCGAGGATATAACCCTGACAACCCCCATATACCGGCACAATTAGAAGACTTCATCGACATGGTCGAAAAATTGTAAAATCATCTACCACCACTTTTTCGGCCCATACAAAGCACTGTCATTGAATACACAGATAACAAAATAAAATAGTAAAGAGGTATCAACATTATGAGGAAGACAATTTTTTTTCAATATATTTTACTTACAATCTTTTGCACATCAAATATTTACTCTCAGCCAAACAAAAAAAAACACAAAGCAAATCACGGTCAGATCTTATCTGACAAGAAAAGCTTTCTACAGATTCCTGAGTTAAGCATTATAAAAAAATTTTTAAAAAAAGACCTTTCCGATTTCGATCTTTCTTGCAAAACATTTTTTTCAGAGAAATCCGGTCAGTGGTCACTACTAAAAATAAATACCGCCACATTCACATCATTTTTAACTCATTTAGCACTAAGAAGAAGACAAGCACCTCTATCTCTTCAAGAAAAAAAAAATATTCAAAATTGTTTAAAAAACCCAGCAACTATTCAAGAGTTTTTGCACAGTATTCCTTCAGACTTAAAACCTATAATAAATTCCTATGATTCATTCGAAAGCAATGAAAATTGGGAATCTTTTTTAATCAGTCTCATCAAACATAACGATACACAAAATAAAACTTGGTTTGAGTTCATTCTTTCATCGATGTTAGAAGAAAATGCTTTTGCCCACTTGAAGAAAAAAAATTCTAAATTCAACTTTTATACTCACGCTATTGCAAAAATATATTTTCCTTACCTTCATCAAATTTTGCATTACAACGACAATAGGTTACAGCACTCTGATTTTTCATCTGAAAACAGTGCATCAACTGTCTACATACAAGCTTTGCACACTCTTATAATGAACACTAATATTTCAGAGAAAAATCAAAATAACAGAAGAAAAATTCAACCAACCTGTCTTGATTCTCAAATCAAAAAATTTTTCTATTGGGGACAATCTTCTGTCTCTCAAAGTTATGCAAACACCGCAGAAATTTTAGCCCGAGCACCTCAAAGTCCATATATCCAAGAAATTGCATTTCATGCCTCTGAGGTCATATTTAACATCTCTTATGCTCTAGAAAGCACTCACTCTGATCGATTCCAGCTTACATTTAATCAACTTTCAGATCACGAGCGTGGTATTCGCCGTGAGAGCTTTTCTTGGGAAGACTTACCACCAGCCAATGAAGAGTACCCTGGCTTAAAAGCTCTCAATCAAAATCTTCTTTCCATACTTCAGAACCTCGATTATAAATTGAAATCTTTACCCCACGCAGAACTGTCTACCGTAAAAAATGATATTATTAATATGATCTATCAATTCGACATGGACCGAGTTGAAAATACCGAAGAGCTCATACATGAAGCCCACACCCTGAATAATTATTTACGAATTATTCATTCCATCACAATACACCAACCAGCAGAAAGCATTAGACAAAGCCTTCAACACCTAAAAGAACTTATGTTTTTTCTTTCTCATCTTTTTGAAGATCAAACCAGTGATGAATTTTTAGCCACTATAGATCAATCAATCGTCGAGCTTGCAGCTCAATACCCACTATCAGCAATAAAAGATATTCTCAAAAAATACGATGCATACTCGCAATATTCAACCCAAGAAGGCTTAAATCCATACTATATGGTCATCACATTTCTGGGCCATTCACCAGAGCTCTTTCAAACAGCACATGCGCTTGAGAGAATGCTTCACACCATTGATCCCGATGAAATCATAGCTTGCATCAATAGCCAAGAAATGGACTCATCATCATGGGAATTGCCTCATATTACAGACAACACATATCAAAAAACAACACACCATATTTTTCAAATGAAGGCAAAAGTTCCGAATCATATCAAACAAGCCATAAATCAAAGCACTCATCAATCCGATGAACAAAAAGAAGACATCATCAATCAATACGAACGTAATCTTTTTCTCATTTACCATATGAGTACTTTTCTCTTTAGTGATCAAATCCATACAATTAGTAGGCACTACCCCGAGAACAATATGTATCTCGAGACAGAACCACACATTCCAACACAGCTCAAAGATATCATAAATGCCCTCAAGGGAACCTGATGGTTATGGTTTTATTTTTCCGTGTTTTTAAAATTTGCCTTATTTTCGAGCAGTCCGCAGGAAGCTTACTGTGGAAGAGCTATCAACGTAAAAAAAACAAGTAATCCACCGATCCTGTGGATTACTTGTCTAGTGTCATCCGACAAGGGACACACTACTCAGTGTAACGAGCACAATTTGAATCTTCAAAAACTCTCTCTAAGAGAACACGATCTTTGTGGTGATCATGAAAAACCAATGATTCATACCCTACATTTCTGTGTATAGGTGCTAAGGCATAGTGAGCTTTTCTTCTTGCTCTCGACCTAATTTTACTCGTTTCACCATGCAAAGCTCTTTGCGCATGTTCACCAGCAATCATTTGGTTATAAAGGTTCCATGTATGCGAAAATGGCCATAGTGGGAGATGAAAAACCTTTAAAAAACGAGAACTTTGAGAATGCCAAAGCCCTTGGTTTGTTTGCATAAAATCCCATGTTAATCGAGCAGAAGCATTACCTCTCACCCAATGTTCTCTTAATAGAAAAACATCACGACAAGCAACCGCTTTTTTCTCAGGTTTTAAGTGACTCAGAGCATAATTAGGCTGCCCCTTAAGAGTCGTGTAAAATTTTCGTTTCCATACTTTTAAGCCATGTTCAAACTCAGAACGAGAGGCTCTAAGTTGATCAAAAGTATATTTAAAAAAAGACCAGCCAATTTCCCCAAATAACATATCTCGGATTTCTCCATATTGCTTCAAAACGTCAAAAGCCTGTTGTGCCCCAGCATCATCTCTACTAAATATGTTGTTTTTTTGATGCAATTGTAGAATCTGAATTCGGCTCACAAGCTCAATCCTTGCAGTAGAGAGCTGATCTTCAATTTGGTTGTATGCCTTTACGATTTTATCAACAACTTTCTGGCGAGGTACAGCGCTGTCTCCATCATCCCGCTCACTCCAGTCTCGAGTGGACACTTTTTTATGATCTTGTAGGTGAGTATAAATATCATTTAACATCGCTCGTATTGGATCCATATAAGCGACAAATGACTTCTCATCCATATGAACAAGTTTTGTCTCTTCAAGCTGATCAAACACATCGAGAAGAGAGGGAATATAGGGTCGCTCTTCCGAGCATTCCATCAAATTATTAAGGACTGTGCGATTTTGACGTACCATACGCACAAATTCCAATCTTTTTTGAAGTTCATGTGCTTGAAGGTCATAAAGAAAACGGGTCAAAATCTTCAGCACCTTATGAGCATCATAAACGGCCTGCCCCATTGATTCTTTCATAAAATCTTCTCTCGCTTTTAAAAGCTGTTTATGAAAGTCTTCTCGATTATTCTCGATTTTTTTCATTTGTTGATCAAGATTTTTAAGATCTATTTTGAGTTTTTGTACGTCTTCTTTCATCCCTTCATCATTCGGAATAAAGAACCCATTTTTCTCAAGGTTATGACGAACATCGTAAAAGTTACAATTTAATGCAATAAACTGATTTCTGTCTTTGTCGTTTGACCAATCGAAAGGAGAACGAAAAAGAACATCAAGCACATTAAGACCCGCTCCTACCCCAATAGCCGCTGCTCCCGCAACAAGACCACTCGGTGAAGGTACAGCTAGCGCAATTTGTCCTACTGATGTCGCTAAATTTGCAGTGGTATGCAAAAGCCCTGCTTGTTTCATATCTTGCTGACAATCTTCATCGGTCACAAGCATATTCAAAGACTCTGCAATCGCACCTGCACTTTGAGAAATCATACGAGATTTTGCAAAACCTCCTATATAACCACCTTGTGATCCAACAGCTCTCGCATCAAGATTTCCCGCATCCTGAAAAGACCCCCAAGGTCTAATAGCCAATTGATCTTCATCTAACTCACTGAGATCAATCCCTTTTTTCTTTGCCTCTACAATTTCAAAAGCGCTTGTTGCTTTTTGTAGATCTTTAAAAACTTCATCATGCCTACTACGGCACTTTTCATCCTTCAGGCCATCGCGAACTTTATAAAGCTGCTGTACCAAATCTTGCTGATCTCCCACCCTTAAAGGACACGGCAAAGAGTCCATCCCCCAGTTACGACTCATTCGATCAATTTCAAGGTCTTTGACTACCTGTGTTTCAATCTCAACGTCTGGAAGTAAACTGCTTAAAAGAGCAAACCCTGGTGACGACACCATAAATAACGCGCATACCCATACTTCCCTATAAAACATAAACCCCTCACACCTTTTAGGAAAAAGTCTTCTTCAATTTGCATAATATAAAATCTAAAGGACGATAGCGCGGCTATTCCAGGTGGTCAATAACAAAAAACACCAGCTCTTTTAAAAAATATCAAGTTCATCACACAAAAAGAAAATGATAAAAAATCGACCTTCACAACAAAGAAACTTAAATATTTATAGCTTTGTATTAAGGTGATGCACTTATTTTATTCTATCGAATCTGAAAAATTAAACACTTTTCCACCCTAAAAAAAAAGCCACGCAACTTTCAAAGTCGCGTGGCCACTCAAGAAAAAATCTTATTTCTTCTTGAGTAGTGCACGAACACGAGGTCCACATCTACGACCTTGACAGCCGCCGTCACCAATATTCGCTTTTCGATTCACGTCACTCACATCTTCACAGCCTTTTAAAGCAGGTAAAACCTTTGATAGAGGAACACCTTTACAAATGCATACCACTCGAGCCAGCTGTTTTGTCAAACGATCTTTACGGTCTTGCTCATTTTCATGATCAAGACTTTGTGTCTTCTCTTCATAATCTTCCATATACGATCCCCTTTAAAGCATGAAGATTCGCTCACGCGGAGTATGCCTTAAATTCAGTCAAAAACCCAGCCAGGTTTGGACATTCACTATACTAACTGTCAAAAATTCTGTGGTTAAAAAAATATTGAAAACCCCTAAATCAGTCATAAGAGAAATGAAAAAATCTTAGATAAAGATATGAGTAGATATGCTAAAGTTCCAGAAATCATATTTCAGCGCAATGTATCAAGCTGAATATATTGTTTTTTTAGGGAATCATAACAAGGTAGCATTCACTCCTACGACATCAGATGAGCACGATATGGATTCACAATCTCAAAACTTTATGTGTCCCCCTGGTGAAAATCCTCTCACCATACTCGCTGAACAACTTCTCAAAGAAGAAGAGCTTCACGATATTGTTGTCGTCCTTCCGACAGCTCGCCTTGGACACGCTCTTTTAGACCTCCTCACACAAAAACGCCCAGCGCTTCGACCTCCTCTTCTTTCCACCCTTGACCAGTGGCTATGGTCTCTAGCAAAAGAACCTCTCCACCCTATTGATGCACAAGTTGAAGAACTTCTACTCACCGCACTTCTACGACATGAAAACTATAAACACCTTCTTCCTCAGCACGCTCATGAATTACGACAATTATTTCACGACTTGAGCATTAACAACAAAGAAGACTGTTTAAGTGAAATTCATAAACTCTTTGATGAAGATCTTTATCATGACCCCCGGTATTTAAACATATTAGCCTCTCGACTCAATGAGATTGAAGATCTTCAAAAAAAATTCAAAAAAATCCTTATAAATAAGCACGCCATTACGACAGCAGAAGCCATGAAAACTGCAACTCGGGATGCTATCCAAAACCCCGTCACAGGAATTCGTAAAATTTTTATTGCAGCACTTACAACAGTGAATCAAGCTATCTTCCCTCTTTTAAAACATCTTAGTAAAGACACCAGAACCACGATATTCTTCCCTTATACCCCGGAAAAGAAAACTGGCCGCAATCCAGTTAGAGAACTCCACGAAAAACTGGGTCAATCTTCTTTTTTAAAAACATCCCAAAATAATCAGATAAATCAAAAGACAATTGTTCGATCTAAAGACCCATACCATGAAGTCGCATTTGCTCTTCACACTGCAAAAAAGCATATCCAAGAAGGCTGCCCTCCTCATCAAATTGGTCTCATCGTGGCAAACGAGAAGGGTTATTCAAAAATTTTCCATACTCTTCTCAGGCAAGATGAATTTAAAGATATTCCAATAAACAACTCTTTGCCGACACCTTTTCAACAAACAGGTTTTGGCAGTTGGGTCTTAGAGGTTGGAAAACTTCTCACAAGCAAACAAAAATGGCTTCACCTCTCAGACCTTATGGTCCATCCCTGGCGCCCACACGCAGTCCCGTTAAAAGAGGACCCTACGTTTCTTAAAGCTCAACTGAACTCCCTCCAGCTTGACGGTGATCGCTATGGTTTTACAAAATTTTTTGAGAAGCTACCTCCTGAACTGCAGGTCTGTTATGAAGAGCTCCATCATTACGTCAAACCTCTATTTGACTTAAAAGGGGTTCAAAGTATTTCTCAATGGACTGAATTTTTCATTGAATTTTTTAGTCCAGAAAAACATCACGATATATCTGCCCTTGACCAATCTTCTACGGATGCTTTTCAAAAATTTTTACAGCGATTCGGCGAAGCTTCTTATTTTCATGACGCTTCCATTCCTGTTGGAGCTTTTTGGCATTCTGTCATGCGTAACCTGCAGCAATTAGAAGCTAGAGAATCTGGATTTTCTCTCGAGGGTCTTCAAATTTTAGGTGTTCCTGAAGCTCGATGCATCCCTTTTCACACAGTCATCGTCATAGGGTGTGTTGAAGGGTCATTTCCGCGTTCTGTTCCAAATGATGACCTTGTTGATGACTGGTTAAAAACCAAAATAGGGGTTGAAGGCTGGGAATATGTTGAATCATTAGAAGATACAACGTTTTACCTCATCAGTTCTCTTTCTTCCAATCTCATTTTAAGCTATCCAAAATCAGGAGTACAGGGCGACAGTGTTCGTTCACGTTTTGTGGAAGCCACTGGAAAAGACTCATCAGTTGCTTTTCTTGATGCTCCAGAATTCATTCCCGGCACAACAACTCACACTAACACACGAGAACACTATGAGAATATTGGACTTTGTCCATCTATTCTTCCAAGCACGATGTCTGCGACTCGACTACGTTCTTTTCTGCAGTGCCCGTATCGCTACCTTCTTCAATCTTTAAAAGTGCCAATGAAAAGCACACAAAAAAATATAATTGAAGGGCAATGGCTTCACAAGGTTTTAGAGTGTTTTTTTATTGGCTATAAGGACAAGGTCTCTTCACTCACACAAAAAGAAAATAAAGAAGAGCTCATAGAAAGGCTTTTAACTCTGACTTGTGAGCTTGGCCCTCATAACGTCCTTGCGACATCTCTCGGCCTTCATCTACGTTACCATTCATGGCCTCGATGGGTTGATCACATCTTTCCTCGCCTTCATTTTAAAATGTCTACAGAAAAAAAACTCGAAGGCCAGCCCGTCACGATTGACAAAGAGCCTTGGAGTCTTCATGGTTCTGTCGATCATATCCAAGAAAGCTCTGATATTAGTATTATTTACGATTTCAAACGACAATACCAACCCAGTGTCAAAGAAGTTGAACAAGGTCTTGAGCCTCAGCTGCCTTTTTATGCGCTAGCTTTGAATACCCACAATATCCAAACCATGGTGACAGGGTATTGGTCAATTTTAAAAGGTTCATGGGAACCAAGAGGCGTTTCTCAAGCGGTAAAACACACGGCACAAGTAAAAGGCCTTGTCTCTTCTATGACACCAGACCTCCAAACTCAAGTCACCAACATTCAAAAAAAATGGGCCTTGCGCCAGGCTGAAGTTCAAGAAAATGGTTACAAACCTGATATCGGCGCTTGGTGCGAGCGTTGTGACTATCAGGGAGTGTGTCGAAAAAACGATCCAGACCTCAGCTCTATTTTTGAAAAAAACAAACGTATGGATGTTCACCATGAGGATACAGTATGAACCCCCAAAACCCATATGAAAGCTATCTTGTTGAAGCTTCAGCTGGCAGCGGGAAAACCTGGCAGCTCAGCCATCGTTTTCTTGCTCTTGTCTCAGCCGGAGCTCTTCCTCAGAACATTTTAACCGTGACATTTACAGTAAAAGCAGCTCATGAAATGAGAGAACGTATCCTTAAAGAAGCGTCTCTTCTCATCCACGACAAAGTTCGTCAAATTGAGTTTGAAGACAGTATGAAAGAATTTCATAAATTAAGCAGAATACCTGTTACTAAACCTTTTGGGGCTCATCAAACAGGTGAGATTATTATCGCTTCAACCCAACTTTTAAAAATCACGACTATTGATGCTCTTTTCCATCAATGGAATCGTAAATTTCCATTTGAGACAGGCTATCAAAATTTTATCAATTCAGCAGGTAGCCAATCTTTAAAGATGCTGACAGCCTCTGAGGTTCAAAAGCTCGATCAAGATGCTTTCGAAGAACTTATTCAACAAAGCGAAATTCCTATCTTTATGCTCAAAAAATGGAACTTTCTTTTTGAGGGAGTTCAAGGCATCAAACAGCGCCTCTTTGAACTTCGCCGCTATCAGCTGAACCTTTGGTCCCATAAGGCACAAGGGCAATCAGCATTACAAGAGTATCTCACAAAAGAACTCAACTTCTCATCAGAAAAAGAGCTTTTAGAGTCATTAAATTCACCCTTACGGACTGTAGCTATGGAAGCCAAACGTAAAGATGAAATCCTAGAAGCAGTATCTCAATATTCTCTAAGTGCATTGATACAAACAAAAATCTTAACTCATCAAGGATCTGTAAGTAAGGCTATCATTAAAGGTCAAAAAAGAGAAAAGCTTCGCATTCAGATTGAACATATTGATACTGCAATTCGCGATTTTAAAAATTTTCACCGCATCGAGCATCTCAATGAAGTCAGCCGAAATTTTCAAATACTTTATGATGAGTTTGACACAATTCGACAAAGCATAAAATCAAAACAAAGCTCCATAGAGTTTAGTGACCTCACCCGAGGGTGTGATCAACTCTTCAGACAAGATAGCGGTCCTGCTGCACTCTGGCTTTTAAGCCAATCGATCGAGCATATGATGATTGATGAGTTCCAAGACACCAGCCATCTACAGTGGAATTTATTTCAACAGTTTATTATTGAATTCTTTTCTCAAACACAACCTTCTTCTTCAGGAAAACCTTCTCCTTCTGCATTTATTGTAGGTGATCGTAAACAATCTATTTATGGTTTCCGTGAGGCAGATCCGGAGGTTGTAAATCTTGCAAAAAACACATTTTCAAAATTTGAAAAATCGATTCTACCTCTCAATAAAAGTTTCCGAACATCTCAAATAGTTTTAGACTATATCAACCGTGTCTTTTCTCATCAGGATTCATTCCCAAAACACTCTACAGCTCAAATCAACAATAAAGACTTCATTCCTTCATGTGGACGTGTCTCTGTTTTAGATCTTACAGACTCCCCTCAAGAAGAAGCTAAATCGCTAATAAAATGGCTCCAGAAAGCTCTCTCAGGTGAGATCTACCACCCAGTTTATGATTCAAAAACCAAATCGTATCGAAACCTGGAACCTCAAGACTGTTGCCTTATGTATCGCAACACAACCCATATCGAAGCCTTTGAAGAAGAGTTAAGATTGTATGACATCCCATATATCCGTGAAGAAAAAAAAGGTTTCTTTAAACGAAGTGAAATTCAAGATGCCTTAGCATGGTTAAGATTTACGACTCACCCTGGAGATTTAAACTCTTTAATCACATGCTTAAAAAGCCCTTGGATCATGGTGTCCGACCATCACCTTTTAAAAGCATTAACATCAACAGCACACATCAAAGAAAATCGTTGTATCTCAGTTCTTACAGCTTTATCCGAACATTACACTCGTGAGATTGAAATTTTAAAAAACATGCTTACAAACACACCTATTTTGGGCCATCGTGTTTTTTCCAACGCTTATAGCCAATGGGGTGTTTTTCAAGCATACCGCAAAAATTTCTCACCAGAGTATGCCGAGCTAGCGATTCAAAACCTTCAAAAAATTCTAAACATCTGCCTTGACCTTGAAGAACAAGGGCACACCACGCCAAACAGCTGCTTAAGACAGTTGGAGCAGATGGCTTCTGATGACGAACACGGCAACGCCAGTATTCATTCGAATGCTGTTCGCCTTATGACGATTCACAAATCGAAAGGTCTAGAGTTCCCCCTTGTCATGGTCACACAAACGGCTCAACCCTGGTATAAACAAGATCGATACTGGGCAAAAGACCCTATAAACCATCAACTCTACTACATTGGAACAACAGCCGATAGGCCTGAACACACTCGAGATTTTGATTCTCTTTTAGAGCGCCAAATAGAATCATCACACGAAGAATGCTGGCGACTCCTCTATGTTGCTCTCACAAGAGCTAGTCAGTATTTAACGATCAGTGGATGGCAAAGCAAAAGAAGCACACCTGGTTTAAAATTTCGAGAACATCTCTACGAATTGTGTCACGGAGAGCCGACGCCTTGGGGAATTGCACTTGAGCATATCCCAAGTGAAGCCACTATCACTCAAAAACCATCGAAGAAAAATGTAGAAGAAAAAAAAATAACCTTTTTAAAAAATTGGTCTATAAGCCACGACATCAACCTCATCAACCCTCACTCAGCACTACAAGGCCGTAAAAAAACAGAGCGCCAAGTCATTCATTATGGACACCCTGCGCTTTCTGCAACACTCGGTACCTATGTTCATAAAGCATTAGAACGAGCCGCTTTAAAAGACCCCATCAACCTTGAGTCTCTCTGGCAAGACTGGGTCCTCAACTCTGAGGTTGCACGCTCTATTCATTTGACAGCTCGTGAATCTGAACGTTTATATAGTCAAACGTCTAAAGATATTCACAATACTTTAAATTCTCATTTTTGGTCTCAACTCACAAAACCAACTCATCACCTTCACCCAGAAATGAATATTTGCGCACGTGTTCAAAACGAGCTTATTGTTGGGAGTATTGATCTTCACTGTGAAACACATGATGAAATTTGGATTGTTGATTATAAAACAACCCCTTATGGCCCTCCAAAACACGCTCCTCATACAAATAAAAAAGATGACCTTGCTCACTTCTGTCAAGAAAACGGCTACTTTGCTCAACTTTCATATTATCGTGACGCAGCTCAGCTTTTAAGCTTCAAAAAAGTTCGAGGCTGGATTTGGCTGATACGAGAGCAAGCTATCATTGAGATTTCTTGATAATTTTCAGTCGCCTCACTGACAAATGGGCTCTTTTCTGTCATGATTCTTCTATAAACTTTGTAAAAGAATCGGCCAACCTTTTGCATAGACGAGCAAAAAAATGACAAAAAGCATACGAAATCCTCAATTACGTATTGATCAAATTCTTCCTACATTTTGTCAGCATGACGCCATCGGCAACGAAGTCCGATGGTTACGTAAACTCCTCTTTCAAATGAACATTGACAATAGGGTTTATGCAGAGCGTGGGGACATTCAAAAATCTACGGGCGTTTACCCTATTGAAGACTATCCACAGCATCAACACAATCGGTTTGCAACAATCCATCACTTTTCCACAGGGTCTAATGTCCCTCATTGGCTTTTATATGGAACAACTCGCATTATCACCCGTAATCATAATATTACGCCTCCAGCTTTTTTTCACGCCTCTTCTGATCACACTGCTTATAATCTTTGCCATCAAGGTTATCGTCAAAGAGATCTCGTCGATCGACTCACTCACAATTATTGGCATGATTCGGAGTTCAATATAGAGCTCTTTAAAAACAGCTCGAAACATCATCATGTTTTACCAATCCTAAGGCATTACAAACACCTTACAGAATTGCATTCTGACCAGAATCTTATTCAAAAACTACAAACAGGTCACATTAAAAATATTCTCTTTGTTGGACGATTTGCTCCAAATAAAAAAACCCATGATCTGATTCTGGCCCTCAAAGCTCTTCATAACTTTGTCAACAAAGACATTCGCCTTATTCTTGTCGGATCTCCTCATACCTTGTATGGACAGCAAACACTTCAGATTGCCAAAGAACTAGACCTTAAAATCTCTGATTTAAATCAAGAACATCTTGGGGATATTGTCATACCTGGGCAAGTCAATGATGAAACCCTTGCTTCTATCTATCATGCCTGCGACCTTTTCTTATGTATGAGCGAACACGAAGGCTTCTGTGTACCGCTATTAGAAGCTCTTACATTCAATATTCCTGTTATGGCTCACTCATGCACAGCTATCCCTGGAACACTTAAAGATGGTGGTATTTTATTCAACAAACAGCATCCTGAAATTTATATTCCTCAAATCAAAAATGCACTCTATGACAGAAAAGTACGAGACAACCTAAAAGCACAAGCTCAAAAAAGAGCCCAAGATTTTTCATGGGGATCTTTACAAACTTTATTTCAATCAAAAATTGAGCAAATCTTTGAAGACACGCAATATTCATAACGAATATAAAGACAACCTCTTCATACTGAAAAAAACAAAAAGACTGTTCATTAAAAGCTTTTAATGAACAGTCTTTTTGTAAAATAATAATTTATTTTTTGCGAATTTTTACCTTATAAGGTTCAAATGCACAGACTTTAGATCCAAGAGCTGTAGGCGTTTTAACTTCTTGCACTTCGCTAAAATCAACCAACACCGGATCTTCTCGGTTACGATCAGCTTCAATCACAACAGAAGGGCTATCTTTAATACTTACAAAACACAACTTGTTTGAACGCCCTCTTGGGAATAGAGTTTGTCGACCTTCTTCATCTACAAGAAGACTTTTACGTGCATATGCTTGTGATTTTTGCTCATCAAACCAAATGACTTGGATATATTGATCCGAGGTAAAAGCACAAACATTCAGAAGACCTTCAGAAAATTTCATATTTAAAGCAAAAGGAAGAACCTCATAATACCCATTTTGATAAACCGCTAAGAGTTTGTCTCCTCCTTGAAAACGACCAAGATATTTCCCTTGTTCTTCTTGATGCAACTGACCTTGATCAAACCAAATACGAACTTTTCCCAAAGTAGATCCACCGCGAACAATTTTATCAACTTTTTGTACAACATGGGGTGTTACAATCGTTCCTGCCGTTTGCCGGCTTCGAATAGGAAGGTTGGAAAAATCACATTCAATCGATTTTTTCCTTAAACCGGTTTTAGGCTTCAATTGAAGTACAACTTGCTCTGCTTCACCATCTGGATTAACAGAAAAATGAAGAATTTTGCTTTGTGCGCTACCACGAGTGAGCTGATATTCCCGCCCTCGTATCACACTCGTCACTTGAAAACGTTTTGCAACCGTTGGGCCATCTTTACCATCACGAAAAATCATATGATAAACTCGTCGTTCATCACCTCGTTGGAAAATTTCAATATGAATAATATTCTGACCAACAAAAATCTTTTCATCAACTTTAACCACTCGTACAGTGCCATCTTGGCAGAAAGCAATGACTTCATCTAAATTAGAGCATTCACACAAAAGCTCATGATTTTTCAACGATGTCCCTACAAATCCTTCTTTTCTATCCACATAGAGTTTTGAATAAGATGTTGCTAGTTCTGATTTCTTTACTTTTCCGAAAGTTGTGATCTCAGTTTTTCTTTTAAGATCACCACCATACTTTTTTAATAAGTACTGATACCACTGAATTGTATAATTCACAATATCGCTTAAACTTTCTTCAACATCTTTCAAAGCACTTTCAATTTTAAGGAGAGCTTCATCAGCTTGCTTCGAATCATATTTTGTAATTCTTCGAATTTTAATATCTGTTAATGCAGTGAGATCTTGATCTTTAATCTGGCGATAAGTCTCACAATCAAAAGATTTCAAACTTCTTTTTAAAATCTTTACGACATCATCCCAAGTTTCAGCAATTTCAATTTTACGATAAATCTTTTGCTCAATAAACCAACGTTCTAGTTGCAAATGAAGAATTCGCTCTAATAATTTCTTCTTGTCAATTTTTAGCTCTCGCTCTAAAAGACGACGAGTTTGATGTGTCGAATTTTTTAAAAGTTCAGAAACACCACAAAAAACTGGCTTTTGATCTTCAATCACACAGCAACTTGGAGCCACCGTCATTTCACAGTCTGTGAATGCATACAAAGCCTCTAGGGTCTGTTCTACATTTGTCCCAGATACGAGATGAATTTGAATCGACACCTTTCCTGCTGTGTTATCTTCAATCTTACGTATTTTAATTTTACCTTTATCGTTCGCTGCTAAAATTGAGTCAATCAATCCTTGCGTGGTCGTACTAAAAGGAATTTCAGTAATTTCCAAAAGCTTAGAATCAACTTCTTCGATTCTTGCTCGAATACGAATTCGAGACCCTTTGGCTCCGTCTCTATATTCAGAGACATCAATAAAACCTCCAGAATGAAAATCTGGATATAAACAAGGACGACGCCCTCTTAATACTGCAATAGACTCTTTTAAAAGCTCTCTAAAATTATGAGGTAAGATTTTTGTCGATAAACCAACAGCAATACCTTCTGCCCCTAAAAGCAGTAGGAGTGGAAATTTTACAGGAAGACCAACTGGTTCTTTATTTCTACCATCATATGAATCTTGCCATTCTGTTACAGAGTCACTAAACAAAATTTCTTTAGCAAGCGGTGATAACCTAACCTCAATATATCGAGCAGCTGCAGCTCTATCCCCTGTTAAGGAATTGCCCCAGTTTCCTTGAGTCTCTAACAAAACATCTTTTTGAGCAAGCTTAACAAGAGCATCTTCAATGGCCATATCACCATGAGGATGGTATCTCATAGTTGCACCAATCACATTAGCAGCTTTATTTAAGCGCCCATCATCCATTTCTCTTAGTGTATGTAATAAACGTCTCTGAACAGGCTTTAAACCATCATTACCCGCTGGAATAGCTCGATCACAAATAACATAACTCGCATACTCCAAGAACCATGTTTGAAACATATCACTCGCAGTCGAATAACCACCTTGGCCTATTTGTTCTTCGCTCATAAATTATTCACTCACAGTATTCAAATGATTAATAATAAAATCTTGTCGTTTCGGAGTGTTTTTCCCCATATAATACCGAAGCATATCATCGATAGATTGATCCGGAAGCTGACGCACAAGGTCAAGTTTCATATCTTCTTGGATAAATGCAGAAAATTCATCTGGAGAGACTTCCCCTAAACCTTTAAATCTTGTGATTTCAGCTTTTTTACCTAATTCTTTTAAAGCTTTTTCTTTTTCCAGCTCATCGTAGCAGTACATTGTTTTTTTGCGATCTCTTACCCGAAATAAAGGTGTTTCAAGAACATAAACGTGACCTCTTTCCACAATTTCTGGGAAAAACTGTAAAAAGAATGTCATCAACAAGAGACGAATATGCATTCCATCCACATCAGCATCAGTTGCAAGAACAATGCGATTATAGCGTAAATCATCTAGAGAGCCTTCAATATTTAAAGCATGCTGCAAAAGGTTAAACTCTTCGTTCTCATATACAATTTTTCTACTTAAACCGTAGGAATTTAATGGCTTTCCTCTCAAACTAAAAACAGCTTGAGTTTGCACATCTCTTGCTTTCGTTATGGAGCCACTCGCAGAATCACCTTCTGTAATAAAGATTGTACTCCGTAAACGGTCTTTATGTTTTGAAGCAAAATGCACACGGCAATCTCGTAGTTTTTTATTATAGACGCTAGCTTTTTTTGCTCTTTCTTGAGCAAGTTTACGAATACCAGCCATATCTTTGCGCTCGCGCTCAGACTGTTGAATCCTTTTAAGCATTGCCGTTGCACTGCTTGGCGTTCGATGAAGAGCATTATCAAGCTCAAACTTCATGAAATCCAAGACCCAACTTCGAATAGTGACTCCGTCAGGTGCTGCCTTCAAGGAACCTAGTTTTGTTTTTGTTTGAGATTCAAAAACAGGTTCTTCAACACGTACACTTATCGCTGCCATCACACCAGCTCGAATATCAGAAGCATCAAAATCTTTTTTAAAATGAGCTCGAACAGCCTTAACCAAACCTTCTCTCAGTGCTGTTTGATGGCTCCCGCCCATGCTTGTATATTGACCATTTACAAATGAAATCAAATCTTCAGAGCTGTGCTGCCCGTGAGTCAATGCAATTTCAATATCCTCCCCTTTTAAGTGCAAAATAGGATATTGAACCGGAGTATCTCCAAGCTTCTTTGTCAGCAAGTCTAATAAGCCGTTTTTAGAGTGAAATTTCTCCCCATTAAACACAACCACAAGGCCAGCATTTAAAAAAGCATAGTTCCAAAACATCCTGGATAAAAATTCATGTTGATATTTGTAATTTTTAAAAACACTAGGGTCTGCAACAAACTCAATTTCTGTACCATTTTTCTCAGTCGTTTTAGACGCCTTCTTTTCGTCAATAAGTAATCCTTGAGAAAATTGAGCATACTTTACTTTGCCATCTCTAAAAGAACGGACTGTAAACCTCTCTGAAAGAGCATTGACAGCTTTTGTACCAACTCCATTAAGCCCTACAGATTTTTTAAAAGCTTTAGAGTCGTATTTACCACCAGTATTAATTTTAGAAACACACTCAACAACTTTTCCTAGAGGAATGCCACGGCCGTAATCACGAATACGAATCGTATTTTCTGTCCAAATCACATCTATTTTTTTACCGGAACCCATGACAAATTCATCAATAGAGTTATCCAAGATTTCTTTAACAAGAACATAAATACCATCATCAGGAGCATCACCATTGCCAAGCTTCCCGATATACATTCCTGGACGGCGCCGGATATGCTCACGCCAATCCAGTGACTGAATCTGTTCTTCACCATAATTTTCCATGCCGCCTCCGTGCTCAAATCGAGCTGATTTATTCCTCAATATGTGCTAGCATAATTTCCATTTGACATGGAGTCACTATGAAAGCTTTTTTCATTTGGATAGCACTGTTTAGCTTATACACAAAAAGCCACGCTTCAAGCTTTTTAAATTCATGCTACAAAGAATCGAACGCTGAAGTTCGACACACCATCCTCGAGCTCAAGAAAACGGTGTTTACGACAAATTGTCAAGAGGCTTGGACACGTTTGCAGAAAAAGACTGAGATCCACCTTCAAAATAAAGGTATTGTTTCACTTGCCCCTTTGAAAGAATTTAAAAATCTTAGAACACTTGATGTCTGGGGAAATAACATTAGATCCTTAGAAGGTATCGAACACCTCGAAAACTTAACTCAGCTCTGGATCGGGGATAACAAAGTCGTCTCTCTAGCTCCTTTGCAAGGGCTTAAGGAACTAAAAATTTTTATGGCATGGGACAACAACATTCAAGACTTGACGCCCCTTCAAGATCTTCCTCTACTTGAACTCGAAGTCGGAAAAAACCCAATCCGCATCTGCCCTAGAAAGTCATTCTCTAAAATCTTAAGCCTAACCTGCCAAAAAAATAAAAAGTCAGCCTAGGACTTTTTATCTATACAGAGCGTCCCATTCCCGCCACGCCTCCTCATCAAAACCACCGTCGAGCTTTTTCTCATAATTAAGCTCTTCTTTCGAATTTTGAACTCTTACTTCTTTCGCTTTAGGCCGCCTATACTCTTGAAAAAGCCAAGGGCTAGACCTTTGCAAACGCTGAGTCCAAGCAAGTATACGGGGATCACTATCGTGCAAAGCCGCCTTTAAATAAGAAGCAGTCCACGCATCTCGATGATTAGCCAAAGACCTCAGAATAACGAATCTTGCCTTCGCTCCAACAAAACGAATCATTCCTCTCATAATGTAACGTTCTCCTGGGGTTGATACTTCCATGTACCTTTTCAAAAAACGCCACAGCCGATCCGTTCGAGCTTTTTGTAAAACTTTATGAATCACTCCAATCGACAAAGGGACTCCAAAATCACCCAAACCAGACAGCGCCCTCATCCTTACCCATAATTGAGAGTCTTGTAGTAAGCGCCATAAAATCCGTTCACTTCCTTTAAGTTGGTAACGAGCGACTTCAACTGCGACGCGATAGCGGTGCCAAGGATTCTCAGACCTAAGGTCACGACTCCAAACCACCTCTTCAACCTCTGTCCAGACAGGTTTATCCGTATCCACCACTCGCGTACTATTATCCAAATCCCAATATGGATTTTCTGATTTTTTAATCACCACAGCTTGAGCAAAAGATGTCCCATCAGGTGGTTCACTATGATCCTTATTGATCGATTCAGAACCTACTGAAGGAGAAATCAAACCTCGAGCAGCAGCCTTAAAAGGCTGTTTTTTTATAACAGAGGCATTGGTATCCATGACCACCGTACTTATCATGTCTAAAATCGAATCATCAAAAATAACAGCAGCAGCAAACGAAACAAATGCCATAGCAAGACCTAAAGCTAAAACTCTTGTAACAGAAGCCATAAAAGATCGTGAATTCTGTTTTTTCTCGGCAGGAAAACCCTGCAACTCTGGATGATCTCCAGCACCTAGATCCCAAAAATCACTCCCTCCAATATCAACATCTACAACAGGAGACCCAGGTTTTGTACTGTGTCCAGATTCTTTTTTATCTTGAAATCCAAATTCCATCACCAACCTCATAAGATCTCAAGTCTTCATCGTAAAGCCCAAACCTTTGCTGTAGGGCCAAGTTTTAAATTAGACAACAAAACGATGTATAAAGCTGTAATGAAAAGGTTTTTAAGTTTTATTTAAGAGAATACTTAATCTTAATTCATAAAAATCAAAATGATGTTTGTAATCAAAAAGATTAAAATAAGGATTTCTAAATCACGACTTAGACTCAAAGCAGCTACAACCTACAAAAATGAAAAGCTTTTCAAAGCAAATATAAACTGCTATCCTGCCGCGGTTGTAGGATGTACGATATTTTGCCGTTAAACATCCTGCACAAACGACTCAAGGACAAGAGTGTCCGAACAGTTTTTTATCATAGATTTCAAGGACTAGGGCTCAAATCATGGCGAAAATCAATCTGTCCCAGTATCGTAACATCGGGATCTCTGCACACATTGACTCTGGAAAGACGACTCTTACTGAGCGTATTCTTTTCTACTCAGGGTTGATTCACCGGATTCAAGAAGTCCGTGGTGGAGACGGTGGTGCAAAAATGGACCACATGGAACTCGAAAAAGAGCGTGGAATTACGATCACTTCTGCAGCGGTTACCGTTGACTGGAATGACCACAGAATTCAGATCATTGACACACCAGGACACGTTGACTTCACAGTAGAAGTTGAACGATCTCTGCGTGTTCTTGATGGCGCAATTCTTGTTCTTTGCGGAACTTCTGGTGTTCAGTCTCAGTCTATTACTGTTGACCGTCAGATGAAGCGCTACGAAGTTCCTTGCATGGCGTTTATCAATAAACTGGATCGCGCTGGTGCAAATGCAAAGAATGTCGTCGGACAACTTCGCGAAAAACTTGGTCACAACGCTGTTCCAATGCAAATCCAAATCGGCTATGAAGACGATTTTCAAGGTGTTGTTGACCTTGTAGAAATGCGCGCTATTTTCTATGATGGCGACAACGGTGAACAGGCTCGTTTCGAACCAATCCCAGAAGATCTTGTCGAAGAAGCACAAGAAGCTCGCTCTGAGATGCTCGACGCTTTCTCAATGTTCTCAGACGAAATGATGGAGCTTCTTCTTGATGAAAAAGAAATTCCACTTGAGCTTTTGAAAAAAGTTATTCATGACTCTACGATTGCACGTAAGGTTACTCCTGTATTCATGGGATCTGCCTTCAAGAACAAAGGTGTGCAAACACTTATGGGTGCAGTCTGTGATTATCTACCTTGTCCGACTGAGCGTCAATATCAAGGTCATGACAATAGTAATGACGAACCTAAAGCAATCGCAGTTTTACCTGACCCAAAACTTCCTCTTATCGCCATGGCCTTCAAAATTACTGAAGATACATATGGTCAGTTGACTTACACCAGAATTTATCAAGGTTGCTTGAAAAAAGGTGACACTGTCTACAATCCACGAACAAACAAAAAAGTCCGTATCGGACGTCTTGTTCGTATGTTCTCTGATGAGCGCCAAGAGATCGACTCTGCAACAGCTGGTGACATTATTGCTATTGTTGGTGTTGACTGCGCCTCTGGTGATACATTCTGTAATGACGACTTACGAGTCACAATGGAAAGTATTTTCGTACCTGAACCAGTCATTGAACTTGCTTTAAAGCCGGAGAAACAAGAAGATTTAGTTCGTGTTTCAAAAGCATTAAACAGATTCATGAAAGAAGATCCAACATTCCGGGTTTCTGTTGATGAAGAGTCAAATGAAACTGTCATTAAAGGAATGGGCGAACTTCACCTTGAAGTTTATGTTCAAAGGATTCAACGAGAATATAAAGCGAACGTCACAATTGGGCAACCAAAAGTGAACTACCGTGAAGCTCCATCAATCCCTGCGAACTTTGATTACAAGCATAAAAAACAAACAGGTGGTTCTGGTCAGTACGGTCACGTTGTAGGTTCTTTAAAACCACTTAGTGAAGATGCTGAAGAAAACTTCATATTCAACAACAAGATTGTTGGTGGTAGTATTCCTAAAGAATACCTTCCTGGTTGTGAAAAAGGTTTCCGTGAGTCTATGGACAAAGGTCCTTTAGCAGGTTACCAAGTTATTGGCGTTGAGATTGAATTGGTTGACGGAACATATCACCCAGTTGACTCTTCTGAAATGGCCTTTAAGGTCGCTTCTCGCCAAGCTTTCAAACAGGCTTTCCTCGAAGCAAAACCATCGATTCTTGAGCCAATCATGAACGTCGAAATTGAAACTCCAAATGAGTTCCAGGGTCCTGTTCAAGGTGATCTTTCGTCACGCCGCGGTATTATGCAGGGCAGTGACATGAGAGATGGCTATACAATTATCCAGGCTGAAGTTCCTCTTTCTGAGATGTTCGGCTACTCTACAGAGCTCCGCTCTATGAGTCAGGGTAAAGCAAGTTTCTCCATGGAGTTCGGCAAATATAAAGCTGTACCAAACTCTATCCAAGAAAAATTAGTTGCAAAATTCAAAGAAGAGCAAGCCAAGGGTAACTCTTAACTTTGACAAAGCTTTTTCTTCCTCTCTCAAGTTTGAGAGGAAGAAAAAGCCTTCTCTCCCTTTCTTCTCCTTAAGTCGCCTGTTTATATGCCGATCAGAATGATATCTCGGATAGCAGGAGCTCCTTTGAGACATTTAAACCCACAAAACAAGCAAAAAAACTTAGCCGAAGTCATTCCATTTAAACGTGAGAATAAAACTTCTTCATCTCGACCGGGCTCCACTCTTCTCAAACAACTTACAGCCCTTGCTGATTCTATCGAAAAAACACACAAAGACATCTCTAGTGAAGTCTCTGAAATCAACCATTACTCAAAGGAAAAAGAGTCATGAAAGGTCTTAGTAAAGGTAAAAGAATTCTCGTTGTCGACGATGAACAAGATTTTTTAGACCTCTTGGTCGCTGCTTTTTCAGAGTCTGGCTATGAAGTTTTAAAAGCTTCCAATGGATTTGAGGCTCTCAAAATTTTCGGACGTATGAAGGTTGATGCTATTGTTACAGACCTCACCATGCCTGGCATGGATGGAATACAGATGATCTCATATTTAAAAGTTAATTCTCTCAATGCAAAATCACCTGTCTTTGTTGTATCTGGAAAACTTTCAGAAACTTCTTTAAAAATGCTAAATAATCTTGGTATTATTCACATTGTACCAAAACCAGTTGACCTCATAGACCTTGTTCATAATGTTGATGAAGTTCTTCTTCCACAAGTCAGGAATGAGTCCCCTTTTGAGGAGGAGATTACAAATCTATTTAACCAAGCTCTTTGTGAAACACTTTCTGATTATTTTCCAAAAAACATTGAATCCGCCCCCGCAGCAACAGCTACGCAAAAATCTCAAGAGTTTGAATACACAAGCTCCATTCCACTTTTCGGGACTAGGGTCTATGGAGCGATTCAGATTGGATGTGACTACCAGTTTATTAGAGAACTCGCCAAAAAAGTTTTCCAAACAAATGAGATCGACATTACCCCAGAAGTTGCCACAGACATGACCGGAGAATTGATCAACCAAGTCGCAGGACTTGCAAAAAGAAAACTCGAATCAAAAAAGTTATACTCTATAATTGGGCTTCCCATCACCGCTATCAACGCTTCATTTACACAACTCATTCCTGCTTCACGACTTGCCTTACAAGCTGCAGTTGGAGAAAACCACAGAGTTTTTGCTGAGATTTGCTTAGGAGATCCTTCAAAATTAAAAGCCGATCAGACAAATCAAGATCTCCCAATCTACCGCCTGAAATCGTAAGAGTTTTATTTTCTTTCATGTCAAAAATTGTTAGCCTCTCACTGCAAAAAACACTGGAGTGAGACATGACAGAAGAACTTTCTATCGCATTTTCCCCTTGCCCAAATGACACCTTTATTTTTGATGCCATGGTGCACAACAAAACCACTCAAAATCTTTGGAATGTCACTCTTCTTGACATAGAACAACTCAACCAACATGCTCTCAGCGGGATCCCTGACGTTTGCAAAGTCTCTTTTGGGTGTTTAGGCGATCTTCTCGACGAGTACATCTTACTCCCAGTTGGAGCTGCCCTTGGTCATCAATGCGGGCCCCAAGTTGTTTCTGCAAGCAACTCCCAACCACCAAAAACACCTCTGATCGCTATTCCAGGTAGAAATACAACAGCCAGGCTTTTAGCTCATACACTTATCCCTGGAGAATGGCGTGAAGCTTTCTGCTTATACAATGAGATCCCTGAGCTCCTTAAAACACAAAAAGCAGATCTTGGACTCATTATTCATGAGACTCGCTTTACATTAGAAAAAGAGGGTTTGAACCTCCGCCATGATTTAGGGCAACTCTGGGAAGACAAGTTTTCAATCCCTATTCCCCTCGGCGGTATTGTTGCAAAACGTTCACTTGGTGATAAAAAAATCAGCCAAATTGTCAATCAAATTTCAAAATCTTTAAATTACGCTGAAGCCCACCCAGAGCAAAGCACCGCCTATACATTGGCCCACTCCATTGAAAAAAACACATCAGTCATTGCTCAACACATAAAGCTCTACGTCAATCAAGAATCCAGAAAACTTTCACCCAAAGGCCTTCAAGCCATCGAACACCTCCTAACAACCTGGGAAAAACTTCACAAAAAAACAATACCAAATAAAAAACAATGGATTTGGACTCCAAAAACAACTCATTGAAAAAACACTTGATATTCTGAAAAATATCCAACATAATCCACTTCGTCAGTTCTTCTGATATTTGCACCCGTAGCTCAGTTGGATAGAGCATCAGGCTTCGAACCTGAGGGTCGGGCGTTCGAGTCGCTCCGGGTGCGCCACTCTTATTTTAACCCAAATCTGAAAAAAAATATTTTTATGGGATTCGTACGAAGATATTGTCCAGAAAAAATTGGTCAAAGACTTCGGCAAGAGCGCATTGGTGCGTCTTTTTTCGCTCGATCCCCCGTTTTGGGTGAGAATTCCGTGGTCACCCTTGTTTTCCACAAGAAATTTGTGAATCGAACTGCTTATCAGAACAGTTCTTGCCATAGCTTCGCTATGACTAGTCGTTGCTTTCCCGTTAGCTCAGTTTGGATTGTATTAAATTGTCAAAGAGCTGGC
>JBGCEP010000050.1:0-6954 GCA_045106415.1 Oligoflexales bacterium | reverse complement strand
ATTGAAATTTGGTTAGATCCTCTGCTTTCGATATACTGACTCATAATTTAAGATCCATGCGTTTGATGGTTTTGTATACCTGTCATTACGGAGGGCTGCTAATGTGGTCTGTGTTGCAGAGGTTTTTTTTCATAGTTTTGTTGTGGAATGATTTTTTATATGCAGGTTCAGCTCTTATCATGGATGCTGAGAAACCCCAAGGAGAACTCCTGTTGCAGCATATTCTAGGAGCTGAGAAGTCTCAGGATACCTGGAGCCAAAAACCTAAAGGTGTGATCGGTGTGAAATGGTTTGTTCCTTTATTGAACCCTGATTTTCAAATTCAAGGGTCCTTAAAAGGGGCAAAGTCTCCTGAAACCACAGTGGTGGAACAAGTGGACTCCTCAATAGAGCTTGACTACTTGATTTTTAAAAATTCAAAGCGCAGAGTGGAAGCGTTTGCTCATGGGGTTTATCCAGCGGGAAAAAAACCTTCGTATGGTTTTTTAGGCTTGAAAATGCCTGTGCGTGTTGAATCCTCTTCTTCTATTGGTGTTTGGAAAGTTGCGAGCAGAACAAGTTTATACGGACTTTTTGTTGGAAGCGCATTGGATGAAACTCTTGAAATGAGAGCCTCTCCAGATGATGAATCCTTTGTGTTCCAAGCTCCTGTCTACTCAATGCAAACCCCCGCAGGTTTTGCCAGCTATGGGGTTGAATTAAATTGGAATCCTGTGTTTTTAAAATCGTTTTCCCTAGGAGCTGAGACTTTGTTTTGGAGAGGATGGCTACCGTTCCAAAGTGGAGGAGAGGGAGTGCGATATCAAAATGTTTCAAGAACTGTTGCTGGAGCGAAGGTCGTTTGGAATCTTCATAAAGAAGTTTCGTTAGAAACGGAAGTAAGATCTTTTTGGGATGGCTTTTATGCAAAAACAGGTGGTCCAAACCTTCCTCAGTATGAGACACGAATGAATCTTGTGACGAAATTGTTTTAAAAGGAGTGAATTGTGGGAATTTTACGTTTTACTGTGTTGAGTCTCCTTTGGTCTTCGGTGGGTCTTGGTGATATGGAGAAAACGGTTGTCGATTTTTCAAGTTTCCGAAGTGCGTTTATCGATAATTTGTATAGTCAGATTGAACTTAAACATTATACCGATGCGAAGATGGGAGAGGATGGGCGGTTTTCTTATGAGCCTCAAGCTCAAGGACGCTATGTGTTGGGAACTGTTTTGTGGAAAGATCGTTTGAACGTTTCTGCAACTTTAGGGGTGGTGCGGAAACCTGGGGATACGCTCCTTAAACCTCGACGTTCGAATCTATATTATGAGCTTTCTTTAATGGACTACGCTGGATTTCGTTTGGACCATTACACAAGCTTTTGGCTCCCTCAAAGGGGTAAAGATCACGGAACTATAGGAGATGTGGGGCTTTCTGGTGGCTACTCTGTGGGCTCTGATTTGGCTTGGTGGTTGAATGGAGATGTTTCAGGAACTCTGACGTCGAGACCGAAAAAAAGAGCAGCTACATCGCTGCAGGCTGTTGACTCTAATGAAGAAAGAGAGACCCTGACTCAGAAGCAAGCTGATATTCAAGGGCGTTTGTCGAGTGGTGTGTCTTACAAGGTCTTAGACCAAGTGGAGCTTGGGTTTGAAGGTATTTACGATCGTGAGTTTACACCTCGGCTACAAGCCTTATCTTTTGGCAAAAAAGATGAGAATCTTTATGAAGTTGTCGAGAAAACAATGTCTCGAGTATGGCTTAGTTATGCTGCTCGTGATGACATTCAGCTAAGAGCAAGGTTGTACCAGTACTTTGAAAAACGCTTTGAAGCAAAGGCTGAAGGTGTGCAGATGATAGCTGAATTCTCTGTTGTTGCTCAAATGATCTGAAAACAGTCTCTATTCTCTTCTGTGGTATTCTAAGATTGAGAGACCTTGAAGAGGATGTCAAAATGAATAACGATGTATCATGTGCTGCACAGCAAGAATTAACTGAGTTCATGGAACAGGGCTATGGCCTAGCTATTCTTATCGGCCGTAAAGGTGTCGGAAAAACTCATGCTCTGCATACAAGTTCGAATTCAAAGTGTTTTTATTTTTGTTCTCAAGATAAAGAAAACGCTCAAGCGATGAAAACACGTTTGGCAAACGAATGGGGACAATTTAGTGGTGATAAACAGCTGAGTTTTCGAGCGAGTCATTATTTATCTTGGTTCGATATTCTTCAAGAATTTGAAACGTGGGCACAAGAAAAAGAATTGTGTCTTGTTTTTGACGATGCCCACTGGTTAACGGGTCCGCGAACAGGTTTTCTGGATGAATTTGTAAATTTTTGGAAAAGCTGGAAAGAAAACAGAAATATTAAAATAGTTTTAGCAACGAGTTCCAGCAGGTTTTTGGATCGACAGATCATGAGTGAAGGTGGTGATTTTTCAAAATACTTGAGAATCGATATGAAGCCTCTCCAGATGCGCCAAGTTTCACAGCGTTTTTTTCCAAACTGGAGTGCTCGTGAGGTTGGCCTGGCTTACCTTATGACAGGAGGGATTCCTTCTTATTTGAAAAAAATGAATTCGAAAGAAACCTTTGTCGCTGCTGTTCAAGATATGTTTTTTTCAGAAAACTGGATAGAAGATGAAGTTCAAAAAATTTTGACACTGCACTTTAGTAAAAGAGGGGTCGCGTCGGTTCTTAAAATATTGAAAACGATGCCTCCAGAAGGTGTATTACAATCTAAAATTACAGAGTATTCAAAAGTTCCTCAGTCGAGTGTTTCTGAGATCTTGACCCGACTTGTCGATTTTGGTCTCATCTATCGGCGTCTCCCTTACTCAAAGGAAGCGAGGCGGAACGATGTGGGTTATCTGTATTTTTTAAATGATAGATTTCTATGCTTTTGGTTCCAAGTGCTAGAAGAACATTTCAGTGGCAATGAGCAAAGTCGTGATTCTTTTGCTAATATGTTGTTGTCTGAATCGGGAACTCTTCATGACTATTATGAGAAAGCATTAGAGCTTTTGGTTCAAGAAGTGTTTGAAGGTCGAGTTGAAGCCTCCCCTGAATTCTATCGGGCGACAAACTCAGAAAAAGTCATGGGATTATCAGACCAAATTTCTTCTGTGAGGCCTGTTGAAAGTCATTGGGGTGATGTGGAAGATTTTAAATGGTCGACGAGAACCAAAGAAAGTCCGGCAGGAAAAACTTTAGTTTTATCGAAACCATGGACGCCATCTTTTGCTCTGAAAGCAAAAGATGAAGGGGTCCACTTGGTGAGTTTTGAGCAACTTATTGGTGAAGTGTCTGAACATTATCAGGCTTGACCGCTATGTAAAGCTTTGTTCGAGGCCTCTTGGTGAAGAGTACCATCCCGCTTCATAGCGCTCTCGGTGGATGTGAGTCCAGGCTTTTCCAGCGAAAAGTTTTACTTTTGGGTCAAGGCTGAGAATGTCTTGAAAGTCCATGTCTCCTTCGGCTTCAACCACTACGTTGAGTTGCTCACAGCTCAACGTGGTCGCTTGTATCGTTTCCGAGTCTGTTACAGCTTCTTGAAACGATTTGTAGAAAAGCACCTTGTACTGTTTGGGTGAGTCTCTACTTTGGCGATTTTGTTGAGGGCCGCTTTTACGTCCAGAGTGTTGGCGTTTTCTTATGCGAACCTTCTCTTTCAATTGTGCTCCTTCAGTCGATTTTGGATGTGGTTGACGAGTTCACTTTCGTGGATACGAACCTGTTCCATTGTATCTCTGTCGCGAATAGTTACGGTACCATTTTCAATGGATTCGTTGTCAATAGCAATCGCGAAAGGTGTTCCAATTTCATCGTGTCGTGCATAACGTTTGCCGATGGATTGGTTGTCGTCGTAGCGGCTCGTAATATGGTTTTCTCGGAGAAGTTTTGCTATTTTTTTTGCAAATTCAGGCTGGCCTTCTTTTTTAACAAGAGGAAGAACTGCTGTTTTAAATGGAGCGATGCGAGGGTCGAGTTTTAAAACGACGCGAGTTCTTTTTTTGTCTCCTTCGCCAATTTCTTCTTCGCAGTAAGCGTCAAGAAGGAAGCATAAAAAGGCGCGAGTCAAACCAGCAGCTGGCTCTACCACGTATGGAGTATAGCGCCAGCCTTTTTTCCCTGTCTCAGGGTTCGTGCCGTTTGGATCGAAATAACTGATCTTTGCACCTGAGGCTGCAGCGTGTTTTTTAAGGTCGTAGTCGGTTCGAGAAGCAATGCCTTCAAGTTCATCCCAGCCCCATGGATAATGATACTCAACGTCATAGCAGCAGTCAGAATAGTGAGCAAGTTCATCATCATCGTGTTCGCGAAGTCTGAACTGCTCTGGATGGTTGCTATAGTTTTTGTACCAATTCATGCGTTCTGTTGTCCAGAAATTCAGCCACTCTTTTTGTGTTCCTGGCTCGCAGAAAAATTCCATTTCCATTTGTTCGAACTCACAAGAACGGAAAATGAAATGCTCGACAACAACCTCGTTTCGGAATGATTTCCCTTGTTGTGCAATGCCAAAAGGGACTTTTGCAGAAGTTGTATTTACAATATTTAAAAATTGTACAAACATCGCTTGAGCGGTTTCTGGTCGTAGGTAAACAGCGTGTTGTTCGACTGCTGCCTGAAACGCATCCTTAATTTCTTCTTCAGTAAGGTTTTTTCCAGCCAGGTCTTTTGCGATGCCTGCTAAAGGATCTACCGGACCTAAAAAGGTTTGAAACATTCCTTTGAACATGCGCTCATCACTAAGCTTCGGGCTGCCGCAGTTTGGGCATACATATCCACATGTGCTAACAACGCCTGTTGTGAGATCTTTCTTTTTGCCTTTACGGAAAAGGTGGTATTCAACAGTGCTCCCGACTTCTGCTCTAGGGGCTTTGTCGCCTCGAAAGCGCTCTTGGCAATCTAAACAGTCAACAAGAGGGTCGGCGAAGTTTGCTAAGTGGCCTGACGCTTTCCAAACATTCGGGTGCATAATGATAGACGCGTCCAAACCAACAATGTCATCGCGATCAAGGACCATGCACCGCCACCACTCAGCAGCGATATTGCGTTTCATCTCAACGCCCAAGGGGCCGTAGTCATAACAAGATTTTAAGCCTCCGTAGATTTCGCTACTTTGAAATACAAAACCTCTGCGTTTGCAAAGAGAGACGATTTTTTCCATTGTTGCTGCTGTATCACTCACTGGTTGCTATCCTTATATTCAGAAGCCGACTCGCAATAGGACTCTTATAGCAGGGGTTTTAAGTGTGCGCTAGCGCCTTCGTTTAAAAATATGACTCAGGAGATGAAAGCAGTGTGCAGAGTTTGATGTGTGTTTTTTGCTAATTTTCTGTATTATATGGACCAATTATGTCAAAATACTAAGGGTCTAAGCCTATGGCCTTTAGGTTGTCGAGATGACCGAAGCTGTATATTTTTTGGAAAAAGGAAGCTGTTGTGACTGAGAAGCAAGACTATAAAGTGGCAGACATGTCTGATGCTAGTGTGAAATGGGGGCGTCTTGAAATTGAGATTGCTGAAAAAGAGATGCCGGGTCTTATGGCCCTTCGGAAAGAGTATGCAGGAAAGAACCCTCTAAAAGGTGCTCGCATCGCAGGTTGTCTGCACATGACCATCCAAACTGCTGTTTTGATTGAAACTCTTACAGACCTAGGTGCTGAGGTGCGGTGGTCGAGTTGCAATATTTACTCGACACAAGATCACGCAGCAGCAGCGATAGCAAAAACAGGTGTTCCTGTTTTTGCTTGGAAAGGTATGTCAGAAGAAGAATTTAATTGGTGTATAGAGAAGACTCTTGTATGGCCAGACGGAAAACCTCTGAATATGATCTTGGACGATGGTGGTGATCTCACTGCTATGGTGCACGATCAATTCCCTCAATATTTAGATGGGATCAAGGGGTTGAGTGAAGAAACAACCACAGGTGTGCATCGTCTTGCTAAGATGGCTGAAGAAGGAACGCTTAAGGTTCCAGCTATTAATGTTAATGACTCTGTCACGAAGTCGAAGTTCGACAATCTTTATGGTTGCCGAGAATCATTAGCAGACGGCATTAAACGCGCAACGGATGTTATGGTTGCAGGTAAAGTTGTTGTTGTCGCTGGTTTTGGTGATGTGGGAAAAGGTTGTGCTGATGCGATGAAAGGCCTTGGGGCCCGAGTTTTGGTCACAGAAGTTGATCCTATTTGTGCTCTTCAGGCTTCTATGGAAGGTTTCGAAGTTGTCACTATGGAAAATGCTGCCCCTCGTGGGGACATTTTTGTTACAGCCACAGGCTGCTGTGATGTGGTGACTCATAAGCATTTTGTAGAAATGAAAGATGAAGCTATTCTTTGCAATATTGGCCATTTTGATTCTGAGATTGAGATTGCATGGTTGGAAAACCACCCAGAAGTGAAGTGCGTTGAAATTAAGCCGCAGGTTGATAAATTTTGCTTACCAAACGGTAACCAGATTGTTGTTCTTGCAAAAGGTCGGCTTGTGAATCTGGGTTGTGCAACAGGTCACCCAAGCTTTGTGATGTCGAACTCTTTCACGAATCAAACAATTGCTCAGCTCGAAATATGGGAAAATGCTAAAGACTATGAAAATAAGCTTTATACTTTAGCGAAGCATCTTGATGAAAAAGTTGCTGCTCTTCATTTAGATAAGCTTGGTGTTCAGCTAACTAAGTTGACAAAAAAGCAGGCAGAGTACTTAAACCTTCCGGTTGAAGGTCCGTTTAAGCCAGAACATTATCGTTATTAGTATCCTTTGATTGAATGTTTTTTAAAAGCCCATCCCCGCTACATTGGGAGTGGGCTTTTTTTTATGAGAAAAAATAAAGAAAATCAGAATAAAGTGTTGACTCTTTGGGGGTGGCTACGTATAACTCTCTTCATCGGGGCGACGCAGCAACAAACTGCTGAAACTTCGGGGCTCTTTGAAAACTGAATAGATGACGAAGAATACATACAACAGAGTGATGGTTTCA
>JBGCEP010000049.1:0-2671 GCA_045106415.1 Oligoflexales bacterium | reverse complement strand
TATTTCCATCCAAATGTGGGCTTAAAACCTTCTCAAGATACGCATTGAAAACCTCTGCTGTACAACTTCCTTTAAATACAAATGGAGCAATAATTTCGCTATGGTTGTTGAGTGATCCAATGATATTAACAGCTTTATGTTGTGAACTTTCTTTTAAACCATGAAGCCTGGAACTTTTATGACTCCATCCATGTTGACAGGATTCATTCTTCTTAACGTCACATTCATCGAGATAAATAATGTTTTTATCACTTTTATTATTTATTTCCTTGTGAAAGGCATTCCGATTTTTATCGCAGAGATTTTTGTATCCAAATGTTTTTTTTATTTGTAAAACCGATAAGCCGCAAGTATCGACGAATACTCCGTGGAGAAATACCCCACCCCAATCTTGAGCCATTTCTTCGGAACTTCTATCAGGTTTTTCTTCTGCAAATTTTCTAAATTTTTCCAAGTCTTGAATCTTACCTGGTCCCTGTTTACGTTTCCGTGATTTCAGAGAACCTGTCTCTGTCAGTTTCTTTTTCCAATTACAGATTGTTTTATGAGCGATATTGAAAGTCTCACTGATAGAGCTATCGGTATAGCCAGATTCTGTCGCATCAATCACTTTATTCTTCAGGTCTAATGAGTATAACTTAGGCATGTCAATTCCAAATATTTGATAAAACTAGGAACAACATACTGAATTTATAAGATAAAATCACATCTCGCGGATTCAAGTTTATAAGGGGAATAGACCCAGTCTGGGTGAGTCAATAAAACTAGCCAATGCTATAAGGTCACATCCGCAGGCTCCTGCGCAGAGTGTCATAAACTTATCAATCAACCTGCTGCGACTCTCGAAGGATTTTCTCATTCTGGAATCCTTCGATCTATGGGTGATCATATGAAGCCTGTGAATACTACAGGTGGTTTAATAACTTTAAATGGGGATAATTTGAGGTGCAGGGCCCTGATGATCTTTCCAAAAAAATTGGGGAGACTACAGATGCAGGGCTTTGTCTTTCCATAAATGTATTTAGGATGGTTTATCAAAGAATGGAAACACAAGACGATCTATGCACAATTGCTGAAACTTATAGAAAATTAAAAAATGTTAACAAAATAAAACTCTCTACGCTTTTCTTGGAGTTTATACTCGATCCCAAAATACGGAATTTAAAATAGTGAGATAGTTTAGAATTTCACTTAATTTTTCGGGGCCTCAGTAGCTCAATGCAACTAAACGCTTATCTTTGAATGCCTTCTGTCCACAAGAACGATCTCTTTAAATAAGGTGTTGAGTAATTCTTTCTATTTTCTCATCATTATGTGATAATTTTTCCTTTGAGTAACAGGAGAAATTATGAAATGCATCATTGCGACAGCACTTCTCGCAACAGGTTGTTTTGGAGAAAAATCAGTCAAAACTCAAGAATCTGAATGCAAGCTTGATGCGAATTATGAAGTTCAACAGGTAGGATTTGATCATGAAAAAGATGAGTATCAACTCCACCTACTCAACACACCAACTTGTTTTAAAAACCCTTTAACAACTTCGAAATTAGAGTTAAAAAGGATTGATGAAGGAAGGATGTTCCTTGCAATTGCTGGAGACAAATTCACACTATCCATGCGAGAAACAGATAAGATCCATGTTCAGTCTTCAAAAGCAATCGGGAATTCCAGTTCTGAATCACCATCTTCTTTTGCATGGTCTCCATTTTTGATGGGAGCAGCTGCTGGAGCATTAGGTTCGCGAATGCTCCAAAGGCCACCAGCAATTCCTCCTCAACAACACCAAGCATCTCGACCAATACAAGCCGACCAATCCATGCCAAAAGCATTACAGTCTGCTGCGAAGACTGATACTAAAACAAATAATATTCAAAAAGAAACAGCAAAACCTCCTATGGCTAAAGCAGCACAAGCAAATCATCTACGAAAAAAGAAATTGACTAGGAGAACTCAACCTCGAAGACATACGAGTCGGCGAAGTTTTGGTAGAAGGCGATAGTTCAAAAAAGCTCCGTCCAAGAACCTTAGTTTGTTCTAAGACTAAGGTTTCTTGAGAATTCCTGTATTTTCCTAAAGAATTCGCTACTTTTATATCAGAAAATACTCAGAACTCTTAAAGCAAGTAACGCCGCATTCTCAGAGTGAGCTTCCCCTCTTTTTTCGGACACTCGGTTTAAGCGCTTTCTGTCATATATCTTGATTCAAAGCAAGCTGGACTTTGATACCCTAAAGATGAGTGAAGACGTTGTCTGTTATAGAAAATTTCAATCCATTCAAATATTGATGATTGTGCATCGGCTAGATTATCGAATTTTTCTCCTGAGATATGCTCTGTTTTGATAGAGTCAAAAAAGCTTTCCATTGGAGCGTTATCCCAACAATCACCTTTGCCACTCATACTTTGTTTCAGCTCATATTTTTTAAGAATTCTACGATAAGCAGAGCTTGCGTATTGAGAGCCGCGATCAGAATGAAGAACAATGCCATGGGGTTTCTGTTGAAGACTACACAGAGCTGATCTCAGGGCTCCTATCACTAAACTTTTCTCCATATGTTTTTTGAGGCTCCAGCCAATGATTTTTCTGGTGTGAGCATCCATAATAACGGCTAAATATACCCAACCATGATTTGTTGGAATATATGTGATGTCAGACAACCAAACTTTGTTTGG
>JBGCEP010000048.1:0-12411 GCA_045106415.1 Oligoflexales bacterium | reverse complement strand
AAAAAATGATATCAAACTCGCTCAACGCAGTTGGACGTGCTCACACTGCGAGAGCTACCATGACCGTGATATCAATGCTGCCATCAATATAGAGCGTCAGGCCGTGAGCTGTACGGTTATCAAAGCTTGTGGAGAGGAAAGTACTGGCTTGTCCCATGTGGGAGAAGTGAAACTGTCCTCAGTGAAACAAGAAGTTGGCTTTGAACTTTCCTTTGGATAGGCTTGAATAAGTCCATCACAGCGGTAAAATTTAAAGACAAGAGATCTTAAAAAATCTTCACTTAAAACATTGAACTTGAGCTCTCTATGAATTTATATTACTTAAAACAACTCGCTGAGCTTAGGCCAGCTCTCAATATACAGAACCTATTGCTTCTCAACAAGGAGTTCTCATGAACCGTGACGTTCATTCTGAAATCAAAAACCACATTGCTGAAAATAATATTATGCTCTACATGAAGGGCACACGAGAAGAACCTATGTGTGGGTTTTCAGCTCAAGTCATTCAAATTCTCAACAGCTACGGCCAAGATTATCAAACAAGCAATATTCTCGATGACTGGGATCTACGCGAAGGAATCAAAAGCTTTTCAAACTGGCCCACCATTCCACAACTTTACGTCAAAGGTGAATTTATTGGTGGTTGCGACATTATTATGGAACTTCACCGCAAAGGTGAACTTGACGCAACACTAACAAAAATACAAAACTAAAAGTCAAAAAGGACATGCGCAACAGCGAGCGTGTCTCTAAGAGTCCGACTTCCGGACTCTGTCCTTCTCCAAATTTCCAACTGGAAAAATGGAATAGGGTGAATATCAATAAATTGACTCACCCTTCGACTCGACCTCTCATCGTCTTCTAACCACTCTCCCACAACTCCAAACATCACACCTGGGAACCATGTCCCTGCAACGGTCACCTCTTGAATACGTGAAGAAGGATGCAAACGCAGAGCAATTGAGTCAAGTTCAATCAAATCAGAAACACTCAACGCTTTTTCAGAGACTTTCCGCCAATTTCTCTCCCCATAAACCACTAAACCTAGAATATTAGCGCCGACACCAATTGCGTTCATGTCAACAAATGCTTTTTGTGACTGAGTTCGCCAATGGCTCCCATTCACATGCCACCCCAAGGTCACTCCCCTTAGGCCTGCGTGAGCGCTTATTCCTTTTTGTTTATCTTCTTCTGCGGAGAAAGGATCTCCATACATCTGTGACATATGCATAAAAGGAACATTTGGGGTTCCTCCAACAGAAATAAAATCCTGCAAAGAGAATTGATCTAAACCAATTCTTTCTCGAATCCAAAGAGAATGATTTGGGCGACGCACTCCATATAAAGGAGTTCCACGAGCCGCTTTGATATGCATATTCATAGGAAGTCCATCAACTTGAACATGAAATTTTTCAATTTTTCTACGCACTCCTTCAGGTAGTTTTGCTTCGATCCCATCTCCTGGGCGGCCTAAATAAAGAAGCTGCCCCGTAAAATGAAGCCATTTCACAAAGGGCCGTATTCTTAAACTCATTTCCGTATTCATAGGAAACCCTCTTGTTTTTTCACCCGACTGACGAATCATAGTGCGTTGGTCAAGGTGAAGATCAAGACGACTTTCATCTTTAAGAGGATCTTCTTCTTGAAAAAATTTTAAGGCTGCCATCTGATCTTGAGCATAATAAGCTCCCCATGCATTTCTTGGGCCAGCACCATTAGGGTCCACATGGCACCCTTGACAGTCAAGCGTGCAACGTCTCCATAATACAGGTCTCTGACTTCGCCCTGGTTTATGACACCCACCACAATTATTTGCTTCTTTTAAGGCTATCAACGGTGTTGCAAAAGCGCTCAACGGGCACAAAAAAATGAAAGAGAAAAAGAAAAAAGAAAAAATGGAGTGACTGCTATACTGGTAGTAATGGCTTTTTTTTATCATATGAGAACTCTATGAAATATGTCTTAAAGTTAAGTCTTCTCGGTTTAACTATGTTCATCTTACCTTACTGTGCTGATGAAACCAGCGATAGCCCCGCCCCAGATGGTCACACATTTGCAGTGTCTGAAGTTCTTCATGCCCCTGGATTATTTAAAGCAGAACGCTATTGCACCTCATGTCATGGTTCTCATCTTTCTGGAGGAGAAGGCTTAATTCCCTCATGCTATCAATGCCACGGTGAAAACTGGACCCCTGGAGATGAGAGCTCAGCCCCTGCAAGTCACACGTCAAATCACAACGGTTTTCTTCACCACCCAAGCCATCTGTCTCCGACTCAGCATTGTCAATCATGTCATGGTGAAGCCCTCGAAGGGAATTCTAAAACCAACCAGCCGTCATGTTTTTTATGCCACACAGTGCTCTGGGATGAAGAATAATTTCCAGAAAAAAGTACGTCATTCTGTCTAACCTTGCAAAAAAACGACAAATACATAATAGTGCAGCCTGTAAATAAAGGTGAGGCCTCATGAAAAACACTCACAAATCACCGTCAAAGTCTCATAATTCGCGTAGACATGGTGCAAAAAAAAACAAAAAACCTCGTTTTATACCTGATCCAGGTATATGCAAAACGTTGACAAACGACGACGGCGAGCTCTTAGAACAAGCTCTTTCTAAGGGTCGTTATATTACATTTGATATTGAAACCACTGGCGGAAATCCTGAACGAAATGGGATTACAGAGATCTGCGCTATTCGTTATGAAAACGATCAACCAGGTGAAGTCTGGTACAGTATGGTGAACCCTAAAGTTCCCATACCTCCTATCGTAAGAAAAATGACAGGTATTACGAACCAGATGGTTCAAAGTGAACCACCTATCGAAGATGTTATGCCTGGATTTATTGAATTCATTGGTAATGATATTCTCGTCAGCCACAATACCGTTGGTGATCTAAAATTTTTAACATACTTTTCTCAAACAGCAGCAAGTCATCATCTCAGTAATTTCTTTTTATGTACACACCTCCTGACTGAAAAACTTTTGCCTGAAGCCCCAGATAAATCTTTAAACGGTTTATGCAAATGGCTCAAGCTTCCCTTGCAAGCTGAAAATCATCGTGCTGAAGCTGACGCTTTGGCAACCCTCGAGCTTTTCCGAGCTCTTCTTAAAAAGGCAGCAGAACAACCTCACCTCAAAACCATTCGTGATACAATCCGTCTCCAAGGTGATTTTGAATCTGCTCTTCGATTAGGATGGGGCCTAGATCATAGCACCATACAAGACGTACCACCTGAAATTGGTTGTTTTCAACTTTTGAACAGCAAAAAAGAAATCACTTATTTTTCTGCTGCTCAAAATATGAAAAGTGAAGTTCAAAATCTACGCCGCCATCTTGATCTTCCAAAACAACTTGCAAGGCAGGTTCTTGCTTCCACAAGCTTAAAGACCAATCCTCAAGAAACCATTGTGGACGCTTTGCAACAAGAAAGCGAGATCTATAAACATTCAAAAACTCGTTACACTCCTCATCAAAGGCATGGGCGTTGGGTTCACACACTCGCCATCACAATCGAGCCAAACGAAGAAAACATGAAAGTACACGTTGGATACGCTCCGCATCACTCTCTTCTTGTCTTAGGGCCCGTGCACGACACAAAAGAAACCTATCTTTGGATTCAAAAATTTATGCAGATTTTTGATATACCAACCTCTTCTCGCAAAGGACTTTTGATTCCTAAAAAACATCAAGACCTCTTTTTTTCATGGCTACGCCACGAAACACCAGAAGCACTCAAAAAAATCAAACGAGAACGCTTTTCCTGGCAATACCTCACTAGTTCAAAATATAGAGCATCACTCCACATAAGAATTCGGACTCTGAGTGAATGCAGTGAAATCACTCCTCCACAAAAATTTTCAAACCTCACTCAAGAAACAGGGTTTCTTTGGGTTGGGCGTAAAAAACAAAAGTGGATTTACCCAATCTTAAACGGATCGATCCTACCAAAAATATCCTGGAGCCAATCCTGGGAAAACTGGATTCAATCTGAGCCATACTTAGAGTTGATCCAAAAAACCACAAAAGACTCCCACTTACCATCTACTCTTTTTCATCCTGCATTAACATCATGGTTCACATGGTCAAAGCGCCCTGAAAAAGAGGGAATACGTTATATTCGTCACCCATTTTAAAGGAGATATTATGAAAGGGAACCCTGAGGTTATTGAAATTCTCAATAAAATCCTAACAAACGAGCTTACAGCCATCAACCAATACTTCCTTCATGCCCGTATGTGTAAAGACTGGGGCTATGAGAGAATAGCAGCAAAAGTTCACGCTGAATCTATCGATGAGATGAAACACGCCAGCCAGCTGATTGACCGCATTCTTTTCTTAGAGGGCGTTCCAAACGTTCAACGACTTGGGAAGATCAACATCGGTGAGAATGTTAAAGAACAACTTGTAGCAGACTTAGGACTTGAAAACATCGCAATTCCAGACCTCCGTGACGGCGTTGAAATTTGCCTTCGTGTTGGTGATCATGGAACACGTGAAATGTTTGAGCACATTTTAAGTAGCGAAGAAGAACATGTCGATTGGCTAGAGTCTCAACTTCACCAAATTGAAGAACTGGGCTACGCAAACTATCTCATGACAGTTTCTTAGGCCAAAATAAGACAAGACAGATCCAAAGCAAAGCCTTGCTTTGGATCTGTCTTCATTTCATACAAAAACTGCCTTAAAAAAATCATTCTTGCAACTTAGCTTCTTTCCGTTATACAAAATATTTAAAGTTTTTAATATTTTGTACCAAAGAAGGAACACTTATGAAGTTTTTTTTAATTCTTTTCTCTCTTCTTTCCTTAGCTTTTAAAGTTAGCCCTACTCAAGAAATTGCGCTTTCTGATGGCACTTATATTCAAGCTTCAGAGCTTGAAAACGGGGACAGTATCCTCGGTGAGGATGCTGATGGTTATCTTATTGAAGCACAAATCACAGACAAAATATTTCATCATGATGTAGTGGAGTTTCAAGCCAATGAAATTGTTTATTTAAAACCATCATCTTTTTCTAAAAGAATTTCTGACCGATTAAAAAATCATTTTAAAGACACTAATCTGATTCAAGCAGCAAAAGAGACAAGCAAAACTCTTATTACAGAGGCCTTCTTAGGAAGAATGTTCTGGAACAGTGGAATCAATGACATCAATGACCCTATCTGTTTAGGAGAATATTACACAGCCTACCATGCAGCGATCGGAATCAGTCATTTTTCTGCTGTTTATCTTTCACAAAAATATGGGTATACACTACCCACTCTTTCACCAACAGCTCTCATGGTTGCTGGGGCCATACAATACGCGCTTCTTCCTCTTAGCGCTTCCCATTATTGTCTCTCAAACCCAGCTACACTTCCTTAACTTACTGAAAACGGTGCGCATCAAGCACCGTTTTTTTAACTACATATCAAACAATTATTCTGCAAAAATGCCTCAAACTTGGCCCCAAAACATCCATTTTTTTCATGACAAATTGTCGCGCTAATGGTATCTGTGAACGCCAGAGCCTTATTATTTGACTTTGATCAAATGAATCAAATGAAAAGCTCGTTTACTAATTATTTTCTCGCACTCTCAAGGGGTCGGTGATGTCAGAAGTCAATATTCAACTTCCGGATGGTTCTCAACGTTCTTTTGCAGCACAACAACTCTACAAAGATGTTGCAAAATCACTCAGCAAATCATTGTTCAAGACGGCAATTGCAGTCAAACATAATGACGAGACACTCTACGACTTAAGTCATCCGGTGCAAGATGGTTCTATTGAATTCATTACCGCCCAAGACACTGATGGCCTTGAGGTGATCCGTCATACCACAGCTCACATTCTTGCTATGGCAGTTCAAAAACTTTGGCCAGGAACTCAAGTCACTATTGGGCCTGTGATTGAGCATGGCTTTTATTATGATTTTGCATTCCCTGAGGGAATCAAAATAGGTGAAAAAGAATTTCCCGCTATTGAAAAAGAAATGAAGCGTATCGTCAAACAAAATCAGCCAATCACTAGAGAAGTCATTGCACGAGACGATGCTGTTGAAAAATTCAATGCACTCAACGAACAATACAAAGTTGAAATCATCAACTCACTACCCCAAGATGAAGAAGTTAGTATCTATCGCATGGGAGAGTGGTTTGATCTTTGTCGCGGCCCTCACCTTCCATCAACAGGAAAAGCTGGAGCGTTCCATCTGACTCGCATCGCAGGTGCTTATTGGAGAGGGGATGAAAACAATCCAATGCTGACTCGTATTTATGGAACAGCTTGGGCTAACCCAGATGATCTAAAAAACTATCTTGATCGTATTGAAGAAGCAAAAAAACGTGATCATCGTGTTTTGGGAAAACAGCTTGATTTATTTAGCTTTCATGAACAGGCTCCAGCAAGTCCATTTTTTCATCCAAAAGGTACTTTTGTTTATAACCGTTTAGTTGAATACATGCGCCTTAGCAACAGCGCTTGGAAATTTGATGAAATCAACACACCTTTACTTATGAATGTAGATCTTTGGCACAAAAGCGGCCACTACGAAAACTATCGTGACAACATGTACTTTACACAGGTCGATGACAGGGAAGCTGCTTTAAAGCCTATGAACTGCCCTGGGCACTGCTTAGTTTACGGCTCACGTATGAGAAGCTATCGAGAACTCCCTCTAAGATTAAGTGAATTTGGCCGTGTTCATCGTCATGAAAAAAGCGGTGTCGTCCATGGACTTTTCCGGGTTCGTACTTTTACACAAGACGACGCCCATATTTTTTGCGAGCCGGAACAAATCCAAGACAGCATCCGTGAAGTCTTAGATCAAATCCACAAAGTTTATACAGACCTTGGGTTTCCACGCTTTAAAGTCGAACTCTCGACTCGGCCTGAAAAATCAATTGGCTCCGACGACGTATGGGAAATCGCAGAAAACGCCCTTAAAACAGTTCTTGACTCAAAAGAACTTGATTACCAAGTCAATCCTGGTGATGGTGCTTTCTACGGACCGAAAATTGACTTTCACCTCATTGATTCGCTTGAAAGATCTTGGCAATGCGGCACTGTGCAGCTTGACTTTTCCATGCCTAAAGCCTTCGATTTGAGTTATCAAAACTCTCAAAATGATACTTCAACACCGGTTATGATCCACCGCGCCGTACTTGGAAGCCTTGAGCGTTTTCTTGGTATCTTTATTGAACATCACGCTGGACATTTCCCACTATGGTTTTCTCCAGTTCAAGCTCGCATTTTAAGCGTCCGCGGAGCCCAAGAAGACAGAACTCGCCAAATTGTTGCTGATCTCAAAAAACATGGCATTCGCGCTGAAGAAGACTGCCGGAATGAAAAACTTGGCTATAAAATCCGTGATGCCCAAGTGAATAAAATTCCATATATGGTTGTCATCGGTGACCAAGAGATGGAAAACGGACAGCTTAGTCCTAGAGACCGTCACGGCAAACAACACCCCGCTATGGATATTCAAAACTTTGTTGACCTAGTCAAATCCCAAAGTTTAACTATTGACTCGGAGTCATAAAACGCCATAAAAAAAGGTCTGCGTATCTCGTAGACCTTTTTTTATGTTCACATCGACAACCAAATTATCGCGCTCAAAGCTCTTTTCTCTTTTCCACTCGCCCGAAACCTTTTCAAACAACACAATTTATGGTTATATGGCTCACCGTTATTGACAGGAGAATATGATGAGCACAACACATAAACCTTATATACATCTCAAAACCGGCCTTGCAGAAATGCTTAAAAAAGGCGTCATTATGGATGTTGTCACACCAGAGCAAGCTCGCATCGCAGAAGACGCAGGCGCTATCGCTGTAATGGCATTAGAGCGCGTTCCATTCGACATCCGTAAGGAAGGAGGCGTCGCTCGAATGTCTCCCCCTGAGCTGGTTGAATCGATCATGGATGTTGTTAGTATTCCGGTCATGGCAAAATGCCGTATCGGCCACTTTGCAGAAGCACAAATTCTTCAAGAAATTGGTGTCGATTATATTGATGAAAGCGAAGTGCTCACTCCAGCTGATGACAATTTTCATATTGAAAAACACGACTTTCAGATTCCTTTTGTTTGCGGAGCAAAAAATCTTGGCGAGGCTTTACGCCGCATCGGTGAGGGTGCAGCTCTTATTCGAACAAAAGGAGAGCCAGGGACAGGAAATATTATTGAAGCCGTTCGTCATCTTCGCCAGATCCGTCAAGACATTCGTAAGATTCAACACCTGGCACCTGAAGAACTCATGACCGCAGCAAAAGAGCTTGGCGCTCCTTATGAACTGATTAAAAAAGTGCACCATGACGGAGCTTTACCTGTACCTAATTTTGCAGCTGGTGGAATATCAACTCCCGCAGATGCAGCTCTTGCAATGCAACTTGGAGCAGAATCGGTTTTTGTAGGCTCTGGTATTTTCAAATCAGAGAACCCAGCTAAATTCGCAAGCGCTATCGTAAAAGCTGTTGTCGACTTTGATAAACCATACTCACTTCTTGCTGCATCTCGAAATTTAGATCCTGCAATGAAAGGTATTGACGTTCACACGATCCCAGCACCAGAACGCATGTCCGAACGAGGTTGGTAATGAGCACCATTATTGGTGTTCTTGCTCTCCAAGGAGCTTATGCTCTTCACAAGCCTCACATCGAAGCTTGTGGAGCCACATACCTTGAAATCCGTAGCGAAGAAGACCTTAAACAATGCAACGGCCTTATTCTCCCTGGTGGAGAAAGCTCAACAATGCTCAAACTTATCGAGCATAAAAAAATGTGGAAACCTCTCGATACGTTCTTATCTCAAAAGCCTTCTTGGGGTATTTGCGCTGGTGCAATTCTATTAGCCAATAAAATTCTCTCGCACAAGCAAAAGTCTTTTCAAAAAATACCTATAGAAGTGTGTAGAAACGGCTATGGTCGGCAAATAGCGAGCCATGAAGACACAATTGATGAGTATCAAGTCTCCTGGATCCGAGCTCCTCGTATCGAAACACACAACTCTGATGTGACTGTTTATCACAAAAATACATATGGCGATGCTGTCTGGGCGGAATTTGGGCTTACAACAGTGACAACATTTCACCCCGAACTCAACCTACAGACTCCTTCTCCTTGGCACCAAAGGCTTTTTGAAAAAATTGAGCAGATTAAGTCAGGCAAAACCGTTTTAGAGGGCTAGGACTTTCTTGGCCTGAGGGGCAATTTTCTGACGTTTTCTCAATAGAGTTTCCCAGAGGATTGTCCCTCATATCCAAACCTTTTCCTTCTGGAATTCCTGATCCAAGACTAAAAAAATTCGCTAACGGTGTTGCATCTATAATTTTATTTCCTCGTAAGTCCAACTTACGAAGCTTGGGTAAAACCAACCCTCGAATATCTGATATGTTATTAAAACCTAGATAAAGCTCTTCTAGCTCCCCTAAGTGAATCAAAGGAGTCCAATCTTTAATCTGGTGATTTTGTAAATTAAGGACTTTCAAATGTGTGAGCGTCGCCAAAGGCCCAACGTCTAAAATTTGATTTTCTGATCGAGACAAAGTTCCAATTCCTGAAGACCCTGTTTTAGGCCCAACAAGGTGGAGCTCATCTAATGTTTCTAGCTTTTGCGCTGTAACTTCACAGCGGCCTGTTTTTAAAGCCTCTGTAATAATACGTAAGGTTTGTTTATAACCTGTAGAAAGATTGGCACTACAAAGATCAGCAAACGACATCAGAACGCATACATCATCTTGTTTCTTTTCATACGGCTGGCATTTAAAAACTTCAGCACGATCATCCAAATCAGAATCTGATTGTTTTTTAGAGACATCAGAAACATCGCAGTTTTCACAAACGTTTGAAGTTCCCCGCCTCGGTGACTGCGAAGTTGTCGGTTCAGGAGCACACTGAACAGTAGCCCATAAAACACAGGGCATGGCATAAACCCAAAATCTTCGCAAACCAATCTCCTTCATTCGTTTGGTAACTACCTACATACGTATCGGATGTTTCTTCATAAAAACTAAAGCCTTATTCTTATAGATTAAAAACCCTTATTTATTAGATTCTTACACAACAAATCTATACTTTTCTTCACACGTAATGAAAGATCAGCATAAATCAAGTTAAGATAACAAGCAGATCAATAAATAAAACTCTCAAGAATTCTTAAGGAGAACTATAATATGAACGGTTTACAAACAACCATCCAACACGGTGTCGATATTTGGAATGATTCTTGTGATCTCGACGAACTTCAAGAAGCGATTCAACATGGGGCAAACGGCGCCACTTCCAATCCAGTCATTGTCACTCAAGTTTTTAATAAGCAGCCTGATCGATGGATGCCTGTTCTTCAAAAAATAATTAAAAATAATCCTCAAGCTCATGAGACAGAAATAGCCTGGATGCTTATCAGTGAAGTTGGTCAAACAGCCGCAAAACTTCTTGAACCCATTTATCAAAAAACAGATCATCAAAAAGGATTCCTCTCACTTCAAGTGAGCCCTCATTTTTATCGAAGCTCGGATAAAATGGTTAAGCACGCACTTGAGCTGAATAAGCTTGCACCAAACCTTGCTATTAAACTCCCAGCCACCCCAGAAGGTCTTATCGCAGTGGAAGAAGTCGCAGCAAAAGGCGCTCGCGTCAATGTCACAGCCGCCTTCACAGTTGCACAAGCAATTGAATCAGCAAACGCATTAGAAAGAGGCTATAAACGCCTTGGCCGACAAGAACCTTGCTGGGTCTCTCTACTTATTGGCAGAACCGAAGACGCTATCAAACAAGTCGTAGACAAAGAACGCCTTGACATCAGCCCCACATCATTGTGTTGGGCTGGCGCTGCTGTTTTTAAAGAATCAGCGCGTATTTTTCGAGAAAAAAACTCTCAACCTAAATTATTAGCAGCTGCTTACAGACATAAACTTCACTGGAGCGAGCTCACAGGACCTGATGTTGTCATGACAATGGGCTATCGCTGGTGGAAGCAGTTTCATGCTTCAAAAGCACCTTCATCACCAACATTATTCACTCCAGTTCCAGAAATAGCTCTCGACGAACTCAAAACCATACCAAGGTTTCTTGATTTCTATGAACCAGATCGTTTAAAAATTGAACAATTTAAAAGTTTAGAACCCATGTCTTATACCTTAAAACAATTCCAAGAAGGTACCGATCAACTCATTCACACAGTACGCTCTCAAATGCTGAAAGATTACGAAAAAAAGTGAAAAACATTACAGGTTCACCACAGGTGACCACGTTTTATTTTTATGTGGTCACCCCTAAATCTCCAAGCACTCTTAAAACGAGTCTTTTCCAATCTGTACATTCAAAGTAAACATTCCTGACGCCGTCGGATTGATCTCCTATCAAGGCCCCAACGTCAGTGGTGCACCGCAAGCTGTTGTACTCTACGAGTATAACTCGGAGATCTCTACGGCCACCACCTCTATGAATGATTCTAGCGAATTAAGATGCATTTTCTGAGCCCTGGACGTGTAGGGTTTGAGACTATATTTTAGATGTATGTAAGGATCATCTTGAATCAATTTTGTGAAAAATAAAGCATCGTACACCATGAATAGCAGTCCCAGAAAAGTAAGGGGAATGGAATACAACCTATAAAAAAATTATCAGATAGAGCAATGGTTCCTGGGGTTCGATGCTTGAATAGATTGAGCTATGTAGAGCTGTCCGAAGGATCCTTAGATTCCACATATGTTAAGCCCACAAACACAGTGGTGGCGGACCATTTAACCAAGAGTCGGCGATAGAAATATATCGAGTGAACGAACAACAAAAATTCATACATTGGCAGATAAAAACAAGCGTGCCTTAGATATGACCATCACAGAAATAAATTATCACGATGTAATTGAAGGTGAGAGAATTATTAAGGATACGAATATAGGTGTCCTCATTGCAGATAAAGCCTATAACTCCGAGAATTTTCGACAAGAAGTGCGTAATAATGAAGCTAAACCAGTTGTGCCAAGAAAAGAGAATTCCTCAAAGCCAAACCCCAAATTTAAAAAGTCGATTTATAAAAAGCAGCATGTTGATGAAAATTTTTTTGTCGAATTAAGGAATTTCGGTCTGTTGCAACAAAATATGGCAAATTGAAATTAATCTTCAAATCCACTATAAAAATTGCTGCTTCTACATTATAAATATGAATTATGAACATTATTACACCGCTGTGATGGACTTATTCAAACCTATCCAAAGGAAGGTTCAAAACCAACTTCTTGTTTCACTGAGGACAGTTTCACTTCTCCCACATGGGACAAGCCAGCGCTTTCCTCTCCACAAGCTTTGATAACCGTACAGCTCACGGCCTGACGCTCTATATTGATGGCAGCATTGATATCACGGTCATGGTAGCTCTCGCAGTGTGAGCACGTCCAACTGCGTTGAGCGAGTTTGATATCATTTTTT
>JBGCEP010000047.1:0-2937 GCA_045106415.1 Oligoflexales bacterium | reverse complement strand
CAAAAATACGCTCATTTGTCTTCAAGATTTCAAAATGCGCCTGTATTTGATTGGAACCTAAAGGAAGAAATATGTTTCTAAGAAGCTTAATCCTCATTAGTGTGATTTCACAGTCCTGTGGTGATCCAGAACAAATGGAGGCAATGCAATCATGTTGCAAAATCTGTCGAAAAGGTTTTGCTTGTGGCGACACCTGCCTATCTATCGGGTCACAATGCTCTAAAAAAGTAGGCTGCGCGTGTAACAGTATGAAACTTATATAAAAAGGTGAGCGGAGATTCTCAATTCTTGAGTTCTCTGCTCCTTCCAAAGTCCATTTTTTAAATTTAAAAAATTATTCCACTATAGAAACAGAGTCTTAAATTTTTTAGACTTCATTTTTATAAACCAAAACGCCTTTCTTTCTCCAGACACTCAAATATTTGCAGCCTTATTTGCATTGAGATGTAAGAACTCATCTTCAAACTGAAGGGCTTAAAAGTCATGAAAAAACTAGTCACGTTATTATTCATTTTATCAACCCATGCTTATTCCACATCACCGTGTGCTCATGAGTGGAACCGTGTCAAGAGTTGGTCTCAAGCAGAAAGAAACACATCCACTTTTCTCATACCGCCTGTGATTCTCTACTCAACTGCGCTTCCTATCTTATTTCCAGTAAGCCTAGGTGTTACAGCTGCTGCAGCAATTGCCAAAGGCAAATATGAATTCGAGAAGAAAAAGAGAAAAGAAACTTTTGAAGACTATGAAAAATGCATGATGAATCATGCGAAAATCATCCAAAATCGGTTCAAAAATATAAATACCCGTCTTTCAGAACAGCAAGAGAGACTTAATGAGATCAATGAAAAGTTCGCTACAGCATCCGTATTTCCAATTTCTGACACACACCCCCGGCCCAGACAAGATACTGCGATTTTCAGCGCTCATAGCACAAAGCACGTTCCTTATTCTCAGACAAACCAGCATCGCACTATAGATTCGATCTCTGAAGCACACCCTTGGGTTGATTTTCATAATCGGTATATCGACAACTCATACGCCAGTATCAAAAACCTGCAAAAACAAACGTTAGAAGAAATCTCGACAGCAAAAGCTTCACTTGAATCATTCGTTCGAGATTTGGAAAACATAGACCAGACACATATCTCTCGCGAAAGTGAGCTCGAAAAGCGTGTTCAAAAAACCAAACAAAATTATGAGAGGTGAATCCAACTCCGCGATCAAAAACAGAAGATCCTTCAGAAGGCTACAGAAGAACGAAGCCATGTTCAAACACGTTATCGGTTTGTTGAGTTATCCGAAAAAGCTCTGTTGATAGCAAGAGACTTCCATTTTGATCAACAATGGGATCTTGCCAGTACTGTCATGGACTACGCACAAGATGCTCTAGATTTTGCAATTCAACCGGAAAATCAATTCCAATACGACCTAATCACAGGCATGACCCCTGGAATCAGCTGGGGACGGGATGTTTTTGAAGCCATATTTGGCATTGATCTCATAACAGGAGCAGAGCTTTCCTCTGTAGAAAGATCCATGGCAATTCTTGGAGTTGTCACCGCTGGCACTGGCAACAAGGTTGGGCGAATTGCTAAAATAATCAACAAAGCTGATGATTATATGGATCGATCTGAAAATATAGAGAATGCTACAGACGCAGTCCGGCACACAGAAAGAGTTTTAGACTCTGCAAAAAAACACGGAATTTCTGATAATAGAATTGCTCCCCTCATAGGCGATATGAAAAATTGGGGGAGAACCAAGGGTAACTTTGATATATCAGATGGGACATCTAAGGAAGCAAAGTTTCTTGGTGAGTCATGGGTCGGACCTGATGCTAGACAAATAGATTACGGTGGCAAGCCTGGTAAGTTTCAATATATTTCTCAAGATGGTACGAAAAAATATAGAGAGCCAGTGGTGAAAGATGGCAGTGGAATCAAACAGGCTAACTTTGAATGGAAAGATCCAGCTACCGGAAAATGGATCGGTAATGGGCATATGGATATCACTGATTAAGGATAAATTATGGGCGCAATAGTAAATGGCTATATGACTTCTGACGGTGACAAATTAGAAGAATTTTTCCCGGGTGATATGGAAAGCTTTGAAGTACCCGTTGAAGCATATATAGGAATGCAAGGATCTGAAGGCTTCGATAATTTTGTTTTTACAGTAGTGACACCTAGGAAACTTGAAGAAAAGTATGGCAACAATGATGCAGTGTTTCTGAGACATTTTCTTTTAGTTAAGGAATGGAACGCTAATTTAATAAAGAATAGAATAGAGAAGCTGGTTTCGAGTGTATCTGGAAAAGATTGGCAAGAAATCGCTAACAAATTATCCAGATATGGTTATTGGGAGTTTGAGGATGTCCAATCTATAAAAAAATAGATGGGCAACTATTCTTGGACTAAAGACCTTGCCCCAGGAAGCAATATTCACCCCTAGTCAAACCGCTATAATGTTCCCTTCACACCAGGCTTTAACTGTTTGAAATCAAATATGAAATAGCCGTATAAAACTTCAAATGTTCCTTTTTATCTTGAGTAACTCTAAAGATATGCTCACTCCTCCTCAGAAAAATGACCTTTGAGGCACGACAACAAAGATTTAAAAATCTTTAAAATCAAACAGTTACGCGACTGAGCATAAATCAGAAGTGCCCAGAGATATTGAATAAGTGCCAAAAAATCATCTAAATCAAGCACAGAGCCACACAAAGTTCACGCTCTTTTCACGCTCCATTTTCAGATTCTTCAAATTTTATCTTGTATTTTCAGTGGTTTAAGTTGGTGGAGGCGGCGGGAATCGAAGCCGGAATCAGCAATCCTGTAACATTCTGAAATTATGGCAACAAATGCTTAGCCAGGAAAGATACTAAAATAATCTGACTCTTCCTAGGAGATCCTAATTACCACTAATGTCCCTATA
>JBGCEP010000046.1:0-7707 GCA_045106415.1 Oligoflexales bacterium | reverse complement strand
AGTGGCTGAAGGCGGCGGTCTTGAAAACCGTTGTAGAGCAATCTACCGGGGGTTCGAATCCCTCTCTCTCCGCCACACATAGTTCTTCTTGAGGAGAGATGGCTGAGTGGCCGAAAGCACATCCTTGCTAAGGATGCGACCGGGCAACTGGTCCGTGGGTTCGAATCCCACTCTCTCCGCCAGAGTTAAACTCATTATTAAAATTCAAAAGATTTTCATATTAAAGCACGTGTTTTTCATACAAAAAAATCTCTATAAACCGAGAGATGGATGTTTTTGCGTTTTAAGTGGTGGAGCAGGGGGAGTCTCACCCCCCCCTTTATCCGACCTGCGAGGTGTCCTTGTTGCAGGCCATTAAGGGGTTTTCCTCTCCGGCCATAAAAAGGCTTAGATTAGTGTGCAGGTGCTGAAATACGAAGTTCTGCGCCAACAGGTAATGCGTTTGGATCTGTGATTACATCGCTGTTTTGATCTAGTATTTGACGCCATTGTGCTGTTGTACCAAAGTAGCGCTGTGAAAGTGATGAGAGTGTATCACCAGTTTGTACAGTTACTGTCTGCATTGTTCCTAGGCTTGCTGTGCTGTTGTTCATCATGGCATCTGCTGATGCTTGTAGGTGTCTGTGGTTTTGAGCCCACTGAAGTGCTCCTGCATCAGAAAGTGGAATACGGATAATGTTTCCTGGGTAGATAAGATTTGGGTTTGGTCGATTTGTAACCGCTTGAATGTCGTGCCATTTGCTGTAGCTTCCATAAACACGCATTGCGATTGCTGAAAGGCTGTCGCCACGGACAACTCTGTATTCGAAAATGTCACCTTGTTGAAAATCTCCGGATGCTGCAGGTGCGTCTGCTACAGGTGCTTCCTCTAGTCCTGTTGGAAGAGCGCCAAGTGAGCCGTCGTCGGATGCATCAAGAGTTGCATCTGCTGCTGTAAAATCACCACCGAATTCACCTGTATCTTCTTGACTCGTTTCCATTTGGTCGTCTTCTTGTTCTTGTTGATCTGAAGAGCAACCGAATGCAAGGCCAAGAGTGATAAGTGCTACGCCGACGTTTTTGACTGTTTTAAATCCTGAAATTTTCATGATGACACCTCTAAGTAAAAGATAAAAAAACTTTGGAGTGCTTCAACCCCAAACCTGCCCAATGTGTCGGAACATCTCTTGTGTTCTGAATAGTTTTTTTAACAAGCGCTTGAAATCAAATAATGTTTTTTTTGTTATTTGGTTTCAAGAAGTGTGTTTTTGGGGTGCTAAGTGAGAAAATATCTGATTTTAAGAACTGCATGAAAGTGTGGAGCAACCGAAGGTTCCTTGAGCCCATTCTGGTCGCTTTTGCGTGTAGAGGGAAAGTTCTTTTTTCTCCTCATATGGATTTTGTATTATAGCCAAGATTTTGTGAAGTTCTACGTTGTCTCCAGCTTCTGCGTTGAGAATCGCTGTGTGCACCATACTATTGCGTAGAATGTAGCAAGGATTGGTTGTGTTCATCATCTTTATTCTTGAGGCATCGTCGTGCTCTTGTGACACAAGAGTTTTATAGGTTGTGAGCCATTGTCGCCATGCTTTCTGATCACTTTCATTGATAGGGGCGTAGAACGCTTCAGAAAGACTATTGAGGTTGAGCTGAGATAAAGGTGTTGCCAGGTGTCGAAAAAAGAGGGTGTGATCACAAGAGGTTTTTTCCATGAGTTCAAAACACTTTTGAGAGATATGTTGAACATCGGAGTGAAATCCAAATTTTTGAGATGTCATGGCATTGGATTGCTCATAAAAATGATTTTTATAAGCGTCAATTCCCTCGTAAAGAGGTTTATGATCAGAGCACACGGTTGCTAGAGCATTTGCTAAGCAACCAAGATTCCAGAGAGCTATTTCGGGCTGCTGCTCAAACGCGTAGCGTCTTCCTGGAAGATCGGTTGTGTTTGGAGTGTGTGCAGGGTCGTAAGGCTCAATCCAGCCGTAAGGGCCATAGTCAATGGTGAGCCCTAAGATAGACATGTTGTCTGTGTTCATAACGCCATGGACGAAGCCCACTCTTTGCCAGTGTGCCATGAGTGTTGCGGTTTTTATGCAAACTTCATGAAACCAGGCTCCCATCGGATTGTGATGGTTGCTGAGGTGGGAAAAGTCTCTATTGATTGTAAAAGAAATGAGTTTTCTTAGAAGGTCATGTTGTTTTTTTGCTGCTAAAATTTCAAAGTGACCAAACCTCAAAAACGATGGAGACAATCGGCATACAACTGCACCGGGTTCTTCTGCAGGGTTGCCGTTATAGAGCTTGTCTCGGACGATATTTTCTCCTGTCCGTAGTAGACAAAGGGCTCGAGTGGTGGGAACACCAAGATGAAACATCGCTTCACTGCATAAGAACTCTCTTATGGAGGACCTGAGAACAGCTTTGCCGTCAGCACCCCTTGAATAAGGCGTTGGCCCAGAGCCTTTGAGCTGGAGGTCCCAATGTTCTTGTTTCGAGTTTGTGTACTCTCCAATATGCATTGCTCTGCCATCACCGAGTTGTCCGGCCCAGTGACCAAATTGATGACCACCGTAGCAGGTTGCGTACGTAGGGTGGAGTGAGTCTCCTCCAGAAAAAAGTTTCAAAAAATCGTGATGATTTGCTGCTGATGGATCGAGATCTAAAATTTGAAAAGCAGCGTTAGATAATGCAATGAGAGATGGGTTTGGAAAGGTATAAGGCTCGAGAGGAGACCACATATTTTCTTTTTCTTCAGAAAAATGATTCATGTAGCTATGTGCTGGTGATAAATGAGAAAGAATATCCATGCTGAAACCTCGAGTCATATTTTCAGCATCATGGCTCTGTACGGAGGAGAGATCAAGATGAATATGAGGAAGAAACTCTAAGGATCAAAGGAGATGTCAAATGTGAGGTCTAAAAAATCACCGTCAAATGTTGAGCCATCTCGCTCAGGTGAGTGAAGTAAATCTTCGACTCCAATATTCCATTGGCGACCAGGGATGATTTCTTTATGTTGAATATGATTAAAGCCGTCGGGGTTCAAATTAAGGCTATGATCAGAATCGTAGGCTGCATGGTAGATTGAGTTGATACCGATATCATCATCAATATCAGTTTTGGTTTGAATGATAAAAGGGACCCCATTATCTGGGATATAGAATAGAAAGGGGCTTTTTGCTGTAATGTTTGCAGGTTCACCTAGAGTATAGTCTTCGTCTGTTCTAAATTCGAATCTTCCATTTTCTAAGTCGACATAATTTTCAGCATCAGGATTTTGCCAGTTGTTTTCTCTGTACCCGTCTGCCACAAGAAAAAAGCTGATTCTTGTTTCTTTTTCGAACTCTCCGAGAGAAAACGTATCTCCGACTTTGAGGGGCCCATCTTTAATTGTGGTTTCACTTGCGCTCCGGTAGTCTGAAGAGTGGCTCGCGTTTTCCCAGATGATTTGAGGGTTTAAGATATCACCATCTTTTGATATTTCGTAATAGCCTAAAGTATTTTGAAAACCTGCTGTTTCATCTAAAAAAGTAATAGATAGCTTTCCTTTGCTTACGACTATTTTTTCTGACGGCTCGATTTCTTCACCAGCTTCGGATTCTTCTTTGGGGATGACCTCAGGTTCTTCTTCAGCTTCAGGTTGGGAAGCAATGACGGTTTTTTCGATACTGTGTGTTTTTTCTTCAATATATGGCTTTGGCAGTGGTGTTGGGGTAGAGGTAGGAAGAATTTCTGGAGTAGCATCTGCGCCTTGCCGTATAGCTGTTTGATTTTTTGGCTGTTGTTCAGGGTTTCCTTGAAACTGTGTTGTGCCACAAGAGCAGAAAAAAAGAGTAGAAAAAATAAAAATATGTGGCTTCATAGAAAATCCTTGTGTTGGGCTTTAAACGCCGTCAAATAAACTATCGGATAGGATTTCCATAAAAAAAATAGAAAATGTTTTGTTTTTCAAACTATCAAAAAACATAGTTTTTTTTATATAAATTAAATTATTAGAATTGCGCTATTGCTCGTCTGAACTTAAAAGTTCTACAGAAAAAATGAGGTCAGCGAAATCCCCGTCATATTCATTTTTTCCTTTTTCATCGAAATAATAGAGATCTTCAACCCCTATTTTCCACTTTTTATTTTTCTCAATAACTTCGTGACGGATGTGATTATGGCCGTCAGGGTTTAAGCTTAAACTGTCTTCAGCGTCATAAGCTGCATGAAAAATAGAATTTTCAGCGTTGTTATTTGCGACTCCACTCCGACTTTTAATCAAAATAGGCTCCCCTTTTTCGGGAATATAAAATAAAAAAGGGCCATCTGACGTGACAAAAGCAAGTTCGCCATCGCTATATTTGGAAGACGTTCGAAATTCAAAAGATCCAGATGTTCTGTTAATATAGTTTGGTTTGTCTTGCTGGTCCCAGTTGTTTTGGTCGTATCCATCAGCAACCAGGAAAAAACGAACACTCTCTCCTTCTTTGATAGGGCCTACTGTGGCTTGATCCCCAGGTTGTATGGGACCATCGGCCGTTGGTTTTTCTTTTATGCTTCGATGGCTTGTTGAATGACTGGCATTGGTCCAAATAATTTCTGGGTCGAGCATGGCCCCGTTTGCATTCACTCTATACCAGCCCAAAGTGTTTAAAAAACCTGCGGTTTCGTCAATAAAAGTAAGTTCAATCATTCCTGTGCGGTCAGCGACAATACCGGATTTAGCTTGTTCAGTGTTTTGTGGTTTGGGTGCATTAGAATGAGGTGTTTGGTCGAAGCTTTGCTCTTGTGTTTCAACTTCAGGAGTCTCAGTTGTGCTTTTTTGCGCTGAATCAAATTTGGTTTCAGCGCAGCTCACAATCATGATAGAAAATGCAAAAACTGATGATTTTGGTAAAAACATGAAAAAATCTCCTAGTAAACACCAAGGTCCCTATCGGCCATAAATTCAATATTGTTGACTTTTTTATACAACTGATTAAAAAACTTTTTTGTTTTAGATGGTTACGCATGTGAAAAAACCCCTTGCGTTTTGATGAGCTGTTGTGTAGAAATGAGTCCTGCCGCAATGGCAACGCACCCGTAGCTCAGCTGGATAGAGTACGTGACTACGAATCACGGGGTCGGAGGTTCGAATCCTTCCGGGTGCGCCATCCCTTCACATACCTTGTGTAACCTCAGATAACTTTGATTTACCACTGATAACCTAATTTTACTCATTCTTTGACATATGAAATTGATTTTATGTCTTTGGCGATATTTTTAGTCATATCCCTAGTGCTTGAAAACATTAAGAAGTGGAGAATTTTTCAAAAACTGCAGATACATTTTCCTTATTTAAGAAACCTTGTTGATCTTGTGCGATGATGTGATCTATCCATGCATCAATTTCTGAATGAACCTTTGACATCGATTTAAATCCATCTGTAATCCACTTTGACATGGCGTCTAGGTTTTTAATAGCTTCTGCCATCTCATCGAGGTTGTTAAACAATGTAAGAGAGAGGTAGCAAATATAGTATAGATCTTTATGTTTTTTAAGATCATTAGAACGTCGGTTGTATGTTAGTGCCTTATGGAGAATACACGTAGCTGCGGAAACAACTCTAAGTGTTGCATTAGATGGAAGGGTTATTTCTACAGTATTATTTAAGCTCATGGCAAAGTAGCTCAACCCTTGTGCCGCAACTCCTGAAATTTTATATATTTTATTGTTGTGGTCATAAGTAAGAAACTCAATATGAAAATCTGAGTTTTCACTTTCCCATTGCTCCCATTGAAGTCCGTCTTCGGAGATTCCCCTGAAAGGTATCGCTTTGTAGCCTTTGTTGTGAAGTGACTGTGAAAGAAGGTGGGTAGGGTCGTTTAGTGTTTTTTGTATTCGTTTTGTCCGCTCCAGAACCAAATCGATATCTTCGGTGTGTGTGGGAAGGAATCCTGACATTCCTTGTGAGTAAAGGGCGTATACAGCCATACCTCCGCATAAAACGATGTCATTTTTATGTGGGCCAATAATTTCTGCTAATTCTTCCAGCATTGCAATTTCAGGGGTATTCATAAAAACTCCATTTTGATTCACTGCGAAAATTGGGGAAGCTTGAGTTTCTCATCCAGACTATCAATTTCCAGCCAGTATCTATCTATCAGTGAAGACAGACGTTCGGAGGATTCGACTCCACGAATAGGAAACATACTCAAGGCTAGAGTGTTCAATTCAGGAATCAGAGATCCAATATTGGAGTCTTTGGTCTGAGAGAGAGTGTTGATGAAGCCATTGATGTTATTAGCTTCATGAACCAAAAGGCCTGGGATGGATAAATCTCTCGGGAAGGGGATAGCAGGTTTTTTACTATTTTCAGCGTTAATTTCTTTGAGGGCAATTTCTTTGAGCCCCAATTTTTGTTTCATAAGGTTTACGGTTTCTCTGTCTGCAAGTACGCAAAGAGGAAGATCATTTTGGATCATTTTAGAGTTAATGACATAGTCTATTTTTTTATAACCATAATATGCACTGTGGAATAAAAAGCAGGCAGCAAATCCATTTTTACTTAGCTCACTTAGGGTGTTGTCAAAATATTTTGCTTTTTTTAGAAGTGGAATGCTCATCAGGTTTTTTGGGAGCATGTATGCAGTAGGTTTTGATAGCTTTTTGACTAACTGTTTTTGGTAATGTCGTAGAAATCGGTTTGGTTTTGTAATGCTGATTTTGGAGTTCTCTCTTACAATACAATCGTTTTGCACAAGGTTATCAATAAGGTGTCTTCGAACATCATGTGAAACTTTTATCTTTTCACTGAAAGTACTAAGAGGCGGTAAGATTATTTTGTTTTTAGGTGCTCGCTGTTTTTGTAGTTGTTCATATCCATATTCTCTAATCAGATAAATTAAAATATATGAATATAAGAGGAATAACTTGTCGTGCGAGTTTACTTTTGATTTTTGAGTCATGATATGTGCCTCCAGAAACCAGCATATATAGAGAGAGTGGTCCGAGCAACTCAAGAGAATATATAACAATAAAAACAACTAGATAAGATGAAATATACGCGTAAAAATGAAAAAAAGATGAATCCCGCGTACATTGCACTCTAAATAAATGAAAATATTGATATAAAGTTCCATGAGTTTTCATTAGGTCTTGGTTGAGGCTTTAAAGCTATTTGGTTAGTAAATCCACGGCAGGATTCACGGCAAGAAATGTGCAGTCTCTCAAAACCCCATTGCAACAGCTCTCTCAGCTTATATCCATTTCCCCTTCGGGGTGCGGCACTCTTGCAGTTCGATGGGCTTGTTGGATGAAAAACCTGCACACCGGGTTAAAATTATAAATGTATGGTGAAATTTGTAGGTTGTCTTGCTGGGTGTAACCGTGTGTATTGGTAAAAAACCGTGTTTTTGGTTGTTTGCGATTGTAGAGTCTGAGTGAGTGACGTAAATTTTTTTTGTATATGTAGTCAAGTGCTTTAGAATCTACCTATATAAATTCTTAAAATTGGTACATGAAAATGTCGATGCTGTAGTCAATTTCCGAAGTTGAAAGAGCTGAATAGTATTCTGATTGAAATTTTTTTGAGGTTAGGTTGGTGAAGATATTCGCTTTGATGAGATATGCCTGAAAGTTGTGGATTGGGATCATGCCAACCTTCCTCGCACTTGCTCTATATCTAACAACTCACCATCTTTGTAAAGATCTCCGTTCAAGAGGCCTGGAATTTGTTTGTATCCCTGTAACTTTCTCCATCT
>JBGCEP010000045.1:0-70140 GCA_045106415.1 Oligoflexales bacterium | reverse complement strand
GATAGCATCCCCTCTTCCGTCACAAGATTGATCGATTTTAAATTAGGAGTCAAAGCTTATATCACTCACCAAACAGAAGAGTCAGGGGTCAGCTACATAGATCTTGGCGCTTCTATAACATTACGTGGACAAATCGAAATGACAGACACTCAATTATCACTAAGTTGCAGCGGTATTTGTTTACATAAGAAAAATTAATTCAAAAAAAAATCTAGAATTTAGATAACTTACTCTTCATTGATTTATTAACTCGCCTTTCAACGCCGAAACGTTATACAGGGTCTAAATACCCCGCTCTTGAATCTTTGTCGATCCTTATGAGAAAGGACTTCTGATGAGAATAAACACATGGATCTTATTTGCATCTATTCTGTTTGCAGTCAGCTGTAAAAATAAGAAAAAACAAGAAAGCCCTCCACTACTCCAAGGAAAAAGTGGGCAAATATATTTCACTGACCATGAAAATGCGATTGCAAAAACACCTGATGGTCAAATTTCATTCGGAGAGGGGACAACAGATTCTTCTTGGATTGAAGATGATCTTACATGGATTGTTTTAGATGCCTCCAAGTACCCTGAGCTCGCTAAAAAATCGGGATCTTCAACTGAAATTACTCTTGCTGTAAAAAGTAGTGCAATTACAGTTAAAAAACCAACATCTTTATCACTTGCTGGGAAAAATAGTTCATCCACAAGAACAGACTCAAAAACAAATAAAAAGTTTAATGAAGCTCGAGACCTTCTAGCGTCAAAGTTAATATTCAGTTCTAGGCAAAACAATGATTCATCCAGCAAAACTCAAAATAACAATAATTTAAAAAATGACTCATTATCACAACCAAAAGATATTACCAGAGTGTCCGCATCGCCTAATCAAAACATCTCCATAAATAACTCAAATGATCAGAATACTGCTCCCAGAAAAACAATGAATGATGTTTTACAACAAATATCCCAAAAAAATGGTGGAATCGCTGGTCAAAACTCAAACCAAACAAATGATGCTCAAGTTTTATTAACAGCACCAGTAATACCTGACCCAGCAACCCCAGGGGCAAAAGTTACTTTTCAGACTGTTAATAATAACGGCGTTGAATTTACGAATAATGCAAATACAATCAACATTAGAGAAAACAATACTCCTATCGAGACTCGAGTCCGATCTTATAGAATGGCGGGGGCCATCCCTGTTGCTAGAAATCTTTCACCTGGAGCTCAAACCACCCGGAACCGAAATCACATCGTCGCAGATCAGTCTATCAAAAACTATTTTTCTAGCTCTCTCAAATCTCTCAACACATCTGAAAATAAAAGAAAAACAAAAAAAGCTCTCCTTGCTGTCGCTGGCTTCGCAGGGTTAGCAGGATTAGGTTATGGTCTCTATTATGCTTTTTTTACTGGAGAAGAAGACAAAATTATAGCTCAAACCCCTCCATCAACACCTGACTCTAATCTAAATCCAAAACCAGAAGACCCTTCTTATGAGCCTTTAAAGCCTGGAGACAGCCGCAACCAAGGTACTGCCACGCCTGTAGATGACCCGACGGGCAACAGCACCGTTAACGACTCCTCTGATAATGTTGCCGCTGGATCCAACACAAATACCGACACAACAACAACGACAAATACCGACACAACGACTACAGATACCGTTGATACTCAAGGCACACCAGCAACAGGGGTCCCTACTGGGACAACAGATCCTACCCCACAAATCACACTACCTGAGGCTCCAACAGTTCCAGCAATTGAGTCTGTTATCATCGACTTTAGCGTCGGGGTTAAAGTTTACCTCGCAAACCGTGTCAACAATTCGGACGCTGGGTTTATTGATTTAAGCCAATCCGTTGAGCTCGAGGGCGAAATAGAGGTTCTCAGCACAGGTTTAAATCTAGATTGTAAAAATGTCTGTGTTTACCTCACCAAATAATCAAAATAACTACATCATTATGAAATATTTGATCCCTCATAAAAAATTAGGATAGACAAGACCTCAACAGGGTGATAGAAAAATTGATTGTGGTCCTGTAGTTTAACTGGATAAAACGGCAGTTTCCTAAATTGCAAACCGGGGTTCGAGTCCCTGTGGGACCGCCATATTCAGATGGATTATTTTCTTGGAATTCTCAATACAAAGCATCATGATCAAACAGCTTTTAAAAGAGTTTGAATTTATTAATGATGAGCGCAGTCTTCAACTTCCTAAATTAAAAATACAGCTCAGCGAGCACATGACAAGCTGGGGTAGCTGGAATCAGTCTTTGTCGACGATTTATATATCAAAACAATTGCTGTTAGACTTTGATTGGTTCATAGTCTTAGAAGTTCTAAAACATGAAATAGCACATGCATATGTCGACTTTCACCTTTCTCCAAGCGGCCATGAACAGCCTCATGGAAGCTGCTTTCAAAGGGCCTGTATACGAGTCGGCACAGACCCATGGGCGCGAAAGTCTCACCTAAACCCGCATGACATCCGGCATAATGAAAAGAGAAAGCCAGGACAAACTCCTCCTATGGTACGCCGTATACAAAAACTATTAGCGCTAAGCACTTCTCAAAACGAATACGAAGCTGCCGAGGCCATTCAAAAAGCTCGCGAACTTAGTGAAAAATATCACATCCAGGAGCTTGAGGCTCAACAAGAAGATTATCTTGATCTCGTCATTGATCTGGGCTACAAACGCCTACCTCAACACACACACAGCATCACCTCTATACTCATTAATTTTTATCATGTACAAGTCATCCAAGCACCCCTTTGGAGTCAAAAAACATTCGAGCAACATCAAGTCTTACACCTCCTTGGTTCTAAAATAAATGTCACACTCGCTGAGTATGTTTTTGGTTTTCTGTGGAACCAACTTCCTCTTCTCTGGGAACAACACCACAAACTTCACCCAGACACACCTATTCGTATGAAAAAAAGTTTCTACCAAGGTCTTCTCAATGGTTTTTACTATAAGCTTGACAAGGAGACAGGAAATCCTCAAAGTCAAAGTCAAAGCACGCACCACAAGAGCCTGATCGAACAGGGAGAAGCCCGTATGCACCGCTACGTTAAAAGCCGCTTCCCAAGACTCCGAAGAGTATCCATGGGCTGCCGCAGTCTTCACAAAGACTCTTTCGAAGCAGGAAAAAACATCGGTAAAAACCTAGAGATTCGCGGTGGACTTCCAAAGCATACAAAACCATCTTCTTCGAACCTTGGGCTATTTCTCACACCTTAAAGTAAGGACATATCATGCAACGATATATCATTATATTTGGCATATTAGCTCTCCCAACATTTTTATTCTTCAACTTAAACAACACAACAACAATATCCACTCTAGATCCTAGCCCCATTAAAACGACTCAATTGGAAACCTCTTTACCTAAAGAAGATCCTCCTCAGAAAAACTATCAAGAAATCATTAAAAAAGTTGAGAAAAACTCAACAATTTACAGCACACTTCAATCTCTTGGCCTTACAGCACAAGAAATCCACCGTATTATTTTGATTTCTAAAAAAGAAAAAATTCACTTAAACCGCGTCCAACCTGGCACAAGAATTAAAGCTCAAGTTGGACTAGGGGGATGGAAACACCTCTCTTTTGACCTTTCTTTAAAGAAGACTTTTACAATAGAGCGTCATAATGAGGAGTTAACAGCACAACTTATTCATCACCCTGTGACAATTCATCAGCAAGCTTTTCAGGGTAAAGTCCTTTCGACTCTTTGGGAATCAGCAATTCAATCCGGAGTGGAAGGGCCACTTGTCATGAAGCTTGTTAATATTTTTGCATGGCAAGTTGACTTTGAACGTGAGGTACGCCCAGGAGACAGCTGGAAAATTTTAATTGAACGCCAAGAAATTCAAGGAGCACACGCCGGATGGGGATCTATTCTTGCAGCTCAATACACCAATAAAAACGAAGAGCATATGGCCTTTCGTTATCAAATCGCTGAGAATCATTACGAATACTACGACCTCAACGGTGACAACTTACGCGGAAAGTTTTTAAAAAGCCCCTTACGCTACTCTAGAATCTCGTCTAAATTTCATCGAAAACGCTTTCACCCGATTCTCAAAGTCAACCGGCCTCACTACGGAGTCGACTACGCAGCTCCTACTGGCACTCCTGTTCGCGCTGTAGGAGATGGGAAAGTTGAAATAGCGACATATCACAGAGGATCAGGAAACACTGTGAAAATTCGGCACAATTCAACCTATAAAACTGCATACAAACATCTCCAAAAATTCGCTAAGAATCTTCGCAAAGGCCGAAAAGTCAAACAAGGTGATATTATTGGCTATGTTGGTTCAACAGGTCTAGCCACAGGGCCTCATCTCCATTTTGAATTTTATGAAAACGGTCGATACACAGATCCTCTTGGGAGGCGGTTCCCAAAAGAAGCACCTATTCAGAAAAAACTTAAACCCTCTTTCCTACTCCAGGCTGAGAAAATGCAAGCAGCACTTCCTCCAACCCCATCTCAAGTTGCACAAATCGGTTCTGCTTCAAGCCTTTAAACAAACTTGCCGATATATCTACTAAAGACTCTAGTTCTAGCTGAGGTGTTTAAGTGGATATGTTTAAAGGCATTCTGAAGTATGCTATTCAGAATAAGGTTGCTTATATTAATATCGTTAGTGGCAAAGCTCCTGTTATGAAAGACAGCAGCCAACAAACTGTCTCCCAAAGCATGAAAGCAATGACTTCAGAGTGGCTTCTTGATGTCATGACTGCTCTTTTTCCAAAAGAAACAGACAAAATAGAGAAACAGCAACCTATATTGGGCCAACTCCCTATTCCCGGTGGCAAAAAGGTCATGCTCATTGCTCAACCAGGATCACACCCAGAGCTATCCGTCTATCTACTTGATCACGCTGAAAAAGAATGTATGCAACAATGGAATCAAATCCAGCAGCAAAACAATAGCACTCCCCCTCTTGAGTCTGTTACAACGTCAGCACAAGATGCACCCCCTGCCCCAGCTACCGCAACACCTGAGACCGACAATCAAAACCATATGGTACCACCGCCTCCGCCGCCAGAGGCTTTGACAGCAAGTCACTCCTCAAACACAGAGCCTGATCTTGCATCACCTTTTGGCCAGGTAAGCTCTGGGAATTTAGAGACAACTCCTCTTTCTGAGGCTTCCACCTCCGGAGAAAAAATTCAAATCGCTTCACAACTTGAAAACCCAGAATCAGACACAGAGAAACCAACGATCACGCCACCTACCCTTGAAGACACAGAAGTAGAAGCAAACTCTAGCTTCCGTTTACCACCTCACCCTGCGTCACCTGAAAGCTTTGATTCTTCACACTCTGCAAGCTCTCAAGAAACACTTGATACGCCTGAAAGTCTTCCTCCAATACCCACTTCTTTTTCTTTAGATAATCCGCCACAGTCTCAAGAAGAAAGCAATGAAACATCAGATATTTCTGCACCACCCCGAAACAATCTCGACTGGGATCCTTTTGGAGGAAAGCCTCTTGTTCAAGAATCTTTTCCATCACTAGATGAAGAAAACCCATCGAGCCTACAACTTGATTTGTCTTCAGCAGACAAAAGTTTTCACAATCACACTGAATCTAATGATGAGCCTGAGAACACATCTCCTCCTCCATTGTCTTTTTCTATGGAGCCTTTTCACAATTCACAAGATGACTCTGAAAATCACATAACGCAAGATGATAGCTTTCAAATAAAGCCTCAAAATAACGACCAGACACATTCATCACAAGAAACTTCTCCCGCCTCAGTGCAACGGCCTCTTCATTCAAGCCCTATCGAACAAGGATCTTATCATTCAACTGAACATCACAACCCAACACATTTACCTCCAAAACCTTTCCTTCAGCAGCAATATAAAAAACAGGTCAATCCTGAAGAGGTGTTTCAAGAACACCTTCCTGGTCAAACTTTTTCAAACCCAGAAACAGAGTTTATTGACAACATTCTAAAGAAGATGGTCGACGAAAATGCCAGCGATCTTCATCTCTCTAATAAAATGCCTCCTTATTTTAGGATCTCAGGCGCTCTCAAACCTTTCCGAGACGCTCCTCTTACACCAGCTGAACTTCAGCAATGGCTCTGGCCTACAATTCCAAAAGACTCCCGAGAACAGTTTCAAAACACCTGGGATTTAGATTACGCATATGCCCTTGATGGAATTGGAAGATTTCGCTTTAACCTTTTCCGTGATTACCGTGGAATTGGGGCTGTGATTCGGCAAATCCCTGCAAAAATCCCAACAGCTCAAGAGCTCAATCTTCCTGACTCTATTTTACAGTTTTGCCACCTGAGCAAAGGGCTCGTCCTTGTTACAGGACCAACAGGAAGCGGGAAATCAACAACATTGGCAGCTATGATTCACGAGATCAACAGAACTCGCCACGATCACATCATCACAGTCGAAGACCCTGTTGAATTCGTACACACGCCTCAGAAGTGCCTCATCAACCATCGCGAAGTAGGGGTTCACACAAATTCTTTTTCTAGAGCTCTTAAAGCGGCTCTAAGAGAAGATCCAGATATTGTCCTAGTCGGTGAGATGAGAGACCTAGAAACCGTAGAAATGGCTATCGAAACAGCTGAAACAGGGCATTTAGTTTTTGGCACACTCCACACCACAACAGCCGCTTCCACTGTCGACCGCGTTGTCAATCAATTTCCAGGAGAAAGACAAGCTCAAATAAGATCCATGCTTTCAAATTCTTTAGCCGGAGTGGTTTCACAAGTTCTCTGCCCCACCCTTGAAGGTAAACGCGCTGCTGCCTTTGAAGTTTTAGTTCAAGACACTGCAGTCAGTAATCTTATTCGAGAATCAAAAATCCATATGATCTCCGGTCATATGGAAACACAATCAGGAGCTGGGAACATCCTAATGGACGATTCCTTGATGAAGCTTCTCCAAGCACAAAAAATATCTTTTGACGAAGCTTATCGTAGAGCAAATCGCCCCACACGCTTTAAAGAGCTGGCAAAAACAAAAGGACTTGCGTAACCTCTAAAAGCCTATCCAAAAAAAAATCCCACGAAACCCTCAAAAACTTGACCTCACAGAATTTTCAAGCAATTCTCATCTCTATATGACTTTCTTAAATTCAAAGAGGCCTCTATGATCAAATATTTTTCTTTGCTTATTTTATGCATCTCAGCGCTCATGACAAGCTGTGGCGACGAAGGCATAAACCGTTGGCACGAAGAGCTCAAAAGACTTGGTTATATTCCTTATCCTGCGCCAATGGAAACAAGTGGGTCTGGCCTTCTCATCTCAGCTGGCGGAGATCGCTTTCAGATCATAGCAAATCCAGAAACATGTTTTCCTAGCGATAATATACCGCGTAGTCATGACGCCACAACACTTCCCTCTTACACTATTTCACGAACATTTAAAACAGGTGGATCAGCAAAATTCGGTGGAGATCTTACCGATATTTTTGGTGGCATCGATACACTGATGGATGCGACTCGCGCTAGTAAAGTTGAAATTAAATTTAGAAATCCACAGGTTGAATACCTCGATACAATAGAAACGATTGATTATTTCAACCACAAAATGCCTCGCCGTTGCCGCAGCTACGTCTCTCGAGTTCCTTTTATTATTTTAGCACTCCAGATTGATACCATGGAATTCAAATTCCAAAGCTCTCGCTCAAACAAATTAAGCATCGATACAGTAGCAAATGTCATTGATGGCGGTAAATTTGACTACGAAGTAAACGAAAGCAATAACTTGATTGTAAAAGCTCCACGCTACATTGGCTACCATGTCAGTTTAATAGAGAGTGATCACGACAGCATCAATATTTTCCGTTCCTCTCGGACAAACGGTTCTCATTACGTATGGGAACGAACATCTGCACTACCACCAGATGAGTCTCTAGGGTTTGAAATCGGACTTGATGACCCAGATCTCACCAACTTCCATGTCCCACTTGAAGACTTAGATTCAATCGCTCCAGTTAAGAAAAATACAGGAACAACATCGGATAAAGATTTTGATCCAGGAAATGGAGATTTTCGCTAAGACATTTCTCACAAAAACGTTCTGTATAGCCTATGATCGAAGATCACTATATGCTGATCTTCGATCAGACATTTTCCAAAAAAATATTTAAAAAAATGACATCATAAAATATAAATCCAACCTCTATTTACAGTCAGTTTCAACTTAAATAGAATTAAAAAAATTTATTCTTTGAAAAATTTTCTTCAACAAAAATACCAAACAACACATAGTCATGAACATTAAAATTCTGTACATAAAAAAAAGAGAGGAGCCCCAACCTGTATGAAAGTGCATAAGGCGGTTCGACAATGAACTCAAAAAACTATCATCTAAGGTCTCCAGATAAATCACCTCTCCTTCTACAGATCCTCTCCCACTTCCTATTGGATGAGGATCACTATTTTTTCTGTATCTAAAATGAATAGAACTTTTCTTATAATCAACTCTGGAAATATTCTTAGGAAAGTTTTGTGTTTCAACTTTTTTTCTTTGCATCATTGATTGAATCATTTCAATGTCTTTTATAAAAAAGGCAGTTCCTGTAAATATCACCCATAAAAAAGGTATGCATATCATAATTCCAGCTTTAGCATGACGTGAAGAAAAAGAATTCCCTACCCCACTCCAAATTCCTGATCCTATCAACAAAAGACTTAACAACACGAATAAAATTTGCACTCTTTTACCATAGTCACCTAAATTTAATTTTTGATGCAATGAGCGAATACGACGATAAAACACATAAGGAGTTGATGATAATTTTTCGTAAGAATGAGAACGAAAACAAGAGACATCACCATTCAATTCTCGCACAACCCAAAAAGGTTGCTCATCTCGCGGCATTTCCACGCGCCGCTTGTTTTCCATCTTTAAAAGAAAAGGATTTTTTACAGTTTTATCTGCAGTCATAAAATCCATTTGTAGAGATTCTATATGATACACCATCGAAAAATAATATTTTTTATGCTGTAAGAACAACCCACTTATAATCATCCACAACATCCAAAAACCAGCTAACCACGATAGGTAACGATGAAACTTTATCAAACTCAACATAGATCTCTCTTATGATATTAGTTACTATTATCATAGTTTTTCTTAGAAAGGATGACAAATGCCTATACTTGAAACCTGGACTCTTTGGAAGTTTTCTTTAGGCATAAGCTTAATTGCTCTGAATTGCTTCCTCTTTCAGCGTTTACATTTAAATCTATCAAACAAAATTTTAGTTGCTGTGCTTCGAGCTTTTAGCCAGTTATTAATAGTAGGACTCGCTCTTAATTGGATTTTTTTACAATCTTCCATGATTTGGTCTTTAACACTCATGTCTTTTATGAGTTGCATCGCAATGATAACAGCTCGTTCTCGTTTAAAATGGAGATATAAAGGGCTCGGCTGGGATTTATCTATCGGCTTTATAGGTGGATGTTGGTCCGTCACTCTTTTTTTTATTATTTTTGGCCCATCACAAATGGGTTGGCAGGAAACTCAAAACATCATTCCTTTTTTTGGTTTTCTATTAGGGAGTTCCTTAACAGGAATGTCATTAACATTAGAAAGACTCACAAGCCTTCTATCCGAGAGAAAGCATATTATCGAAGCTGAAATAGCACTAGGAGCTGATCGTTGGGAAGCATTCCGCCCTATTTTTGCAACAAGTCTTTTAACCGGATTAACACCTATTATGAATACAATGACAGTCGTCGGCGTAGTGAGCTTGCCAGGCATTATGACTGGCCAAATTTTAGCCGGTATCGATCCATTTAAAGCTGCCATCATGCAACTAAGCCTAATGATTCTCAATGCAGGCACAACAAGCTTAAGTTGTCTTCTTTTATCATGGATGACTCTCAATCGTTTTTTCTCAAAACAACACCAACTTTCACCTAACCTCTGGAATCAAGGCGACACTTATGCTTTTACAAATTAAAGATGCACAGTTTTGTAATAGAGAACAAAAAATATCTATTCGAAATATCAACCTCCATATGCATACCTATCAATGGGTCACAGTAAGGAGTGAGAGCTATGGGATAAGTAAAGATTTCTTAAGAGGACTCAATGCTCAAAGCTCAAGTTCTTGGACAAAGTGGAACGCTCTAGAGGTCTGCTTATCGGAGTGGGACACCTCGCAATACCGATCCTTATTTCCATTAATTACAAACGAACCTGTAGGGTGGTCTGGCTCTGTAGAGCAAGCTTTAAAAATTCCTTTCTATTGGAAAAATCATCGAAAAAAGACATGGCCTCAACCAATGATTGAGCAATGGCTTTACGCATTAGGTTTCTCAGATCATACTTTAAAAAAGCATTGCGATATTCTTGAAAGACACGACCTTTTAAAGTTATCACTCATTCGCGCGTTAAGCCTTGAACCGACAGTCTTACTTATTGATGATATCTGGACTTCTTTTTCACACAAAGAAAAAGAGCAAGTTGTTAATATTTTAAAGCTATGGCTACATCCCAGAAATAAAAAATCACGCGCAATCATAACCGCAGATCAAAATAGCATCGTTCAGCATCATGCCACACATCGTTATATCCTCGATCAAGAGGGCCTTCAAAAAACTAATTTTTTATTCTAAGTTCAAGATTTTTTATCTTCTAAACCAGAAGGGTCAGATTTTCTTTTTTTGCCCGAAATATTTTTGCATGTTTGTTTTACGTTAGAAGAATCAAATAAATCTTTCCCTAATAAATATGGCCAACTTTTTTGAACCTCCTCATCATCAAGCATGATTTGGTAGACGTGTTTTAAATGCCATCCACCCATAAAAAAAGATATTTTTTTATGTTGATGATAACTAGCATATCCTTTGAGAACTCCAGCCATAAACAGTGACCTTTCAAAATGAATATCAGTACTCACAAACTCACCAAAATGCGCAACTTTTTGCTGCTGTTGTTTCCAGTGTCGCAACTCATACTCCATCTGTAAATGTGATGGAAGCTCATAAGACAGACCAAGCTGCACATCCAGTAATTGTGACTCTAAAAGCTGCGCTTCATTTGTCGCTTGCAGAGCCGTATCATCAAAGTCACCACTAAACTTAGTTGGAATAGACCAGACTTCTTTTTTTTCTAGCTTTTCAACTTCCTCATATTCACTATATGTTGGCGACTGATCTGGGGTGCCACTATACACTAGACCATTCATGGCAATATGTGATGTTACACTAGAGACCCTTGGACGAACACGCTCATTTTTCTTACTTGGTCGTAATGCTTTAAAAGCTGCTTTTTTCAGTAAAGCCTCTTGTTGAATAATATGATCTGCAACCTCTAAAATAACACCATGATCTAACTTTATGCGCGAAGACAAAAGGTCCCGAGTTAAGTTCTCTTCTGTAAAAATTGCATCAAGACCATATTGTCCTTTTATCTTTTTATTGAGAAGTTTTACTTCTGATTGAAACGCTTTCTTGATAAAATTTTCATAGGCTCCTGCTTGTAGTTGAGCCATTCCATGAGTATAGCCAAAAAGACGGTATTCCACGCCGTCACTCTCCACCTCAACATAAGGCAAAGATTTATTAGGCCTTTTCAAAGAAGATAAACACACTTGGTGCCAATCCTCACAAGCAGCATCATAAGCTTTATCAACTTCACTTTGCCGCAACTTGTGAAGTTTTTTTCCCGTATAATAAACAACCAGCGCAGAAAGATCACAAAAACGCTGTGAATAAGCAATAAAACTCGAGCAAGAAACGAACACAACCACTAGAAGGTGAAGAGGGCGAAACACACGGTTTTTCTTTTTCGCAAAATGCATAACAATGCCTTAATTTAATTTTTTCAAGAGCATAGTCCCCTAAGTTCATTAGAGCAACATAAAATCACTTATTTTATACAGAAATATTTTTAAGAATAATTGAAGGTCAATTATAAAAATCAGGATTCTTTTGAAGCAATGTTATCTCATAGCAAAAGACACAGTGCGAACTCCACACCACCATACCCATCTCAAAAATCACAAAGAATTTTTTTAAAATTTAAACAACAACAATAATATTGATCGAAAAAACCAAATCACAAATAAATAAAAAATATTGCAATATATTTTTTAAAAAGCTATAAGCGAAAAAGTTTTTTATGAATAGGACTTGTTTATGTACAATCTCTATAAAATCTCTTTTTTTTCTATATCATGCATTTTTTGTTCAACTCATCTTTTTGGAACAGAAACATCATATCTTGACGAAAACCACGATATATTCTCCATAAATATTGAGCAGTGCCTAGACATCATAGAACAAAACTGTGATTTTAACTTTGACGATAAAAACTTAGATGAACTGCTTAACTACAACTTTGATGACAAAAACTTAGACGAAAAAGTCAATTTTGATTTAAACAGCACAACTTGTATCAGCCAAGAATCTTCTTTCAAAGAAACTCAAAACGCGGCTATTAGCAATAAGAGACCAAATCCCTGTGAATCAAAAAGACAAAGCCAACAGCACCTTACAAAAGAAGACCAAATATACCTTTATCGCACAACAAAAAATCAAATTCTTGAGCTCGTTCATAGCCAAAAACACTCTAAAAAAAATCAGAAGAAAGTCGTAAATCGACTACCTTTAAATACTGAACAAGAAATATTTAGCTTCACCGGCCTCTCTAAGAATCAAATATATAAATGGATTTATGACCGACCTTATCAGCAGTCTCGAAAAGATTATTTAATGTTACTTGAAGACATCACTTTTTTAGACATTCACCTCTTAAGTTTAAGGGTAAGTCAAAAACAAAAACACCCACCTACTGCTCTGTTTTCTCACCTCAAAGCTCACTTAATTGACCAGACCCTGCCCCTTACTGACGACCAAGCTTTAATTTTAGCAATTCGCTTCAAGCTCACCGTCAATGATGTTCGTAATTGGTTATCTGAAAAAAGAAAAGGAACAGTCTGGAAAAAATTAGGTCCACTCCATCAGATCACAATACCTAAGAATCAGATCACCCTCGATTTTATGGACTACTTACTGAATAAGAGTAGCGCGCTCAAAAAAGACATTGCTCAAAAAGCGGGTGTAAGTCAGAGAGAGCTCCAAATATGGTTATCTGAGGCAAAGACTCAACCTCAGACTAAGAAACGTAAACACAGCAGCACACACAGCTCTGCTCCTCTTTTCACACGAATAAAAACACCAGGTTCGCCCATTTAAAGCAATAACCTAGTGCTTCGCGTTATAAATATATTTTTTTCTTATAAAATAGAACGTTTGCGTTTTTTTCTAGCTCGCGTTTGCTTATCCCAATCACATAAGGATTCAACGGAGCTTGGTAAATCTACAATATGAAGACTTTCTGGCTCTCTCGACAACGCATGAATTCTCAAAACACCGTCAGTATAGCCTAACCTACCAACAATATTCTGAAGCCGACCAGCACCGCTCCTCAACACCTTGCTCACATAGCACCGATTGCTGCGTGGATGAGCTCGTTTATAGTCCCAACCTTCAGTCATTGCATATTCAATATCGCTTATACTCACCCGTGAATCATGAATATTAGGGTATGGGTCCCACGCCCCAACCATGCCGATAGCAACATCACGAGGTCGTAGACTTTTTTGATTCCTCAGCGTCACAACACTTTGTCCACCTGGAGCATTCCATAATGGCAAAGGCTCTGTCGCTTTAATTCGTATACACAAGCCTATTTTTTCTTCAAGCTTTTCTAAATCCACATCTTCAATAGAAAAAGTCTCCTCAGGAAGGCACGGGTGAGCTCGTGTCATTTGAGGAGTTTCAGGCTTCGTAAGCTCTTCACTAGAATAAACCTTCCGGCTCCCTCTAATCCTCTCGGAAGAAAACTCTGCAATAAGAGGCAGGTGATCTGAATATCCAACCCCAATATGGTAAAAGTAATTCCAACTCATCAAGTGCACCTGCCAACGCATCGGCGCACCTCCAACATCCAAAAGTTTTTGCGCTAAAGGACCTGTTTGACCAAGAACATGGAAAGAACCAGGCACATACTTCAAACGACTTTTTGGTTGAAGAAAATGATGATCAATTAGCATATGAGAAAGCGGAGATTTCATTCCTGAAAAACTTGCGTCCCATCGATTTTCTAGTTTTTCATCAAACCATAAATTATAAAAACCTTTTTGAGAGGCTCTTACAACATCGGCGTTTCCATCAGCTGATAAAGTTGCAAAAGTAGAGTCCCAATAAGGCATATTAAAGTCACCCAAAAATAAAACCTGAGTATCTGGATCATGCGCTTTCAAATCGTTAAGACGTTTTTGGACAGCTAACGCTATAGACTTACGCTCTTTGCCGCCTCCATTCCTCTGGGATTTCCAATGACCGTTTATCAAAACCACACGTCCATAGGTTTGAGCAGCCGGCTCATCAAACCTGACAACCTGCAGCTGCCTTGCTGAGCTTGAAATAGATCCAAAAAAAATAGGGATAGATGGTAAGGATTTCAATGGGATTTTACTTATAAACGCTGTCGTCACAGCAACAGGCTGCTCTAAACTTTGCTCTCCAAGGAATACAGTTTTATAGCCTCGATCCTTTAACTTCTTCCGTAACGTTTGCCCATCTAATAAAACCTGATCAAATACTTGAGATTCACCGCCTGCACTCTCTATTTCTTGTAGAGCTACAACATCAGGTTGCTCAGCCATATCCAGGACATCTAAAAAATTAGAAACTTTCGCCCAAAAGACTCTTGGGTCATAATAATTAGAATACTCTCGCGCATACTGCCTATACTGAGGGTTTTGATCTGTGGTTACTTTTTTCTTTTGAGATGAAGTAAGGGTCTGTAAGTATGACCTCCATACACTCGGGGTATTTTCAGAATCTTGATCCCATAAGTTTTCTAAATTATAACTCATGATTTTTAAGTTACTTGCTAAACAAGCCTCGGTCATAGTACTTAAAATTAAAAACAAAAAAAACTTTACAATCACGTTAAAAACCCTTTACAAACTATCCAGGCGACAAGCGTTTTGCAGATAAACTGGTAGATCAACGATCTCAATATCAGCCCGTGTTCTTGCGTGAACTCTAAAAACTCCATCGCTAAAACCCAAACGGCCGCTCACTCTTTTAAGGCGACCTCCGCCACCGCTCAAAACTCTTTTCACATAACATCGGTTACTAGCAGGATGAAGCTTCAAAGGACTGTAGCCCAACTCCTCAGCTGCAATAACATCTTCAAGAGAAAAATTCGGATCATCCCTATTTGGTCTAAAATCGTCAGCTCTGGTCATCCCTAGAACAAGGTAAGACTCAGACTGCAAAGGAGAGGAAAAAGAAAACTGCGGTAAAGTCACAGCACTATGCCCTCCTGGCGCTGTCCAAATGGGCGTAGGTACTTGAAACTCCATTCGAACGCACAAACCTTCAAATTTCAAAGGAGTTCTCAAATCCAAATCCAAAACATCGATAAATTCGCTTTCATCACAAGCTAAAACTTCAGGTTGTCGCAAAGGCAAATCTTGGTAAAAATCATGATCTGCGCCAAATGATGATGCCTTAGACGCTCTAAAACTTTGTTTTCTCACATCAAAAGTAGCAACTAGGGGGAGGTGATCAGAATAACCAAGGCCGAGGTGTTCATATGAATACGGACCGATCCTCCGGACCTGCCATTGCCTGGGAGCTCCATCAAACCCTATAAGTTCTTCAAAGGCAGAGTCGTCTGCTGTCTGCCCCACAACTCGAAAACTTCCAGGCCTATAGCGCAAAACACCTTTCTTCACAAAAGAAGAACTCACTAGCATGTGAGAAAGAGCATAATTCGAGCCTGCATAGCTTAAGTCCCATCTTTCCTCAGCTGGCTTTTCAGCCCACAGACTGTAAAAACCTGAAGAGTCTAAGCCCTGAACACATCCCGTCACACCAATATGGTGAAAAACAGGGTCATTAGGTTCAGTATTAAAGTCACCAGCTAGAATCACTTGAGCGTTACTAGACTTGCTTCTCAAAGCATTCATATAATCACGAACTGCAAGTACAGTTTTTTCTCTCTCTGCTATTCCTTCATTAGGAGCCATTCTAGAAATCCAATGACCATTAAGAAGAACAAAATGACCATAAGGGCTCTGTGGGTCCGTCTCTACAACTTGAATATTGCGAGCAGATGTTGAGAGACCTTTAAAATTCACTTCAATGAAATCATTAACAACAAGCTCAACTTTGGAAATCACCGCTGTTGTCACAGCAACCGGCATACCTGGCTGCTTACCTATCAGAATATAAACATAACCCAACCCGTAAAGAGCTTCTCGCAGAGTTTGACCATTTGCTAAAGGCATTTCAAAAACTTCTGTTTGCCCCCCAGCACTCTCGATCTCTTGTAAAGCAATAATATCCGGTTCATCCATCAACGCTATTGCTCGAAGAAGACTTTGTGCTTTTTTCTGGTAAACCGCAGGGTTGTAATAATTTGATGATTTTCTAGCATACCCTCTATACTGAGGACTCTTAGTTTGTTTCGTGATCAGGGACCTCTCAAAAGCCGGTTGCTGCTTTAAGTAGAAATCCCAAGATTCGGAAGTATTATCTGGATTATGATCCCAAAGATTCTCGACATTATAACTAGCGACTCTCAGGCTTTCTGCGCTGAACCCTGAACACGGGACCACAAAAATAAAAAGCCAGAATATCCATTGAAGACGAACCAAAGAAACTGAGAACATAGAATCTCACCTTAATCATCAAACCATCAAGAACCACAAGTGTGAGCGATCCTATGTCTTATTATCAAAAGCGTCAAGGACATTTAGCTACGAAAAAAACCTGCTGGGCTGGGGTTCTTCTTAACAAAACCACTCCGGATATCAGGAAAAACATGAGAAGAAAAACGACTAAAAATTCCTTGCGTAGGCTTGCTTTTCTGGGCCGTAGAAACATCCAAAGACTCTTGAAGTGAAGAAAAAACAGAATTATTCTCGTAGATAGCGATAAAAGGATTTACATTCCCTTGTATTTCACTACTCCGCTTATGCTGTTTCAGCTCAGAGCGATTCGGAGGCTCTTCTTCGTTCCAGCGGTGGTACAAAACCCACTCTTCATATGTCAAATTCACACGACTTGGGTATGCCCAGGCCATATAAAGGTATGCTCTCGATATACGACCTCGAACACCCGCTTGTGGCTCTACGATCCCATTTTGCAAATACAGGCTCCCTTTATGTCCTTGCTCATACACTCGGTAACGATTTTTACCTTTTTGCTCAGTTGGGTACAATTGGCACAGCCAAACACCGTCGCTCGTTTTATCCTGAATCTCTCTCATGGGGTAGTTACTTCTAAGCCCATTCACCAAATCAATAGCTGGAGCTAAATTATGGAGGTCTGCTTCCATATAACGAAATTCTGCAGAATATTTTCTAGCGCACTGCCTATTCCTTAAGCCTTTTTCCCTGCATTTCGCAGGAGCTTTCGACCATTCCTCAAAGTTTTTACCGAAGAAGCTCGCCGGAACAATATGCTCCCACTGAATTTGCACATTTTGTTCTGTCAGCTGAAATCTCTCACAATTCCCGTGGCCTAACACATCTTTTCTATAATCATAGTCGCAGCCACAATAAATTGTAGTTTGTTGCCTTTTGAAGACTTCAGGCAAAACTTCTTTCGCTCGATCAAAAGAAGAAATTATCTTATTGCCATCCGCCAAAGCTGAACAAGCCAGCATGACACATGATACACTCCAGAAAAGATGACATAATTTTTTTAGATGTAACGAAAGGCTAAGCACTTTTTCGAACTCCATCAAGAACTGTGTTGGTCTTATCTACAAACGAGGTCCATGTGTTATCCACATTCGTAAGCACTATAGGTCTTATGCCGCTTTTTTTACTCTTTGCTTTTGGAATTGCTGTTCTTGGAAAATCAGCTGATCTTCTCGTAGAAGTAGCTACGGAACTTGCCGAAAAAATTGGCATTCCACCACTCGTCATAGGGGCTACAATTGTTAGCCTTGGCACAACACTTCCGGAAATCGTCGTTTCCGCACTTGCTGCAGCAGGCGGAAAGCCAGGAATAGCACTTGGGAATGCTGTAGGGTCTGTGATTTGTGACACAGGCCTCATCATGGGTATAGCCATTCTTCTCGGCAATATCCCTGTCCGCGGTCCGCTTATTTCCCGACAAGCAAACTTACAGATTGTTTTCCCAGCAGTCCTCATATTCTTATGCGCTCCAAATAATTGGTCACAAACTCTGACACAAGGAGGCCATCTCTCTCAAAAAAGTGGCTTAATCTTGGTCTTAGCACTGCTTTGCTACCTTTACCTTAGTTATAGGTGGAGCCAAGTTATCGTTGATTCCTCTCAAGATCAAGCACAAGATGAAAAAATGGGGATGCAATCCTTTTTTTTGGCGGCGAAAATGATAATAGCAGCCATACTGCTAATTCTTTCATCAGACCTCTTAGTCACATGTGCTGCTGAAACAGCAAGAAGATTTGCCGTACCGGAAATGGTCATAGCACAAAGCCTAGTTGCCTTTGGGACCTCTTTGCCTGAACTTGTCACCGCTGTCACTGCTGTCAGACGAGGACAAGGAGAACTTGCCCTTGGGAATATTATTGGAGCCGATATTTTAAATATTTTAGGTGTCGTGGGTATCGCCACCGCTATTCAGCCAGCAGGATTGCCTGTCGAAGCTGGTTTCTTTAGCACCAGCTTTCCCATCATGATGCTCATTCTTCTTGTCTTTCGCATAGGTCTTTTTCATGCAAAACAAAAAGGTTTTATTCATAAAAGTGTAGGTATCTTACTTCTTGCTCTCTATAGCCTCATCACTCTAAGTCATTGGGTCGGAGGGACTTCGTCATGAGAAAAAAAAGCATGCTTTGTTATTTACTACTGAATCTATCACCTCTTTACGCAAATAGAATTCGCTCAGATCAAAAAAATGAATTTTTTTCAACTCCAGCAAATATCTATGCTCACACCTCGACTCAGACAAGGTTTCAAGCATTTCGGACCATTGAGCAGCACTACATCAAAAATATTGAGCCCCTTTTTAAAAAAGCATGCTACGACTGCCACACAAACCTCACCTCATACCCTTGGTATTACAAAGTACCTTTTATAAAACAGTGGATCGACGTGCAAGTACATGAGGGACAAAAATCTCTAACCCTTCTAACTCACTTCCCTTTCCTAAGTGCAGAAAACTCCCCAGAAAAAGATCTCATCAACATCGGCCGTTCTATTCAACAAAAATCCATGCCTCCTCTTGAATATCGATTATTGAATCCACAAAAAACTCTGACTACTCACGATATTCAAAAAATTCACAAATGGATTCGTCAAAGCCTTGAGGTCTTACAAACAACCTCAACCACTCAATCACAACAAACAAAAACTAAAAAAATGGACATCGGAGCAAACCATCCTCTACACAAGGATAAATCATGAACCACGACAAACCTGATTATTCAGAACCCACCCTCACTATCATTGAGCGTGGACACCTTGCGCACCTGGGTATTTTTATTGTCAGCTTGTGCTTATCTGAAATTTTTCACAGCAATATAAGCAGTTTAACAAAAATCCCAACACTCAACGCGCATCAGCTCCTCTTCTTATGGCTGCCTGCAGCTATTCTTCCTTGCATTTGTCATTATCTTTGCGGATCGTGGTCTGATAGCTACAGAGATCACTGGAATTACGCAACAGCCGATCTTCTAGAAGCTTCTCCTAAAACGAAAATCACGCTCGCTCTAGGTGCTGCTGCAAGTGAAGAAATTTTATTTCGTTGCGTTCTACAGCCTTGGAGCGGTATCTTGCTCATCGTTTTATTGGTGATGCTATTAACACCTGGACCATCTGGCAAACTGACCCCCATCACCGCACTCTGCTGCGGTCAAGCCTTACTCTACGGGCAGATGGTTGAAGTGACAGAGTCTATTTGGCCATCTTTTTTTGCACATTGCGTCATCAATATTTGGTTTGTTTTTTTCACCCCACAGCAGGATACAAGTTTTGCGTAAAGGCCACCCTCACATCTGTTTGTTTCAACCTGAAATCCCTCAAAACACAGGTAATATTTCTCGACTATGCGCGGCAACTGCAAGCCGCCTTCATATTATTCGACCCTTGGGGTTTTCCACAGAAGACCGCAACCTGCGTAGACCAGGCCTTGACTACTGGCCTTTTTTAGACTTGGAATTACACTCAAATATAGAAGAGCTCTTTCAAATCATTCCTCCACAAAGGGCTGCTTTTCTTTCAACCCATGGTCAAAAGTCCTACACAGAAATCCCACCAGAGAAAGACCTTTTCATTTTTGGGCAAGAAACAGCTGGTCTACCAAAATCACTACACGATCAGTACCCCGACTCTTTCTACACACTCCCTATGCATCACCCAAATGTTAGGAGTCTCAATCTCGCAAATGCAGTTTCTATTGTGACCTATCATCATTTATCAAAGCTCTCTCAAGCATCTGAATAAAGCAATATCAAATACTTTCTGACGAAAATCGATTTTAAAGTCAATCTTCGTCAGTGGACAACAAGAAGTGATTTTCGTATTCTAATAACGCATGGAAATAACACAAAAAGATTAAAGTATTGTCTGTGAGAGGTTCGCATGAAAAAGTTTATCTTCGTTACCGGCGGTTCTGGATTTATTGGTTCTGCTTTAGTTCGAGACCTTCTTGAAAACACAGATCTTCATGTCGTCAACATTGACAACTTGAGTTACGCTGGTGACGAGTCAAGAATGATAGACTACAGCACTCATAACCGCTACCATTTCCACCACCTCGACATCAACAATGCTGAAAGTATCCAGCAACTTTTTCACCAATATCGCCCTCAAGCTATGTATCACCTTGCGGCTGAAAGTCATGTTGACAGGTCCATTTCAAACCCTCAAGCTTTCATTGAGTCCAACATTCTTGGTACATTCCAACTACTAGAAAGTGTTCGCAGCTACTTGAACACCTACCCAGAAGAAGAAAAAAAATTCCGCTTCCTTCACATTTCAACCGATGAAGTCTATGGCCACTTAGGCGACACAGGGTTCTTTACAGAACAAACTCCTTACATGCCAAGTTCTCCTTACTCTGCATCAAAAGCTGCCAGTGATCATCTTGTTCGAGCGTGGTGCCGCACGTACCAGCTTCCCCTTCTTATTACAAACTGCTCTAACAACTACGGCCCTTGGCAGTTCCCTGAAAAACTTATTCCTGTTGTCATTCAGAAAGCTCTTCATAACGAAGACATCCCGATCTATGGAGAAGGACTTAATACTCGCGACTGGCTCTATGTTGACGACCATGTTTCTGCGCTTCAGTGTGTGTTAAACACAGGAAAAATCGGTGAAACCTATTTGATTGGTGGACACTCAGAAAAAACAAACATCAAACTTGCAGAAACAATTTGTGATATCTTAGACCAAACCAAACCTAAAGATCAGGGTTACTACAGAGATCAAATTCGATTTGTAAAAGATCGACCCGGGCATGATTTCAGATATGCTATTGATCCAACTAAAATAGAAAATGAACTTGGGTGGAAGCCAAAAGAAACTTTTGAAAGCGGAATTCAAAAAGTTGTTCATTGGTACTTAGACCACCAAGAGTGGACTCAAGATATGCTTAAAAAGATTTAATTCACGAAAGGAGAAGATAATGAGACGAGGAATTATTTTAGCAGGGGGGTCAGGTACACGTCTTTACCCTGCGACCAAAGTCGTAAGCAAACAACTTCTCCCTGTCTACGATAAACCGATGATCTATTACCCTCTTTCTGTATTGATGTTAGCCGGCATCAGGGAAATAGCAATCATCAGCACACCTGAAGCCCTCCCTCTCTACAGAGATCTTTTCGGATGTGGTGAAAAGTGGGGCTTGAAATTCGAATACATTGTTCAAAAAAAACCAGAAGGCCTAGCTCAAGCATTCATTCTCGCTGAAGACTTCATAGGAGATCAGAGCGTCGCTCTTGCTCTTGGTGATAATATTTTTTACGGGCAAGGTGTTTCATCTTTAGTAGAACAAGCAGCTAAGGTCGAAGAGGGAGCCACCCTCTTCAGCTGTTATGTGCAAGATCCAGAGCGCTTCGGAGTGGTTCAACTTGACGAACAAGGAAGAGCTATCCACCTTGAAGAAAAACCTAAAAACCCCAAGTCTCACTGGGCTGTCACTGGGCTGTACTTCTACGACAAAGACGTTGTCCGCCTCGCAAAGCAAGTCAAGCCCTCTCATCGCGGTGAGCTTGAAATCACAGATTTAAATCAACTTTACCTCGACCAACAAAAGCTAAAAGTTCAAAGGTTGGGTCGAGGTGTTGCATGGCTAGATACAGGAACTCATGCTTCTCTTCTGCAGGCCTCAATGTTTGTAGAAACTGTTGAAAATCGTCAAGGCCTCAAAATCGCCTGCATAGAAGAAATTGCTCTTCACCAAGGTTGGATAGACAGAGAGTCTGTCCTCAAGCAGGCAGAAACCATGTCAAAAACAGATTATGGAAACTATCTCCACCGAATATGTTCGACTGATTACGAATCTGTGCGCTATTTCGCAGACGGCGACAGCATTTTATCTTAAAGCCAAAGGTGGTAAATATCGACTCGATGATCCACCTGGAACCCTAAGTTTTCATAAAATGCACAAGCTCCAACATTATCAACCTGTGTTGCAACCTGCAGCGCAGGAAAATCTCGCTTTGCCGCATATGACATCGCAGCACACATCATCTTCCGCCCCACTCCCTGACCGCGTAGTGTTTCATGAACTCCTATCAGCCCAATATCAGCTCGATTTTCAAGATCTCTCACTGTGCATAAACCCTCTTGGTCACCATAAAGAAAAACCTCAGCGGCAATCTGACCCTCTAGTGATTTTTGTATCCAAATCGAGTACATTTTTTCAAAAAGATCATGAGGAATTTTTTCATCTATACAAAATCTAGAATGATGCCCACACGCAATCGCTAAGTTTTCTAGGTCTGAGCTCATTTCAGATCCCATTCCAGAGTAGAGCTTAGAGTCTAAAAGAATGTCTTTCCAGGCAGGGTTCGTTTGCTGTGCATACATCACCCTTCGGTCAACAAGCACTCCTCCATATTTTTCAACAGTCTTCTTTGCGTGTTCATCTTTAGGTGAAACATAACAATACACAAGCCGATAAGCTTGATCTTTTGCTATTTGTACAGATTCCTCTAAATTTGGATCTTCTATGATCTTTCCAATTTTAAGATCAAAAAAATCAGAATCCCACCGTAGAAGTTCGATATAATTCTCCATCACCCAGCCTTATGTGGCGTCATGACATCACCTTTTTCTTTTGATTTCCATCCAACAATCTTAAACCAGCACAACTTAATAAAACGAGCTAATCCTGGACTTATTTGCTGTAGTGTATAATACGGAACAATTCTGACTTTTGATTGAAGTTCATGGTAGTTCAAAATTTTTAACAAAGATCGAGTTTCTGTTGCACTTAATCCAGATTCTTCTATAGCCTTACGATATGCTCGAAATGAGATCCTGCACATTTCAAGGTATTGCTTTACACTTCCTTTAAGTTCGGCTTTTCCGTTTGAAGTAGGCAATAATTTAACATGAGACAAACAATGGTCAACAACCGCCAGATTACCTTTAGAAAGCAATCTCAACTCCATAGGGAGTTCAAACGATTTAGGTTCTCCTTGTAAGTCGCGAGCCTCCAAACATTCCTCAAAAGATTTTTGAAGTAATTTTGTTTTAGCTAGACCCCATGCAATACGAATCTTTCCTTGATATTCAGGTTGACGCAAATAATTTTCAAGCCTTTTAAATTGATTTTCATGAGGAATTTCTTTTAAATACTGTGTGAATTCAGTTAAGATTGGAGGATTCGACATGGTATCTTCAACATCAAAACCACTTATAGCTGTCGCTAATTGAGGGTCTTCTTGATGTTTCTTCACAAGTTCTTCAACTAAGTTACTGTCAATCACATCATCATCAGCCACCCACATAAAATACTCTGATGATGCCTGGTGTAAAAGATAATGAAAATTCATCATCGCACCAACATTCTTTTTTTGTCTAACAAATTTAATACGATCATCATTAAATTTTAACATCACCGCATCAACCTCAGATGCACAAGGAGAACAATTATCTGAAACAATAACCTCTAGATTCTTGTATGTTTGCTGCAGAACCAAGCGCAAGGTTTCTTCCAACCCCTTTGGGCGATTATATGTAGGTATTCCTATGGTAACAATCGGCTCTTTTTTATACATAACATTCTCCTTTATGATTTCCTGCTGCTGATAGTGAATAGGGTATCTCACTTTTTTTAGTCAATGCCTGTAGTTCTTTAAACGAGCTTGTGACAAATTCATCTGGACGGATAGCCTTATCATCAATATACATTACGTTTGCACCCCAAGGTTTTCCAAAGCAAACTTCATCATATGGAACATGATGATTTTTAAGCCATTCAAATGTTATTGGACCAATTTGAGCTGTAACTTTTCCTACATTATTCTGACAAGTTCTCATATGACGAGCCGTTTGAATAACAATACGAAAACCATTTTTTTTGTATTCTTTTAATTTTTCTATAACAGCATAGATGGGTTGTACATCCTCATAAGTTTCTCCTGGTTGTTTGATCGTACAAATAGTCCCATCTAAATCAACAACAAGTGTATCAGGGAGATTTTTATTATAGTCCTCTATAATATCAACCCCCCAATACTTCAATATATCCTCCGGTGTCCCCATCGATTGAAACCAATCAACAGGGTCAAGCATAATTTTTTTACCTTCATGAATAAAATCATTATATAAAGGAGCAATATAGTATTCCCCTCTATTTTTTACTTGGCTTTGAACTCTTCTTTCTGCTAAACGAACAAAATCTTTGCCTGAAGAAAAATAATAAGAACCCACTGAAGCCCATGGTGATATTCTTTCCTTCTCCGCTGTTGCCACAACAACTCCTTGATCATCCACTTTAGCAAAAGACCATTGATCACCTTCAGCTTGCAAGCAACTGACGGCACCATCAACAGTTGAGTCTTGCACAAATGAATTCAAATTAGAGCGGAAAGCTGTATCGCAATTATGGATAATCAAAGGGTCTGTATTATCAATGCTTTTTTTAGCAAGTAATACTGTACACAATTGCCCCTCTGTCACTTCATCGATCTCAATCCACTCAATACTTACCTTAAAAAACCTTTGAACAACCTTTGATGAAATCTTCTTTTTAATTTGATGCTTTTTCAAAGAAATAAAAATAATCTTATCTTCTGCTGCAATAGGCAAAGAGCTAAGAGCATGGAATAGAGCTTCTTGCCCTGCAATTTTCACTAAAGGCTTTGGAGTTGTAATACCAATGTTAGCAAAACGACTTCCTGCGCCAGCCATTGGGATCACAATATTTTTTCTTATGATATTTTTTCTCATTTCACATTTTCCTTAAATATTTTTATACGGATAAAGCTGTAAACCTGTTAAGAACATAGCTTGCTGCCTCAAAGGGTTATCTTTATGCAAAGGAGTCATAGATAAAAACAATGTTGATATAATCCAACTTATTTTTTCTCGTTCAAGCTTTGATTCATCAACCTGCTTCCAAAAAAGGTGTTTTAAATCTTTTTGCCACGGACGCTCAGGGATATCAAGAATCCATTCATCTTCCTTGTTTTGTTCAATATGGAATAAATCATTAACAATATAATCATAACAGCCGACCACTGAGTGCCCCCATTTTGCCCAATCATATTTATGATCACCTGAGATCTGACATTCAGAACCTCCGAAAGATCCCCTAGGATCAATCAGTTTTATAATAGCTGTAAAAGGATCTCCTAAAATATTATTAAAACAAAAATCACCATGGATAGCTGTGAAATTTTCTTTAGAGAAAGATGATTTATACACTTTCTCAATATGATGAGAAACTTTCCCCCAACCTGGCATTTCAACATTATTAATTACAATTGTTTCTTGATTAAAGATATTCAAAGTAGAGAAAACATTTTGCTCTCTAAAATCCTTTACTCTTTCTAAGGTTTTATTTACATAAATATTTTGAGTCGCTTCCTCAGAGTAAGAAAAATTATATTCCCTAAAAATAGATAAAGCATCAGATAATTTTTGAAACAAAGAATCCCATAAAGAAAGAGGAAGATCCCAGTACAGCATCATTTCTGCCAATGTCGGGTATCCATAGTATTCCATCTTTAATTCTGCAAGATCTTTACTTTCATCATAACTTACAACCCTAGGGAAAAATATTTTCAATTCATCAGGTAACTTTTCTATATATGATTTTTCAGCATAGAGTTTCTTAATATTTGTTGACGTTTTTTTTAAAACATCAGTTTTTTCTTCTATAGAGATGCTATTAAAATAACGACTTCCAAAGATTTTTTTTCTTGTTTGATAAAATTTTTGAACATGGCCACAGTCAAGCCATTCATCTTTTTTCCACAAAAAATCTGTATTCTCATAAGCTTTGCAAATAAGGTTTAAAAGATCCTTCCTCTGATTTCCTTTAAGACGAGGAGCAACTTCTAAGATCAAAGATTTATGACATCGAAAGACCCCTGTGAAAGCATGAGCTTTAACATCTGGACGCTCTTCGCTTTTACTCACAAATTGTGTGTGAGGGAATTTCTGCGGCAACACTCCAGACCAGTCTTCAGGATACGCCAAACAATCTTCCAGTAAAACACTCTCTGAGTCATTTAAAAAAACCGTTGGAATCGTTGTGACAGCGTGAACAATAAGATCTTCATGTTGGATCTGCAAACAAGCCAAACTCAAAGTATCAACAACGTTCGACGTCGACTCAATCGATAAAATATGAACGGAATCACCATATATCTTTAATTCTTCAGTAAGAGCATCCACATCTCTTTCTTCACACGCGATATAAACATGTTGGACACCATGATCTTTATAAAAATTAATCACCAACCTTGCCAGCGGTTGAGAGTTAATTGGCAAAAATGCTAAACAATCTTGACTAAGGGGAAGGGCAGGTATTTTTTTCTTTGCACTACCCGCCGCCAAGACAAGCACTGCAAGATCATCAGATGGTGTCATATCATGATCCTAAATTATCAGAAGTAAAGCTTTGCTACTTATACCATGATCACCACATGAATGCAGACTCTTATCATGGAAAACCTGACTATAAATTTTATCATAAAAGACATGAGTCGGCTTCCGTAGAAAAATTGCGAACCCTCAAACCGTATGTTATTCTCGTTTCGTCGTGCTCCCATTCCGTCTCAACACCCATTAGGGTCCCTCTATAGAGGTTTTCAATGCAATGGATCAACCATCGAGGGATTCATACGCAAGGATTGTGCACAGAGCCAGAGGGATCACTCGGATCTTTTCAATACTCACTCGACCATGGGTGGGGTCTTGAATTCGATTTACAAATGACATCAGATCAACACTTCATTGTTACACATGACACAAAGCTGTCTACACACACTCATACACAAAAACCTCTTATTTCAGACCTCACACTTGATGAAATTAGAATGTATGACCCGCAGGAAACAAGAATACCTTCCCTTCATGAAATTTTAAATCGAATCCAGAAATCAAAACCTGGAATTATTCATGCATTTCACTGGAAGGGTTCTTTTCAAAAACCAGATATTATCTCGGCTTTTAAAAATCAATACTCTTCTTTTAAAGAAGGGTTAAAGCGCTGCATCATCTTTGACCTTAAAGTCGATACAGCAGAAACTTTAAAGAACTTAGACTCCTCACTTAAACTTGCTCCTTCTGTTTCTCACCCATACGACATCAAACGGTTTTACAAGACAACACATGAAACATTAATGAGCTTAGATGAAGTCTCTCAAACACACACTTTATGGGATTGGGTTTGGCTTGATGAATGGGATTTGCAATCCGAGAACAATGATTCAAAAACTCTTATAAATCAAAAAACTTGCGACTGGGCACGATCTCATGATTTTTCGATTGCAGCCGTTTCTCCAGAGCTTCACGCAACGTCTTCAGCTCTTCTAGGTGGTGAGCATCACCCAGATGGACTGCAACCACAACTCGAAGACAGACTTATGCAAATTCAAAGTTTGAGCATTGACGCTATTTGTTCTGATTATTGCTGCTATTATCAGAATAAAAATATTCATCATCCACAGCAGTCTAGAAGAAGAGCTCTACATGCCTGATCAAAAAATCAAAAGCTCTAAAACGCTCACCGTTGCTATTGCAACTTTCAACTCGACCCGAACTTTGGAGCAAGTTTTAGATGCTCTCATACAACAAAGTATTTGGGATCATGAATCTTGTGAAATTCTCGTCGTAGATGGTGGTTCAACTGATCACACATTAACAATTGCTAAACGCTTCAAATGTAGAATTTTACACAACCCTCAACGCCAGCCTGTTTATGCAAAGTTTCTTGCCCTACAACACGCCCACGGGAAGTATATTAGCTACCTTGATCATGACGAGGTTTTAGTCAATTCAGATAGCCTTTTGCACAAAGTCCATATATTACAAAAAAATAAGAACACACAAGCTGTGATTACTTCAGGCTACCGCAGTCCAATTGGACTTCCTTTTGTAAATACATACATCAATGAATTCGGTGATCCTTTCTCTTGGTTTATTTATAACCTATCAAAAGACGAAAGATTTTTTATAAATATTATGAAAAATCGCTACTCTACCCTAGATGAAAACAACCAATACCTCACCCCTAAACTCGATCAAAACTCTCATCTTCCTATTATAGAGTTAGTCGCAGCAGGAAGCATGATTAACAGAAAATACTTTTTAGATAAAAACCCTGAACTTTCAAGAGACCCAAATCTCATTCCTCATTTGTTTTATCTCTTAAGAGAACACAATCAAAATATAGCAATACTCAAAGACGACCCTATTCTTCACTACTCTTCAGATCATTTTCTCAACTATCTACAAAAAATACGCTGGCGGATTGTCAACAATATTCACAATCACTCAGAATTAGCGTCCGCTGGCTTTACCGGACGAAACTCATACGAGAACTCTTGGCTCAAATGGAAAAAATATTTATATATCCCTTATGCTTTTTCAATCATTTTACCCATTGTCACTTCTTTTTATTTTATATGGACTCGAAAAAATTTCGGTTATATTCAACATATTCCCTTAACCCTTTATACAGCATCTCACATTGTTATTGAAATGCTTAAAAAGATCTTTCAATTTAAATCCCCTCTCAAGAGTTATGATGGAAAAACGGAGATACGATTATGATTGAAGTTTTGTCAATTATGGCATTCCATAATCCTAAGAGGATTTCATATTTAGAGAAATCTTTAGGAAGTTTTTATCAACACTATAATCAAAACCAAGTTAGACATATTGTTATGGATGGCTCTCCTTCTCTTGGAGAACAAAAAGAAATTTTTGAATCTTTTGGTATTGAGTATTACCACCGACCTATTAGCTTTCGAGATCGAATGGCTGAAGGCATAAATCATTTAAAAACAGATTATTTTGTTTTTTTACCTGATGACTTTCAATGGATTTTTGAATTCCCATTAGAAGATGCTGTTCAACAATGTCGAGAACACCAGATTGATGAGTTAAAGCTTACAGCAAGAGGAATGTCTTGGTATGCTCAAAAAAACTCAGAACCAACGCCATGGCATAACAAAGGCGAGGTGATATCAGGAGAAAAGTTAAAAGAAAAACATGATCTCTTTATTTCACAACGCCACTTTCGGCGTGACTTCCATGAACAGTTTTCACTTGCGTGCAATCTTATCCGCAAAGACTTCATGCAGTGGATTCTCGATCGAGTGCCAGCCGCAGTTAGCCCAGGTGACCTTGAGAAGAAGGCATACTTAAGGCTTCTTCTACATCGTTATAAAACAGCATATTATAAAATGTGGATTCCAGCCTTTCATTTTATTGATAAAAATGTCGAAGGTGAAAACCAATGGTTTAAAGCAAACGATATGTTAATTGAAGATAATATTAAAGTTTACAACCAACTCTTTAATACATGAGGTCAACATGATTAAGGCTATTGTTTTTGATATGGATGGGGTCTTAATTGACGCAAGGGATTGGCACTATACTGCTCTCAATAGAGCTCTTGACCTTTTCGGTCTACCAATCAGTCGTTATGACCACCTTGTCACATATGATGGATTACCAACAAAGAAAAAACTTAAAATGCTCTCTGCTGAGAGAGGTCTCCCATGCGAGCTACATAATTTTATTAATGACCTCAAACAAATATACACAGCTGAAATTGTTCACGCTAAATGTAAACCTGTCTTCCAGCACCAATACGCTCTCAGCAGACTAAAAGAACAAGGATACAGAATTGCCGTTTGCTCAAACTCTATTCGTAGCTCTGTTGAGCTTATGATGGAAAAAGCTGACCTTCTTCAATATCTCGATGTTTATTTTTCCAATCAAGACGTTGAACGAGCCAAACCAGCGCCAGATATTTATCAAAAAGCTATTCAAGTCCTAGAGGTTGAGCCCCACGAAACGGTCGTTCTAGAAGACAACATGAACGGTATAGCTGCCGCAAAAGCAGCACAAACAAACGTACTTCAAGTCTCCTCAACAACAGATGTCACTTATGCAAATATTCAAAGTTTTATTCAACAAATTGAAAAGAAAGGGTGAAAATGCTTCACGTTCTCATTCCTATGTGTCACAAAATATCTTTAGAACCTGACAGCAGAGACTATCCTAAAATACTCTCTGAAATTAACGGTAAACCAATGGTTCAAATCATTATTGAATCTTTAAAAGCGTCTTTACCAAAAGATGCGCGTTTTATATTTCCAGTAAATCATCAAGATTGTGAGCTTTATCATCTCGATCGCGTGCTCAAACTTGTCGCTGGTGAGCAGTCCGTTATCTTGCCAACACAGGGCGAAACCAAAGGCGCCGCATGCAGCTCTTTAATGGCAGTAGGAGAAATACCCAGCGAAGATCCTTTGCTTATTCTAAATAGCAATCAAGTGATCGATGCTAACATCTCAGACATTCTTACTGACTTTAGACATCAATCCTGTGATGCAGGAGTCGTCTGTTTTCAATCGGTGCATCCTAAATGGTCTTTTATTAAAACTGAAAATGATTTAGTAATTGAGGCAGCTGAAAAGCGCCCCATTAGCAATCAAGCTATTGCTGGTTTTTATTATTTCAAATCTGCAAAACTTTATTTTGAATCTGCCATGAATATGATTAAAAAAGATGTCCATTGGCAAGGAAGTTATTTCAACGCTCCTGTTCTCAATGAACTTGTTTTAAATCATAAAAAAATAATAACCCATGAAATTGACGCGAAAAAATATTTCAATTTCTCTGATGAAGGGGTTATAAAAAAATATAGACAAATATTGGAGAATCGATGATTGTCGACAACTTAGAAAAAATGACCAAAGGCTGGTTTGTCGGAAACTTTGAGCCATCTTTATGGAAAACAAATGACTGTGAAGTTGCTGTTAAGCATTATAAAGCAGGTGAAAAAGAAGGGAAGCATTTTCATAAAATAGCAACAGAAATCACAGTTGTCGTTAGCGGTCGCATTAGAATGAACGATAAAGAATACGGACCTTCCGATATGGTTGTCATGGAACCTGGTGAAGAAACTGATTTTGAAGCTTTAACGGATGCTACAAATGTAGTTGTTAAACTCCCTGGTGCAAATAACGATAAATATTTAAGTGAATCATGAGGTTTTAATATGCTTAATATAGTCATTCCAATGGCGGGTCGAGGCAGTCGTTTTCAAAAAGAAGGATTTACACTTCCGAAACCACTCATCCCTGTTCGTGGCGTCCCCATGATCCACTTAGTTGTTGATCAGTTAACACCAAAGCAAGATCATAGATTCATCTTTCTATGCTTAGAAGAACACCTTGAAAACTACCAAGTCACAAACATGCTCAAAAAAGCAGCACCTGGGTGCTTGATTGTTCCCGTCCGAGAAGTGACAGAAGGCGCAGCTTGCACAGTGTTACTAGCTGAAAAACACATCGATAATGATGATGGCCTCATGATCGCCAACAGCGACCAATGGGTCGACCTAGACATTAATGATTACCTGCAAGCAATGGACGACGGCCAATTCCAAGGTTTTATCATGACCATGAAAGCCGACGACCCTAAATGGTCATTTATTGAGTATGACAGCAATAAAAAAGTCATAGGCGTCGTGGAGAAAAAAGTTGTCTCAGACGATGCAACAGTAGGTATCTATAATTTTGCAAAAGGGTCTGACTTTGTAAAACATGCCAAAAATATGATTCAACAAAATTTACGTGTTAATGGTGAATTTTATGTAGCTCCCGTTTATACTGAACTTGTACGTCATAGCGGAAGCATTGGCATTCATAATGTAGGGTCAGAATATAATGGAATGCACGGTTTAGGGATTCCTAGTGATCTTGCAAAGTTTGAAGAAACCAATGTTGCACAACGCGCTGTCGCACATCTCGATCATTTTGACTACACCAATCACAGCGAGTCTGTTTAGGAGATTCTATGAGACCTCAATTTCATATTTTTTTAGGCACAATGGCTGAGTTTATCAAAATTTTACCCGTCATTCGTTCTTTTGAAGCGAGGTCTATTCCATATAAATTGATTTTATCAGGCCAAAATCCTGTGAAAGCTCAGGAGATATGGCGATTTATAGAGAAAAAAAATGCAGACATTATCTTATCTGAAGGTCCTAAGAAGCAAACAGCATGGTCACTTATACAGTGGTTTCTTGGGACCCTCACTTCACATCTTTTTGGCCAAGGCCGCATAAAACTCGGAATTGAAAAAAATGACTATATTCTTATTCACGGAGACACAATCTCGACTCTTATGGGAGCTATCTTAGGAAAGATCTGTGGGGCAAAAATTTGCCATATTGAAGCAGGCCTTCGCTCTTTTCATTACTTCCGCCCTTTTCCTGAAGAAATTAGTCGTATTTTAGTTTCAAGAATATCTGAATACTCATACTGTCCCAATTCATGGTCTTCTGAAAACCTAACTGGACGAAAAACAAACAAGATCAACACAAAAGCGAACACCCTCATGGATAGCTTACAGATGGTGCTCAACGATTCACAAAAGTTCGAAACACCAAACCTGCCTGATGATTATTTTGTTTTTGTATGCCACCGCCAAGAAAACCTTATGGACAAAGCTTTCCTAGAAAAGCTTATGCATCAAATTATTGAAAAATCAAAAAACATTCATTGCCTATTCGTACTGCACGCACCTACAAAAATGGCTCTTAAAGATATCAACCTTCTCGATACAGTAGAATCTTTATCGACAATCACAACTGTGCCTCGGCTTTCCTACCCTTCTTTTGTGCATACTTTAAAAGAAAGCCGCTTCATTATTACAGACGGTGGTAGTAACCAAGAAGAATCCTACTATCTTGGAAAACCTTGCCTTGTCTTAAGAAGTGAAACAGAAAGAATTGAAGGACTTGACCACAATGTTGTCCTAAGCCGTAGATGCCCTCAAACAATTGAGTCATTTTTCAAAAACCCATATTTATGGCAGAAAGATCCACAAGAATTCTCTGTTTCTCCAAGTGAAATCATTCTTGACTCACTTGAAAAGATTGCTTCTTCAGCACCTCAAAAAAAATTCAAAAAAGAACTCCAACTTAAAACAAGTGCATAAATCTCACCTCAATAGGTATACCTATGGGATACTTTATGAATTTCTTCACAAAACTTAAAGTCCCCTTGACTCTTTTCTTTATCAGTTCGATCATAACAATGATCGTTTTTCGACATAAAATTGATGGTTTCACTTCATATATGCCTCTTCCTGATGTTGATTTTGAAGGAACTATGTGGGTAAGCTGGTATTTTTCTTTCCTTCAGTCTAAGAATCTTTCTCCACTCCTGAGCGATTACTTTAGCTACCCATATACTTTGGATTACTCGGATTTCATTGTCGGAAATTTAACGACAGATATCATACAATTTATCTTACAAATTGTAGGCCCAAATCTCTCCAACACAATTTTGATTACCAATATCCTCTCTTTTCTTACTTATCCTCTATCGGTTGTAACTGCTTATTTCCTAGCTCGCGTCATTGGATGTAATATTTCTTTTTCTTTCATAGCGAGCCTTGCGTATGCATTTTCATACAATCACATTATGGATGGCCGTGGAATCATGGTACTCGGACAGCACTGGCTTATCCCACTGTCTCTAGCCCAATCTATACGGTTCTGCAATAAAACATCTTTTAAAAATACAATAGCGCTTGGTTTCATATTAGGAATACAACTTGGGTTTGATGGCTACTATGGATTTTACTCCATTGCTGCAACTTGTCTTATATCCCTCACTTTATTAGGACATCATTTTCAGCTTGACTGGAAAAAAGCAGCTCAAAAAACAGCTCTTTATTTCACCTTTATAATGCTTATTATCGCAACAATGAACCTGCAATTCATCACAGCGAACATCTCTTTTCTTTTATTCAAATCAGACCGTGATTCGATCTCTAGAGATATTCCTTTCACTGAACATTTACAACCTTTGGAAAATTTTTTCTTACCTAGTAGCCAAAGTTTTCAAGCTGAATTTTTAAGGCATTTGGGTTTTTCAGATTTCCCTGGAGCCAGTTTATTATCATATACACTTTTCATTTCTTCTATCTTAGGATTTTTCATATTCAGAAAAATGACACTTCAAAACAAGAAACTCTACCTAGCATCTTTTATAGGAATCCTTTCTATCCTATCAGTTGCCACCGACTGGAAATATGGGACTCCATTAAGAAAATTTTACTTTGATTATTTCTCAGTCTTTCGAAGTGTTGGGAGATTAAGTCACTATTACACTCTTTTTTTAGCAATTATGGCAAGCATCTCTTATTCAGAGTTATCCTTGCTAAAACCTCATTTTTTTCAAAAACTGTCTTTTCAGATCCCTGCAACTCTTCTTTTAAGTATTTTAATCATCACCGAAGGGCTCAATCATGACCCTTCATGGCAAAAAAGATTCGATCTTCAGAAAGCTTATCCAGTTTTTCAACCCCTGCGTGACGATCCTGAAATAAAAAGAATTATTTCACTACCCAATGTATTTAAAAAATATAACATGATACCAACTCAACAAATAGCTCAAATGATTCACAATAAACCTATCTCCGTTGGAACTTCTCCAAGCTCACTTTTCCAACACCAGTTTAGAAAAGAAGAAGGACTAAATCCTGGAGTTTTAAACCGAATCATCAAAATGGGAATTGACACCATTGTCATCTATAATTATTACCACCACAATCAATATCCGATCCATCCCCATGAGATGCTTATTGTCGATCCCAGAGTTCATTTTAAAGGACATTATTTTCATCACCATGAAGAGGACACAATACCATCTCACCTAGAGCGTTCATTAGATATTTCTGTATATAAAATTGCAAAAAAATTTCTGCCTCACAGCTCTCTCAATCATCGTGCTCAATTTAAAAACACTGGTTTTTCTACACGCAGTCTTCATATTCGAGATAACATTGCAACTTTACACTTTCCATATACAGGAAATATTCAACTTTTTTCTTTATTACGACCTTGGGAGATATTTACAAATCCTTATCAAGCCAACCTCCCTACAGATAATTATGATTTCAATATGAACTGGAACCTTCCTGAAGGTGATTCGTATCAATGGTCAGTGATTCACACACCAACATTTATTCGCTTCATATCTATGTGGCTATCACGAATCATTACGCTATATTTTTTATACCTTATGCTTTCCCACACATCCGCGCCAATCCCGAGAATCTTTAAAGAACATTTTTCACATTGAGGGTTCCTTGCTCAATATGATAGTTTCAAATCACAGCAAACAGGGGCAGTTATGATGCATAGATTTGGATATCTGATTCTCATAATGATTTATATTACGATCGGCTTATATCGATTCGATCCTGCTTTTTCGACCACACATCAAACCACTGCTTTTCCAGGGGACGGATGGGCTAATATTGGTGGTATCTTAGACGTCTATGGAACCGTCAATATTAAAGGATTTACAAGTTTCTTTTCTGACACTTTCTACTCCCTTGGGGTTGGAGGTGGGTTAAATAGTGTGGGCATACCCATTAATGCTTTTTGGCAATTCACGTATTGGTGCTTATCTTGTTTTTTTGATTCTAATGACGTTTATGACATTATTGGATTCCTAGGGTGGATTCTCATAGCTGTTTCTGCTCTCCATCTCGGAAAAGTCTTAGGGCTTAAGTCAAGCCTGATTGTTTTGTTTAGCCTTGCAATATTAGGCATCGATGCTTTTAACCTGAGGATGTCTATGCATCTGGGCCTCGCTGTCTATTTCATGCCAATCATACTCATAGCAAGATCTGTTGTTTTTGCAGAACACCCTTCTCGAAAAAACCTTTTTTTTCTCGCTATCACTCTATGGTTTAATTTTTATGTGAATGAATACTATGGGTATTACGGTTGTTTTATCGCGTTAAGCATTACATCCATTGGTTTTTTATTACATAATTGGAGCGAATGGCAACAAACTCAATTTTGGAAAAATCTAGGGATAGGGGTAGGATTTTTCTGTTTCCTTATGCTATTTTCATACCCCAATATTATTACAAAAAGAATTCTCCAAAGAATTTTAGGAATTCAATCTCAATTTGGCTCTGTTTTCCATCATTCAGATGCTGAATTTTACACTTATTCTACAGATCATTTTTTTGCAGCATTTTCTTCTCGGGTCTATCCAATTTTTGATTTTTTAAACTCTTCTAGAGACCTAGTTCACGGAGAAAACACTTTCATTATCGGGAGCGTCACTTTCCTCATTGCCTGCTGCATGCCTATTATCTCTTTATTTACTAGTCGTTTTCTCGGTCACTCTACAAAAACGATTCTGCTCTGGAAAAGATATTTTATGCTTATGTCAGCTGCTTTTGTAGGTATCTGTCTCTCATTAAAACCAGATGATTTTTTATCCCTCAGTTGGATTACAATGAAACACGCTCCTATGTTTCGAGTCAATATTCGAGCTCTCTTATACACAGATATAGCTGTCATCACTTCTGCCTTTATAAGCCTCAATATTTTTACCCTTCACCTTGCACAGCATGCAAAGACACCACAAATCATAAAACATACATCCCACTTTCTCATGCTATGCTTAGCTACGCTCGCTATCCAAGATATTTCAGGAAAAAAATTTGATACTTTTGGAAAAATGCGCACATCCAATCTTGGTTCTCATGATGAATATGCTGAGCTCGAAAAACACCCTGAGGGTATGCTACTTGAGATACCTTTTCACATCCCGGGCAGTAGCCTACCAGAATACGACTATCCATACTACACGTCCCGCTTAAGGCATAAAAAACCCATCTTTAACGGCGGACTACCCCACAAAGGAAATTTCCATTCAACTTTAAAACGCCTAGGGAATTTTCAACACTGGGCGACAGTCAATCAGAGTGCGCTTAACTCTATGAAAAATGCTGGAATACGCTACATTGTCTGCCATAAGGACAAATTTGATGTGGAAAAAATACGTTCTTTAAATGGAATCAATGAAATAGCAGATAATGACAAAGTGTCTATTTTCTCTATCAACGGTGTCTATGGTCTCAATTATGAGCAATTACGCAGTATCGTATGGCCTAGCCACATAAAAATTCCTGTTGGTAGTATGTCTCTGATTGCGGGTAAACTTATTGAAAACCCCCTTGGTCACGGGCAGGTCTTAAAAGCTCACCGACCTCAAGGTGAAAAAGAAATTTCAATCTTCGGCCCTTATCTACCCTTAGAATCTGGTTCTTATCGTGCTCGTGTTCCTCTTGCAAGACTCGAAAAGGAAGGCAACCTCAATACCGAAATAATGAAACTTGAGGTCTCAGGTGCCGGGGTTCCTGCTGACGCCGGAACTATAATTTTAAAAAACAAAGATTTATCCACAGAGAGCTTTAAAGAGTTTATATTTGACTTTCATTTATCGAACCCTGCGGAATTAGAATTTCGCATTCACACCCTATCCACACATCCTGTTATTATAGATGAAATAACGATCGAAAGACCCGATGACTCAAAGGGTTATCGTATCGGCACTTTATAGGAGTTTAAATATGCTCACAGTTCCTTTTCATGTCCCATATCGCACAGGGCGAGAAACAAATGCGATCCAGCAATGCCTTTCAAAAAGCCAAATATCCGGAGATGGTTCATCAACTAAAGAATGCCACAAGTGGTTTCAGAGTACTTACAACATCCATCAAGCTCTGCTTACAACATCCTGCACACACGCTTTAGAGATGTCTGCAGAACTCTTAGATTATCAGCCTGGTGATGAAGTCATCATGCCTTCTTTTACCTTTGTTTCCACTGCAAACGCTTTTGTAAAGCGAGGATTCAAAGTCATTTTCGCTGATATCTGCCCTGAAACATTAAACATAGACCCACAGTCTATAATAAAACTTATCACTTCAAAAACAAAAGCTATCGTTCCAGTCCATTACGCCGGTGTTAGCTGTGACATGGGTTCGATTCTTAGTATCGCTGAAAAGCATAATTTAATTGTCATAGAGGATGCAGCTCAAGGCATTGGCGCATCCTATAAAGGAAAACCACTTGGGTCTCTTGGGCATCTCGGCGCTTTAAGTTTTCACGACACTAAGAACATCAGTTGTGGTGAAGGAGGGGCTCTTTGGATCAATGATCAAAAATTCTCAGAGAGAGCTGAGATTTTAAGAGAAAAAGGAACCAACAGAAGTCAATTTATTCGTGGGCACGTTGACAAGTATACATGGGTTGACGTCGGCTCTTCTTGGCTTCCCTCCGAACTCAATGCAGCTTTTTTATACGATCAGCTTCAAGATATTGAAAACATCACAAAACAACGCTTATCTATTCATCAACATTATCAAAGTCGCCTTATTGAATGTTCAGAAAAATTCAACATAACTCTACCTTCATGGCCTGAGGAAACATCTCCTAACGCTCACTTATACTACGCATTATTGCCAACAAAAGAGTCTCGTAACGACTTTATGGATCAGATGAAAAACCATGGCGTTGGTGTGACATTCCACTACATTCCTTTGCATAGTTCTCCAATGGGAAAAAAACTCAACCCTTATCAAAAAAGCCTCCCTATTACAGAAGATATCTCTAGTCGTTTGATTCGACTCCCTCTCTACCCAGACCTTTCTGAAACAGACCAGGATTTAGTCATCTCCTCTTTCAAGGACGTCGCACAAAAGATTTACGGTGATAGTAAAACATAAAAAACACACCAACGATCAATACTTCTCCGAGCATCCATGAAAAACTTTGTGGTATTTGAAAAGTTTCACTCGGAGGCGACAGTTTCATTCTATAAAAAGAAAAACCAACCACTGCTCCACATGGGATAAGAAATGTCCAATATCTTTTTGCAAGCATATAATTAAAAAGAACGTTCACCATGGCCAGCAAACTAGAACTCACAAGAACCCATATCATTGCTGTTTCACTTGCTATAAAATGAGAGCCGAAAAGCGCACTAAGCACACGTTCACCTTGCCAGCTTAACATCACTGAAAATAGTAATGCAGAGATCCCAACAATCCCTGCTGTAATCCCTAAGTTTTTCAATGCAGCTTGGTCGTCTTCACCGTCATTTGCTATTTGAGGAAAAAGCAATGTCACTAAAACCCCTGAGAAAATAAAAGGAATACGACCTAATGTAGCTCCTGCAGTATAAATACCTGATTCAAAATCAGAAAAAAAATGTTTCACAGCAACAATGTCGACCATCATTAAAAAACCAATCAAACTCATACTCACAGCGGGAAGAAAGGAAATTCTCCAAATCGAAAAAATTTCTTTCCATAGAAAAGATCTCGGTTGAAAAGTAGGCATTGGAATATATTTTCGAATAGATAAAAACATCCAACCAGCAACAATTGTGGTTGCTAACAATTCGGCAAGGGCTGCTCCAATATACCCAAAGTTCATCCCACTGATAAATAGAATCATCAATAAAATTTTCGCTAACGATAAAAAAGCATCTTTTATCGTTAGATGCTTAAATAACAGGTGCCCCTGCACAAGTCCTTGCAAAAAACTCATCATCAAAATAGGACACCATGTTAAAGCGAAAATCACCATAAGATTAAAGTCTAAGACATTCAAAAACTTCATCATAAAAGTTAACGACGAGAATAAAACAAACATAAGACCAGCAGATAGAGCACCATAAATTCTTAATAAATTAGACACAAGATGATGCGCTTTTTCTTTATCATTTTTAAATGCCGCAATAGCATTTAAAATTGAACATGGGATAAAAGCAACCATACTAAAAAAAACAGGACTTGATGCCTGTAAAGCATAATAAATTCCATACCCTTCTACAGATAAACTTCTCGCTAAATAAATAGATGTTGTATAATTTAAAGCTGCTGCTAAGTTTGATAACACAAGTGCAATCACATTATATTTCAAATAACTTTGATCTCTGAAAAAATGTTGCATACTTGATACTGAAACATTCCAAAATCTGAGCGTTTTTATTGCCGTCTGAAACAATTGAACCTCTTTTATATATCAATCGTGCTTTTTAAAAATCCATATAATTTCTACTTTTAAATTAAATAACTCCTTAAATCTAATATACAAAACCTTATCTCAAACTTCACATAGAACAATTCTCAACATTAAGACTATCGCAACAAACTAAACCATTCACATTCATCACTCTTAGCCACAACTAAAATTAATACATTATGTTACAATACCAATACATCTAAACATTTTTTAAAAGAAAAACAACTTGCCCTAAAAATCATCTCCATAAAGATCGGTTTTTATCACAGCATTTTCCTTTCACGAATCTCTTTATCTTAGCATAAGTAATAAACATGAAATTTCAAATTATTTACTCTCGCGATTGTATATAAAATATGCAGAGTGAAACCATGACAAAACATTTATAACGGTACTGCTATCTACTCACTTAAGTTTTCATCTTATTTTTCTATCTAAACCAAGATCTACTCACACAGTACAAAAATCTAAAAAAGCACAAAAAAAGAGACTTTAAAAAGCCTCTTTTTATCACAAAATGTGGAATACTTTTATTATAAAGACAGTAAAACCCAAATAGCACCACCTGTCATGGTCCAAGCAACAACCTTCGCTGCACCAGATGAACTCATATCAGATGAGTCCTCAGGACCTGGAGTTGGAGCTTGTGTCGGAGTTGGAGCTTGTGTCGGAGTTGAACGATCAACCTCTGGGTACTGAGGTCTTTTCGGCCATGTATTCATAGCTGTATTTACAGCTGCTGCAAAATTATCGACTGGAATCATAAGGTTTGCATACTTATTAGAAAAATCTCTCAATTCAAGAGAAGTACTTCCACCATCCCTAAATTCACCATAGTTCAGTGCAACGACCACATTATTATCATTAAAGAAAGCACTTCCTGATGACCCTCTTGTTGCATCACAATCATGTCGAATCGAATCAAACCCACTTTGTGCTGAAGAAGTGCTTACAGCTCCTTTAGATACACAATCATAGTGCCCACCTGGCTGCCCTTTTAAATCACCAGAGTAGCCAATCATATTTCCCACACGAGATGTTGAAAAATAATCAATATCTGTATCTTTCAGACCAAGCCACCCATAGAGATCACCAAGAGCATCATTAAGCTGAAGAATAGCCCAATCTTTTCTTCTATCTTCTGTAAATCTTCCTCTATTTGTGATCACACGACGGACTCCACTTTCAGCTATAGCTTTACCATCAATATAACCTAAGTTAAATTTAGTAAAATCATAAAAGCCTTGAGGAAACACATCAGGAGACACATCAAAACCAATGCAGTGCTTATTCGTTAAGATCAATTCACGAGAAATTAACGTCGCTGTACATGTAGCAATTTTGACTCGTCCACTTGCAAAAAATTCTAATTTCCCATCTTTATCTAAAACAGGAACTTCAATTCGACCAATTGTTCTTGCCGGATATTTCGTCATTTCTGGTTTAATTCGATCATCTAAACCGAAAACATTTAAGTGTCGGTTTGCTATAGTTTCTTCATCTATATCACCACTGCCACTGCCATCCACACTTTCTTCTTGTGCCACAGGGTGCAATACCGCATCATCATTACCCAGTAAGCCTTTATAAGCGCAAAATTCTTCACCGCAATCTTCTACCACTGATGGAGATCGAAATACTTGATATTCACCTTTTGTAAGCATTGGGTTTTCTGAAATTATCATGTCATTTGTACGCGAAGACCAAAGATGGTACCCACCAGCTGCACCTACAACCGCTGCGCTGATAACAATTCCTGTACACAAATAAGGGTGCTTTTGGATAAATGATTTATTTGAAGTCTCTTCTTCTATTTCTATATCTAAAAAATCATATTTCAAATGAGATGTTGGTGTTCCAGCAGGTGTCCTTGGTGTTTCAATATCAACACCAAAGGCTGCACCTTGTGCAAAAACACTTATCAATCCAGTAACAATTACCTTACGCATCATAAAAGGCCTCTTATCTCTATAAGTTCATTCATCTAGTTGTATTAAAATCTTCACAAGTTTTTTAGAAAAATTCAGAAGATAATACACACTACACGACCCAAAACACTGTTTCAATTTTTTTGAAAACACCGTGTATTAATCAAATAAAAACATCGCCTTAAATCTCCGAAAAATATTCGCTATTATAGAAACCTAACCTGACAATAAAATTCAATTCATTTCCATGCACATCAGCCCTGATCATTGCAGATAAAAAAAAACGCCTGATATCACTAGACTCTCTCTATTTCTCTGCGTATTATCGTCACAGCGTCTTTAAAAATTTCATACAGGAGCCAGTCATGACTCAAATCATCACGACATGGATCATTCTTCTCGCTATGTGCTGCACATCAGGCGTGAGCTATTCAGACCCTCAGCGTTATACACCCCAGTCCCAGCAGTCCATCACACCGAACTCAGCATCGAAAACATCAAAAACAATTCGCAAAGCTATTGTCACAGCTGCTGTTTGCACAGCTTGCTGTATTGCAACACCTACTTTTCTAGGTTCAATTCACGGTTTTCTTTCAACGCACAGCAACTCTGCACCCTCCTCAAATATTGCTGCAACTTTCTATGACATGATTCTTCGTGTGGGTTTTCCAGAGTTTTTCGCTTATTTTTACGCAAAAGGTCTTGCATTTGGCGCAAGTTATTACGCCATTATTCTTCAAGTCATTTTCGAAGTCATGCAAACTCAAGCCGCTGATAACAACTCACAAGACGGTCCCAAAAATTTTGTACAAACAGAACAAACACCAGAGCCTGTCAGCACTAACCTTTAAACCGGATTTTTTATGATCACTCCTTGCTCACCCACGGCTGAACAAATTGATTTATGGGTCCCAACGCATCTTTTTTCAGCGGGAGCTTATAAACTTGATCAAACCTCAATCACCACAAAAGTCGATCAAAATGAGAGCCCTTGGGACTGGCCTGAAGACATGAAACAGAGAGTTGTAGACAAAGTCATGTCTGTTTCTTGGAACCGCTATCCATCACCATACCCTGTTGAAATAATCAACCAGCTTTCACAGACTTGTGAGATCGACCCAGAATGCATCGTCGTTGGACAAGGGTCAAACACATTAATTGCTCTCGCCTTAAGTGCTTTTGGCCATACACAAGTTGTCGCAGCCGATCCTTCTTTCCCGTTATACAAAGCTCATTGCCGCTATGCAGGACTTCCATATGAGCCTTGGCCCCTTGATACAAACTTTGAATACGACCTTAAGCTTTTGCCACCACTAAAACCTGGGGGCATTGTGGTTTTCGCCTCACCCAACAACCCCACAGGAAGCCTCTTAAAAGACGAGGACCTCCACTCTCTTTTAAGCTCTTATCCTAAAACATTATTTATTGCTGATGAGGCCTACTTAGGATTTAGCTCACAAAACCTAAGTTATTTGTTAAAAGATTTTTCAAATCTTATTTTAATTCGTACTTTATCCAAAACAGCCGCCTCAGCAGGAATCCGTTGCGGTTATACGCTAGGCCATCCAACGCTGGTTGAGCAAATACGTAAAATCAACCTACCTTTTTCAAGTAACATATTTACATCTTTTGCTATTGAGGCATTACTCACAGATAAAGAGTTTATCAAAAAACAAAAATCTTGGACAGCAACGCTGTTACAAGAAAAATCCGTTCTTATCTCTGAAATGAAAAAACACCTTTCTTCATCTGCAAAGCTCTACCCTGGGCACGCAAATTTTGTGATGATACAATTTAAAAACGACGATAATTTGAATATGTTTAACAATCATTTAAAAGAACGGCAAATTTTAGCACGCGCTATTTCAGACGGACAGCGCCTGAAAGGATGTCTCCGCTTAAGTATTGGAACACCAGAAGAAAATAAGGCCATCATAAAAGCCTGCCAAAAGTTCTCGGGGACTAGGTAATTTTATCACTTTTGTGATACGCATATTTTTCTCACACAATAACAAACAATTGATATCACTGTATTTTGCAGAGATAGCCTCAAGAGACAATATGTTTTCTCATTCTTTGTCCTGTTAGAATGCAATGTAAGAAGTTTTTATCTATCAACGAAAGCCTGAATATGAGTGACTCAAATTATAACCTTGTCATTATTGGGGGTGGGTCTGCTGGTCTAGTAAGCGCTGCCATTGCTGCCGGCGCTAAGTCCAAAGTTGCTCTCATTGAAAAAGACCGTATGGGTGGAGACTGTCTCAACACAGGCTGTGTTCCATCAAAAGCCATCATTCGCACAGCACGTTTTATTGCGGACATGAAAAAACATAAACAACTTGGTGTCAAAAATGTGAATTTTGACTTTGACTTCAAAGACGTCATGAGTCGTGTTCATAATGTCGTCAAAGCGATTGAACCTCATGATAGCGTAGAAAGATTCACAGGCCTTGGGGTCGAATGCCTCAAAGGCCACGCTGAACTCATCGATGCAAACACAGTCAAGGTTGGAGATAAAGTTTTAAAAACCAAAAACATTATTCTAAGCCTTGGGGCTGAACCCGCAGTCCCAGCAATACCTGGTTTAAAAGACATCTCATATCTTACCTCAGACAACCTCTGGAATTTAGACACACTTCCTAAAAAGATGATTGTCTTAGGAGGTGGACCTATAGGGTGTGAGCTAGCACAAGCATTTGGACGCTTAGGGACAGAGGTCACCCTAATAGAAATGTTGCCACGTATTCTCATTCGAGAAGACATTGAAGTCTCTGAACTCATGACGAAACACTTAGAAGAAGACGGCGTTAAAGTTCTTACCAATACGAAAGCTGCTGAATTCAAAGCCCATACCCTCCGATGTGAAAAAAGTGACCATTCTGAAATCAGTATCGACTTCGATGAGGTCCTCGTCGCCGTTGGTCGAAAACCTCGCACAGACAGCACCGATTGGAGTCGCTTCAATATTGAACTCAATGCAAATGGCACATTTAAAGTTGATTCCTTCATGAGGGTCAACGGTCATAATATTTTTGCTGCTGGGGATTGTGCTGGTCCTTATCAGTTTACTCACATGGCAGCTCATCAAGCTTATTACTGTACGATGAATGCTCTTTTCCGTCCTTTTAAATTCAAAGCAAACTACCGAGTCGTCCCTTGGGTAACTTTTACAGACCCTGAAGTGGGACGAGTTGGACTCAATGAGCAAGAGGCGAAGGAACAGGGCATTCCTTATGATGTCGCTGTTTACCCTCTAGATGACCTCGACCGAGCGATGGCTGAGAACAGTGCTCACGGGTTTGTCAAAGTACTCACAGAAAAAGGAAGTAAGAAAGGCCGCGTTCTTGGCTCAACCATTGTCGGGCATCACGCAGGTGAAATCAACACAGAGATTGTTGCAGCTATGCAACACGGATTTGGACTCTCCGGAATCGCAAGTACAATTCACCCGTACCCAACTTTTTCCGAATCCAATAAGTTTGCAGCAACATCATGGAAAAAAAGCACAGTACCTTCTTGGGTATTTAACATACTTCAATCATTCCACACTTGGCGAAGAAAAGATTAAAGGGGGACACAGTGTCTGAAGATGATGAAAAAACCATCATTGCGGAAAGAACAGAAATAGCGAAGGCACCACCTGCAAGCGCTCCTTTATTGGTGCAGCACAGTGGGCAAGATGCTGGAAAAAGATTCAACCTAGAGCAGGCTATTTCCACATTGGGTCGTTCTGTCGACGCAGACCTTGTCATTACAGATCCTAGCGTTTCAAGAGTTCATGCAAAAATATCACAAGAAGGTTCCAAAGTTGTTCTTGAAGATCTTAATAGCTCCAATGGAACATGGGTCAACAATCGTAAAATTACAGATTCTCATATGCTGCAAGATTCTGACACTGTAAAAATAGGAGCTGTCCGTTTAAAATTTTACGCCAGCGGCAATATAGAAGGCATGATCCACGATAAAATTTATCGTATGGCTACCATGGATGGACTCACAGGACTTTTTAATAAGAAATACCTCGAAGACGCACTCGAATGGCAATTTCGCACCAGCCAAGCATCAGGAAGAAGTCTTTGTGTCATTTGCATGGATCTCGATCACTTCAAAAAAGTCAACGATACCTATGGTCACCAAGCTGGGGATAAGGTCCTCCAAGAATGTAGTCAGATGATAAAACAAGTTGTTAGACAGAACGATATTGTTGGACGCATTGGGGGAGAAGAGTTTGCTCTCATTCTTCCAGACACTCCTTTAGGCGTTGCAAAAGACCTTGCTGAAAGAATTCTCACATCGATGGAAGCTCACCCCATGGACATTACCGGAACAACAGAGATGCATAAACAGACAGTTTCTGCAGGGGTTGCTGAACTCACACCTCACACAGGAAGCGCTCTTCAACTCCTCGAAGAAGCTGATCAGAAGCTCTATGTTTCAAAAAATTCGGGGCGTAACCGCGTATCTTTCTAGGAGTTACAATGAAGGCTATTTTTATCCTTATCACTCTTTGCGTTGTGGGCTGTGTAAGCAACCCGACAAATACCTCCGTTGAGATTGCTAGCTCCCCCATTGATGATAAAACTTATCAAGACATATATGAGAGTTGGACACAAGACGTTCAAGTTTATCATCATTTCGATAAAATTCACTTTCTTACAGTCACAAAACTTACTCCTGAATTTCTAGCTGGATTTCGCCATCGTTATCACACAATCTATAAACAAGATCCTGTCGCACTCCAAGACACGAGTAGTCGCACAGCTTTCTTCGTTTCCATAGAAGGACCTCAAAGCGATATTCTAGACATTTCAGACAGAAACCAATGGTCTGTTTACCTAAAACAGCAAGACATTAAATCCCCTCCAATGGCAATACGTTCACTTGATGAAAAAGAAAGGTGGAAACCTTTTTTTCCTTCTATCAACCATTGGACAAAAGAATTTCTTATTCTATTTGACTTACCATCAAATGAGTCGCCACAACTGCTCGAATCAACAGTCTCACACTTGACTCTAGCCAATTCAAAAGCTTCAGTTATTCTCAACTGGAATGCAAAACAAGGTTCCACACCAGGACAATAAAAACCTAAAAGAAAATAATTCATCTCACAAAATAGATATTCACTCTCACCTCAAAAATCTGACTACTGAAGCCATCAAGTGGATTCAACACAGGAAATCGCCTGCTTTTTTCATCCGACGAGCTCTACTTTTTTCTTAGAATTTGTGCACCTTAATCCCTGCTTGCTAGAATAAGAACTAAGCTTAAAACATAAAAAGAGGTGCTTTATGAGCAATTGTCATGCCAGCGACACCATCCGTGAGCTCGCTTCTCTAGCACATGAGATCGCACTGGACATCCGGCAGCACCTGAACTACTACCGAGCCAGTGTTTACAAACATGAAGCCGCCTCCCTCATTCGAGAAAAAATCGACTCTTTACGCTCTCTCGTAGATCTTATACCTGATGAGGCTATCCATGAGCCTCTCCGAGACTATGACTCAGAGCAACAGTCGTCAACACAGCTCACTCCAGGAGAAACTCTTTTCACTATGCAAGTTTCTCGCCTCCTCAACTCCCTTGAGCAACAACTCCAATATGCTATGGAAAAATCTCAAGATTCAGCTCAAAACATCAATCTAGATATCTTAATAAAAGAAAAAATAAAAATTTTATCCCTTTGTCGACAAGGTTCACACCCTTGGCAATTCTTTAAAAACTTATGATAAAAGCCATCATTCCAAAAAAAATATCTATCGAAACCCTTGCTCCTGTCGCTCTTGCTTTTCTATCTGGATCTCTGCCTCTTTTTTTTCCTATTGGACAACAGTTAGAATATGAAAGCACCTTAATCACTTCTTGGTCTTTTTTCATAATTACGATTCTTTGGCCATGGAAAGATTTCCCTTCAATAAAAAATATTATTTTTTCATTGCCTTTTTTATTTTTATCTCCTTTCTTCGCCTTTTCTACTGATTTATGCGGTTGTAGCAACGGGCATTTCCTCACTTGGAGCTTAATAAACACGCTTCCATCATGGTTTCTTACTTACGGTTTCGCTTATGTTTTTTATAAAAAAAATATTTGGAAAAAACTTTTTTTCTTAATATCTGTTCTTGCTTCAATCCTCATTACTTTGTGGTTTTTTCCTCAAAAAAGAATGATTTCTATATTTGCAGGCTATCTCCACGGCCCTATTTACGATGAATGGATAGGAGGAAGCACCCAACTTATCTTTATACGATACACACAAGCTTGCTTGGGAGTTTTTTTATTTCTTTGGTTTAAAAATTATAAAAAAACATCACTTTCATTCTTATCTATTTGGATCATCGGAATTTTTTTCCAGGCCTCTCAACCAGAGTTCAACCATGGCCATAAAGCTTTACAAAAATCACTACCTACCCATTATCAAGGAAATAATTGGACTTTATATACTTCAAATTCAAAAAATATAGATATCACTATAAAAACAATTCATTTTCACGTTGAAGAGCTTCAATCTTGGTTTCCAGACCATGAACATATTCATATTTATCAATACCCCTCTAGTGAAATCAAAAAACGTTGGTTCGGTGGCCACTACACCGATGTTGCAGACGTCGTCACACCGAGCCTTCACATTACTAACCTAAGCACACTCAGACATGAGCTCGTCCATGCTATGAGTGCTAAAAAAGCATTTCATGGTTTAGGCTTTCACCCCAACATTGCTTTGACTGAGGGTTTAGCCGTAGCACTAGCACCAACACAATCGTCTCTTTCGATTCATGACGCTTCTGCATACCTTCTTCATAGCGGGAAAATTAAAAATCCTAAGGATTTATTTTCTCCATATTTTTGGTCACACAATGGACAACAAGCTTATACAGTTGCTGGATCTTTTTTATTATTTATAGCAGAGAGAACATCTCAACGTCATGTTTTAAAACTCTATGAAGGACAATCCTTAATAACTCTAACAGGTCGACCTATAGAAGACTGGGTAGAACAATGGAAAAAATTTTTAAGAACAACAACAAACTTAGAAAAAGCAAAACTTCTAGCTCAAAGAATTTTTCGAGAACCTTCTCTTTGGAAAAGACGTTGCACACATAGCCTCGCTGATTTGCGCCAATACCGAAATTCTTCTAATTTTTTCAAGAAAATGATGTTGCCATTGAATTATGCACCGGAACACCACGGCCTATGGAGAGAAGTTTTCACAGGCGCTTCGCCTTATAAAAGGACCCTGCTAAAAACACTTCGCTATCTTCCAGCAGACTTAGAAAGAGCCCTCAATGAAATACAAAAAACAAAAAGCTCCCCCCCAAAGGTTTTAGAAGATATACGACTTACTTTATTAGAAAGTGATCTACATTTTCTTTTAAACCAGAAAAACAAAAGTGAAAAACTTTTAGAAAATCTTTTAGAACAAACAAAAACATGGAATATAGGTGGATGGAAGCGGCACATCCTTGCTCGACGAAAAATAGATGAGAAGCCATGGAGGCTATATCTAGCAGGGTGGGGGGAAATACCTAAAGAAAACGATAAAAAATGGATTCATCATTGGCTTCGACTGCGCTCAAACAAACATTGGCCTGCAAAAAAAATACGTGACCTAGAACCTCATAAGGGTTTTGAATATGCATGGTTTCAAACTCTTGGAAAAACAGCAAAACATACACATCACTGGCAAGATGCGCTAACATATTTTGAAAAAAGTCTTATTTATGCTCCCTCAGGGCATCTAGACTCTTTGCAACAAGACATCCGCTTTTTAAAAAAAATGACTCATTCTCATTAAAAAATAAATCTCTCCAACTCAATCAATCATCGACCTACTCATGTTTCAGTAAAGGATATAGCGTCGCTTCGATCTATTTACTCTAACACTCTAGGAGATTGATTTTTCAAAATAATTTCCGTGCGTCACTCCAAATCTCATTAGAAATATATACGCTGAAGCTTTACTCTATTGATTTAAAAGAGAGGGTCATAAATGCTTTAGACTCTGGATACACAGCTACTTCCATTAGTTAGATATTTGAGATTACCAAGAAAAAAATCTTTAATTGGCAAAAAAATTGAAAAAGGAAGGTGCAGTGGATCCTCGGAATCTTGGCCAAAAAGACCTATCTGGAAAAATTCAAGATCTAGAAAAGTATCAAAGATTTATAGAAGAAAAGCCTGATAGAAACCTTAAGGTATGAACCAAAGATTGATGATGATCTTTCATCATCAACCATTCGTAAATACTTAAAACGTATTGGTTTCACAAATAAAAAAATTTCAAATACAAAAACCGATGTGACATTAAACGCAAATAATCTCTAGAAAATATTGAGAAAAAAAGACAAAAAGATCTTGTATAATGTGGCACAGAGGCAAAACAAGAATTAGAAGAATTCTTAGAGGTCAATGTAGCCCAATTTTGGATGTTGTTTATGATATAGCAAGGTAAAGCTTTATTTACACACCCATAGATATCAAATATCGCTTTAAAAAGTGGATTTATCAACTTTTCAAAACTCTTAATGCGTAAGTAAAATCATCTAATGCCATATTTTAAAAACAATGAATAAATAGACGTCAGCCATGATATAGCATGGCTGCGATAAATCTTAAGAATCAGGTCGTGATTTGCACGGCTTGTGGAGAGGAAAGCTCTAGCTTTTCCCGTATAGGAGAAATGAAACTGGCTTCGTTGAAACAAGAATATGGTACAAGAAATATCCAATGTAGATAGATTTTGATAGGCTCATTACAGCGGAAATGTCAGACTCACCATAGACAAAAACATCAAATCATTGTCAAAGATCTTAATATTCGCTAAGTACATAGGCCTTGACACTCAAAGTCAAAATACAAAGGACATTGAAAATAATCTCGGGCATCAACTCACAACAAGTTTTAAAGACTCAGCCAATTCAAACTGAATCTGATCCCCAAACCTTAACTTAATCGGTTCAATGACACCATCAGGAACCAGCACAGCTTTTGAGCATTCATTCTGAATCATGATTTGCTCAGGGTCAAAAAAACCCGAACCTAATTTTAAGTCGCGTGATGTCGACTGTATCAATTCACGGACTCGATATTGAAACTTTCCACTATCGAGAGTTACTGGGGTTCCACCTGCAGCGTGAATCGCTGCTGTGCTACCAGCAGGACCAGCAAGCCACACACCACTTGATTTATGACTTTCTTCTTCCACACCAACTTTCATTCTATAACGAGATGTTGCAGCTGGATTTGCATTACAAAATAAGAAATCATTCAACGTCGGACTTGTCGTCACTCGGTGTTGCTTATCCACATGAAAAACATGCGCCTGCATACGCGCAACAAGCACAGTGGAGAAGGATTTGGCTTCTAAATCACGAATCATAAGAGGCAGTTCTTTTTTACCACTATAAGCACATAGATAACCGACACTTCCAGCCGAGGAACGGACCCCTATTAAAGGAGTCATTGATTGATCAATATGATGACTCGACTCTAAAACCGTGCCATCACCACCAACAGCAATCACCGCATCAAATTCAGATGAATCAGGCCAATAACGACCACCACCGACTCGGACAACATGAACTCCCGCCTCATGAAGCAAAGCCTGTAACTCAGAAAATGTTTCAACATGCTCATCATGAGACCGCTGAAGACTCTCTAAGTTTGCTGCATTAAGACCACCTGATTGAACACATTTTCGTACATATTCACCACGACGATCTAACCCTGTTGACTTTTGCGTTAACAAAACTTTAAGACCCATATCGTCACCCCTGAAAAGAGATACTTACAAAAAAAAAGCTTCCTCACTGAGGAAGCTTTTTCTCATTAGTGGCTTAAATCTGTAGCTTGTTGATCCAGCAATAAATATTCTGGATTCATATGAATCGCTTTACGAAGATCTAAATCCTTACGTTTGTCTTCAACAAACTTTTGATAAAAACTATTCCCCTTCATATAACGATTCAAGTCCATTGTTCTTTCCTTGGTCTCTGCAAACCCTGACATATCAGCATTTTTTCTTTTCACAAGTCGGACAACGAAACGCGAGTCCCCTGTGTCAATCACACCAGGGTGAACCGGAGCTTCCTCATGCAAGCCTTTAACCGCCTCTAAAAGATCTGGATCCGTGCCAAGATTTGGAACATAACGAGCTTCAAGGCCAACTTCTTGTTTGGCCCAACCTAAATTCCAATCTTTAAGCTCTGTATCTATTTTTTCACTTGCCATTAAAGCATCTAATAGAGCTTTTGCTCGCTCAGCTGCTATCTGTGGTCGTTTTTGTTCTTCAATCATTTTCTTCGCGATACCTGTCTTAACACCTGCATCTTCGTATTTTTGTTCAACAGCCTCTTTTTTATCTGTCACTTTGATAATATGAAAACCAAATGGCGACTCAACAACTTGACTGACATCACCAACGTTCATCGCAAAAGCAGCTTCACTAAAAGGCTTTACCATTGCTTGACTTGTAAAAAAGCCAAGATCTCCACCTTTATCTTTTCCGCTTGGATCATCTGTATATTTTTTTGCTAGAGCCGCAAAGTCCGATTTTTTCTTATTAGCTTTCTTAAGAACGCTTTCGGCTAACTTTAAAGCTTCTTCTTTAGTTCTTCCTTTTGCAGCAGCGGTTGCACTACGAGAACCTTCATATGCAATTAAAATATGGCTCGCTTTAACTTGTTTTTCTTGAGAATATTCATCCTCATGCGTTTCAAACCAACCTTTCATACGAGCTTCATTCTCTTCTTGCTCCATGAAGTCTTTCACTTCACCTTGGCCTACAGACATGAAAACCATTTTAGGATCAATTTTAATGTACTCAAATTCGACCTTGCCATTTGAAAGTTGGTACTGCAGTTCAGCTTCTTGTTGCGAAACAAATGACAAAGAACGCAAAAAGTTTTCAAACCGCCCCAAAGTTATTTCTCTTTGCGCCGTCTCAACAAGAGAAGCTTCAGAAAACCCTCTATGGAGAAGAGCAGCTTGAATATCATCTTCTGACAACAAACCATCTTCTGTATCAAAAACACCATAACGAACAAGCTGCCCGACAGCATCATCTTCTGTTGCTTCCACACCATGCTTCACCGCTTCTTGATAAAGCAATCTTTGGCGAATCAGTTCTTCAAGCGTTCTTCGAGCCACCCCCAGCTCAGCTGGGTTGTAGTCACTTCCGTAACGCGAGCTTAAACGATCTTGCATAGTCTGATAAGATCGACGAAATTCTGATTTATGAATTTCTTCCCCATCAACAGTTGCTGCAATACCACTCAGACCTTGCACTTGCTGCTGAGGAGTACACACACCCATAAAAGTCATAGCTCCCAAAGCGACGAGAAGGATGGTGTAAACACCTGCATTCTCAGTCAATCTGTTGGCAACTTTCCCTTTTTTTAAAGTTGTTCTTTTAAATCGATACATGCAATTGCCTACTTTCTAATCATCTCGGACATACATATGACTATATCTAGCATACGCTGCATAACGAGGCGACCCAAATTCAAAATTTTCCCACAGAAACATGGATCCAAAGCAATTTGAAACATTGACATCACAAAAAGTTTACAAAAAAGAACAAAGATCTTAAGTTTAACGATGATTCTACTTGTATTGTGGTGGCCTTCATTGTTATTTCTTTTACTGGCTCGGGTTCGGAGCATCAAGCCCTGTCCTGCCATAATAATCAAACTCACGAAGGTGAAGGTGGAGGAGCTCTATGCTTTACGACTGGCTAGCAGGTATGTTTTCCAACGATTTAGCTATTGACCTAGGGACAGCGAATACGCTGGTCTACTTGAAAGGTCAGGGAATCGTCACAAATGAACCATCTGTTGTTGCTGTGCAACTCGATAACAGAGGGATTCGTAAAGTTCTTGCCGTTGGCAAAGAAGCCAAAGACATGCTAGGACGAACCCCTGGTTCTATCACTGCAATCCGCCCCATGAAGGATGGTGTAATTGCTGACTTTGAGATTACTGAAGCCATGCTGCGGTATTTCATTGAGCGAGCTCACAATCGCCGCACAATGGTCAAGCCAAGAATTATTATCTGTGTCCCATACGGCATTACAGAAGTTGAAAAAAGGGCCGTACGAGAATCAGCAGAGTCAGCAGGCGCTAGAGAAGTCTTTCTCATTGAAGAGCCTATGGCTGCAGCTATTGGAGCAGGTCTTCCTATCACTGAACCAAGCGGCAATATGATTGTCGATATCGGTGGTGGAACAACAGAAGTCGCTGTCATTTCTCTCGCAGGAATCGTCTATTCGAAATCTGTCAGAGTCGGTGGTGACAAGATGGACGAAGCCATCGTGAATTACCTAAAGCGCAAGTACAATCTCCTTATTGGAGAAAGAACAGCGGAACAAATCAAAATCACAATAGGCACCGCCTACCCTGACGATGAAGTTCGGACGATGCACGTTAAAGGTCGAGATCTTGTTGCTGGAATCCCCAAGACAATCGAAATTGCTTCTGAGGAAATTCGAGAAGCCATCTCTGAGCCTGTCAACACCATCGTTGAAGCAGTAAGAGTTGCTCTTGAGAAAACCCCTCCTGAACTTGCAGCCGACATCGTAGATAAAGGTATCGTCCTAGCAGGTGGAGGAGCTTTAATTCGCAACCTAGATATTCTCCTGCGCGAAGAAACAGGTCTCCCGATCATGATTGCAGAAGACCCGTTATGCGCGGTTGTTCTTGGTAGCGGTAAAGCTCTTGATCAAATCGACATTCTATCCAGCGTTGCAATGCAATAACAGACTTCAGCAGACAAGGTTCTGCTGAAGCTCTTTAGCGATTAGGTGGTGAAATGAGTCCACGGCTCAAGATCATATCTTTATGTGCTGCCTTCACTCTTCCACTCATCCTGTTTTCGTCATCCATGCAACCATGGACTGTCGAACCAGTGATGGGTGGTGTACAAGAGTTTCTTTACCCTATGGAACGCTTGTGGCACAGCACTTCAAGTTGGGTTAAAAGCTCAATTCATCACTACGTCCACCTGTCAAAAGCAGCAGAAGAAAATACAGACCTTAAAAACAAGATCCGCGACCTTGAGGCTGCGATGATGGATTACAGCCACCAAGAACAAGAAGCAAATCGATTACGAAAATTACTCAATTTCACACAACGGCAAACATCAGAAGCTCTTCCAGCAGAAGTGGTCAACCACTCTCGAAACACCCCTTTTCTATCTTTAAGAATATCAAGAGGTTCTCAAGATAGTCTTGATGTTGGCATGCCAGCAACAACACCACAAGGCATCGTAGGCAAAGTCCTACGCACAGGGCTTTACCACTCTGACATTTTATTGCTCGATGATAATAATTTTTACCTCGACGTTCTCATTGAAAGAACACGCACACGTGGCGTCCTCAAAGGCATCTCTCAAAATCGCTGCCGCCTCCTACTTCATCGCCGGTCTGAAGTTCGCATTGGCGACACAATCATAACCTCAGGCCTGGTCGGAGCTTTCCCAAAAGGCCTACCCGTCGGTCGAGTCATCAAAATCAGTTATGAATCCGACAATGTCTCTCAAATGATTACAATTGAACCATGGGTCAACCCTGAAGCTCTCGAAGAACTTTTAATCCTTAAAGCTGCAGACCCACAGGTTGAAAACATAATTGAAGCCAACAACCGAGAATGGATTCATAGGATCACAGGAAAACTATGAATAAGCATGAAGCACACCTATCCACAACATCTCCTTGCCCAAGGTGGCAAAAACCAGCCACCCTTCCTTTTCAGGGTTCCTGGCAGACGTTTTGCGTACTTTTAAGCCTTCTTCTCATGCAATTTAGTATCTTCCCTTCTTTTTTTCCACATATCCCTCTAGAAACAGTACCTGCATGGATCATTTTTTTAGGTGTGACTCACACCCCCAGCTCAGCAATCACCTGGACATTGCTCACAGCTTCTTTTTTAGAAACACACTCAAGCTCACCCAGAGGGCTTTACTTTTTAACTCTAACAACTTTAGTGTGTGTTGTTATTGCTCTGCGTGATCACATCTCTTGGAAATACACCTTCCCATGGAGCATTGTTATTCTTTGTGGCTACTTATGGTTTCTAAGTGCTGAAAGCTTCACTCTTTCTGCTCTCACTCCGTCTTACGAAAACCTTATCACTGCACTGACTGCGTGGACGACACGTCTAATAACAGGCCTCATTTTTGGTCTTATTTTAGCCCGTTATACAATATCTCGCGGAGGGGAAGCTCTTGAATATCGGTGATTCACACCATTCTTCAAACAGCCCTCTTATTGAGGGTCGCTTTTTTTTAGCAAGTTTTTTTTGTCTGCTTGTCGTATCCGGGCTCATTTTACGACTATGGTTTGTACAAGTTTACAAAGGTGAGCAATATCAAAGAATATCCGAAACCAACCGTGTTCGACGCGTTGAAATCCCTGCGCCAAGAGGCATGGTATACGACAGAAACGGTGAAGTTATTTTAGGGAACCGTCCTTTCTTTGAGCTTGTCTATATTCCACAGTATGTCAAAAAAACAGAAGAAACTCTCAAGGCTCTCTCACAACTTTTACATGTTCCCATGTCATCATTTAGAAGAATGGTCGTTGCTGGGCATGGCCGACCAGAATTTCTGCCCATTACATTAAAGCGCAATCTTTCCATTCACGAAGTCTCTCTCATTGAATCGAACAAGTTTTTACTACCTGGGGTTGAAGTCAACATCGTACCTCGACGTGACTACCACCCTTATGCGCCTCCTCATATGATTGGCTACCTAGGAGAAGTGTCACGCAAAGATTTAGACCGCTCAGAGGACCTAAAGTTAAAAGACCCCTATCGCCCAGGTGATCTCATTGGAAAACAAGGCTTAGAATCCACCTGGGAGCACTACCTCCGAGGAAAAAGAGGGACTCAACTCGTCCAGGTTGATGCTTTTGGGCGACAAACCAATTCAGTTCCAGCATTTTTCAACCTTCCAGAGGAGCCAGCAACCCCTGGAGCAGACCTCACCCTGACGCTTGATTTACGTTTACAAAAAACAGTCCTCACTGCTTTCCAAGGCAAATATGGTGCCGTTGTAGCTATCGATCCTCAAAACGGTGAAATTCTTGCAATGCTAAGCTCTCCAAGCTTTGACCCAACAATGTATCAAGATAGCTTAAGTATAGATAAATGGAACTCACTCCTCGCCGACCCTTTCAAACCACTTTTTGACAAGACCACTGGCGGTGAATTCCCCCCAGGAAGTATCTATAAACCTATTGTTGCTCTTGCAGCTTTAGAGGAAGGAATCATTACAGATAAAACTAACTTTCACTGCAATGGATCTTTTACATTAGGCCGTGATAAATTTCACTGCCATAGAAGAAGTGGGCACGGAGTCACTAACCTACTTAAGGCCATGAGAGGTTCTTGCGACGTCTTCTTTTACCACATCGGAGTTGAGCTCGGGATGGATCGAATCGCTCAATACGCAAGAGGTTTTGGCTTAGGAGAGCGGCTTGGCATCCAACTAAACAATGAACGTCCAGGTTTGATTCCAGATAGCCAATCAAAACGCGTCCGCGTTGCAATTGGCGAAACCCCTAACTTAGCGATTGGCCAAGGCAGCAACCTCCTTACTCCCCTTCAAATGGCAAACCTCTACGCAGCTCTAGGCAACGGCGGCAAAGTCTGGAAACCAACCCTTTTAAAGCACGCTCATGATCACGTAGGTCAAACCCTATTAGAACACAAGCCTGAACTCCTAACTCAATTATCCGTAAAACCAAAGCACATGCGGCTCATTCAACAATCTCTAGAAGAAGTTATCTCGCACCCTAGAGGGACTGGGCGCCGGGCCGCACTGGATCATATTAAAATTGCAGGCAAGACAGGCTCCGTTCAGGTTGTAAACCTGAAAAAAACCCGCCACCGCACAGAGAAAATTTCAATGAAATGGCAAGAACATGCTGTTTTTGCTGGATATGCTCCGGCGGAGAATCCTCAAATCGCCCTCATTGTCATCAGTGAAAATGATCCCAAAGGTGGTGGGGGAAAAGTTGCAGCTCCTATTGCCAAAGAAATCTTTAAAGGCTTCTTCGCCCTCCCTCAAAAAAACCCACAAGGACTGCATGCCAACACCCACCCTCACATTCACTCGAAGAGGCTGTGATGACAACAAACCACATTCACCCTAAGATTCATTCTAACCTCTTGAGTATCACGGTTGTTTTCTTACTACTTATGGCCATCGCCCTTGCCAACCTCTACTCAACAGGATCTGAGGCAGGACTGTTTGATGCACAGCTTAAACGAGCCATTCTTGGGACTGTTGTATTTTTTGGCCTAGGCTGGCTTCTTCCTGTACAAAAGTTAAGCGAGTACGCTTACTTTAGTTACATCATCACCATCCTATGTTTATTTGCAGTCCTATGCCTTGGTCACACGGCTGGGGGAGCTCAACGTTGGCTATCCCTAGGCTTCATCAAAATTCAACCTTCCGAATTTGCAAAGATAACCCTTGTGATTGCCACTGCACGTTTTTTCCAAGACAATAAAAATCTTCATACTTTTCGTTTAAGTGATTTAAGTCCTGCTATTTTCCTCTCAATGATGGTGTTCATACTGATTTTTAAACAACCTGATTTTGGCACAGCAGGTATTTGCCTTATGGTTGTAGCTGCACAGGTCGCCATGCTCAGAGTACACCTTACGCGACAGATGCTTTTCCGCATGTTCATAGGTGGCATCGGCACTATGATTATTGGCTGGATGTTTTTACTCATGCCCTACCAAAAAATACGCATTCTTAATTTACTTGACCCCCAAAGAGACCCTAGTGGTTCTGGTTACAGCTCCTTACAATCTCTTGTCGCCATTGGTTCTGGGGGTCTCAGTGGTAAAGGCTACCTTCAAGGAACACAAACACAGCTTCAGTTTCTACCGGCTCGCCACACCGACTTTATCTTTGCAGCCTTCTCCGAAGAACACGGGTTCATGGGCGGGACTTTTGTATTTGCCCTTTTCGCCGCTCTGATACTTTTAATGTTGGATGTAGCTAAGAACGCAAAAGATATTTTCAACTCTCTTCTCACTGTAGGTCTAGCTGCTTTGATCTTTTCTGAATTTGTGATCAACGTCCTTATGGTTTTAGGTTTATTTCCAGTTGTAGGGATGCCTCTCCCTTTTTTCTCATACGGAGGGTCTTCTCTATTAACAATATGTATTGCCTGCGGTTTGATTGTTGCTATCGAACGAGAGCGCTTAAGTAAACTTCGCAATCACCGCCAAGGTTAGAACAAGCGCTCATTCCAAGCTTTTTCTGAAATGTCGTAAAATAGAAGACAGCGATGCAAAAGCAGACAACATGGAGTGCTGAGTGATTGACCTTGCCATCATCTTTCTCAAGTCACCAAAGTATAGAACAAAACTTCGCCACGCGACTCGCCAAGCAGGCGTTGAAAGAGTGGTAGCTCCTTCAGAACTGAAAGAGTGCCTACTTTTGCTTGAAGCACACGACCAGGCTCTTCTTCTTCTAGACTGGGTTCCTCCAGAGTCAGCTCAAGTCTTAGAGGCTGCCCAAGGAGAAACACCAACCTCCACACGACCTATCCTTCTCATATCTCAAGAGCTCACCCATGAAATATCCGCTCTCAGCCTAGAAATGAATGTGACACGCCTCTATCATGAGCCTATTTCAATGGAAACTTTGCACGAGCACTTAGATGCCATTACGAATCAAAAACAAAAAGAAGGCAACATTGAAATTCAAGCAAAAATTCGAGAATCATCCCTACTCCAGCAAATGGGGCAGCACCGTGAGGCAATTTCACGCCTTCAAAGCTTACACAGCAGCATTCCCCCACACCCTGCTGTGCTTTCTAGCCTTGTAAATGCACAAATTCAAGTCAACCTGTGGGATGACGCAGAACAAACAGCACGCTCACTTCAGTCAAATTTCCCAGAAGATCCAAGAGGGAATTACCTTCTAGGTCGCTGCCTTATCCACAATGGTAAAGGCGCTGACGGTTTAGAAAGTCTAAAAAAAGCAGATCTTTTAAACCCCTGGAACTCAAAAAGGCTTCACGATCTTGGTCAAGCCCTCTTAAAGCAAGGAGAGTTTAATGAAGCTCACGGCGCATACAAAAGAGCACTCAGTATCGACTCCACAAATAAAGTTCTAATCAACGGGGAAAAAGAGGCTCGTCACATGGCTGAAGAGTTTAACAAAACCCTTGGTGTTTTAAAAAGAATTCCGACAGGCCGAGAAAAAGCCTCTGTCTTCAACCACGCTGCAATTATTTGCATCAGCAATTGTGAATACGGCCGTGCTTATAATCTCTATCAAGCGAGTTTATATTGCCTAGCGGAAGAGCCTATTCCCAAGTCAAAAGTCCTATGCAACCTTGGAATTGGTTACATCAAAGGTGGAGAACTCGATAAAGCTTGCAAAGCTTTCGAAGAGTCTGTCTCCTTAGACCCCACTTTTGCAACAGCTAAGCACAATCTCAACGTTGTAAAAAAACTGCTCCAACAGTCTAAAAGCGGTAATATTGAAAACATCGAACAATTTGAAGACAATCTTAACAGCCTTGAAGACATGGAGTTTGACGACGAAGGTTTTCTTTAAGAGTTTGCACATTCGTATTTAAAGCTCTGATAAACTGGATCTTGCGCATCAATCCACCCTTCTTCCATGCTTTCCACAAGGCTTCTTAAATACTTAATTTCAGAACGAGCCTTCAACCCTTGTGATTTAACCTGAACAACATCATTGAGTGCTTCAACAAACCATCCTCGAAGGCCTCGTGCTAGAAATGCAGATTCAAACTTAGAGAGTAGCCGCACAGCACTTCTCACAACAGGAGTGCTCCAGGCTCCTGGCCAGCACGCCCAACGCTGCATGAGTTGATGTAGTGGAGTTACATAACCGAGCTTTAAAAATAAAACTTCCGATTGATGTCGAACTAAACTCCTGTGCTCACTTGCTTGCTGCGCTAAAGACGCTCTTTGTTTTTGTTTTTGATTTGCTCTCTTATCTTTCTTGCTCTTTATAAATTGGCTTTCAAGCCTTTGCCATAAACTTTCTCTTGAAATATTCGTCTTATGGGCCTCTCCCCAAATTTTATTTTCTGTTAGAGGATAAAGGCGTTTCAATTTTTTCTTATAATTCAGCTTCTGTGGCGTTTCTTGATTAACAGTAAATAGAGAGTCGTACATCTTCCACTCCAAAAGATCATACGGCAGATGAAGTTCATGAGCCATTTGACGTAATTGATTCAATTCGTGCTGAACATCTTCAAGAGCTCCCACATAGTCAACTTTCTGCATATGGTGCCCCCCGCTTAGCTCACTTCTTTGATTTAATGCGTAATCAAGCATCGCTCTTACAACACGAATTTGTAGTGCACTTTCAAACTCGTGTCTTGGAGCATCCATCATTCGCAGCTCCATTTTCCGCACATCAGGCTCTAAGCGAAACTGCGCCCTCCAAACCTCACTCGGACTTTTGACATCAAAATCTGGTTTATAGAATTTTCCCTTAATAATATCTTGGAAATAGTAGGACAAATCCATTTGAACATAGCGCGGTTTGCGATTCATCCTACGGTTAAAGTATCGATGTTGATATAAAGTTCTCTTTAAAGAGAGCTCACTACCGTTCCAAGCAGACATTTTTTGAACAAATCGATCCTCTTTAAATAAGCTCACAGGTTGAGCAGCAGGGATTCTCACAGGGTGTTGGAACAATAACGAGAGAGTCCCTCTCCATTTATGAAAAACTTGCAACCATCTCACCATGGCATCAGGCCGCCCTTCAAATGGCGCTAAATCTACATTGACATGCCCACCACCATTTTCTCTGCGTGGATGACTATCCATTTTGGAAAACGTTTTAAAAACCTTTTTAAGTACATCAGCTGTCACCACCATTTTGGGGGTCACAACTTCGATATGGCCTTTTCGTTCGGAGCCTCGAATAAGGCTTTCTGGGTCATAACTTCGTAGAATACCATCCCACTCAACCCGCCACACTTTATTTTCAGATTCTTTCACCTGATAAACAACTCCAAGCCCATGACCATGCCCAGACGTCTCAACCTTTGCAACACTTCCTCTAGGACCGAATTCTTTCGCCAACTGATTTGCCAATTGCCCAATTACGTACGAACGACTTTCACTATCATAATGAGCTCCGTGAGCAGTCCAAGTTTTGTTCTCAAAATGAGGTTGGTCCTGAAAAGGATATTGTGTCGTATATTCAATCCCCATATGGATACGATTCACGTCATTCCCTCCACTTAACGGATGACGGATGAATTCATCAATAGCCACTTCTGGCCAAGGGTGGAGATGAAATTCAAAGTCCCTGTCAATCCCTGAAGCTAAAATCCATTGATTTAAAAATATTTGAATTTCTTCATGAGACATGATCCTTTTTTGAGACAAACCCATGACATAATCACGCGTCAATGATAGGAGTTCTTCTTTTTTTAATGAGTGATACCATGGGATGTTATGCCATGCTCCAAGAGGAATCCAAGCATTCAAGGGGATTTTTGACGCTATACTCTCCAAGGCACGCACAGAAACATTCAACCGTTGCGCCATCCGTTCATAATCCACAGCTTCGCGCCGAGGGTCTCCTTCTGGATAAAGTTTCCAGTCTTTGGCCCAATTTTCCACTCTATCGAGCACAGCAAAGTAAGGAAGAACTTTTTTTATAAACTGAGCACCTTTTTGAGTTGAAGAAACAGAGACACTCGTCCCGTCCCACACCATAGGCTCTAAAAGATAAAGAGAGGCCCAAGCATCAAACATTTCTTGAGTCTGTGAGCTTGGCTCTGTATCAAGTTGGACAGAATATTTTTGTTCACTGTGCCCAAGAAGAGATGTTTTTAAAGAGTTCTTCCAGTCTAGCGCTTGCGAGTGTTGTGCAGAAATTTGACTTGCAGCACTCCATAAACCAAGAAGGATGACGCAGTCATAAAAACGATTCATCGCTCACCTCATTTTCAAAATGATCTCCATCACCCATAACAAAGAAAACACTTCTATGCTAGGTATGTTTTGTATCTTTTGAATATCTCTGTAAGCAACATCACTCTATAAAAATAAAATTCTTACTATTAAAATCGCTCTCTTTTTTTGAACAGTTCATGACGTTAAACCAGACCATGAACTGATCGTGTCTTATCTCTAGAGTTTTTCAGACTTCACATTTTTCTCAAATAAAGATTTCACAGATATTTCTTCAAACTCAAGGTCTTCTGGTGTTTGATTTACAAGAACTTCTTTAATTCCAATCAAATGCCCCATAAACTTCCTCGACACCAAGTAAAGGCTTTCTATCACTTTTCCATCTTCATCTTTCAATAGCCACTTTCTGTCATTAACACGAGTCAGTTCAATCGAGAACTCTCGATAGCTCATAACAAGGCCATTATAAAGATATGTTAAAACAGCAACCCCTCCTTGTTCCGGCGTACAGCTTTCACAACGGAGCTTAAGTGCTGCTTTTCCTTCAACATCAGCAAGAATAACATCTCTATCATTAAGATCCTCCAAAGCGACTTCTTGTCGGGATTCAGAACTCGTTCGTATAAAACCTTCAACATGATAGTTTTCATCTACAAACAATTCAAAAAGATGAACCAAACCATCCTCTGGTTCGCTCACAATATCAATGGCACTTGCTAGCTCTGTTGCAGCCACAACTGTTGATTTCTTATGAAAAGATATTTGTGCGTAGAGACCTTGAGATAACAGGCTTAAAAGGCATAACATAATTTTCATTGAAAACTCCGTATAAGAAACATGCAGGTATTGTATGTTAGAGTCATCATAAATTCCAAACTTTGTGAATATATTCTGGTCACCTACCTAAAAAAAACATTGTGTTGTCTTTTGTTTTTTTTCGTTATGGTAGACCTGATCAGTCATATCAAATATGACACAGCACATTTCTATGGAGAAGATATGCTTCGAGTTTTATCAGTCGCAACGACCATCAGTGTTTTTATTGCAGGTTTTCTTTTTTTTCAAAACTCACACCAAGGTAAACAGGCCACTAAGATAGAGCCTATTGCGAGTTTCTCACTGACCAATCACCTTGGCGAAGCCTTCGATAGCAAGGAACTTAAAGGCCAACTGTGGGTCACACACTTTATGTTTACGACATGTCAGGGTCCTTGCCCTCTTATGACAAAAAAAATCACAAGCCTCCACCAAGAACTTGAGAGCACGTCTCCTTTTCACCTTGTTTCTATGACCATGAATCCGGAACAAGATGATGAGACAGCACTGCAAGAGTACGCATCACGCTTTGGAGGGGACACAAATTGGTCCCTTGTTTATGGCCCTATTGAAGACATCATTTCTATCGCTCGCCAAGTCTTTCGTGTCCCTGCAGATAAAGATCCAAATCTTCACTCCACGCTTTTTGTACTTATTGACCATGAGCAAAAGATTCGAGGATATTACGACAGTCAAGACCCAGAGCGTATGAATAAGCTCAAACAAGACATCCAAGAAATATCTCTCGAAAAAGAAGTAAGCTCGCTCTCATAACAAAGAGTCGGCATTGAGGCCTCGCTCTGGTAACGTATCATCATTCATATTTTCCAGACCGAGGTTTTCATGCTTAGACTCATTGCTTACTCCCTCATTCTTTTCAGTTCGCCTGCATTTTCAATCGACATCCCCACACATCAATGGCCTCGTTATATCCGTAACGTCCGTAAATACCATCATTTTTCGATCCAACTTGCATCTACACAAGGAGTTTGGAGAGGGCATATCGGTTCTTTATATGGTAGCTTTCCCTCACAAGGCATTGCTGTCATGGGTGGCTTTCAATTTCATCTCCCTATTGCTCAAAAGCTCAGTTATTTTCTTGGATCCAGCCTTGGTTACCATCAAGAACGCATTCTTCACCCCTACCTTACAATCCCTCTTTCTTTTCATCTCCCTGGAGCCACAGCTGGAATTTCCTTAACACTCAATCCTCAATGGCGCATTCAAAGCCAAGTCGATTACTCTTTGACGCGAGTGAATATGCAAGAAAGAGATAGAAGGCTAGCAGAACGCTCCAACGAAGTAAAAATTCGCGATGCGAAAATCGAATTTTCTCTCGACACAGTCAGCTGGGCAAATTCTTTTGATTATTTTTTTAATCTCAACCAAGGTGTTCACGTTGAAGTGTCACAATTATGGACTTGGTATCAAGCACCCTCTGGACAAACTGATCAAATTTTAAGTGACACACATATTTCAAAAAAAGAAATACGTTATAGCTTTGGTTTAGTACATCACATTTTATAGAAGACTCTACCTCAGAAAAACCTTCAAATAGAGCACAACAACAATCTCACTACTTAACACATCGTCAAAAAAACGTTTTCATAGATTTGGGAAAATCGTGAGATTCTACCTCACCATCAAAAAGGCTTTTGAGCATTTGACAACGAATCAAACTTAAATCTTCACATTGATCAGCATAATACTCTAAGAACTGTAAAGACATCTCCATCTGAGGCATAGGACGAATTGCACTCGATTGCAAGCTTCCCATAGGAAAAGGGGGTGGTGCTGCTTTTTCATCCGTATGACACCCTTGGCAACGGCTTCCTTCAACATCCTTGGAAGCGATTTTTTTATATGGATCCGCAGGTTCAAGTTTTTGCATCACAGGAAACTGAATCTCCCCTTTTACAGAACTTACTGTATTTAAAATATGGCTCATTTCTAAAAAATCACTCTCTTCACCAAGCGCTACAAATGACAAAATAAGATCACCGTATAAAAGAAAAATACGAGGAGTTTGATCATCAAAAGCCGGCTGCACGCTTAAGGTACTCAGCGTAGCATAAAGAGGTAAAGGACGAGGTAAATGCTGAATCAAGCATGGTAGCGAAAGAGGTTTTGGAAGAAGATTTATGAACTCAACCACATCTTCCATCTTTGATAACTCAGTAGGCAACCCCACAGAGACTTCACATGGATAATGAGAAGGTGTCACCTCCACTTGTTCTTCATCTTTACCAACATCTAAAATTTCTTTTTGACCTGCTGCACCAACCTCTAAACCCTCAGTTTGCTTTTCAGAAACTGCATCCGCTTGCTGGGGATAAGGTTCTTTTTCCGAGGTATGCCTTAATTCTTCTGGAGCTTCAGCAGCTTGATTTTCCTGAGGTTTGTTGTCACACCCATAAGCACTAAGCAGCATACAGGTTAAAAGCAACGTGACCGTGATACTTTGTAGCATAAAAGACTCCTTAATAATATTTCGGTTATTAAGGAGTCTTTATAAAACTTTTTCTTGTAAAAAAAATTAACCAAAAAAAATCAATTCATTAAAGCTTCACAAAGAGACTATTTTAGGTTCTGATTTAAATTTCTTTTGCCTCAAGATCCAAAAGGTACCCCCTCCCCCTAGGCAGAGCAGAAACACCTGGACGCCTAAAGTTTCCAGACTTGGATAAACACCAAGAGCAGTCATTGTTGGCACCATAGGCAAAGGCGTTGGAGTTAAATATCCAGCAGCCATAAATTCATAAGCACTTTGACCAGCTAAGACCACAGCTAAAACAACCATAAGAGCCGAAGTCACTCTAAAAAAGATATGCAAAGGCAATTTCATATTTAAACGCAAAATCAACCAACTGATAAGGCCAAGACATGTCACACCAACAAAAAAACCAGACATCATCCAAAATGGAGTTGCTGCCTTATGTGAAAGTGCTTGGTAGAATAAAATTGTTTCCGCTGCCTCACGAAACACAGCCACAAAGGAAAGAAAACCAATTCCCCAATATTTCCCACTTTGTAAAGCTTGCCTTGATTCTGACTTTACATACTGGCCCCAATTTTTATGGTCGCTTTGACTCAGAAGCCAAAAACCAGTGTACAGCAACATACACACAGCAAGAGCTGTAAAGAGAGCTTCCATCAACTCTCTTTGGCCTCCACTTACAGACCAAACAAATTCCATCCCATACCACACAACTCCACCACTCAAAACAGCAAGAATCCAACCTCCATGAACCATCCAACGAGCTCTTGCAGAGCTTAAATTTTTTGCCATAGCAAGCAATGATGCCACGACTAAAAAAGCTTCAAATCCCTCTCTTAAAATAATTAAAAAACCTGAGGCAAACTCTTGTTTAGGCCTTGATAAAACAGCTGTATCAACATCAACCTGCAGGTCTTTAATAAAAATCTCAGCTGTTTTCAAAGGTATAAAAACGTCTGACGACTTTCTAGCAGCAAACGCTCTCGCGCTCATAAAAGCCTGTTCAATGCCTTGAGTTTTTTGCGGGTCTTCAACTCGTAGAAAAGCTTCTAAAGGTTCAAAAAAACTAAGATACCCATCGGTCAGCAAAGATTTCACAGCTGCGTATTCTTTTTTATGTGCAAGATTCGTTGCTTTTTCAAGAGTGAGAAGTAACTTCTGTAGGTTTAAACTCATCTTTTCTCGACCTTGCGCTCCAATAAATTCCTGCACACGCAAATGAGAAAGCTGAACACCACCTGTAAGCTCTACTTTTTGTTCCAACCACTTTGTGAGGTCAAGATCCGTCTGACTTGCTAAAAATTCTAAGTCTAACCCTGCTTTCCTTAGTACTTTCCATTGTTCCTCAGTAAAAACAGTGTGACCTTCAATTTTTTGATGCCTTAATCCCAATAAATAAAAAGCAATATCCCAACGCTGCTCAGCACTCAAGACGTCCTTATAAGAAACCATGCTTGTTCCTTCAAGGCCTGTCGTCTGAATATTAAAAAACTTCAATGGAGATGCTGTTTCCATAGCTTCAGTATTATGAAAATTACGAGGAGGTGGCTCTAAACCTGGAGAAGCAGGCCCATCTCCATGCCCCGTATCTCCATGGCAACTCGCACACAGTTGTGAATAAAGCTGCTCCCCTCTTACAAGATTGAGTTTGTGGGTTGGAGCTCGCGCTAAATCTAAAACAAAAAGAAGCTCTCCTCTAATCTGCTCAGTCAAAGCTTGAATAAAAGACGTTGAAGATTTTGATTCAATCCCCTCTTTTAAACTCTGAAATTTCTCAAGGAGTTCTTTATGTGTTGCAAGTTCACTCTGACCTAACTCAATAAGCGTCGAAGCAAACTCCTTCATTTCAGCAAACTCCATCTCATTCTTCACAGCCCCGCCTTGCACTGCCTGAGAGTAGTCACCTCGGATATAATCGACAAGGCTCATCAGTCTACGTTGACGAAGCTCAGAAGATTCCAGATCCGTAGCATGGACGTAATTCCAAGAAAAAGTATTTAAAATATATAGAAAAACCAGGAAGATATATTTATGCATAAATGCCCCCACATCAGGCAGGTGATATTGATTATCTATATCGTAGCGCTCAATATTTCAAGCTTTCATCTCAACCTCCGATGAGACTATTACAATAAAGATCACTTTGGAGCGTCCCTCAAGGATGAGAGTTCTGAAAAAAATTTTTATCACACTCGTCACAACAACCACTGTTGTCACAAGCGCAGCCTTTCTCTACGACTGGCACTTTGTAAGACTTCAAAGCCAAAAGGTTCAACAAAAGTATGACCATCTTCTCCAAAAAACACAGAAAATACTAGCTACGCAAGATGCAACAATTGGTCAATTGAGATATTTAGAGGGTCGAACCCACCGATTAATGGCTTGGGCATTCAGAAAAAGAAAACTCAATTTCAAAGAATTGTTAAAACCTCAAACTGACACAACTCACAACACAATGTATGAACCACACACACAGGACTCACCAAGCGTGCAGCTTGACGCTGCTCAACAAAGCTTAACAAGTGTTCTTAGCCGCCTTGAAAAAATCAACAAACTCCTTGCCACAAAAGGTCGGGCAGCAGAAGAAGTCCCTATTTTATCTCCAACACAAGGGCATGTTACAAGTGAATTCGGATACCGGAAATCTCCTATGACAGGAAAAAGAAAACTTCACAAGGGTATCGACATTAGAGCCAGAATTGGTACTGAAGTTGTCGCAACAGCAGAAGGAACTGTTGTTTTCACAGGAAAACGTGGTGGTTATGGCAACATGATTGTTATTGAACACCCTCATGAGCTCCGAACTCGTTACGCTCACCTTAGTAAAATTCTTGTCAAAAGAGGACAAAGAGTCAAAGCTCGATCTAAAATCGGTCTTGTTGGTCACTCTGGGCAATCTACAGGTGACCACCTCCACTATGAAACTGTGTATAAAGGACAGTTCATAGATCCTCGAATGTTCCTTGTTGCCGAAAACGCGCTCAAACCTCAACCGACATATGCAGCAACTCTTAAAGAGAAAAATATTTCTTTTGTTCCACTAAGCACACAATACTCTCAACGTGATATCTCAAAACTTATCACTCGTATCAAAGCCATTATAGCTTTAAGTTTATGCTGCTTTATTTTTGTTATGATCGTTTTGATGTTCATCAAGCAAATTCAATGGACTCTTAAAAAAATCATGATTAAAATCATTCCGGATGGGGATGAAAACAATCAAGTTAAACACAACCCTGTTGAATACTGGGTTAAAAATAAAAAAAGCCCTTCCTGAAGAATCAGAAAGGGCTTTTAAATATTGTAAGGCTGCGTCGTGCTACTCTCCCACAGATAATTCTGCAGTACCATCGCCGCTGGTGAGCTTGACTTCCGTGTTCGGGATGGGAACGGGTATTTCCTCACCGCCATAAACACAG
>JBGCEP010000044.1:0-55033 GCA_045106415.1 Oligoflexales bacterium | reverse complement strand
CACTTGCTCTATATCTAACAACTCACCATCTTTGTAAAGATCTCCGTTCAAGAGGCCTGGAATTTGTTTGTATCCCTGTAACTTTCTCCATCTTTTTTCTGCCTCCAGCATCAGTTTAAAAGCCATGGTTTCTGCTACGTCAGTGTTTCCTGCTCCCTTGGTTGTTTTTGTTCTTAGTTTGACCGTGGCAAATGTTGACTCAATCGGGTTGGTTGTCCGGAGATATTGCCAGTGAATATCAGGAAAATTAAAAAAGGCAGTCAATTCACTCCAATTCTTTTCTAAACAAATGACGGCTTTCGGATACTTGAGTCCAAGATCTTTCTTAAACCTAGAAAGCTCAATATCGGCATCTGTCTTGCACTCTGCTTGCATCATGTTATGCATACGTTTCTTTACAGCAGGCTGTAATTTCATAGGAAAGTGATTGAGAACATTTGCTATTTTATGAACCCAGCACCGCATGTCTTTTGTTGCAGAAAATTCTGGGGTTTGGTGAACGGCTTTCCACAGGCCTAAACCACCATCACCAATGATGGCCAATGGTGGCTTCAGACCACGCCTCAAGAGGTCTTGGAAAACCAGGTCCCAGCACTCTGCTGACTCACGGTACCCAGATTCAACAGCCAAGAGTTTTTTTTCTCCATTTTGATTCACACCCACTAAAACCAATAAACAGAGGCGTTTGTCCTCGCCTAAACGGATTTTAACATTGACCCCATCGGCCCAGACATAGACAAATTCATCTTCAATAGCACGTGATCTCCATTGCTCCATATCAGCTCTCCAGCTTTTTTTCAGAACCGATATGGAGCTTGCAGAGAGGCCACCAACATCATTGCCAAGCAAGCCACACAACGACTCTTGAAAGGCATTCCCAGAGAGACCCTTGAGGTATAACAACGGAAGAATGGACTCAACATTTTTTGATTTTCTTAAATATGGAGGAAGAATATGTGACGTGAACTTTGAACCTACTCTTTTATCGTTGATACGAGGAGCTTGAACATCCATTGTGCCGGCTCCAGTTGTGACTTTGCGGGCTTTACCTTTTCCATTTCTCACAACAAGCCTATTACCCTCGACGTCTTTTGATTCTTTATGTCGAGTTATGTACTCCTTGACCTCTAGCTCAAGAGCCGTCGTGAGGAGCTTTCTAGCGCCAACTCGTGCTATCTCATCAAGTGATAAGGAAAGAAGATCTTGTTCTGGAGTGGATGAATCTGATAAAAGTTTTAACATGACGACCTCGTTCTTGTTGGGCTTTGGCGAGCCCTTTGTTGTTGTTTTCTAACAACGAGGATAGGTCGTCATACTTTCTCAATCCACAACTTTCTGGCGTGACTCGTGCAAGCAGGTATGCCTCTATGGATTAGAGGCTTAGGGCATAGAATGTCTGTGTCACTTAACTATTTTCACCATGATTTCAAAATTTTACCTATGTATAAAACAAAACTGATGACTCTGCTGGTTCTCAGTTTTTTGTGTTTAGATCGCCGTTGAGAGGCTTGTTCAGTACTTTATTGCATTTGGAGCTGTTTAAGGCGATCAATTGAAAGCTTTAGGAGGCACGGTAACAGGTTTGAGTGAGTGTCCTGTGAAGGATATTGTGATGCATGGGGGCCGTGTGGTTGATAGTGTCAAAACACTATAGAAAAAGTGTAGTCTTGAGGCTATGAAAATGAGACAGTAGTTCCAGGAAGTTGCTGCCATATATGAGATGTTTAGATTTGAATCTATAGCGGAATCATCAGTGTAGGCTGTAAAAAAGGCTATAATGATTTGAAAAACCGACGATAGGGCTACCGTAGTGGCCCTCTCCGGGCTGCGTCTAACTTGGCGCTTTGTATTTTGGTTGTCGTGTAACGAGCACGCATAAAAGGAGAGCAGATGTCCGAAGTTTTATTGGGTCTTTTGATGGTCAAAGGAGCGGCGATAGGCTTAGCTTATTTTGGAGCTCCGCTAGCAGTGTGGACTTTAGCGTACGCTGGAGTTTTGTTGTTTTATTTTCCTCTAGTTGCTGCTGTAGTTTTAGCTGCGCCTTTAGTTGCTTTGAATATTCCTGCGATTCGGCAGTCTCTTTTAAGCGCCCCTGTCATGAGCTTGTTAGAGAAATTAAAGCTTATGCCTGTGATTTCTGAAACAGAAAAAGTTGCTTTAGAGGCAGGAACAACCTGGGTTGAGGGAGAACTTTTTTCTGGTAAACCTGATTTTAATGAGATTTTAAAGCAACCGTGGGGAGTGTTAAGTCCTCGGGAGCAAGCCTTTATAGATGGGCCTGTGGAAAAAGTATGTCGTATGATTGACGACTATAAAACCTTTCAAGATGGTGACCTGGCCCCAGAGGTTTGGGAATTTCTTAAAAAAGAAAAGTTTTTTGGAATGATTGTTCCTGAGAATTACGGTGGGCTTGGATTTTCCGCGCTTGCAAATAGTGAGGTTGTGGGTCGGCTCTCAAGCGCAAGTGTTCCTCTGTCGATTACAGTGATGGTCCCAAACTCTTTAGGCCCAGCTGAGCTAATCAATCATTACGGAACTCAAAAGCAAAAAGATTATTATTTGTCTCGTCTTGCTAATGGTGAGGAGCTTCCTTGTTTTGCTTTGACTGAGCCGGGAGCAGGGTCTGATGCGGGGAGTATGCAATCCAGTGGTGAGGTCTTTAAAGATAAAGACGGAAAGCTGATGATTCGTATGAATTGGGAAAAAAGATATATCACCCTTGGTGGTGTCGCTTCTTTGCTGGGGATTGCGATTAAGTTGAAAGATCCAGAGAATTATCTTGGTAAAGGCAAAGAGCCAGGCATTACATGTGTGCTCGTTCATTCAGATACCCCTGGGGTTATTCAGGGTGAAAGACATGATCCTTTGGGGATTCCTTTTATCAATAGCCCTCTGCGTGGTGAAAATGTTGAGGTTTCTGTGGATCAAATTATTGGTGGAGAAAAAGGTGCTGGCATGGGCTGGCGTATGCTTATGGAGTGTTTGGCGGCGGGGCGAGCAATTTCTCTTCCGGCGCAAGCCACAAGTACGGCGAAGTATGTCGCTCGAGTTGTTGGTGCTTATGCCGCTGTTCGTCAGCAGTTTGGGGTCTCAATTTCTCAGTTTGAAGGTATTCAAGAGCAGGTCTGTGAAATATCTGCAAATGCTTATTTGCTTGAAGCGTTGAGAGTTTACACTGTCGGTGCGGTGGACTCTGGTTATAAACCAGCTGTGGTGAGCGCGGTTGCTAAGTATCAGGCAACTGAAATTGCAAGGCAGTCTGTTGTGAAGGGTATGGATGTTGTTGGAGGAAGCGGTATATCTAAAGGCCCCCGTAACTTACTCGCCAATTTTTATTCAGGCTCTCCTATTGGTATTACGGTCGAAGGTGCAAACATCCTAACCAGGACGATGATTATTTTTGGGCAAGGTGCAATTCGTTGTCACCCTTATGCATATAAAGAAATGCAAGCTCTTGCAGAAGGAAATGTTGCTGATTTTGACGATTCCTTTTGGAAACATGTTGGTCACGTTGTGCGTAATGCAGCTCGTTCGTTTGTGCTCTCTTTAACAAGGGGGTTTTTTGCACAAACTCCAGGCGGAGAGATGCGGCGCTATTATCAAAAACTTTCATGGGTGTCGGCTTCATTTGCTGTGACGGCAGACTTAGCCATGGGAGCGCTTGGTGGGCAATTGAAAATGAAAGAGCGTATGACAGGGCGCTTTGCTGATATTTTGTCATGGATGTATCTTATTTCAGCTGTGTTGAAACGCTATGAAGCAGAAGGCTGTCGTCAATCTCACGCGCCTTTAGTCCACTATTGTGCAAAGAAAGGTTTTTCAGAGATTCAGCTGGCTTTTCAAGAGCTGTTCTCGAACTTTTATGTTCCTGTGCCTGTATTGGGTGAATTGATGAGGTGGATCGTGGCTCCATGGGCTCGAGTCAACACAATGTCGTCTCGCCCTTCTGACCCAGAGGGTGCTGCTGTTGCTGATGCTATTACAACGCCAGGTGAATTGAGAGACCTTTTAACAGGTGGTTTGTTTACAGGTCATGACGATGATAGCCAAATGATGAAGCTCGAAAAAGCATTTATTCTCAGCGTTGAAGCAAGCAAAATTCAAGGCAAGGTGCGTAAGGCAATTAAAGGCGGTCAATTGAAAAAAGGACCCTGGAAAGAACTTTTAAAGCAAGCCCTTAAAGAAAAAGTAATTGAAGAAAGAGAGGCCGTTGTTCTTGAGGAAGCTGTGAAGATGAGGATAGAAGCCGAAGCCGTAGATGCTTGGCCGCTAGAGCATTTTACAGGCACCCAAGTGAGTGGTGCGCATACGGCTGAGCAGAGAAAAAAGAAAGCAAGCTGAGTTTATTAAGAAGTGTGTTTACAAGACTCCTTTTTATCGAAAAAGGAGTCTTTTTTATGTTTCCGCCTTGCTCGAAAGAATTTTTGTAGCAGTTCTTTTGAGGCTAAAGCTTCAATACCTGGGGTCACGTCAATTTTATGGTTTAAACGAGCGTCTGTGTGAATGCTGTAGAGCGATCCCATGGCCCCACCTTTAGGATCGCTTGCCCCGTAGTAGATGTTGGGAATGCGAGCTTGCCACGCAGCTCCTGCACACATAACGCAAGGTTCGAGTGTGACGTAAAGTGTGCAGTCGTAAAGTCGCCATCTTCCGAGGTTCTGGCAGGCTTTTTGGATTGCTAGAACCTCAGCGTGAGCGCATGCACAGTGAAGTGTCTCTCTTTTGTTAAACGCAGTTGCTATAATGGTGTCGTTATGTGTAATGACAGCTCCGACAGGGACTTCGTCATAGTTCTGAGCTGTTTTCGCTAGAGACAAGGCTAGGCTCATCCAATTTGATGCCGTCGACATGTCGCTTCCTTATGTGTTTTGCAATATTGCCTATTTGTTGAAGACCAAGATGGTGTTTGATGTCTTCTGCTGAAAAACCTCGTTCGAGTAATGAGGTGGTTGCGTAATGGCGGAGCATTTCTCCGTTGAGGTGAGGAACCCCACTGTGTTGACCGATTTCATAAAGAATAAATTTAATTCCGTGTCGAGACATCTTGTTTTTGCCCTGGAGGTCAGCTTTTATTGATCGAAAAATCCAATCTGATTGTATTTGAGAACTGTTGAAGTACTGCTGAAGGTTTTCAGATGTTTCTCTGTGACATTTGATGACACGGGGGCGTTGGTGCTGGATCCTGAGGGATGCGTTTTCGTATAAAAAATCTTCCCACTTTAATTCGATCATCTCAGTCACTTTGAGGCCTTCGTGAGCTAAAATAGTAAGAAGGGCTTTGTCTCTTAGTCCCTTTAGAGTCTTGGTGTCAGGTTGGAGTAGTATTTTTTGAACCTCTTGAACTCGGACTTGAGTGGGCAGAGCTTCGTTTCGATTGGGGATACTGACTTCTTCGAAAGGGGTGTGTTGAATTTTATGGGTTGTTGCTAAATAACGGAAGAATAAACGAATGCTGATGATTGCCCGACGCATAGAATTTGTGCGAATCTGGCTGTGATCTTTTTGGTAATGCTGAAGTGTATTCGCTTCAACTTTTTCAAGTGGTATGCGATGCTGAGCTAAATACTCTGTGAATTGTTTCACATCGCGGCTGTAAGCTGAAACGGTCGCTTTACTTTTTCCGTGATTTTGAAGATGCGTTTGAAATGCTTCGAGCTGTTGATGGTAGTTCATATTTATGAGCCTCCTATACTAGAGGAAAATAACCTGTTCTGATGTTTTTTTGAAAGATGATTTTTTACCGATGTCATAGTTTTTCTGTAAATGGGTTTAGAGTTCTTTTATGGATTGTGTGTTCAGGAGAGTGAATTGATAGAAATTTTAAGATGTTGTGTTGTTTTTTTTGTTTTTTTTATGGTGGCACAAAGAAGTAACGGAGTTGTTCTGCCTCCTAAATATAAAACAATGGTTCAGTCAAAAAATACTCTAAGAGAGGTTTTTATTCAGGTGAATGGCCGCCATCATGTGGTTGGTTCTAATGATGTTTTGAGAGTTTTGCCGAGTGACACGGTGAGGGTGGTTAAAGCAAATTTATCCTCGGGAGATGAAGCTAGCGCTGTGAATATTGTTGGCTTTAGAAACCCTAAAGGTCATGCAGCGGATCAAGGATATGATGTTCGTATTAAAGGTTTAGAGCGCTATTGGGAGTTGAAAGACCCGGAGCAGAGTTACCTAGTGGTGGCTAGTACGGCTCGTGAAGTTCATGGTTGGTTCTACTTAAAAAAACTTGATGCTCACCAAGTTTTTTCTGTGCGTTATCGAATTAATGGGCAAGACAGAGTTGTGCACCCTGGTGACGAGATTACGCTTTGTGAGACTGATGAAATACAAATTATTGATGTTTCAAGTGTTTTGAAGCATGAAGACATGCACGTGGAAATGGGTCCGAAGTCCAAATCGCTTGAGGGCCGAGGGTATCATCAAGATATGCTGATCACTCTTCCTGAGCAAGGCGTGGTTGCGCGTGTTGGGCTGAAGATAAAAGACGGTAAGTGAAGGAGTTTTCGTGGCGCTGCCTCTAGACTTTTATGAGCGAAAGAGAATGTGGGAGCTTACTCTTTTTCTACTGTCTTGTGCTCTCATTGGTTTGCTCTCTCGGTTTGAAGGGCGGTTGTACGGACTGTCTGAACAGTTGTCAGGGCGTGGAGAGTTTTTTGCGACGCTGGTTTATTTCGCATTGATTAATGTTTACGTTATTTTAATTATTGGTTTAAGTGTTGCCGTTTTTCGGTATGGTGCGAAGCTGGTTGCTGACCGCCAAAAGGGCAAAATTGGTTCGCGTTTAACGATGAGGTTGATTATTGCGCTTGTGGGGTTTGCCATGGCACCGACATTTTTACTTTCGTATGTGTCCACTCGAATTGTAACGCAAAGTTTTAATACATGGTTTTCTGAGAGAGCTCGAAATACAATGCAGCAAACTCGAGATGCTGGCGCTATGATTTATCGTCAGGATCAAAAGAGGATGGAGAGCCTTTCTCAGATGGCTTTAAGTCATATTGATTTAGAGGTGATTTCTGATTGGGGTGATTCCTTGCCTCAAATCCGACCTGGGAGGTTGACAAACTTTGCTGATAATCACGGTTTGAGTCGCATTGCGTTGTATGATCTTGGTGGGCAGGTGTACTGGGAGAATAGAACGCTCGATCCTGTTGTGGGAGAACAAGATTTTGTTCAAGAGTCGTTGGTGGCATTTCAAGAGTCGTTAAGTCCGTTGTCGGTAGTAAACAGTCGTCTGCAAAGAGATCTTGTCCAAGGAGTAACTCCTATTACGGATACAATGTCTGGGCGTCTTTTAGGTGTTGTTCTAACAGAAGTTCAATTTGAAGCTCAGATTTTAAAGAGTATAGAACAGGTCATTGACGAATTCTCAGATTTACGTCCAGGAGCACAATTGATTCGAATGGGTTTTGTGATTCCTATGATGGTTATTGCTCTTTTTATTGTTTTTTCAGCAATTTGGATGGGTTTCCATGTTGCGAGAAGCATTATTGGGCCTTTGGAGGACCTTGCGAGTGCGACAAGGCAAGTTGCTGTAGGCAATTATGCTGTAACCTTAGCAGAGGTTCATGATGATGAGATTGGTGAGGTGGTCCGTGCGTTTAATAAAATGACGCAAGACCTGACGGTGCAAAGAAGCCTTACTCAGCAGACTCAACGAGATCTACAGCAAAGTAACCGAGAGCTGGATCGGAGGCGTCATGCGATGGAGGCAGTCTTGCAGCATATTACTGCGGGTGTTGTTTCTTTGGATGCTGGCTTAAATGTGTCTTCGTGTAATGATGCGGCTGCAAAGATGTTAGCTGTTCATTCATCAAAATTAATAGGGTGCGGTGTAGATCGCCTAAAGGGGCGAGGTGGGGAATTTATTAAAGAGGTTGTGGAATTAATGCTTCACCGTGATTCTTTGCACCAACAAATTGATGTGGGGCAAGATTCCTCTATGATTGTGGATGCAACGCGTGTGCGAGAGAATCATGTTGATATGGGGTTGGTGATTGTTTTCGATGATGCTAGGGAACGCTCAAAGGTCGATAGAATCGCAGCTTGGAAGGAAGTGGCGCGTCGTATAGCTCATGAGATTAAAAACCCTGTGACTCCAATACAATTGAATGCGCAAAGGCTTCTTCGTCGATTAGATAATAAACTAAATAATGACGACCAAAAAGTTTTGCAAGAGTGTCTTCAGGCGATTCTTGCGCAGGTGGAAAACCTGAGAGGTTTGGTTGATGAGTTTTCTAAATTCGCCAGACTTCCACGTGTTAAAAAAGATTCAAATAATTTTCAAAAAACTCTAGAGGAAATGATCTTTTTATTTAAAAGCAGCTACCCTGACGTTAAAATGACTCAAGAAGGCTTTGAGAATTTGAGTGCTATACAGGTTGATTGCGAGCAAATGAAAAGAGCTTTTTTTAATATTATAAGCAATGGTGTTGAGGCAATGGGAGGGCGAGGACGAATCAACGTGATCGTGTCGCAACGAAACAATAAACTTCGCATTGAAGTTTTGGATGATGGGCCGGGGATTCCAGATCATCTTAAAAAGCGTGTAATCGAACCTTATTATTCGACGAAAGAAACAGGTACGGGTCTTGGTTTAGCAATTGTTGAGCAAATTGTTGCAGAACATCATGGTGAGTTCCGATTTGAAAACCATGATCACCAGGGGACCTGTGTGGTTGTTGAACTACCGATGGAGAATGACAGTGTCTAAGCCTCTAGCTTTAATTGTTGATGATGAAAAAAGTATTTGTGAGAGTCTCTCTGGTGTCTTGAGTGATGAGGGTTGGGTTTCGCAAAGTGTTTACTCAGGTTTTGATGCTGTAGAGGTTTGTAGGCATAAAAAGTATGACCTTGTCTTTCTTGATGTGTGGATGGATGGCATGGATGGCATTGAAGCTTTGCAAGCTATAAAGGAGATTCATCCTGATCTTTTGGTTGTTGTTATGAGTGGGCATGGTTCTATAGAAACAGCGGTAAAAGCAACAAGAGTGGGTGCTTTGGATTTTTTAGAAAAACCGCTTTCACTGGATAAGATTATCCCATTGTTGGAGCATGCATTTCGTTTGTTCCGTATGAAGAAAACGCATAAAAAAACCCTTAAAGAAGGGTATGAGCTTATTGGTGTCTCAGAAGATATAAGCTCTATGCGTCGTCAGATAGCGATGATAGCTCCTCGGCATAGTTGGGTTTTGATTACGGGAGAAAATGGGACAGGTAAAGAAGTTGTTGCTCGAAACATACACTTGAATAGTTCTCGTTCAAATCAACCTTTTGTGGCTGTAAACTGTGCTGCTATTCCTGAGGATCTTATTGAAACGGAGCTTTTTGGGCACGCTAAAGGGGCTTTTACTCATGCTGTTGAAAGTCGTATAGGAAGGTTTGAGCAAGCGCATAAAGGGACTCTCTTCTTGGATGAAATAGGAGATATGACTCTTAAAACGCAATCGAAAATTTTAAGAATCCTTCAAGAGCAGAGTTTTGAAAAAGTTGGTGGAGTTGAAACGGTTTCTGTTGATGTGAGGGTGATTGCTGCCACGAATAAAGACTTGCCGAAATTGATATCAAAAGGAATGTTTCGAGAAGATTTATATTATCGTTTAAACGTTATCCCGCTAGAAATGTCACCTTTACGTAAGCGCAAGAATGATGTTCTTCTTTTGATCCAACATTTTATGGAAGAGGTTGCGCTGAGGTTGGGAGAAAAGTCGAAGAAGTTTTCTGAGAACGCAGAGAAAGCTTTACAGAGTTATGCTTGGCCAGGAAATGTGAGAGAGCTTAAAAACTTAGTTGAAAGATTAATGATTCTGGTCTCTGAGGAGGAGATTCAACTCAGGGATCTTCCGGAAAATATTGTTGGGCAATCGATAAGTGCTCCTAAGCAAGATCTAACACTAAGAGAAGCAAAATCACATTTTGAACGTAGCTTTATTGTAGAGAAATTGGCTGAAAACGAAGGCAATATCTCTAAAACAGCAGAAGCTATAGGTGTTGAAAGATCAAATCTTCATCGCAAGTTGAAGCAATACGATATTGATGTTGCTAATGGAAGTTAATACGTTGTTGATTGTGTCATTGTAAAGATCTGATTTTTTTATTTCCATCGTATGATGGGTATATAGATTTTTCTTTTTATTTGATGAAGATGGCTGTTTACACCTGGAGCGTTGCTATGAAAACCGAAGAGTACTCTATTGATGGACAAGTGTTGAGAATCGAGCATCAAGAACGAGCGGGTATTACGGCGCGTGCGTTCGGTTCTCATGTTCTTATATCGAAGGGGAATTTTGGGTTTGCGGGCGAAATTCAAGGTGTTTATCTTTACAGGATGATGCTGGAATGTGTTGCGCAACGATGGACTGGTGTTTTTTATTTCTATGCCCCAGACGGCAAAAAGGCAGTGTATTTTCGCTGTGGTGAGATTGTTTTTGCCACGAGTGAGGTCATGGAGGATCGGCTAGGTGAGGTGCTGTTCCGTCAGGGGCGTTTATCTATTGAAACCCAAATGGATTGTGCTGTGCGTGTGACCAAGGATAAGCGGTTTGGTGAAGTGCTGATTCAGTCGTCTGTTTTTGATCATTCTGAGTTGTTAGAATCTTTAGCTCTGCAGGTGCGTCAAATTGTCCAGTCTTTTTTTCAGTACCCTGTTGTTTGTGTTGAAGTTATTGATCAAATTAGAGCGCCGCAGGAAATTGTGTTACTCGAGGGAACAAAGTCTGTGCTAGACGCGGCTTGGGGTGATGGCGTTGTTTTACAAAGCTTTGTCGAGCGAGTTCTTCCTGACGAGGCGTTTGAAATTACAGGTATTCCTGGTGTTACAGCCACAGGCACATTTTTGGGAGACTTCCTGGAAATCTTGCAAGGTGCACCAGCTCCGCGGGATCTTTTGGTTGCTTCTCGCTTAGGCGCTGTCAGGACATGGGTTGCTCTGCTTAATGTTATTGCGAGAGGTTGGGTTCGGCCACCGATTTTAAACCCCTCTCAGAATATAGTTAAAAACCAAGGTCTTTTTGATGTTTTTAAGCAATATCAAGATTCAGTGGGCTTTGTTTTGGAGAGGTCTGATGATTTGAATTGGGTGGAGCCGCTAAGAGAGCATGCTTTTTCTTTGAATTGTTCGATGCAAAGCCTCCCGTGCCTTTTTTTGAATGATTCTGGTTATTTGGATTCTGTCTCAGTTGATCATATGATGATTCAGGCTGAGCACTTAACAGTTCATGTTGCAGCTTTTCAGAGACGTGTTACCTTCCTGCTTCACTTGCTGCAGCAGATGAGTGGTGTCTCTTTTTTAAGTACTCAGGATCGTTATGAAACACAAAAACTCGAAAAAATCACGCCCGACGAACTCAAAAATCTTTACCCTAGATAGTGTGTCTGCGGCTTTAGATTTTGCAAAATTTGCTCCGGAAAGAGTTAAAAGCGTTGAGTGTCCAGAAAAATATATCCAATGCTTTGCTCAATGTGGGGTTCAGGCTGAGGCTCGCGATTCAGGGATTCGTGTTGATGTTCATATTGAAGCGCGAAATGATGTGGACTTATTAGATGCGGTTATTCGTGATGAGCCCTCTGTTTTAGTTGCTTTGGATCATGTTACAGATCCAAGAAATTTGGGTGCTGTCGTTAGAAGTGCCGGTTTTTTTGGGGTTCCTTATGTTATTGCGCCAAAAGACAGGCAAGTAGGGCTGACCCCAGCGGCTGTATCAACGGCGCAAGGAGGGTTTGCTGTGACTGATTTTGTTGCAGTGACAAATCTTGCTCGGACACTTCAGAAATTAAAAGATCTTGGATATTGGGTTTTAGGCGCTGATGTTGACGGAACGACGATGGCTGAAGCTGTTGCTGTTGGGTATAAAAAAGTGGTGATTGTTCTCGGATCTGAGGATAAAGGTCTTTCCGGCAGTGTTCGTAAGAATTGTGATTTGGCTGTTTGTATACCTAGTGCTAAAGAGGGTATACAATCGCTTAATGTTAGTGTTGCTGCCGGTATTTTGATGCAAGGCTGGGCGAAAAAAAAATAATTTTTTAAAACGAAGGGTTGACGACCATAGTGTTCTAGGTTATTAATCCTTTTCCATCGGGCAGATGCTGATGGAAACTGTTTTCGGCACAAGTCTTGAGCTGGCTTAGCTCAGTTGGTAGAGCAGCTGATTTGTAATCAGCAGGTCGTAGGTTCGACTCCTATAGCCAGCTCCAGCTTTGAGGAGGGGTGCCCGAGCGGCCAATGGGGGCGGGCTGTAAACCCGTTGACTTCGGTCTACATAGGTTCGAATCCTATCCCCTCCACCAGATGTCCGAATGCAGTATGCGGGAGTAGCTCAGCTGGCTAGAGCATTAGCCTTCCAAGCTAAGGGTCGCGGGTTCGAATCCCGTCTCCCGCTCCATCTGACCCTAATGGAGCCTCGCCCGGGTAGCTCAGGGGTAGAGCGCGTCCTTGGTAAGGACGGGGCCACGGGTTCAATTCCCGTCTCGGGCTCCACGGATGTAGACTTAGCCGCAGGTCGTCTCCAGGGACCTTTGTCTTTCTGGTACGAAGCTGGCGGGCGGGTTATAATGTTTCGCGCCCTCTCATTTTCGAGGGTGTGTAGCTCAAGTCAGCAAAAGGAAAGAGAAAGAGCGATGGCAAAAGAAAAATTTGAACGAACCAAACCCCATGTAAACATCGGAACTATCGGACACGTCGACCACGGTAAGACGACACTGACAGCTGCGATCACAAAAATCATGAGCCTTGCAAACGGCGGCCAAGCGAAAGCTTTCGATGAAATCGATAAGGCTCCTGAAGAAAAAGCTCGTGGTATCACTATCTCGACTGCTCACGTAGAGTATGAGTCTCCAGAGCGTCACTATGCTCACGTTGACTGCCCAGGTCACGCCGATTATGTGAAAAACATGATTACAGGTGCTGCGCAGATGGACGGCGGGATTCTTGTGGTAAGTGCTTCTGATGGTCCAATGCCGCAGACGCGTGAACACATTCTTCTGGCTCGCCAAGTTGGTGTTCCTAAGATTGTTGTTTTCCTTAACAAGTGTGACATGGTTGATGATGAAGAGCTTCTTGATCTTGTAGAGATCGAGGTTCGCGAACTTCTTAGTGCGTACCAATTTCCAGGGGATGATATTCCTGTGATTCGTGGTTCTGCTTTGAAAGCTCTTGAGTCTGATACTCATGAAACCCCAGCTGCTCAGGCAATCGTTGAGCTAATTACTGCTTGTGACAAAGAAATTCCGATTCCAGAGCGTGCTCTTGATCAGAAATTTATTATGCCAATTGAAGATGTTTTCTCAATTTCTGGTCGTGGTACTGTTGTAACTGGCCGTATTGAAAAAGGTATCGTTAAAGTTGGTGAAGAGATTGAGATTGTTGGTATCAAAGACACAGTCAAGACAACTTGTACTGGCGTTGAGATGTTCCGTAAGCTTCTTGACCAAGGTCAAGCGGGTGACAACGTAGGTATCCTACTTCGTGGTGTCAAGCGTGAAGATGTTCTTCGTGGACAAGTTCTTGCTGCTCCGGGTTCAATTAACCCACACACTAAGTTTAAGGCGCAGGTCTATGTCTTGACTAAAGAAGAGGGTGGTCGACACACTCCTTTCTTCAAAGGGTACCGTCCTCAGTTCTACTTCAGAACAACTGACATTACTGGTTCAGTAAAGCTTCCTGATGATGTTGAAATGGTTATGCCAGGAGACAACATTGACATTGAGGTTGAATTGATCAACCCTGTTGCTATGGACAAAGAGCTCCGTTTTGCTATCCGTGAAGGTGGCCGAACTGTGGGTGCTGGTGTCGTAAGTGACATTATTCAGTAAGATTATATCCTAGGTCGTAAGGCCTAGGTTTTTAGGCGAGTAGCTCCAATTGGTAGAGCGGCGGATTCCAAATCCGCATGCTGGGGGTTCGAGTCCCTCCTCGCCTGCTCTGACACCTCTTACTATGCAGGGTTGGTATGCAAAAAGATGACGAAACCTGGCTCAAGATGTGCTACGTGATGTTTGGTATCATTGTGGCTTATGTGTGTTCTAAGGCTCTCGGATCAGCTTCCGACTATTTCCGTCTTGCGGAGCGCTATGACTCTTGGTTTCCTGTTGCGAAACCGGTGATTTGTGCTTTGTTGGGTGTTTTTGCGTTTTGGGTGATGGGCCGAGACCCTGATCGCAAAGCGTATCATGTATCAGCAATTGCTGAGGCTAGAAAAGTAACTTGGCCAACAGCTGAGGCAACTCAAAAGATGACTTGGATAGTTGCTGTTGTTGTTGGTGTGTTTTCGATTATATTAGGTGCTTTTGACTTTGTCTGGTCGCTCGTGTTGCGAGCTATTATTTCATAGTTAAGAGCTGTGGCCGACGAGTGTCGGTGAGGTTGTGTTGTTATGATGTCCGATGTTGAATCCCAAGATCAAGCTCAAATTTCTGAAGAGCCAATGAGTGAAGAAGTGTCTTCAGAGGTTCATGGTGAAGTGAGTGCTGGGGATGATGAAAACGATATTCCTGTGCTTGACCCAAGATACCGCTGGTATATTGTGAACACGCACTCAGGTTCTGAAGATTCAGTTCGACGTACTCTTATTCAGAGAATTGAGCGAGCTGGTATTGAATCTTCTTTTGGTCGAGTTCTTGTCCCTAAAGTGACGACTGAAAAAGTTCTGCAGAGCGGTAAAAAACGAAAAATCGATAAAACTGTATTCCCAGGGTATGTCATCATTCAAATGGAATTGAATGACACAACTATGGGCTGTGTGACCTCGACTCCTCGAGTGACTGGTTTTTTAGGTGGTAAAAAGCAGCCTAAGCCAGTGAGCGACAGGGATATTTTGAGGCTTCTTGATCAGGATACTGGCGTTGAAGTTGAAAAGGTAGAGGTTCAGGCGGCTTACAGTAAGGGTGAGTCGGTTAAGGTTATGGATGGACCGTTCATGAATTTCTCTGGGATTATTGAAGAAGTAAAACAAGACAAGATGAAGCTTCGTGTTCTTGTGAGTATTTTTGGTCGTGAGACTCCAGTGGAACTTTCTTTTGGTCAAGTGGAGAAACTTGATTAGTGTGAAGCTGGTTTCAGAGAGTGTTTTTTACGAAATCTCTTGACAATTGAATTTAGATCGCTTATTTCACGATCTCCGTTGTCGTGCGACTCGGTAGACTAAGTTAAGGAGGCAACAGACGTGGCCAAAAAAGTAACCGGATATATTAAATTGCAGATTCCTGCGGGCAAAGCAAACCCAGCTCCTCCAGTGGGTCCTGCTCTTGGTCAGCGTGGCGTCAATATCATGGCGTTCTGCAAAGAGTTTAATGCTAGAACTCAAAAGCAAGCGGGTTCTGTCCTGCCTACAGTGATTACTGTATACGCAGACAAATCTTTTAGCTTTATTACAAAGAGTCCTCCTGCGTCTGATTTGCTGAAAAAAGCAGCAAAGCTTGATAAAGGGTCTCAAACACCTGGCACCGCGGTAGTTGGTGAGGTGACTCATGATCAGGTTGCAGAAATCGCAAAAGCGAAGATGGCAGACTTGAACGCGAGAGATGAAGCAGCGGCTGTGAAGATTATTGAAGGCTCTGCTCGAAGTATGGGTTTGAAAGTTATCTAGTCGATAACTTTTGTATTGATAGTAGGAGAGATGTTTTTAGAGCGTCTCGTAAGAACTACGGAGTTTGAATGAAAAAAGGTCGGAAATACCGCGCTTCTGCGGAGCTCGTCGAGAGCAACCGACTCTATTCGATGTTGGATGGTGTTGAGGTTGCTAAAAAAAGCTCTTACACCAAATTCCCGGGTCGAGTAGAAATGGTCGTGCGGCTGGGTGTAGACCCTCGTCATGCAGATCAGAATGTTCGTGGCGCGACATCTCTGCCTCATGGTAGTGGTAAAGATGTTCGAGTTGTTGTTTTTGCTCGCGGTGAAAAAGCTGTTGAAGCAGGGCAAGAGAACGTTTCTGCTGTTGGCGCTGAAGACTTGGCTCAAAAAATCCAAGAAGGCTGGTTAGATTTTGATAGTGTTATTGCAACTCCAGATATGATGGGTGTTGTTGGTAAGCTAGGTAAAATTTTAGGTCCTCGTGGTATGATGCCAAATCCAAGAGTTGGAACAGTGACTTTTGATGTTTCTGCTACAATTCGTGAACTTAAAGCAGGTCGCTCTGAGTTCCGTGTTGATAAAGCAGGAAACGTTCACACTGCAATCGGGCGTGTTGATATGGATTCAAACAAGTTGGCAGAAAATGCGGAAGCAGTTATTGACGCTCTCGTTAAATTGAAGCCGGCTGCTGCAAAAGGTGCTTATCTTAAGAAGATTGGCCTTTCTGCAACAATGGGTCCTGGGATTAAAATCGACACAGTAGCATATAAGTAGGCGAGGTGAAGTTATGGCAAGGCTGAAAAGCTCAAAAATTGAGATAGCTCAAAATCTCGCTGAAAAAATGTCAAAAGCTTCTGCTTCAGTTGTTGCAGAATACAGAGGCATGAGTGCGAATGAACTCGCAGAACTCCGTAATCAACTGCAAGAAGTTGAAGCAGAGTTTAAAATTGCTAACAACCGCGTCACACGTGAAGCAATTTCTCAATCTGAGAGTGCTGAGAAGTGGGATGCGCTTCGTGATCAACTTAAAGGCCCAATTGGTGTTGCTTATATCTACGGTGATATTGCGGCGGCAAGTAAAGTCTTGGTCAAGGCTGATGGCGACTTCCCAAACTTTAAGGTTTCGGGTGGTGTTCTTGAAGGCCGAGGCGTTAGTCTCGAGGAATTAAAAGCAATTTCAGACCTTCCTTCGAAGGAAGTATTGCTTGGCCAAATTGTTGGCTCTATTGTATCGCCGCATCGCGGATTGTTGGGTGTTCTTAATGGTGTTGCTCGCAACTTGGTTCAAGTTGTTGGTGCTATCAAGGACAAAAAAACGAACTGATTTTGATGAATATAAGTTACCTGATCCAAGTGGATGAGGTTTTTAAGGAGAATTATTATGTCTAGTGTAACTAAAGAACAAGTTATTGAATTTCTTGAAAAGTTGACTCTTCTCGAAGCTGCTGACTTGGTTAAAGATCTTGAAGAAAAATTTGGCGTTAGTGCTGCTGCTCCAGTAGCTATGGCTGCTATGCCAGGTGCAGGCGCTGCTGCTGCTGAAGAACAAACTGAATTCACAGTTGTTCTTAAGTCTTTCGGTGAGAAAAAAATCAACGTGATTAAAGAAATTCGTGCGATCACAGGTCTTGGCCTTAAAGAAGCAAAAGAGCTTGTTGAAAGCGCTCCAAGCAACGTGAAAGAAGCGATTTCTAAAGAAGACGCTGATAAGTTGAAAGAAGCGCTTGAAAAAGCTGGTGCTTCTGTTGAAATTAAGTAAACTCTTTTGGTGCCCCATTTGGGGCGCCTTAAGAAAAGTTCCCGGGATCAAGCCACTGAGTTTATGTTACTCCGTGGGTTTCTCTTGTTCGCATGATTCTGCTCGGAGTGCCATATGACGTCATTTGGGGCCTCTTTTATTCGCCCGCGAAAGAGCTACCAGAAGATAGCTAATTCCCTTGAACTCCCTTACCTTGTCGAAATTCAGAGACGTAGTTACGGTGAATTTCTTCAGATGGACGTCGATCCTTCGAAGAGGAAAAGCGTCGGACTTCAAGCGGTGTTTGAGTCTGTCTTTCCAATCACTGATTTTTCAGGAACAGCCTCTGTTGAGTTTGTAGGCTATTCTCTTGATGATCCAAAATACAATGTTGCTGAGTGTCGTCAGCGAGGCATGAGCTATTCTGCGCCATTAAAAGTCGTTATTCGACTTGTTATTTGGGACGTGGATAAAGAAAGCTCTGTTCGCACGATACGTGATGTCAAAGAACAGGAAGTGTATTTCGGTGAAATACCTCTTATGACTGAAAGCGGAACATTCATTATTAATGGCACGGAGCGTGTAGTTGTTTCGCAGCTTCATCGCTCTTCTGGTGTCTTCTTTGATCATGATCGAGGAAAAAACTCTGCTTCAGGCAAGGTTTTATTCACAGCTCGGATCATTCCTTACCGTGGCTCATGGCTCGATTTCGAGTTTGACGCGAAAGACATCTTACATGTCCGTATTGACCGTCGTCGAAAAATGCACGCTACAATCTTCCTTAAGGCTTTAGGCTATGGGGTTGAAGAGCTTCTTGATACCTTCTATGAAAAAGAAGAAATCAAGACTGACCGATTTGGTAATTTCCAAAAACGATTGAACTATGAGCAACTTCGTGGGCAGCGTGCTGTCGATGATATTGTTGATCCTAAGTCAGGTCAGGTTTACGTCAAGCAAGGTCGCAGAATTTCTGCTGGTGTTATTCGCCAAATGCAGGCTGCTGAGCTTGAGTATATTCGTGTTGAAAAGCCTTCATTGGTTGGTCAAGTCACAGCGCGACCTATTTATGATAGCCAAGGTGAAGAGTTGATTCCTATCAACCATGTCTTGGAATCAGCTGATGTTGAGTTGATCTCTGAACACTCTATTGAATCATTCCAGTTGCTGTTTGTAGATGGAATGGGGGTCGATCTTTCGTTCAGAAATACACTTGATGCTGACAATATCGAAAATCGTGAGCAAGCGATTCTTGAAATTTACCGCCGCATGCGTCCTGGTGACCCACCCAGTTTGGAACCAGCGGAAATTCTTTTCAACGGCTTGTTATTTGATGCTGATAGATATGACTTATCAGTTGTTGGTCGTTTGAAAGTCAATGAACGTCTTGGTGTGAATGAGCCTTTAGAACAAGGAACTTTGACACGTACGGATATTCTTGAAACGATTCGCTGTCTATACAATTTGAAAGCTGGGCGTGGCGATATAGATGATATTGACCACTTGGGTAATCGTCGAGTTCGTGCAGTTGGTGAACTTTTAGAGAATCAATATCGTATTGGCTTGCTTCGAATTGAAAGAGCGATTCGTGAGCGTCTTCAAATGCACGATGTTGACACATTGTTGCCTCATGATTTTATAAACAACAAGCCGGCTGCTGCTGTTGTCAAAGAGTTCTTTGGTAGCTCTCAGTTGAGCCAATTTATGGACCAAACAAACCCTCTTTCTGAGATTACTCATAAGAGACGTTTGTCTGCTCTTGGGCCTGGTGGTTTGAGTCGTGAAAGGGCGGGCTTTGAGGTCCGTGACGTTCATCCAACTCACTACGGGCGTATTTGTCCTGTAGAAACTCCAGAGGGTCCAAATATTGGATTGATTTCTTCTTTGGCGAGTTTTGCTCGAGTTAATCAGTATGGTTTTATTGAAACGCCATACAAAACGCTGACTCCACGTGAAGATTCGGATACACAAGAGGGCGAAGTTCGCTACTACTCTGCGAGTGAAGAAGATCGAGATCATATTATTGCCCAGGCAAGTTCTAGGGCTCCAAATTGGTCCGATGAGATTGCGTCTGACGGCCTTGTTGCTGCTCGCCGTAAAGGTGAGAGTGAGTCTGTAAGGCCAGAAGAAGCAGACTTGATGGATGTCTCAACAACCCAGCTTGTTTCTGTTGCTGCTAGTTTGATTCCGTTTCTTCAAAACGATGATGCAAACCGTGCGTTGATGGGTTCGAACATGATGAGGCAGGCAGTGCCTCTGATTAAGACTCGAGCTCCTCTTGTTGGTACAGGTGTTGAGGGTATTGTTGCTCGTGACTCAGGTGCTGTATCGGTTGCTCGTAGAAATGGTATTATTGCTTCGGTCGATGCGGATCGTATCGTTGTTAAAGTTGATGTGGACCCTGCAAATTCTGCAGATGATGCTGATACCTTAACTGTGGTTGGTGCTGATGTTGATATTTATACTTTAAGAAAATATAGACGATCAAACCTTGATACTTGTATCAATGAAAAACCGATCGTCCGTGTTGGCGAAAGAGTGCGTGTTGGTGATGTGATCACTGATGGTTTTGGTACTGAAACAGGTGAGCTTGCTTTAGGGCAGAACCTTGTTGTCGCCTTCATGCCTTGGAATGGTTACAACTTTGAAGATTCAATCTTGATTTCTGAAAGAGTTGTAAAAGAAGATCTGTATACTTCTGTGCATATCCAGGAATTTGAATGTATTTCTCGTGATACAAAGCTTGGTCAAGAAGAGATTACTGCTGATATTCCAAATATCAGTGAAGAAGCATTCTCTGACTTAGATGAAGCTGGTATCGTGAGAATAGGGGCTGAAGTTAAACCTGGTGATATCCTTGTTGGTAAGATTACACCAAAGGGTGAGACTCAATTAACCCCTGAAGAAAAACTTCTCCGGGCTATTTTTGGTGAGAAAGCTGGTGACGTTCGCGATACATCCTTGAGAGTTTCTCCTGGTGTAAGTGGTACTGTTATCGGTTGTAAAGTCTTCTCACGTGAAGGGACTGAAAAAGATGTCAGAACTCTTCAAATCGAAGGTGAAGAAGAAATAAAACTTAAGAAAAATGAGTCTGCAAGAATTAATATTATTAAAGATTCTGCTCAAGGCAAAATCTTAACAATTGCAGATAACGCGATGCTCGCTGAAGATATTCGGAATTCAGAGGGTGTGGTGGTTGCATCGAAAGGTGCGCAGGTTTCTCCGTCGCTTCTTGAGGATTTGGGCTATCAAAATTGGTTCCAAATTGTTGTTCAAGATGCTTCTAAAAATAACCTGTTGACTCAAGTTCTTCGTGATTTGAAAGAAAAAATTACGCAGATTAAAGTGATGACAGAAGAGCTTCTGAAGAAAAACTCAAAAGGTAATGAGTTGCCTCCAGGCGTTGTTAAGATGGTTAAAGTCTATATCGCGATTAAACGTAAGTTGAAAGTCGGCGATAAGATGGCTGGTCGACACGGTAACAAAGGTGTGATTTCTCAGATTCTTCCTGAGCATGACATGCCGTTTACTGCCGATGGTAAACCTGTTGATATCGTCTTGAATCCTCTTGGTGTTCCTTCGAGGATGAACGTTGGGCAGATTTTGGAAACTCACTTGGGTTGGGCTGCTAAGCACTTAGGTGAACGTTTGAATGAGATGCTTGATAAGCAGTTTATTCGCCAAGAACTTGTGGATATGTGTCTGAAAATCTGGGATGCAAAAGGTATTCGAGATGAGATGGCAGAATTCTTAAATTCTTGTTCTGATGATCAGTTGAAGCGATTTGTACGTAAGTACCGTGAAGGTGTTCACGTTGCAAACCCTGTGTTTGATGGGGCAAATGAGCCAGAAATTGAATCCGCTCTTGCGCTTGGTGGCGTTGATACGGATGGGCAAACAGATCTTTACGATGGTCTTACTGGGGAGAAATTCCGAGAAAGAGTAACTGTTGGTGTGATGTATGTCTTGAAGCTTCACCATTTGGTTGATGAAAAGATTCACGCTCGTTCTATTGGTCCTTACTCTCTTGTGACTCAGCAGCCTTTGGGTGGTAAAGCTCAGTTTGGTGGTCAGCGTCTTGGAGAGATGGAAGTTTGGGCAATGGAAGCTTACGGTGCAGCTTATACTCTACAAGAGATGCTCACAGTGAAATCAGATGATGTTCTTGGTCGAACACGCATGTATGAGTCCATTGTAAAAGGGACAAATGTTGTGACGCCAGGAATTCCGGAAAGCTTTAACGTTCTTGTGAAAGAGCTTCAGAGCTTGTGCTTAGATGTTAATTTGTTAAGAGATGATGGTAAAGAAGTTGGAATTGACGTTCTTCAACGTTAATCCACTTTTATGACCATGATGTCGATAGCAGGCTGGAAAGCTGACTCTTTCCAGCCTGGTCGTTTCAGTTAGAGTCAATCATCCGCGGGAGATGGGTTTGAAAGACTTGCTAAACTTTTTTGAGAAACCAACAGATCCGTTGAATTTCTCAGCTATGAAGATTTCCATTGCGTCACCTGAGAAAATCAGAAGTTGGTCGTATGGTGAGGTTAAAAAGCCGGAAACTATTAATTACCGGACTTTTAAGCCTGAGAGAGATGGCCTTTTTTGCGCCAAGATTTTTGGTCCAGTAAGAGACTTTGAGTGTATTTGCGGTAAGTACAAACGCATGAAACACCGGGGGATTGTCTGTGACAAGTGTGGTGTTGAAGTTATCCATTCTAAAGTTCGTCGAGAACGTATGGGTCACATCAACCTCGCGACTCCAGTTGCTCATATCTGGTACTTGAAGTCTTTGCCTTCTAGGATTGGTGCTGTTCTGGATATCACTCTGAAAGACATTGAGCGAGTTCTATACAGTGAAGCTTATCTTGTCCTTGATGGTGGAGATGAAGCTGTTACACGCTTGAAACCTGGTACTGTTCTTGGTGAAGAAGAGTATGAAGAAGCGTTGGCCGATTACGGTAACGGAGCTTTCCGTGTTGGAGTTGGTGCTGAAGCTATTCTTGAGCTTCTTCGTCAAGTTCGTGTAGACGAACAAAACGAGCAGCTTCGCCAAGATCTTAAAGAAACAACATCTGATGGTGCCCGTAAGAAAATTCAAAAACGACTAAAAGTCATTGAAGCATTTAATTCTAGAGATGCGAATGGTGATTTTGGTGCTCGTCCTGAATGGATGGTTCTTACTGTTATTCCTGTGCAGCCTCCAGATTTGCGACCACTTGTTCCTTTGGATGGTGGACGCTTTGCAACTTCAGATTTGAATGATTTGTACAGACGAGTGATTAACAGAAACAACCGTCTTCTTCGGTTGATTGAATTGAACGCGCCAGAGATCATTGTTCGCAATGAAAAGCGTATGCTTCAAGAAGCTGTTGATGCGTTGTTTGATAACGGACGTCGTGGCAAGGTCTTTACTGGCCCTAACAAACGTCCATTGCGTTCACTTTCAGATTTCTTGAAAGGGAAGCAAGGTCGATTCCGTCAAAACCTTCTTGGTAAACGTGTCGATTATTCTGGTCGTTCAGTTATTGTTGTAGGTCCAGAATTAAAATTGCATCAATGTGGTCTTCCTAAAAAGATGGCTATTGAGCTATTTAAACCTTTCCTATACTCAAAGCTTGAAGAGCATGGAATTGTTTCAACAATTAAAAGCGCGAAAAAACTTGTTGAAAAAGAACACCCTGAAGTTTGGGATATTCTTGAAGAAGTCACAAAAGAACACCCTGTTCTTTTGAACCGTGCTCCGACCCTTCACAGATTAGGTATTCAAGCATTTGAACCTGTCTTGATTGAAGGAAAAGCAATTCGTCTTCACCCGCTTGTTTGCTTTGCTTTTAACGCAGACTTTGACGGTGACCAGATGGCCGTTCATTTGCCTCTTTCTGTAGAAGCGCAAATGGAAGCTCGAGTCTTAATGATGTCGACAAACAACATCTTGAGCCCAGCTTCAGGAAGTCCGGTTATTATTCCTTCGCATGATATCGTTCTTGGTATTTATTACCTCACACGTGAAGATATTGGTGCGCAAGGTGCTGGCAGCACTTTCTCTGACTTGATTGAAACGCGAGCAGCTTATGACCATGGTGCGATTAGTCTTCAAGCGCCAGTGCGTGTTCGCATGAAGGGTCAACTTCGTTCTACAACTGTAGGGCGTGCTTTGCTTTCTGAAGTCATTCCTGAGGAAATTGATTTTGAAAGCTACAACAAGGTCTTGGGTAAAAAAGAACTTGCGAAGTTGATCGATGATTGTTTCCGAATTGTGGGCCCAAAACGTACTGTGCTTATTGCTGATGCTTTGAGAACTTTAGGTTACCAGTATTCGACACGTGCCGGTCTTTCTATTGCTATTCGTGACATGGTTGTTCCTCAAGTAAAAGCAAAACTGCTTGTTGATGCTTATTCTGATGTTCAACGGGTTAAGGAGCAATATTCTGAAGGTCTTTTGACTGAAGGTGAGCGCTATAACAAGGTTGTTGACATCTGGGCAAAGGTCACTGAAGAAGTTGGTCGATCCATGTTCCAAAACATTGCGGAAATGGAAGTTGAAAGTCGTGACGGGAAGAAGCACCAAGTTCCAAGCGACAACAGTATCTTTATGATGGCCGATTCGGGTGCTCGTGGTTCAGCTCAACAGATTCGTCAGTTGGCTGGTATGAGGGGTCTTATGTCGAAACCGTCAGGTGAGATTATTGAGACGCCAATTACAGCGAACTTCCGTGAAGGTTTGACGGTTCATCAGTACTTTACTTCTACTCACGGTGCTCGTAAGGGTCTTGCTGATACTGCATTGAAAACTGCAAGTTCTGGTTACTTGACGCGACGTCTTGTTGATGTTGCTCAAGATACTATTATTCTTGGAGCAGACTGCGGTATTCGTGAAGGGCTACGAGTGAGTGCAATTCGTGAAGGCTCAGAAGTGCGTGTTTCTCTCACAGAACGCGTCTTGGGACGTACTGTTGTTGGTGATGTACTTCATCCGAAAACAGGCCACTTGCTCTTGAATGAAGGAACGCTTCTTGAAGAAGAAGATTGCATTGTTCTTGAAGACGCAGATGTTGAAGAGCTCGAAATTCGTACGCTATTACTTTGCCAAGCAGAGCGAGGTGTCTGTGCAGCTTGTTATGGTCGTGACCTCTCTACAGGTCGTCGAGTTGGTATCGGTGAAGCTGTTGGTGTTATTGCCGCTCAGTCTATTGGTGAGCCAGGAACACAGCTGACCATGCAAACCTTCCACTTTGGTGGAACTGCAACTCACAAAGCTGAAGCGAGTCATTTGGAAAGTCGATTTACAGGTAAAATTCGATTTAACAATTTGAGATTCTCGAAGAATAGATCTGGCGAAATCATTGTTCTTTCACGAAATGGTGAAATGCAACTTCTTGATGATGCTGGTGATGTTCGTGATGTTTATCCTATCACTTACGGTTCCCGACTGCAGGTTCAAGAAGGCGATCAAATTAAGGCGGGCGACCGTCTTTGCGAATGGGATCCCTTCTCTGTACCGATTCTTGCTGAAGCATCGGGCCGTGTGAAATATTCAGACCTTGTTGATGGTCTTTCTCTTGAAGAGCGTGTGGATGATGTTACGTTCTTGACCCGTAAAGTTGTTATGGAGTCAAAGCGTGGCGACTTGAAGCCTTCTATTCGCCTATTAGATGCGTCTGATACTGAAATTGTTGATGGTCGAGTGGCTTACAGCCTTCCTATCGCAAGTATTATCAATGTAAATGATGGTGATGAAGTTCAAGCAGGTGATATTTTAGCGAAGATTCCTCGTGAAACTTCTAAAACGAAAGATATTACTGGTGGTCTTCCACGTGTTGCTGAGCTCTTTGAAGCAAGAAAGCCTAAAGATAGCGCGATTATGGCAGATCAAGACGGAACAGTGAGTTTCGGTGATGATGTCAAAGGCAAACGTTGTGTACGTATTGCTGGTGCTGAAGGTCATGTGACAGAGTTTATGATCCCGAAAGGGCGTCACATTCTGGTGAACGAAGGGGAGTATATCCGTAAGGGTGAGCTTCTCGTTGATGGTCAAATGAGTCCGCACGAGGTCCTAGCGATTATGGGTGAAGTCGCAGTGGCTGAGTTCCTTGTGAATGAGATTCAGGAAGTTTACCGGCTCCAGGGTGTTAAGATTAACGACAAGCATATCGAAGTGGTTATTCGTCGTATGCTGCGTCGTGTGTTGATCACTGATCCAGGCAGCACTCCTCTCCTACCAGGTGAGACTGCTGACCGTGGCTATGTGAAAGAAGTGAACCGTAGAGCCGTTGAAGCTGATGAAGAACCGGCAAAGTGGGAGCTTATTCTCCTCGGTATTACAAAAGCTTCTCTTTCAACAGACAGTTTTATTTCTGCTGCTTCTTTCCAGGAAACGACGAAAGTGCTTACCCAAGCAAGTACAGCAAGTAAAGTTGACGGTTTACGGGGATTGAAGGAAAACGTGATCATGGGACGTTTGATCCCAGCAGGTACAGGTGCTCTTCGTTATAGAGGAACTGAAGCTGTCCCGCGTTCTGAAAATGACAAAAGTGATCAAGTTGCAGCCACTGTCTGAAAAAGACAGTGAGTTTCTCCTTGAGGTTTTTAAACAGTTCTGATAGGTCTTAGGGCCTGTTCGTTAAGGTGGATGCAGAAATGCCAACGATTAATCAGATTATACGGAATGGACGTAGTAGAAGCAAAGACCAATCAAAAGGTCCAGCTCTACAAAAATGTCCTCAAAAGCGTGGTGTTTGCGTAAGAGTTTATACAACAACACCAAAGAAACCTAACTCCGCATTGCGTAAAGTCGCAAGAGTGCGTTTAACCAACGGTATCGAAGTGACTTCGTACATTGGTGGTGAAGGCCATAACTTACAGGAGCACAGTGTTGTTCTTGTACGTGGCGGTAAAGTCAAAGACTTACCGGGTGTTCGTTATCACATTGTACGTGGATCTTTGGATACGCAAGGTGTTAATGGTCGCCGCCAAGCTCGTAGTAAATACGGCGCCAAGAAGCCGAAGAAGTAAAAGGAGAGGACTGTGGCGCGACGTCGAAGTGCTAGTAAAAGAGTTGTTCTGCCAGATCCAGTATTTGGCGAAGAAATGGTTACAAAATTTATCTCTTGCATCATGATGCACGGTAAGCGTGCTTCAGCAGAGAAAGTTTTTTACGGTGCGATTGAGATGATCGACAGCAAGGGGCCTCAAAACTTTGGTGCTTCTTCAGCGGTGGAAGTTTTCCATTTGGCAGTCGAAAACGTCAAGCCTATGCTTGAAGTAAAGTCTCGTCGTGTTGGTGGTTCAAACTACCAAGTGCCGATTGAAGTTGCTCCTCGCCGCCGTCAGGCTCTTTCTCACCGCTGGTTGAAAGAGTTTGCTCGCAAGAGACCTGGTCGTAGCATGAAGGAAAAATTGGCAGCAGAATTGATTGATGCTTGCCAAAAGCGCGGAGGTGCTTACAAGCGCCGTGAAGACGTGCACAAAATGGCTGATGCGAACAGAGCTTTTGCACACTACCGCTGGTAGTCTTTTAAAGTTCTCGAGTCTTTCAATGGCCAGCAATCCTTTTAGGACTGCTGGCCATTGTTGTTTCTTATGCGATTAAAGGTAAAAAAATGGCTGATCTGACACGTGTTCGAAATATTGGGATTATGGCGCATATTGATGCGGGTAAGACGACAACCACCGAAAGAATTTTATATTACACAGGTAAAATTCACAGAATGGGGGAAGTCCATGATGGTGCTGCAACGACAGACTGGATGATTCAAGAGCAGGAGCGAGGAATTACGATTACTTCTGCTGCTGTTTCGTGTCAATGGAAAGATGCTCATATTAATTTGATTGATACCCCAGGGCATGTGGATTTTACAGTTGAGGTTGAACGCTCGTTGCGTGTGCTTGATGGTGCTGTGGCTGTTTTTGATGGTGTCCACGGTGTTGAGCCTCAATCAGAAACTGTTTGGAGACAAGCAGATCGGTATGCTGTACCTCGGCTCGCATTTGTAAATAAAATGGATCGTGTGGGTGCATCGTTTGAAGACTCTGTGGAGTCTATGAAAAAACGCTTAGGCGCAAATGTTGTTCCCATTCAACTGCCTGTTGGCGCTGAAGACGAGTTTCAAGGTGTCATTGACCTTGTTCAGCAGAAATTTTTACATTGGTCTGATGATAGTGATGGGACTGATTTCATTACGGAAGATATTCCTGAAAATTACCATGATGAAGTTCAGATGGCTCGAGAGCTGATGTTTGATGCTTTGTCGGAGCATGATGAGCAACTTATGGAGGCGTTCTTAGAAACAGGTGATGTTGATATTGATCTGCTAACAGCGTCGTTACGACGTTTAACTGTGAATCAACATATTGTTCCTGTGTTGTGTGGAAGTGCTTTTAAAAATAAAGGTATCCAGCCGTTGATGGATGCTGTCATTGCTTATTTACCTTCACCTGTTGATTTGTCGGAAATGACTGGCTTAACAGCAGATGATGCAGAAGACGTCCTTGTGCGAAAACGCCAAGCTGATGAGTCTTTTTCTGCTCTTGCGTTTAAAATGATGGCAGACCCTTTTGTGGGACAGCTTGTATTTGCAAGAATTTATTCAGGACGCCTTAAGGTTGGTGAGGTTGTTTATAATTCTCGAACTGGTAAAAGAGAGCGTATACAGAAGATTCTACAAATGGAAGCGAACCGTCGCACTGAAATACAAACAGTTGAAGCTGGTCAGATTGTGGCCCTTGTGGGTCCTCGCCAAACAGTCACAGGTGATACATTTTGTGATCATAAAAACCCTATTCGTTATGAATCTGTGACTTTTCCTGAGCCTGTTGTTGCAGTAGCTGTGGAGCCGGCAAGTCGTGCGGACGAAGCTAAGTTGGCTGGAGCCTTGACACAATTGCAAGCTGAAGACCCAACGTTTCGAGTGAGCGATAATGTTGAAACGGGCCAAAAATTGATTCGTGGTATGGGTGAGCTTCATTTGGATGTCATTGTAGACCGGCTAAAGCGTGAGTTTCAAGTGAATGTGAATGTGGGTAATCCACAAGTTTCATGGCGAGAGACTTTAAAAAAGTCACAAAAAGGGACAGGTCTGGTAGATCGTGATGTTGCGGGTAAAAAGCAGTTCGCAAAAGTGAATATTGAACTGACGCCAATGACGGACCAATCAGGTGAAGATGTTGTTAGTGTGACTTGGGCTGCGTTGCCAGAAGAGTTCCACAAATCAGTTTCAAAAGGTGCAGAGCAAGCGCTAGAGTCAGGCCCTATTTTGAGCTCTAAAGTTCTTGGTCTTAAAGTGACAGTTCTAGGTGGAGAAATGGATGCAGAGTGTATGGAAGAAGGCGTATTTCATGTTGCTGCTGCAAACGCTGTACGAGACGCTTTGATAACAGGTGAGTCATGTTTGTTAGAGCCTGTTATGAAAATGGAAGTGATTGTTCCTGAAGACTACTTGTCTAACATTATGACAGATTTAAATGCACGGCGTGCGCAGGTGAATATGGTGTCATCCCGTGGTCATTTACAATCTGTAGATGCTCAAGCTCCTTTATCTGAGCTGTTTGGTTATACAACCTCGCTCAGATCGATTTCTCAAGGCCGAGCAACGTGCTCTATGAGCTTTTTAAAGTATGAGGAAGCCCCAAAAAAAGTGCTAGACGCAATGCGTCACTAGTCATAAGAACATTTTTTGTACTTGCTAAGATGCCTCTATATACAAGTAGAGGCATCTTTTTTTGTTGTTTCACCGTATTCACGACGGTATGGCTTAATGGCTTATTTTTTAAAGTGTTGAAAAAAACGTTTGTTGCTTTTTTCATTTTAAGCACATTATTTACTCTTCTGCGTATATGTTGTTAGTTTTCTAGGAAGAATGAGTCGCTCTCTGTCTAAAACTTTTTTGAATTGTTGTGAACTTTGTTGAGAATGGGATGACTCTGTTGATTGCACAAGATGTCTTATAAATCCCAGCGTATGCTATGTAACATACATGCGTGATAGCTTTTGTTGTGGGAATAATGCAAAAAGCTATCATGACAAGAGTTATAATCCTGGTGGGATCTTCTACATGAAAAATATGTTTTGTTCACAGGGGTGAAGACTGTGTCGTAGCCTAGAACTTGAAAATTTATGTGATTTTTAGTGTGAGTGATATTTTGAATTTCAGTGGATTGAATATTTTTATTGAATACGGAAATTTCATCTCCTCCAACGAGGTGGTTGACTTTTGCAAGGTTTTCCTAGATATCCTGTCTGACCGCTGGTTTTGGTCAAATAATTCCTGAGTAGATAAAGTAAAAAAGTAATGTTTTTAATTTAAGTATGAGCTTTGCATGAATTTACGCGGGTTCGTAGTTGGCGTTGGTATAGCAGACTCTGTTCAAAGAGTAATGCGAAAGATAGCTGGTATTTTTTAGGTGATCGTAATGCTTTAAGGTAAAAAGCAGAAGCGGTGCGGACTTGTAGGAGCATATCCAAAATTGTCATGATTTTATGCAAAATATAGCAAGGAAGAATTTTATTTACATGCTCATAGATACCAAATACTCCTTTAAAAGGCGGATTTACTAGCCTCTTGCAATTCTGAACACGTCAATGAAACATATCTAATGCTATAGCCTGTGTTCATACACTTTATATATGCAGTTTGTGCATGTGTGAGAATCTTAAGTGGTATTTGGGAAGATGTTTTGGAGGAAGAAGTGGTAGGGATGTCCAGATTCGAACTGGAGACCTCTACGATGTCAACGTAGCGCTCTAACCAACTGAGCTACACCCCTGAAAGTGAGGACGAAGTTACCAATCTCTTTTTGGGGTGTCAAGGTTTTTATCTATTTTTAAGCTGGGAAGAGAGATTCAGAAAATTCTTGAGGTCGAAAAGGCTGGAGGTCATCAGCGCTTTCACCAACTCCGATGAATTTTACAGGGATTTTGTGCTGGTGTGTTACGGAGATGAGGGCGCCGCCTTTTGCAGTGCCATCGAGTTTTGTCATAATGACACCAGTGAGAGGGGTTGCTTGTTTAAAGGCTTGAACTTGGGGGAGTGCATTTTGCCCAGTTGTGGCGTCGAGAACAAGCCAGGTTTCATGTGGTGCACCAGGACACTCTTTTTCAATGACGCGTTTGACTTTTTGAAGTTGGTTCATTAGGTCTGTTTTATTATGTAAGCGGCCGGCTGTGTCGATAATAGCGACATCATGCTGGCGAGCAATTGCCGCGCGGATACAGTCACACGCGACTGCTGCAGGATCACTCCCAGAGGTATGACGGACGACTTCTGCTCCTGTTCGTTTACCCCATTCTTCTAATTGCTCACTTGCAGCAGCTCGAAAAGTATCCGCTGCGCCCAGAATGACGCTTTTCCCCTCGGCTTTTAGCTTAGCAGCCAGCTTCCCTGTTGTGGTTGTTTTGCCTGCACCGTTGACTCCAACCATGAGAATAACCTGAAGAGAAGGCGTGTGGGGTGCGTTTTGCGACGGAGCGGATAAAATATCGTGACTTCTCTGCTGCATAAGTCGCATGACTTGTTGATAGTCTAGTTCGGATCCTTTTGATGTCTGGCGGATATGGTCAATAAAGTCATCTGTAACGGAGGGCCCGAGGTCACAACGATATAGCGTTTCATGGAGCTGTTCTAGGAGGTTTTCATCGATATAGGTTTTGCCTTGGAATAGCATCTGTGCTTTTGCTAGTTGAGCACGGCTTTTGCTAAGGCCTAATTTGAGTCTTTCCGACCAACCTACCGTAGGCTCAGCAAGAGGAATAGAGGCTTCTGCAGGTGTTGGAAATGTTTGTTTTTCAGGTGCTCTTAGTATTTGAATGAGTAGAAAAGTAGGGATAAAGTGCCCAAAAGCAATAATGAAGAGCGGGATTGTTGTATCAAGTGTGAAGTCCATTATGGTCCTTTTTGATCCACGTGGTTCTTGCGGTGAATGCAGTCCAGGGTAGACTATCAAAAGAGTTCATGACAAGTCTTTAGGAGATCCATATGGCAAAAGAAGAAAAGAAAGAAGGTGGAGCGAAAAGTTATAAAGATGACTATGAAATGTTAGGGCAAGTCATTGCAGACAGCCCTCATTTAAAAAGGATTGTTTTAGACAAGTTGAGAGAATTAAAACAATCCTTCCATGAATCAGCATTTGACCAGGCGAATCGGCGTGAAAAAGAAAGTAAACCAGGTGATGATAAAAAAAAGAAGTAGTCTGAAAAAATATTTTTTAGTTGGATTTTTGTTTTCGTGTCAACCCCTCGAACTTGAAGAGGTTATTGAAAGAAGTCGGAAAAGCCAGCCAGCGTGGGTGCAAATGAGTGAGAAAGGGGTCTGGACAGGAGGGGATCACTCTTATATCGTCGTAACCTTCCGCACTCAAGATGAATTGAGGCAACTGTATATAAAAAAATGGCTCGATCAAGAAAAAAAAATATGGGCAAAAGCGCGTATTGATGATGTGAGCATAGAGAGTTTAGAAGTAGCAGACCTTTATTACGAGCAGTATCAGAAAACTTCTGGTGTACAGTTGGAAACAATAAATGTTATCTACGCGCTTTTGAAGCTTGATGTTTAAGACGAGAGACTATGAAACAGAAATCACGACGCATGATATTACCAGGTTGGTGGTGGGAGTGTTGGCGTCATGCGTGGGATCAGAAAAGTGAATATATGCCAGCAGTGACTCCTCGCTTTGATGTAGATGAGTTACAGCTGTTAGCTTTGCTTTTGAATGATTTACGCAGCGTGATTTTATCAGGCTCACAGTCTTGGTGTCTTAGCGTGGAAGATGCTTTGAAGCTTTGTCCTGGTGTGAAGCGTTTGCAGAAAAAGATGGAGCGTGTTTTAGAAGCACTTGGTGGTTTGCGTCTTTTAAATACACAAGGGGTTGCCAAGCCTTTTTTTACCCATGAAAGTTGGGATTTTTCTGTCCTGGATGCTCAAGTCACTTTTGAGGTGGCTGATCATATTCTCCCATGGGTTGTTGGGTTTGAGTTTTATGCAGGTCGCCCACAGCACTCTTGGTGTCAGAAAACATTTTCAGTCTTAAACTCTGCTTTTATAGATATGACTGCAAAAGACCTTGATCTGTACCTCCGTATGGAAAAGGCAATGCAAGATGGGGAGCACCGAGTTCATGCAGACCATGTGCACGGGATAGCTATTTGCCCTCAAGATTGGGTAAGCGCTGGAGGGCGGCACAGGCTTAGTGCTTTTATGAGGCGTTTGAAAGACCACGGTGTGTTAACAAATTTAGGCGAAACACCGGTAAACGCCTATGAAGAAGGCTCACTGATTTACTGGAAAGAAGCAAATACGGAACGAAGAGAAGAGTTTTATGAGGCTTATGTTTCTGACGTAAGCAAAGTGTTTGTCAAATTGTATCAAAAGTACTTAAACAAGAATGCTTTTGATGTCAGCGATCAGGATGTTTTTGTTGCTCGTTTGCAAAGTGGCTATATTATTTCTTTGAATTGGCTTGCTCAAGAATGGAAATATAGGCTTACTCATAAGGATTTGCTTCTCCCTGTTGCGTTGCAAACAACAGTTGCTGGTCAAATTTTGAAAAACTCAGATGACCATTTTGATGAATTTTGTAATGAAGTATTAGACAATTCTTTTTACCACTTTTGGATTGATATTGATTTGATGTCTAGTGCGCGAGTCATTGATGCTTTTTCTGAAAGTGATTTTAAAAATGAAAAATCGAATTTAGGGACCAAGTCAGAAAAGCGGTATGAGTTTGCGAATACAAGGCCAAAGCATATAGAACGGGTAGAGGAAACCGGAAAAACTCTAGAAAAAGCTTCAGATCTTGTCGAGATGAAAAGAGTAAAGCCATTAAATTATAATTTACTAAAGAGAAAGTTCTTTGATTCTTTAAATAGAACTGAGAAAGAAGCTTTATTAAATGGCAGTCAAAAAATGGAAGAGACTGAATTTGACCAGTATTTGCAAAGACTTTTAGCTGTTTTTGCTGAAAAAAATCCAAAAATTCACTTAAATTCGACCCAAACACACTAATAACTTGTTATATAGCTGTTCTGACTCTTGATTTTTAGGTAAACTGTCTTTACTGTTTGAGTAATCGCAATGTGCGTTAAAAAAATCTTTGGAGAAGAATTATGGCAAAGAAGAAGGTGACAAAAAAGAAAGTAGCTACAAAAAAGAAAGTAGCTGCTAAAAAAACAACAACTCGTGCAGTTGCAACTAAGAAAAAAACTGCTAAAAAGACAACGACTAAAAAAGCGAAAGCTGTAGCAGCTCCGACTCGCCGTCGTGTCACCTCTAAAGCAGAAAACCCAATGCCATTGTCCAAAGTGGCAGAAAAAGTTGAAAAAGCACGTACGAAGCACGAAGTGTACCGTATTCTTGCTGACGCAACTGGCCTTCCTAAGGTTGATGTCAAAAATGTTTTTGAAGCTCTTACAGAACTTATCAACATGGACTTGGGTAAAAAAGGCCCAGGCGTATTCAATCTTGTTGGTATGTTGAAAATTGTTAAGCAGAAGAAGCCAGCTACTAAATCTCGTAAAGGGATCAACCCTTTTACAGGTGAACCAACAACATTTAAAGCAAAACCAGCTCGTAATGTTGTGAAGCTTCGTGCTTTGAAAACTCTTAAAAGCATCGTTTAATTAGAGTTTTTATAAAAAAAAGCGTAGAGCTAAGGTGCTCTACGCTTTTTGCTTTTGCTATTTATGTTTAGGGTCAAGGTAATCTCTAAGCCCATCTCCTAAAAAATTAAGATATAAAACAAAAAACATAATCATTCCCCCAGGAATCATACTTAAATGAGGAGCTTCCATAAGAACGCTACGCCCTTCGTTTAAGAGAGCTCCCCATGATGGAGCGCCTTCTTGTGGCCCAAATCCAAGAAAAGTAAGGCTTGATTCGGTTAAAATGACACTGCTAAGGGAAAAAGTGGCATGAATAAGAAAAGGCGTTAAACAGTTCGGGAAGAGGTGTTTGATAATAAGGTGTGTCTTAGAGCATCCAAGTGCATGTGCTGCTTGAATAAAGTCTTTTTGCATCATACTTTGTGCTTGAGAACGGATTAACCGAGTGCTCCCTGTCCATCCTGTGAGGCTCATAGCTAACACCAGTGAAAAAGCGCTCGGCTCTAAAAGGCTGGCGACGACCATTGCAGGGAGAATGCCTGGAAAAGTCATGAAAACATCAACTGTTCTCATAATGATGGTGTCAAGGAGGGAGTTTGATGTTGCCGCGATCATTCCTAAAGAAACACCAACGATAGAGCATAGAGTGACCGTGGTCAGAGCAATCCATAAAGATGTTTGCCCTCCAGAGAGAACAGCTCGGAGAACATCATTACCGCTTGCATCCATTCCCATAGGGTGTGCAAATGATGGAGGTTGAAGCCTTAGGCTTAAATCAGAAAACATGATGTCATAAGGATAAAAAATAGGCCCAATAATGATAAGAAGAAAGAAGAGCATGATGACATAAATTGCATTACGGATTTCAACGCTTGGCATATTAGAGTTTCTCTCTTTGTGGAGGGTCCAGAAGAATAAGAAGAAAGTCAGTAAGAGTATTAATAAGCAGATAAGAAAAAGCATAAAAAAGTAAACACCCTTGTATGACAGGGTAGTCTCGACTGCCAAGGGCTTCAAGCATAAGTGTTCCTAAGCCAGGCCAGTCGAAAATTTTTTCTGTAATAACAGCTCCTGTGAGGAGAGCCCCAAATTGCAGGCCCACAATTGTAATGATAGGTTGAGCTGCGTTGATAAAAATGTGAAACACCATAATGTGAAATTTTTTTAAGCCTTTTCCACGTGCTGTTCGAATATAGTCTTGGCCCAAGGTATCAAGGATTGAGTTTCGTGTCATGCGAGTGAGTATAGCTGCAAGCGATGTTCCAAGGGTCATTGCTGGAAGAACTAAAGAGATCCACCCTGTTCGTTCAGAAACAGGAAACCAGCCCAGATAAAGTGAAAAGAATAAAATAAATAGTGGGCCCAGCCAGAAATTAGGAATAGAAACACCAAGCATAGATATAAACATACTGAGTTTATCAATGAAGCTTTTTGGTGAGAGAGCAGCAATAAACCCTAAAGGTAAACTCATGAGAAGAGCAAAAAGTATGGATGCAAGAGCAAGTTCTATAGTCGCAGGTATGCGCTCTAAGATCATTGTTAGAACAGATCTATTTTGTAAAAGAGAGCTCCCTAAAGAGCCTTCTTTTAATTCTAGTAGGTAGGATAATTGTCTGTCCCATAAAGATTGATCAAGTTTGAGCGTGCTTCTTAAGGCTGTTTTTTCCTCAAGAGTTGCAAAGTCTCCTAATAGTTGGTCAACAGGATCTCCTGGGATGAGATCCATCATACTTGCTGTAATAAGGATGAGACACAAACACATTGGACATAAACTTAAAAATCTTTGGAGAAACCAGCGTAGCATGCAACCTCCTGAGGTCTTTTTTACTGTTGAAGAGTGGTATGAGACATCGAACGGAGTCGTCCATCGGCATAAAGCTTAAAGTGGTGAAGGTTAGTGCGGTGAACTGCCACCATATCTTCATGCCATAAATAAATATAAGGTTTTTCTTTATGAATAATATTTTGCATGCGTGTGTAGTATTCTTTTCTCTTGCTAAAATCAGTGGTTTGTTGAGCTAATGAACTGAGTGTATCGAACTCTTTGTTTTTAAACCATCCGCGATTGCCGCCATTAGGTGGAGTGAAATCACTTGAAAAAGCATAGCGAAGAATATCAGGGTCTTTAAAACCAACCCATTCGAGCATCCACATTTGGATGTGACCGTTTTCAACTTCTTGCTTAAAACGTCCCCACTCTAAGGATTGAACGTCGAGTTGAATACCTATTTTTCTTAGATCTTGTTGTATTGCTTTTGCAACAAGCATGCGTGTGCGATCCGTCGTTGTTGTGAGTTTAAGACGAAGAGGTTTTTTTGTAAGTGATTGAATTAATTTTTTTGCTTTAGTGAATTGATGCTGTGTTTTAGGAATTTGAGAATTTGAAAATGGGTCATGTGGCAAAAGCATTGTTTTTGCAGGAGTTGCATATCCTTTTAATAAATGCTTGATGATAGCGTCTCTGTTGATAGCAAGATCGATCGCTTTTCTTACTTCTGGGTGCTTCAGGACCCGGTCTTTCATGTTGAAGCCGATATAGGATGTTCGAAGTCCTGTTTTTTTTATGAGTTTAAAGTTTTCATCTTTGGAAAACTCTTCAAGCTTCTCTCTTGAGATTAAATTTTGAACAAGGTCCAGTTCTCCAGCTTTAAGTTTAGCGTATCGAGTCGTCTCGTCTTGGACTATTTTAATAGTGATCGAAGACTTGGCAGGTGGAGCAAGAGTATACTGAGGATTGCTGGCTAAGGAAATATGGTGGCTACCATGGTCACTTGGCTGAAATGGACCACAATTGGAAGGTGTTGAATCTAGTGTGAGCACGGTATCCTTGACTGCAGAGTGAGGTAAAACTCCTATAACAAGGTTGTTTATAAAACTAGCATCTGGTTGTTTGAGGTGAAATTGTATTATGTTTTCAGATAGAACTTTGAGACTCTCAAGGTTTTGAAAAGCAACACTTCGAGGGCTAGGGTGTTTTAAGTCTTTTTGGAGAAAATAGTTGTATGTAGCGGCAACGTCTTTTGTTGTGACTTTTGTATGATCTCGAAATTTTATGTCTGATTTAAGTTGAACTTCGAGTACAGTTTCTTTTTTCCATGTTGTTGATTGTGCTAAATCAAGCAAGATTTGACCGTTTTGATCAAAGCTTATCAGTTGGCAGTGCAAGAGTTCAGATATGTACTGACTGTTGGCGTCAAGGGCAAAACGAGGGTCAACGCTTCTGGGAAAACTCTCCCACGCAAGAGTGATAGGCTTGCTCCATGACTGTGTTCCAGCGAATAAAGTTGATAGATAAAAAAGGTTTTGAAAAATGAGATTGAGTTTCAAGATCTTCTCCGTTTTTCTGAGTGATTCTTTTGCTAGGCCTGTCGGTTTCATGTTGCTTCACTGGCTATGACCATGATAGCATCCAGCGCAACCAGATCGTTACGTCTGGGTACTCGAAAAATCTATCAAAAAAGTCAGCATCATAAAACATGGAAAAAATCCGTGGATAGCTATTGCGTTTGTTGCAATTGGAGAGTTGAACTGTGAAAAAAGATTTAAGTCAAGTTGCAGAAGATCAGTTAGATCAGGAAAAAAAGCCTGTGAAGGGCTCAAAGCCTAAGACTTTACGCTCTGCTCGTAAACTTGTCCCTGAGAAAAGCTCAAACTCCGAGCTCGTTGCTGAATCTTTGCCGGAAGTTAAGAAACAAGCTAAGAAACAATCTGAGGTCCTAAAGGTGAGTCAAGAAAAGTCAAACGTAGAGCAAGATGTTTCTGAGCAATCGTCTGTGACAACAAAGGCGAAAGAATCAAAAAGTGTTCTTAAGCTTCAAATTTCATCGAGCCTTGCTTATAAACTGAAATATAAAGCTCACGGTGAGGGGGTGACCCCAGAAGAGTTGGCTTCTGAGTTGTTGGCAGAAGGTTTGGTGTTGAGGGCTTGGGAAATTATGGAAAGAAAAACGACAATGAAGTCGTCTTCGAGTACGTCTCAAGGCCATCAGCACAATAATAATCAAAATCATCGACACACAAAAGGCTACCGCAACCAAAACTTTAAGCGTCATCAGTCGCAAGGTCATTGGAATCAAAATAACAATAGTGGAAATAGTGGCAGCGGCGGTGGAAATTGGCATGACGGTAATAATCATGCGTCGAATCATAGTGCAAGAGACCCTCTTGATGATCAGGCGGCGTTTTTTGAATATGTTCGCAATCAGGAAAAAAATCAGCGTTAGAGGGGAATTATGTCCGTTTGGTTTACAGAAGAAGATGGCCAAGGCCGACGTTATGGTTTTGCTATTGAAGATGTTTTATTCAGTGGGCAATCCGCATATCAAAAAGTAGAAGTGTTCCAAACAAAGCACTGGGGACGCCTTCTGGCAGTGGATGGCTTTGTCATGCTGACAGAAAGAGATGAGTTCGTTTATCACGAAATGATTTCACATCCTGCTGTATGTATGCATCAATCTCCAGAGGAGGTGGTTGTTATCGGTGGTGGTGACGGCGGCACATTAAGAGAGCTTGTGAAGCATGACGCTGTGAAACACATTACGTTATGTGAAATTGATCAAATGGTGATTGATGCAAGTTTGGAGTTCCTTCCGGGTGTTGCTTCTGCGTTTGAGCATGACAAAGTTACAGTTAAGGTCGGTGATGGTATCGCTTATATGAACGAGCTGGAAAATCACGCAGATCTTATTTTAGTGGATTCGGCAGACCCTATTGGGCCTGGAGAAGGTTTGTTTACAGATGTGTTTTATCGTTCGGTTGCAAAAGCTCTCAAACCTGATGGGTTGATGGTTGCGCAAACCGACTCTGTTTGGATGAACCAAGTGCAGCAACAAAAAGTTTATGGCCAGATTTCTTCAGCGTTTCGAGAAGTGAAGCCTATGCAAGGAGTTGTGCCAACTTATCCAAATGCACACTGGACATGGACTATGGCTGCAAATAGGCCTTTAGACTTGTCGCAGTTGGATCTAAGCCGCCTTGCTGCGGTTGAGAAAGACCTTCAATATCTAAATCAGGATATGCTGAAGGCAGTATTTGCGCTTCCCACGTTTTATCGTCGTCAACTAGGCCTTTCTTAGTAGGCCGATAGGCTGATGAAACCAACCACTGCCCCCCCATACACAGAGACCATTGGCAAAACACTTCTTCTCCACATGGGGATGAAGCAATTGCTAGATTCTCTGTGGGGGTGATGTCTTTGATTTCGACATGCCTCCATGCTTCTATGGGTGAAAATATCCCGTGTAAGCATTTTACGATGCTTTCTTTTAGGCTAAACCCCAGAATGTCACTATGTAGAGAATAGCCTTCAGTTTGTTGTAAAATATTTCTTTCCTGTTTTGTGAACAGTTTTTGTTGCGCTGTTTCTGATAAGCTGCGGTTGTTTTCAATATCAACGCCGAGAGTGCGTTGTTTGTTCTGGTGCGTAAGAAGAGCGATATGCCCGTGCTTATGAGAAAGGCTCGCGTTGATGTGGTCAGGCCATAGAGGGGGAGCATTTTTTCTAGGAAGACACGACCCGGTGGAGTGTGTTACGGAATGAAAAAGAGCTCGGCTTCTTAAGAATTCATATTTACGTCTTTTTGTTGAGATGTGGTGTGTGGCTTCAAGTTCTGCAGTTGTTATTTCTCCTTGAGGCCAAGCGGCAAACGCTGGCAGCACAACAAGTTTCATAAACCTTGTTCTCGATACCATCTGAGTTCTGCTACGCTTTCTCGGATATCATCTAAAGCTCTATGCTGGTTTTTTTTCTCAAAATTTTTGGCATTTGGTTTCCACATTTGGTGAAGGCATTTGAGGGTAGAAACATCGATCATACGATAGTGGAACCACTCTTCAAGGGTCGGCATGTGGCGAGTTAAGAAGCGACGGTCTTGCCAAATGGAGTTGCCGGCTAAGATAGCCTTTCCTTTAGTGACGTGAGGGCTGATGAAATCGATAAAAATTTGAGCAGCGGCGTCGGTTTGAATGTCTGACTTCAGAGCGCTGTCCCAAAGACCTGAGGAGCTGTGGTGTGTCGTGTTCCATTCATCCATCGCTTTGAGCTGTGCTTCTGTGTGCTGAAGAGCAAAACCCTTGTGGCAATCTAGCTCTTCAAGCTCAGAGTTTGTAACAATTCCTGCAATTTCTAGAATCGTGTCTTTTTCCGGATTGAGACCGGTCATTTCTAGATCAATCCAAATAATGTTGGTGTCTGAAGCCATATAGTCCATCCTGTTGTCATGACAAGCCCTGGTGTTGCACTTTAAGATGGAAATAGAATCATGGTCAAGACAGAAGCTCCTTTGACTTGTGGGTGATTTCATGGAAAAAATCTGTCATGCTCGAAGAAACGAAGAAATAGGGGGATTGTGTGGTCTTTAAGAAAATTTTAGGAATGTGTTTAGTGGGAGTGAGTGTTCTTGGTCATGCAGAGGACGCTTATAAGATTTTTGGAAAGAAGACACCGTTGTCTTCTGTGCGCAGGGCTGAACAGGCAGCATTTTATGAGTTGGAGCAAAAGAGATTTGATTTAGTTAAGGATGCTGCGACAGAAAGTTATTTTAAAGCCTATTGGGAGAAAGAGGCTAAAAAAGTTTCAAAAACTCCACAAGAAGCAGAAAAAAACTTTTTTGATAAAAACGTTAAAATTAGCAAAGATCAGATTGAAAAGACTCTGAGCCAATATAAAGACGAGCCTCAATTGGCAGCGATGTCAAAAGAGCAGCAGGAAAAAGAGGTTGGCAGCTATTTACGTAGCCTTGAGATGCGTAAACTACGTGAAGAAATGGTACGTACTGCTCAAAAAAATGGTGATTTAGTCATCCTTCTTTCTGAGCCGCAGGAACCTGTATATCAGGTGGCGCTTAATAAAGATGATCGTGTGCGTTATGGCCCTAAATTGACAGATGTTGATAGCTCAGTGTGTGGCAAAAAAGGCTGTGCAGTGACAATTATTGAATATTCAGAGTTTCAGTGTCCGTTCTGTTCACGAGTGCTTCCTACAAGTGAAAAAGTTTTGGAAGAGTATAAAGGAAAGGTTGCATGGGCTGTGAGAGATTTCCCTCTTAATTTTCATCCAAAAGCTCGACCTGCTGCTGTTGCGTCGCAATGTGCTAAGTTTCAAGGCGCTGATAAGTACTGGGCCTATTATGATATTCTATTTGAGAACCAAAGAAACCTTGATTCTGCAGATCTGCTAAAATATGCAGAGAAGATTTCTTTGGATATGAAAAAATTTAAAGAGTGCTTGGACAAGCCTGCGGAAGCGGAGGCTATTGTTGATGCCAACTACCGTTCCGGAATTCAGCTAGGTGTGACAGGTACGCCTGCGTTTTTTATTAACGGTCGTCGCTTATCAGGTGCTCTGCCATACCCTGAGTTTAAAAGGGTGATTGATGAAGAGCTGGCTAAAAGTCAAAGCTAGTCTCATAAAGGGGGTTGTGTGGGAGATTCGTCAGCGAACAAAAGAGAGAATAGAGTGAATCATCGTGTTTTTCTTAAGACTCCGATTCCTGTGGAAATTGGGTCTATTGGATCGACGGTGCGGTACACTTTGGAAACTCGTGATATCTCAGATCGTGGTTTCTTTCTTGATTTTGAAAGGCCAGGGCGATTTCCATTCAACCCTGCGAGTATTCTTGAAGTCTGGCTCCATCTTACTCCAGATGAAGTGATCTTTTTTAACGGTAAGATGGCTCGAGTTGTTTATCCTGCGGACGAAAAGGGGCATCTCACTCAACCGGGAATCGCAATTACTTTGGTGCAGATGGAGCTCGATCAGAAAGAAAAATATATGAAATACTTAGCAGAGAGTCCCTCAAGAGTTCCTGTTTAATGTTTAATTTCATGGTTTTAAAATTAATTCTTTAGAAAGTAGGCTTTTTGCCGAACGAGTGTATAAGACTTCTTAGAGGATGGGAATCGCCCCAAGTCTTATGGAGTCCTCTATGAAACGTCTTTCTCGTATGATGCTTTTTTCGCTGTTGAGTGTGGGTTATTCTGTTTCTGTGTACGGTGTTGTGGAAGTTCACCAGGATGTGCGCTCTCCGGCGTCAGCTGTGAATCTTTCCCAAGTGATTCCAGCTGCTGATTTAAGGGTTCACATTGAGCTGCAAATGCTTCGTATTCAAGCGGTTTTGAAGCAAGCAAAAGGTGGTCAAGTTGATCAAATTTTAAAACAGTTTAAAGATGAGTCTCGGTCTTTATCTCAGAACTGAAATCAATCTTCTCTTTTATTTTAAGAACTGAGCTGGATTCCTAGGGTTTTTCAGGTTAAAATTTCACAGTCTATCTCCAATATTCTGTGAAAGGGAGCCCTATGGATTGGTCTCAAATCAAGCTTCCAAGTGGCAAATTAATGAAGGTTCATACATTTTTATATTTATCGAAAGGTGTGACCTGGAAGCTGGAAGTGAATGAATACTCTAACACTCAATACGCAGGGTTTGGTGAGCATAATTCTGATGAGTCTCAACAGTTGCCTTCTGTTTCAGCTGAGTCCTTGGAAGGGTGTGTGCAAAAACTGTTGAATGAGGCTGTCGCAAAATGAAAATTGGTCTTGAGCGCCTTCAAGCCGACCCATCCATTGCAAAACACTGGGGGCGGTGTGCTTTAGTTGTAAATCAAGCGTCGGTGACAAAAGAATGGAAGCACAGTGTTCATGTGTGTCAAGAAGCCTTTGGTAAAGACCGGTTAGTTGCCCTTATGGCTCCTCAGCATGGGGTTTTGGGGACAGTTCAAGACAATATGATTGAGACGGAACATGATATGACAGGTTCTTTGCCTGTTTATAGCCTTTACAGCGAAACAAGGGAACCCACTGAACAGATGCTGCAGAATGTAGATACGATCGTTGTTGATTTACAGAATGTAGGGTGTCGTGTTTATACGTTCAAATGGACTTTGGTGGGATGTTTGCGGGCTGCGCAAAAATTTGATTGCCGTGTTGTTGTGCTCGACCGACCGAACCCTTTAGGGGGGCGGTATATTGAAGGTCCTTGTGTTGAAGAAGAGCTTTTCTCATTTGTGGGTGGGCATGCCGTTCCAATGAGGCATGGTCTGACTTTAGGTGAAATGGGTTCGCTTGCAAATACGAAGATTCATGCTGAGTATGATGTGGTTGGCATTGAGGGCTGGAATCCTGAGTTGGATTGGAGTCAAGACGGTCGTGACTGGGTGTTGACTTCTCCTAACCTGCCGACTTTGGATACTGTTCTTCCTTATGTTGGGACTGTGATTTTTGAGGGGACTAATATTTCAGAGGGACGAGGCACAGGAATGCCTTTTCAGCTTATTGGTGCTCCTTGGGTGAAAGATGGTGACTCTTTGGGTAGAGCGATTTGTGACGCAGGTTTGGATCAAGGGTTAAAAATGCGTTCTGTTGGCTTTATGCCAACATCAGGGAAGTGGAAAGATCAAGAGTGCCGAGGTCTTCATCTGAAAGTGACAGATATTCAAAAAGCTAGAATGTTTGCAATGTCGGTTGTGTTGTGTGATCAATTGAAGCAGCAAGGTGGAGATCGCTTTGCGTGGAAAGAGCCTCCATATGAGTATGAGTATACAAAAAATCCAATGAAGTTAATTCTAGGGACTGAAGCCTCTATGGCAAGTCTTGAGAGAGGGCATGTTGATTTAAAGCAAAGTCTTTGGACAGCTGGGCATGAAGAGTACATTGAGAGTGTGCAAAGTATTCTGAAGTACCCTCGATCGTTAGAAACTTTAATGTGATGTTTATGTTTGCGTGATTTTTTGGAAGTGCACAAGGTGATGGAGGCTTTTAAGGTCGCTGTCTTTTGGTGCGTAGGTGCGTAGACTTGGATCAAGCTGGAAAGCTTGCTCTAAGGCTTCAAGAGCTCCGTCGTTTTCTCCTGTGAGGCTTAGCATGCAAGCGAGATTGTATGCTGCGTGAGCATCATTATTGTTGATGTCAACGGCGCGTTGAAACCAAAGGCTTGCTTTTTCATAATCTGATAAGTGATAAAAGCTTAACCCCATAGCTGTATAAAATTGGCTTTGTTCTGGTTGTAGAAGGATCGCGTTTTCCCAATACTCTTGTGATGTTTTGAATTTTTTTTGTTTCGTATAAGCCTGAGCGATGGAGGCGTGCATGTGTGCATTGCCTGGAATGTTATGAATAGCTTTTTTCATCAAATGAATAAAATGATGTGTTTTAGAGTGATGAGCTTGTTGAATGAAAAGAATCATTTGCTCAGTGTTTTCAGTGAGTTCAAGGCTTTTTAGAAAATGTGTGTGAGATTGTGCGTTGTTACCAATGTGGAGATACGCCCATCCAAGGTGAGCGTGTAATTGTGTGAGGCTGTAACGTTGTCGGATAGGGCGATTTCCTAGGTGCTTTATTCTCTTTTTTAGTAGAGCGATTGCTTGGCGGTGACGTTTGAGGTGTTTTGTGAGAATAATGCCGTCATTGATTAAAGCTTCATCCTCATATCCTTTGTCTTTATATCGAGATTTTTGGTAGAGTTTTTTATAAAATAAGTGGGCTTTTTGGAATTTTTTTTGCGTAGCGTACTCGTTAGCCATTGTGAAGATAAATGTTGGAGAGGGGAAATCCTTATGCCAAGCGGCGAGTTTTGTGATGAGGTCTTCCCCCTTGTGATGACTTTTGAGTAAGCTGACGACGTATGCTGCGACGACTTCTCTCAAGGATTCAGGGGCAGACATGATCTGTCGAAGCTCTTGGAACATGTGTTGAGGGTTTTGAGAAGCTTCTAAACGTCTGATTTTTGCTAATCGGTAACGCCATGATGCTTTTGAAAACGCGAGTTGCTGTCGGTTGAGTAGGGTTTCTACTTCAGCCTCTCTTCCCATGGCGTCTAATGTATCAAGAATGGAAATAACTCCAAGTTCGCTCTCAGGAGCAAGTTCCATGGTTTGGAATGCGATTTGCGCAGCTTGCTCAAGCAGATAGCTTTGAGAAGGAGAAGCTCTGTAGCTTCTTATGAGAAACTGATTGAGAAGGTAGTGTCCCATCAGCGAGTCAGGGTTATTTTGAATTTCTCTGGTGATTCGCGCCTCTATAAAGGGAAGTTCCTCCGGTGAGGCTTGCCATAAGTCTTTTTCTAGGTGGGAAAGGGGACTATCGATGCTTTGTCCTACTGCGCTTCCTCTGAGTTGAAGAGGGATATGCCCGAGGATGAAGAAGCAAAGATAGGTATAAAGACGCATGAGTTTCTCCGTAGGGTGGACAATCTTGCCCAGTGAATCACTCATCGGAGCTCTTCTGTGAAACTCAATTGAAACCTTTTATAAACTGCAATAAATAGAATTTTCTGTTTTGATATCATTATGTTGATAGCCTCAATGATAGCGAGGTTCTTCCCTTCTTTTTCTCACAGGGTTTTGGAGCTCGCTCATTTTTGCCTGGTTTCCGTCGATAGATTTTCTATGGAGGGATGCCTTTGTTTTTACGTTTTTTAGCAATTGCAGTTGGGTTCTTATCGGCTTTCGCATTACGTTCAGTTCTTGAACTGTGGGGGCCTGGTGCAGAGTTTAGAGAGCAGGCGTCACGTCATGACGTTGTGAAGTATGATGATGATCAGATTTCAAGGGTTCTTTTTATTGATTCTGTTTTAACGATTGTTGGTAACTATTATGTAGACCCTTCTAAAGTGGGCTTTCCTGATCTTTTTGTGTCGATGTTTGATGGTCTTGCGAGGCAAGGTTGGCTTACTTATGTGAAAGATGGTGAAAGCCTAACTGTTGAAAGTCATGGGCAAGTAAAGCAATGGACGTTGAGCACGGATGAGGAAGGTGAGCAGCTTGCTTATTTTATATTAGAAGTTGCTGATTTTTTAAAGAGCGCAGAGGCAGCTCGTGATCTTTCTAAAAAAGAAGAAAAAGGCCCAGGCTATGAAAATGATTTAGCTTCACTTGACCGCCATGTTCAGCATGTTTTGAATACACTGTTGGCCGAACTTGACCCACATAGTTCTGTTTTAAGTCGAGATGAATATCATGATTTAAAGCAAGGGACCGAAGGTGTTTTTGGAGGGCTGGGTGTTCTTGTAGGTGTTCGGCAAGGGCAGCTTACTGTGATTAAACCTTTGCCAAATAGCCCTGCGTCCAAAGCAAATATTCACCGACTTGATCGTATTTTAGCGATTGATGGAGTTTCAACCTTTGGGTACGAGCTTGATGATTTAGTCTCTCATATGAGAGGTCTCCCAGGTTCTCAGGTGAAGATTCGGCTTTTGAAAGAAGGCGGACAAGCTCCTGAGCTTGTTACTATGACACGTGAAATGATTCAAGTTGATGCTGTGACGTCACGAGTTGTTTTTTCGGAGAATAAGATTCCAGCTTTGGTTTTAAAGGTTGATAGTTTTTCCAATCATACGGTGACGCAAGCTCGCTCTGCTCTTTTTAAGTTTCATCAAGAATTTGGTCGTGACAAAGGTGTTGTGATGGACCTCAGAGGAAACCCAGGAGGGCTTCTTGATCAAGCTGTCCGTTTGTCGGATTTATTTCTAGGTCATGGCCTTGTCGTCTCGACAAGGGGAAGGTTGGTTGAGTCGGAATTTTCGAGATCTGAATTTGGAGAAGAGGACTTCCCTGTCGCAGTGTTGATTGATGGGGAATCAGCGTCTGCGAGTGAAATTGTAGCCGCAGCTTTGCAAGACCGCAAAAGAGCTATTGTCGTTGGGCAAACGAGTTTTGGAAAAGGTTCTGTGCAAACTATTTTTGAACTTCCTGAAGACAGGGCTTTGAAGCTTACTATTGCTCGTTACTATACTCCAAATGACCGGACTCTTCAAAACCATGGTGTGAAGCCAGATGTTCTTATGCAGCCTGTTTTTGAGAGTAAAAGTAATAAAAATTTATTAGGCGTTGGTCGTTACCGTCAAGAAAGTTTTCTGCAAAGATTTACTATGAAAAGCCAAGAACACCCCTGGGAAGATCATGAATCTTACTACTATCTGATGGGGGAGAGCGAAGCTGGCGAATATGCAAATCGTTCATTTGATCATGAATTGCAGTTTGCTGTTCATTGGGTTGAAGATAAAGTTGGAGCTCAAAAATCTCTAGAAAAATGGACGCAGCAAAGTGTGGAACATCTTTCTTCGTTAGGTGTTGAATGGTCTTCAAAAGGCTGTCCAGCCCAAGCTTTAGAGTTGAAATTAGGAGATCTTTCACAAAAGAAAGTGGCATATGCCAGTGATCTTAAAATACCGTTTCAAGTTCGCAATGTTACTTCAACGCCCTGTGATCAAGTGTCTATCTTTTTGCATGCAGATGAATATGACCTTGAGCCGGTTGAAGTTCTTATTGGTCGCCTAGATGCTGGTGAAATGCAGGCAGGGGAACTTGTCACTTGGTTACCGAGTTGGACTCATTTAGGTGACCTTCATTACTCTGTCGGACTCGCTGTTTCAGGCCTTCGGTATGGAGGATATCACCATCGAAGTGTGCAAGTCGTTGAAAGAGAGCTAGGTGAGATTAGTCACGTTGTTCGTTTTGATGATAGTCATGCGGGTGCTGTTGAAGGTTTTTTAGAGAACGGTGAAGAAGCAGTGGTTGAAGTAGTTTTAACGAATAGAAGTCGAAAAACTGTTAGTACATTAAATTCAAATCTGTTTAATTTGGCGGGCGGGCAGATAGAGCTTCATTTAGATGCTGCATCTTCTGAGTTTTCTTTAAATCCAGGTGAAACAAAAACTTTAAAACATAAAATTATAGGAAAAAACCTAACTAGAGAAAGTTTAACTCTTGGTGTTGTCGTTACGAGTGAAAATATGATGCGTCCGGTGATGGAAGAATTTGCAATTCGTACTCTTGTGAGTCGCCATCAAACTGCGAAGTCAAAACTAGATCACGGGAGTGTTCATTGAAGCCTAAAATAGCACTAGTTGTTGGTGATTTTAAAAATTTAAAAGCATTAAGCTTATTTCAATACCTAGGCAAACAAGCAGAAGTCGTGGTTTGTGCTTTTCGAAGTGATGGCTTTTTTCAGCTTCAAGGTTTTCATTTTAAAATGAGATCTTATGAGCCAGTTGAAGAGATGCCAGGATTTATGAGGGGTCTTGAGGTCGACCTTGCCTCTGTGGATGCTATTTGTACTTTTAGTACAACTCATTTGCACTCTTATCAAGCATCAAAGGTTGCTAGAACACATCAAATTCCTCTTCTTGTTTACTCAGAAGAAACTGATTTTGAGCAATACTCACAGCATAGAAACGTTCAAAGCATGCATTCTGAAATTTTAAAGCAAGCTTTTAAATTTTTTACACCAAATAAAATGGCTCAACAGTCTTTAGTGGAAGAAGGCGTGTGTGATGAAGCGGTGCAAATTTTAACCCCAGTTGTGGATACGAGTAAATTCTTTGCAGATACTAAAAAACGAGAAAAGTTTAGAGGTTATTTAGGTATCCCTCTTGATGAAACGGTTCTGTTGGTTCAAACAGAATTAACCCAAGAGAGTCACTGTGATCTTGTTTTAAAATCACTGCCGAATCTGGAGCGCCTTCATGTTATTTTTGCAGGATCAGGGCCATATGAGAAGCAATTAAAATATCTTGCGTATGATATGGGTGTGGGTGACAGAGTCTTTTTTCTTCATCAGGATCCCACAAAATTTTTGGTAGACCTTTATAACTCGGTTGATGCGTGTCTTTGTTTTGACGTTGAAAGTAAGGATAAATATCAGTCTGCGGTGAGTGTTCTTCCGTATGCTTTGAGTTGCGGAGTTTTGCCTATCGTTCGAGATTCTGAGTGGCTCGAATCACTATCTGGAGGAGTTGGCTATGTCTTGCCAGAGATCTCTTGTCAAAGTTTTATTGATACTGTGACTTGTTTTCAGGCGTCGCGAATGCGTCATGATCAGATGAAAATATCTAATATTGCTCGACGTCAGTACGATTTTAACCAAGGGCATAAAAATATTTTAAGTGGTGTTGAATTTACGAAGCTGGAGGGTCGCAAGCTGGGTGAAAAACTGATTTCAAAATTAGAAAATTTTGCACATAAGAAAGCGTGGAATACATTGGTAAAAAGCGTTGCAGTTTCACAAATAGATGGCTATGCCCCTGCGGTTCAAGCGCAAATTTTTGCTTTAGCGGGAGATGCTTATAGGCAATTAGGCTTATATGATGAAAGCTCAGAGGAGTATGGTAAGGCTTTGCAGCTAGATGAAAATAATCTTTCCGTTTTGTGTGGCTTAGGATTTTTAGCTTTATATACTCACTCCTATGAAGAAAGTTCGATGTTTTTTTCAAGAGCTATTGGAGTTGCGGTGAATCATGCCCCAGCTTTGACTGGTATGGCTTTGTTGAGTGTGCGTTTAGATGCACACAAAGAAGCTGTGCTGTGGATGGAGAGAAGTGTGTTGGCGAATGCAGCTGAAAAAGCTTTGATGATGCTTGTCCAAATGGCTCGAGATTGTGGTAATGGGCGATTTGCTATAAAAGTTTTAGAAAGAGTTTCAGATGCTGTTGGGCAGGAAGACGTTCTTGTAAAGGCTTTGCAAAAATTATATTTGGATTATGGTGAAGTAGAAAAGGCGAGGGGCCTTCTATCAGAAACACCAAAATTTTAGTGCTTCTGATAGAAAGTGTACTAGTGACGTCCTGTGGATCCGAATCCACCTTCGCGTACGTTTTCGCTTGAGAGTAAAGTCTCTAGGCGAGGAACTAGAGATGGAACCATTTGAGCTATGCGGTCTCCCACTTGAATCTCGTATGGTAAATCACTTGTGTTCCAAAGAAGAACTTTGATTTCATCTTTATAATCAGCGTCAACGGTTCCAACACTATTCGTGAGGGTAATGCCGTGCTTATAAGCGAGCCCAGAACGAGGTCTGATCTGAAGTTCTGGGGTGTAACCTTTTGGCACAATACCCCATTCAACTTGATCAATCCAGACTCCTGTTCTTATGCAGGCGTGGCCGTGCGGTGGAATCGTAGCTGCTTCAGCAGCTCGGATGTCAGCGCCGGCACTTGCTGTGGTTTGATAAGCAGGCGCTTGTCCTGGTTCGCATCGAAATGAAATCATACAGTTGGCTTCTTTCCAAAGGCTTCTTTGCGTGAAAGTTTGATGCGCCCTTGTCTATCGATTTCTAAGACTTTAACAAGAACTTCATCTCCAGCTTTGACGCAGTCTTCAACCTTTTCAACGCGTTTGTTGTCAAGTTGTGAAATATGGCAAAGACCTTCAGTGCCAGGGCGGATTTCGATAAATGCTCCGAAATCCATAGTGCGAACGACCTGACCAAGGTAAATAGCGCCGAGTTCTGGGTCTGTTGTTGCTGAGCGTATCATAGACTTTGCTGCTTCAGCCGAAACGCTGTCAGGAGCAATAATGCTGATGATTCCGTTGTCTTCAATGTCAATACGGGCGCCAGTGCTTGCCGTGATTTTTTTGATCATTTTTCCGCTAGGGCCAATGACATCGCGGATTTTATCTGGTTTGATTTTGACTTTGAAAATTTGAGGAGCGTGCTCAGAAACTTTTTCTGGAGTCTCGATTTCACTGGTCATTTTTCCGAGAATATGGAGTCGGCCGGCTTTGGCTTGTTCTAAAGCTTCTCGCATGACGTCCATAGAGAGGCCGTCAATTTTAATGTCCATTTGAAGTGCTGAGATACCATCCGCGTTGCCGCAGACTTTGAAGTCCATGTCGCCGAGATGATCTTCATCGCCGAGGATGTCAGAAAGAATAGCGTATTCGTCACCCTCTTTGATTAATCCCATCGCGATACCAGCAACGCTTGATTTCAATGGAACGCCAGCGTTAAGGAGGGCCATTGACCCTGCGCAGACAGTTGCCATAGAAGAGCTGCCGTTTGACTCCAGGATTTCAGAAACGAGACGGACTGTGTAGCCAAACTCTTTTTCTGTTGGCATAACAGGAAGAAGAGCGCGTTTTGCGAGGCTACCGTGACCAATTTCTCGTCGCCCAGGAGTTCTTTGCATACGAGCTTCACCAACTGAAAATGCTGGGAAGTTATAGTGCAACATAAAGCGATCTTTGTAGTCACTGGACCAAAGTGTTTCAATACGCTGCTGATCGTCTGCTGCGCCTAATGTTACTGACGTAAGGGACTGTGTCTCTCCGCGAGTAAATAGAGATGAACCATGAGCTCTTGGAAGAATTTTAGTTTCGCAAGCAATTGGGCGAATTTGATCAAGAGAGCGCTCGTCGATGCGGATACGGTCTTTTAAGATCATTGTTCGCATAATGTCTGACTTGACGTCAGCGAATGCTTGAGAATAAAAGGCTTTCTCTTCGTCAACTGGACTTAGAGTGGCCATGACCTCATTCTTTGCTGTCTTAAGAACTTTTCCTCGTTGGATTTTATCGCGAACCTGGAATGCTGCTTTGATAGGGTCTTGAGCGGCCGCTCTTACTTTTGCAAGAATTTCTGCAGGGACATGTTCAACATGAAATGTCATTTTTTCTTTGCCAAATTCTTTTTGAACTTCTTCTTGCATTTCGAAGAGTGGTTTCATCAAGTCATGGCCGTGTTTAATCGCTTCGAGCATTTTTTCTTCAGAGAGAATGTTTGCTCCGGCTTCAACCATTAAAATTGCATCTTTTTTGCACGCAAGTGTCAGATCGAGCTCTGTTGGGCAATTCTCAGCAGGGTCGAGAGTAAACTCCCCTTCTTCGTTCATGCCGATACGGAGGCCAGCAACAGGCCCATCGAAAGGGATGTCACTGATCATTAGAGCTGTACTTGCGCCAGTAAGTGCGAGTGGCGCTGGGTGATGACCGTGCTCGTATGACATGACTGTTGCTGTGATGACAGTCTCGTTACGGTAACCTTCTGGAAAAGAAGGGCGTAAAGGCCTATCGATAACACGAGCATTCAGTGTTGCTTGATCGCTTGGTTTTGCTTCTCGTTTTGCGAAGCCCCCAGGGATGCGGCCAGCTGCATAGAATTTTTCTATGTAGTCAACGCCTAATGGGAAGAAATCAAGACCTTTAGGAGCTTCGTCAGCTGCGCAAACAGTAACGAGAACCCTTGTGTCCCCAGATGACACCATAACGGAGCCATTGGCTTGTTTTGCATATTTACCAAACTCAAAGCGAAGATTTTTATCTCCAACTTTGACTTCTCTAATCATCGTCATAAAGACTCCTCTGAAACACCCTTGAATACCTGTCCACTCTAGTATTGTGACAGGTGATTAGCGTCGGATGTTCAGTTTCTTGATAAGGTTTTGGTATTCTTCAGCATTTTTTTTGTGAAGGTAGTTAAGAAGGCGGCGTCTTTGGCCAACCATCTTCATGAGTCCGCGACGAGAGTGGTGGTCTTTTTTGTTTTCTTTGAAGTGGTCATTTAAATAACCAAGGCGGCGTGTAAGCATCGCGATTTGTACTTGTGGAGATGCTGTGTCGTTTTCGTTAATGCGAAACTCTTCGATGATTGAAGCTTTGTCTTGTTTGCTAAGTGACATGAATCTTTCCTTTTTTTGTGAGTGTCAGAGCCTTAAGAAACCCCGAAACCCTCATTTTTGATTTTGATGGTGAATCAACAAAAACCCACCAATCCAGCAGCAGAATATCAGTGGTGCTTTGAATTGCAAGAGTTTTATGAAAGAAGGTTTGTGATCTGTTCTTAGTGAAATCTAACCAATGAATTTAGGCGCTTCGAATGAAGGTCTGTTTCTTGCGGTTAATAAAGGTTTTTTTGTTGTTTTTTTGTTTTTTTACTGTGTTTTTTTCCAACCTTCTTATATAAATGAGTTTTCTACAAAAGGTTTGACTTTGTCCTGGAGTTTAAGTAGATTGTTGGCATGGAGGAGGTCCTTATGAGGTTCAAAGTCGGAGACAAAGCAGTTTATCCAGCACATGGTGTTGCATTGATAAAAGCGATCGAGTCAAAAGAAGTTGCAGGTGCTCGAGTCGAGTTTTACGTCCTCCAGATTGTGTCCTCAGGTGCAACCTTGATGGTTCCTACTTCTGCTTCTGAGAAGGCTGGGATGAGAGTCTTGATGTCTGATGAAGAGATTGAGCGAGTTTTTGAAATTCTTCGTGAAAGCAAAAAGGTTTCGCAAAGAACTTGGAACCGAAGATTCCGTGAATTTAGTGAAAAACTACGGACTGGTTCTGTGTGTGACGCAGCTGAAGTTCTAAGAGATTTGTGGAGTCTGCAAAGCGTAAAAGAACTTTCCTACGGTGAGAAAAAAATGCTAGAGCGTGCACAAGCGCTAATTGTTTCTGAGATATGTGCGTCATCTGAGCGAACGGCTCAAGATGTTGAGTCTGAGATTCGTCAATACTTCCAGCCAAATTAATTCAAGATGACGTTGCCGTCTATTTTTGCGAGTCTAGAAGAGCGTGAACCCACTCTGTGTGTGTCCCATGTGAGTCTTATGAGTTTAGACGGCAGTATTGCTCAGAGCCCTAATGAGTCTGATGAGCTTCGAAGAAGCTACGGCTTTGGTTGTGGTGCTGATCGTGATTTTGTGGAATCCTGTTTATGTAAAGCTGAGGCAGTGGTTATCAGTGGTGCTACTTTGCGTGTTGCGGGGTCTATGTGGCAGACCCCTAATGCCCCAAAGTGGTTTGTGGTTTCTGAGCAATTAAAAGATCTTACACCTTGGGGTGTTGGGGAATTGATTTCAGGTGCTGATCCTGTCGAATCCATTGTAAGTGAGTGTAAAAAATATAATCTCAAAAAGATTGTTTTGTTGTGTGGTGGGCAGCTCGCAAAGCTTTTTTATGAAAAAGGTGTTGTGAGTGAGTTGTTTATGACTATTGCCCCTTACGTCCTTGGTGTTTCTTCAAGAGTACCTGCCTTCCCAAGTCATCCTCAGGGCCTGAATCTTCCGCTCAAGCTTCAGGCTGTGTCAGAAGATCAAGGGCATGTCTTTTTATGTTATTATCTTTGACGTATATCTTCTCGACTTCAGTCTAAAAATACTCTCCTTACAGAGGCGATGAATGAGCCTAACAATTCGAACGAATGTCACCTCTCTTGTTGCTCAAAGACATTTAGCTAATTCGACTAAAAAAATTAACACTTATATGCAAAAGCTGTCCTCTGGTCACAGGATCAATAAAGCAGCTGATGATGCCGCTGGTCTTGCTATTGCTGAAGGTTTACGATCTGATATTCGAGCGCTTTCTCAATCTCGACGCAATGCTAGTGATGGTATTTCTCTGCTACAGGTTGCAGAGGGGTCGTTAGTTGAAATTTCTAATATTATGGTGCGATTAAAAGAACTGGCTGTTCAATCGGCTTCAGATACGATTGGGTCAAAAGAGCGAGAGTATTTGAATATGGAGTTTTTTCAGCTTAAAGATGAGATTGATCGGATAGCTGTCAGTGCTGAATTCAATGGTAAGAGGCTTCTTGTTGGAGTGAACCCTGAGTTACCAGATGAGTTGCTCTCAGAGCAGGTGCTTGCTCCTTTAGAGGTGCAGGTTGATAAAGAATATATCCCTGAGCTGGACTCTTATGAAGCTAGGAATCCTCTGGATATTATTCGTCTTGATTTTACAAAAATGAATGCTCGAACAAACGGAGAAGAGTCTCTTCAAATAGGTGCTGTTGATGATGAAGAGGGAACACAGGTCTCAACAAAACAAGATGCCCAAAGAACAATTGGTTCTTTGGATTTTGCTATGGAGAGATTAGCGGGTTATCGAGCTAAAATCGGATCGCTGCAAAACCGGTTAGAGTCCACAGGGCGGAACTTAGAGATTCGTATTGAAAACCTCACTGCGGCCAGGTCACGTATCATGGATACCGACTTTGCAGAAGCCACAGCTCAAATGACGCAGAATTCTATTTTGCAGCAAGCAGGGGTCTCTATTCTTTCTCAAGCAAATCAACTTCCTGCTATGGCGATGCAGCTTTTACAAGGCTAATGCAGACTTTTTCATAATACCAATTATGTAAATTGAACATAGTTTTATGCGTTCAGCGGTTTTTGTTTATTCTGCATGAAAACCCACATATTTCCTTCTCAATATCAAATCAAACTCTTTGTATTATGTGCATAATTGGTGTAGTGCGGTCTTTTAGAAAATGTTTTGAATGAACCTATGTTACTTCTTTATTTATGCTGTTTTTTCTATGTGGCAGGAAGAAATTTCTTCGTGAAAAAATTCTGACAGTTTTGCGCCAGACTCTTGACGATGAATGGCAAAAGGTGCCTAAGTAGGTGGTGGCGATGGCTTTGTTGTCGATGTTTTAATGTTG
>JBGCEP010000043.1:0-73629 GCA_045106415.1 Oligoflexales bacterium | reverse complement strand
AAATCGTCAGATGTTTAAAAACTTCCCCGTAACCCCGTCATAAACAGACATGAGCAGATTTTTGGTCAGCTGCTGCAACCCCCCCCATACTAATCACAAGAATCACTACGAGGACTCGTAGAGGTGCAAAATTCAGGTTGGGGCCAAAAAAACCTTGTCCCACTCTGTGATTCAAAACAACAAATCCGAAGCCAAAAACCAGGCTTGTAAAAAAGTTAAATTCTTTAGATATCGCGTAATCATACACAATGAAAGATAACCACAGCTCAATGACAGCAATGTAAAACAAAGGGGATTGAAATATTTTCTGATTCGTTTTCATTTTTTGTCTAAACCGTTCTGCGGAGAATCTTTTGGATCACGAGAAATATAGTCATAGAGTTCACTTCCGACGAGGCGTCCTGAAAAAATTGGCAGTAACGGAAACCGAAAGATAAATGGGCTGAGAACCGTTGTGATTTTGAAACACATGTGGTCACATTCTACTTTGGTGAAACTCTGGTCTCTTCTGCGTTGTTGCTCTATACCAGCGCCAAGTGCAGCACCGAGTGTAAAGGCGCTTGCCTTTACAGGTGTAGACTGACTCTGTAGGGATTGAACAGCCTTGATGAGGTGCTTGCAATGTTTGACAGGGGTTGCTGTCCATGTGCCTGCGTTTGCAAAGCTCGAGAATATGACCATGATAATTAGTATAAATGCTATTCTCATCTGTTCACCTTTTGAGGTTAATTGTCTCTGTGAAATTATTCAAACTGGCTACGAGTCTCTTTTAAAGTCGGGTACAAATCTGTTGCTAAATCATATCCCCATATAGCAGGGGCTAGAAAACACTTGCTGCTTTTTGACATGTTGTTGTACTCACGGTGTACGCTCATTTGTTCTACTTTACGGCTTGCGAGGCCCAACACTTCTACTGGTGCCTTTTGCTCAGCTTTTGCTTGAGAATAGACTCCGTAGGTGAATCCAACCGCTAGAGTGGTTGCAACATATGCAAACATCGTTTCTGCAATCGATGCCTCAGCTTTTGAAGTGGTTGCTACTGTTCCGAAAGAACAAAGAAGGGTAAGAGCTAAAAATCGTGTTCTTAAAAGATTCATCAAATTCACTCCAGGTACAAAAAAACCCTTCCACCGATTTACGTGATAGGGTTTAGTCGTTTTTTTCTTTTAGAAAGGTTGGTAGCGGGGGCAGGATTTGAACCTACGGTCTTCGGGTTATGAGCCCGACGAGATACCAGACTTCTCCACCCCGCGACAACAATGATATGTTTAGAGCTTTAAGGGTGCATCTGTCAAGTGATGTTTCAATTGAGAGCGGTTTTGCGCATTTTTTTATAATATTTGATTGTTTCATTCTGAGTTGATTCTAAAAGACCCAGCTTGAAGGATGCTTTAAGCTGGGTCTTCGAGAGATTCTTATGCGTGATTAGCGGAGGATATTTAACGCTGACCCAGCTTGGAACCACTGAATTTGATCTTTGTTGTAGCTGTGTTTTGCTGCGAAAGATTCAGTCTTACCGTCTTTGTGAGTCAATGTGACAGTTAAGTCTTTGCCTGGAGCAAACTCAGACAATCCACTGACAGAAACCTTGTCACCATCAAGGACGCGGTCGTAATCTTTTGCGTCTTTAAACGTGAGAGCAAGAACGCCTTGCTTCTTGAGGTTTGTTTCGTGAATTCTTGCGAAGCTCTTTACTAAGACCGTGCTTGCACCTAAGAAGCGTGGAGACATAGCTGCGTGTTCTCGGCTTGAACCTTCGCCGTAGTTCTCATCTCCAACGACAACCCACCGAATGTTTTGTGTTTTGTAGTTTCTGGCGATAGATGTCAAGGTTCCAGTGCTATTGTCAGTGTGGTTTGTGCCTTGGCCTGCTTCCTTGTGGAAAGCGTTTTGAGCGCCGAGCAACATGTTGTCACTGATTTTGTCGAGATGACCGCGGAAACGAAGCCACTTTCCGGCTGGAGAAATGTGGTCAGTGGTGCACTTCCCTTGCACGCGAGCAAGGAGCTGGTGCTCTTTAAAGTCTTCTTTGTCCCATTTTGTAAACGGAGACAGAATTTGAAGACGTTCACTGTTTTCCTCAACTTCAACAGACACGTGCTCGGAGCTTTGAGGTGGTTCTTCATAACCGTCACGAGTTGTGATAAAGCCGTCTTTTGGAAGCTCTGGTGCTGTTGGGGCTGTGAGTTTGAATTTTTCACCGTTTGGTGCAATGACAGAATCTTTGAGAGGGTTAAACCTCAAGTCGCCTGTCGCTGCATAAGCCACAACCATTTCAGGGCTTGCAATAAAGCTTAATGTTTCTTTGTTGGCATCGTTTCGACCGCGGAAGTTACGGTTAAAAGAAGTAACAATACTGTTGCGTTCACCATCTGGCATGTCGTCGCGACGCCACTGACCAATACAAGGGCCGCAAGCATTTGCGAGTACAGTTCCGCCGAAACTCTCCAAAGTGTGAAGAAGTCCATCTCGGCGGATTGTTGCATAAATCTGTGCAGAACCAGGAGAGATGAAAAAGCGTGTTCGCGAACGAATACCTTTGTTAAGGGCGCTGCTCGCAACTTTTGCGGCTTTGTAGATATCTTCGTAAGAAGAGTTTGTGCAGCTTCCCACAAGGCATGCTGATAGACGAGGAGGGTAGTCCTCTTTTTTTACTTCAGCAGGCATTTTTGAGACGGGGCGAGCTTTATCTGGGGAATGAGGCCCGACAATGTAAGGCTCTAGCTCATTAAGGTCAATCTCAATAACTTGATCGTAGTAAGACTTCGGATCTTTAAGAACCTCAGGGTCAGCGCAGAGCTCTGCTTTGTACTGGTCAGCAAGGTTAGAGATGGCTTCTCGACCCGTTGCTTTTAAGTAGTTTGCCATTTTTTCATCGTATGGGAAAAGAGAAGTTGTTGCGCCAAGCTCTGCTCCCATATTTGTGATGGTTGCTTTTCCTGTTGCGCTAATTGTCTCTGTGCCCTCACCGAAGTATTCTATAATTCGGTTTGTGCCACCCTTAACTGTAAGGATTTCTAGAACTTTTAAGATGATGTCTTTCGGCGCGGTCCATGGTTGAAAAGAACCTTTAAGATGAACGCCAATAATGCCAGGGTTTAAGAGCTCCCAAGGCTGTCCAGCCATCACATCTACAGCGTCAGCACCACCAACACCAACTGCAGCCATACCAAGGCCACCAGCATTTGGTGTGTGAGAATCTGTGCCTATCATCAAGCCGCCTGGCCAAGCATAGTTTTCCAAAACCACTTGATGAATAATACCTGCTCCAGGCCCCCAGAAACCGAGGCCGTATTTAGCGGAAGAACTTTTGAGGAAGTTAAAAACCTCTGCGTTCTCTTCGTTGGCAACGTCCATGTCTTTGGTTGCACCGCTACGAGCTAAAATTAAGTGATCACAATGAACTGTACTTGGTACAGAGACTTGTTTTTTTCCAGACTGCATAAACTGCAGAAGCGCCATCTGAGCTGTCGCGTCTTGCATTGCAACTCTGTCGGGGCGAAGCATGATAAAGCTTTCGCCACGTTTGAGGCTTGCGACGTTGTCGTCTTTGTCTAAGTGAGAAAAAACAACCTTCTCAGCATAGGTTAATGGACGACCGCATTGCTTGCGGTAGCTCTCAAGCTTTAATGCGAGAGTTTGATAATACTTGCGAACATGTTCAACACGAGTGTCAACCTGTGACATGTGGCTCCCCTTCTAGATTAGGGTTGTGGTTTTGAGGATGCGACAGTGATTGCCTCAATTTTTTTAATATTTTTAGCAAGAGTTGAATCGCCCAAAAAATGAACGTCAGCTTCTTTGCCCTCAATGATGTGTTCTAGGGCTGTGGCAATTTGTTGCTCACGGCTTCCAAGGAAGTTTAGTTTCTCAGCCAAATCCTTGAGATGGTCCTTTCGTCGTAACCCAATGGGTGTCATAGGAAGTTGAAAATCAATCCACCGATCCAAGTATCGATGAATGGCTACAAGTGGTCCATACACACGATTGGTGTACCGAATGGTAAACCAAACCGTCAATGAAATAAATGTTGCCGACAGCAAAATTGATACAAAAAGAGGCCATGCGAATTTTGCCATCGAAATCTGCCGCTGCATATCATCGAGTCTGAAGTACACTTGAAGAACACGGTAGATGTCAAATAAAAAGTATGCAAAGACCCCCATTAACATGAGAGTGAAGGTAAGATTCAGAGCTGCTAGGACAAGGCCCAGGCGGACTTGCCGGTAAGGCTCAATAACGGCCTTAAGACTTCTTCTGTTTCTCATTCCCCTCACCTCCAGCTTGGACTTCTATCAAACTTATAGCCGCAATTCCTGTGGCAAGTATTGCCGCAGTTGTTGCTCGTAATATTCCTTGACCTAGGTGACATTTTTTAAAACCATGACGTTCGAGACTCTGCTCTTCTGTAGGAAGTAAACCTTTCTCACTTCCTAAAACAATGCATGTGTCTCTTCTCACTGAAGAGTGAGTTTCCTCTGTCAGTGAAGTTGTCGCTCCAGGTGCTAATTGTATTTTCGCACAGAAGTCCTCTACATAGCCTATCACGTCCTCTAGTGTGTTGAAAATGTTCATTTTCATTAAAAAAGGCCGTTTGCACTGCCTTGCGCTGGATAAGGCAATTCGTTCCCACCTTTTTTGAACTTTTGAGCTAATAAACTGCTTAGAAGTCCCTTCTTGCATAAAAAAGATAACTTCGTCAGCCCCTGTTTCAACAAGTTGAGGAATGACTTCGTCAGCGTGGCTTGGCCTGAGAACCCCCATCGCAAGGACTAAACGTTGAGGTGCAGGGGGAGTCGTCTCTATATTGTCAGGTGTGATGCTGCCGTCTAAATCTCTGAGGGTTCCAATGCCTGATTTTCCATGACCGTCAAAAAACTCAAGAGTGTCCCCAGGATTGAGTCTGAGGACTTTTTTGAGGTGATGAATTTCTTCCACGTCGATTTTCCAAAGCCCAGAGGCGAGTGGTTGTGCAAGAAAGCGGTATTGGTGGCGCATATGGTTACCCTGCTCGAGTCATTAAAAGAGCGACCCAGTCGCCTTCTTGGCGCTGGTCTTTGAGAGTTAAACCTCTGCTCTGTCCAGCTTGAACAATGTCTTCAATATCACTGGTTAGAAAACCAGACAAGATAATTGAACCATTTGGTTTGATACGACTGTAGAGATCGTCGAAAATATCTTTGATAACGACAGCAAGGATGTTTGCAAGAACGACATCCCAAGTTTCCTTATTGTCCCCAGCGCTTCCCTTAAAAAACTCAAGTGCACATTCGTTTCGAGTTGAGTTTTCTGTTGCTGCTTTAATGGAGTAAGGATCAATATCACATCCTGCAACCCTGCTAAAGCCTAGCTTATGAGCGGCAATAGAAAGAACTCCAGATCCCGTACCTACATCTAATAGTTCTCCTTTGGGCGGGATTTTTTCAAGAAGTTCAAGGCACAGTCTTGTTGTTGCGTGTTGGCCTGTCCCAAAAGCAAAGCCCGGATCAATCCAGATTGCGTTGGTGTTAGGATTGCTTTCCCATGGAGGAAGAATTGTGAATCGCCCCGCTGAAATTGGCTTGAAGCTTTCCTTCCAACCTTCTGTCCAACTCTCTGTGGCGAAGCTTTTGGTTGTGAAGTTGAGTGATGGGAAAGATTTTGCTAGTTCAGACTGTAAGGTTTGAAGCTTTTCTGCGTCGTGATCATAAATGCAAAAAGGAGCGCTAAGACCGCCACTTGCCTCATAAGATGGAGCAGGTTGAGACAGGTCTGTTTGTTCGAGCTCAACAACACCTTCAACGAAGGTGTCAATACCGCGAGCGGTCAGCCAGGATGCAATGACATCTTTATCGGGGCAGTGAGTGCCTGAAAATTGAATTTGTAGTTCCCAAGTGACGGGGTGCTGCATAGTCTTACTTTCATCTAAATTTAAGGTGGACTTGAAACCATCCTCGGAGAGGGAGTCCGCCAAGCTGCGTTTCCATAGGGGAAGACTCTATAAAAACGATCCACTCGCTGTAACACCTTTGCACGTAATTGTAAACTTCTGTTGCTAAAACAGGTTGACCAGGGCTATGAATCCCACGTCCAGTGATAATTTTTAGGTGGATTTCACCGTGCTGCTTTTGGTACTGCTTGAGCTTTCGGTCGAGAGTGTCGTTGGCAGAAACAGTTGTCAATCCATGCAAATCTAAGCAAATGTGAGGAACATTGCGTGCTTTGCGTGCTTTTGGTTTTGAGGGTAGAGAGGTTTCTTCTTTATCAATGCTGCCGTCCCAGTTTTCAAGCCACTCTTCCATGATCTTATGATCCTCTATGTCGTCATGATCGTGGTTTTTTTGTGGTTTTGGAGTTGTTGTTTTTCGAGCCATGGTGTTCTCATAAGTGGCGTTGTGGCATATGGAAGTGTAGTCATATCATTTTTTTACGATCTTGCACTATGAGTAGAGAACTTGTTACAAGATCGTCCGAGAAGTTTTTTGTCTAGACAAAAATAAAGATGCTTGGCTGTGCCGATGTATCATAAAATAAATACATAGACCTCTATGCTTGAAGGATGAAGCGTTATGGCTACACTAAAATATAATTCAACGATAACCACAGAACCTCACGTGATTCAGAGTACTTTAGAACAAGAAGGAATTCTTTATGAGCGGTGGGGCTTGAGGGAGGGGAATCTTTATTCCTCGGAGGATGTTGTCCGTGTTTATAAAGATGATATTCAAAGGTTAAAGCAAGAAAGGGGCTATAAAGCCGAAGATGTGATTGCTATTAACCCTGATACCCAAGGGCTTGATGAAACCTTGAAGAATTTTAGGCGTGAACATATCCATACAGATGATGAAGTACGGTTTGTTGTTGAAGGAGTGGGTGTTTTTCACGTGTACTCAGCGGATGAACAAAGGCGCTATACAGTCCGAACTGAAGCAGGTGATTTGATTGTTATTCCTGCACATAGAAAACACTCTTTTGAGTTGACAGAAAAGAGGTCGATTCGATGTGTCCGCTTGTTTATGAATGATCAAGGATGGAAAGCAATCTATACTTGACTTTGATTTCTAAAAAAGACAGTATAGGATGCTGATGATCCAGCGGTACGTTTTCCACAACCAAAACTTTATAATATAGACTAAACATAACCTTGTTATATTGGTGGTTTGCATCTATATGTAAAAAAGTTATCAACAGGTTATGCACAGCCTGAAAAATGGGTTTTGTGGATCTATCTAATCTTTGTTGTGATTTTGATAAAATTATTTCAAATAAGGGCTTTTAAGTATGAGCCAAAGTTTTATAGAAGCTTTCTCCGACAAAAATTCTGAGTTTGATCTTGCTCAAGTTGCTGATGCTAAAAACTATTTAGGAAACGAGTTTTTGGCATGGCTTTGGTATTCTGCAGAGAAATCTCAGTGTGAATATCCTATGGGTTCAGGTCAAAAAACTGTACGTTTTTGGGTTGATGACCGCCTTCTTATGGAAAGCTCTCGTTATAAAGGGCATACGCAGCTTTTAACTGGTGGGGTTCCTAGTAAAAGTCGTGAGGCGGCAGTGGCTTTGGCGAATGGTCGTATTGTGAAGGAAATGCGCTTAGGGCTTCATGTGAAGAGTGTTGGTGATTTCTCAGTGCTGTTAAAGGGTGAAACTCTTGAGCCAGCCTCTTTGAGGTTACCTGCTTTGCCGGAGCAAGAGGAGAATGAGCTGGATTCTCGTATGGCTCTAGTGGAGGTTTTTTCACAGGCTCTTGATATTTTATTTTCTGAATTTATGAAGGTTCGAGTTTCTCACTCTTGGGTCGAGAGCGTCTTGCCGCAGATGCGCGATTGGATACAGACGCGGAATGACTCTGCGGTAACGCTTCATTGATCTCTGGTTTTTCTAGTAAATGATCTTGGGGAATGCGAATTTCAAATCGAGTTCCTTTGCCCAGTTCAGAGCTGACTTCAACAGTCCCGCTGTGAAGTTGTATGAGAGCCTTCGTAAGAGAAAGTCCTACGCCGGAGCCGCCGCTTGTGCGTGTTCTGGCTGTATCAACCCTGTAAAAAGCTTCGAAGACATGAGGAACAGCCTCTGGAGGGATGCCGTGACCATGGTCTTGAATAGTCATCTCTAGCCATGGTCCTTGACGAGAAATACTGAGCCTAACTTTTGAGTGTGCAGGAGAGTGCTGCGCTGCATTTTGCAAAATATTTTTCATAGCGAGTGATAAATATCGAGGGGAAGCCTCGATGTTGACATTATCTGGGTAGAGCACCTCAAGCTCAACATCAAGTTGTTCAAAAACAGGGTCTACCATTTGTCGTAGGGATGCGATAAATTGCCCGAGCCCCAAGGATGCCCAGCTCATATGAAGAGCGCGACTTTGAGCTCTTGCAAATAAAAGTAAATCTTCGACAATCATAGTCATTTGCTGAGACTCGTTCACAATATTGCTGAGGCTTTTACGGTAGTCATCATTGCTCCGTTCTCGCCTGAGGGCGAACTCTGCTTCACCACGTAAAACGGCTAATGGTGTTCGTAGCTCGTGAGAGGCTGCGCCAGCAAAGCGCTGTAGTTTTGTGACCGACTCTTCGAGGCGATCAAGCATTGCATTAAAAGTATTTGTAAGGTTTTGAAGTTCGTCTCGGGCTTTGGGGACAGGTAGGCGAATGCTCATGTCGTCAATACCTAAGCTGGCAGCGGCGCGAGCAATATCACGAACAGGTCTTAATGCTTGTGCTGTCAGGCGATACCCTACCAGAATAGATAAAAATAACAGGCAGGGTAAAATTGTGGATAAGCCTGCTGCTAGAATACGAAGAGCACGATAAGCCTCTCTTAATGATGTGCCGACTTGAATCAAATCACCGGTGAAGTAACCTCTTTGAAAGACAGGGATTGTTATTTGACGAATAGAATCCCCATCGCTACCGAAAGTTTCCAGGGTTGCGTCTCCAAGTTCTGCGCGAGTGACAGCGAGTCGGCTCACGGGTAAGGAGACTTGATGATTGATGCTTCGAGAACGAACTTTGCCGGAAACATGAATCAGTTGAGCAAACGGGCGGACCGTTCGAGCCCCCATAAAGTCATCAACAGCGTCAAAATGGTCTGCCTCTAAAATCATGCTTAAAAGTTCACCGGGTGAAATATGAGCTTGTCGGTGAGAATGATGAGAATCGCGAATAGATTCAGCTGTTGAAAGTAATGCAATGTCGACTGAATTTAATAAAACATGGCTCACAACTTTGTAAACACTGAGCCCTAGAAACGTAAATAAGCAAGCCATCCAAATACCGTGGCCTAAGGAGAGCTTCAGCGTGAATGGAATGCGGTTTGCAATCAATGGCTCATAGCCTCCACATCAAGCATATAACCATGTCCTCGGACGGTTTTGATTAGGTTTGTTCCAGAAATTTTTTGTAATTTACTTCGAACGTAGCCCACGTAGACATCGACGACATTTGAATTTGGTTCAAAATGAGCATCCCAAACATGTTCGGAGAGTTGAACTCGGCTTAAGACATGCCCTTTATTACGAACAAAATACTCCAGAAGTGCATATTCTTTGGCTGTCACTTCAAGGGGTTCGCCCTTTAAAGAGATCTCGCGACGTTTCGGATCAATAGAGATGGGGCCGGCTGAGAGTCTGGGTGGATCGCTTTCTTTTTGTCTTCGGAGTAAAGCTCGGATACGAGCTGTCAACTCATCAAGACTGAATGGCTTTGTGAGATAGTCGTCAGCGCCATTGTCCAAGCCGTCCACAATGTCGCATGTGCCGTCTTTAGCCGTGAGGAGGAGAATAGGGGTTTTTATGCCTTCTTTTCTTAAGTCATAAAGAACGTCGAGGCCATTTTTTACAGGAAGCATGATATCAAGGATGACTAAGTCATATGGATTATCATGAGCCATCCATTCGCCATTCTGGCCGTCATTTGCAATGTCTACAGCGTAACTTTCTTCTCGAAGGCAGCGACCTAAAAGGTCGGCTAGAGCCACATCATCTTCTACGACTAAAATTCTCATAGTTATACCCCTTCTCCATGAGACCAGGGCGTAACCTATAACAGATTTTAATGATTGCGGAAGGGTTAATTCACTTGAACAAGGCTCGCACCCCAAAATGATCAGATAAAGGAGTGCTGTCGTGAGACCTAAGGTTTATAACAGTGTCTGTAACTATGAGATTTTTATATAAAATATGGTCGATGGTTCTTGAGCCTCCACCCCAATAAAATGGATTACTACTGTCGTAGGTAGGTTCGGTCACGGGGGCTGCTGAAAGCTTTGTTTGTTTGAGAAACTCTTGGATCAGTGGGTGAGTGATTGGTAGATTAAAGTCGCCAGCCAGGACGATTTTTTCATTTTTAGGGTGTTGAGAGATGTGATTGCGAAGTTCTTGTAGCTGTTGTTGCTGTAAAACAGAAGATATAGGGTGAAGGTGCGTGTTGTAGCTGTGGACAGTTTGGTTTTGCCATTGAATTGTTGCGTAGCCGAAACCTTTACGGACCTTGAAAAGAGTTCTTGCCCAATCGAACGGGTTAAAGAAAAAACCGTGAGATTGAAATGGGAGAGAAGATACTTGGTGGGGTTGTGTATGGAATATGCTCATGAGTCCCATGTTTTTGTGAGCGTTGTTTGGGTAGTGTTGAGCAAAACCTAGTTGTTTGAACTGTTCGGAAAGATATTGTTTGTGGTAAGGAAGCCAGACTTCTTGAAGGTGTATGATATGGCAAGGGTGATTTTTCAATGCTTGAGCCATTGCGCGCATACGTGTATTGAGATTAGATCCGTAGAATGGTCCGTATGTGTTGAACGTTTGTACGCAGAGTCGAACGGGTAGGTTTTGAATGATTTTTGAAGTGTTTTTTCCAGAAGATGACAGAGGAATGATGATGCAAAAGATAAGTAAAATATTGCGAGTTTTCGTACAGCTGAAAAGTGCAGTTGTCATAACCGTCCTTTTTTGTTTATGCAGTGTGGGGTTTTCGCGGGGCCCTTTGGAGCCTGTTGAAACTTCAAACCCTGCAAAAAGTCTTATGAGTTTTGTCAGTGCTATGAAAGATTATCGTAAAGGCATTCATGAGAAGAATCCAGTGTTAAGCGCAAGAATAAAAGATGCTGTGCGTGCGTTGAATCTTGAAAAAGTCCCCGCGCTTTTAAAAGCAGATGTTGGAGCTGAAACAGCAGTGTTTTTAAAAGAAATCTTGGACCGTTTAGATCCTAAGGTTTTGATGCAGGCTCCGAATCGTAGCGATTTAGATTTTCAACGTTGGGTGATTCCGAAGACTGAAATCGTTATTTTGAAAGTTGAGGCAGGTGAAAGAGGTGGAGATTTTTTGTTTTCTCCAGAAACAGTACGCAGAGCGAAAGAATTTTATCAAAAAGTAGAACATCTTCCTTTTACAGTGTCAGAGGGAGGAGCTTTTTATGAAAAACCTTGGTTTGAAGCTGCTTTTCCAGAGTGGCTACAGTATGAGTTTTTAGGTCTTTTTCAGTGGCAATGGTTGGGAGTGTTGAGCTTTCTTTTTTTGAGCTCTGTGTTCCGAGGTCTTTTCTTTGTTGTTTGGGCAAGAGCGTCTCGTGTTTCTTTTTCGAGCAACGAAGTGCTAGAAGCGTTAGAGCTCGCTCGTCCACCGCTAGGAATGATGGTGATCGCGGGAACTTGGTGGATTGGAATCCGGCTTTTGCGTTTTGATGGTTATCCTCTTCAATTTTTTGTAATGATAACCCAAGTCTTATTGAGCGTGGCCTCTATTTGGTTGATCTATCGATTTTCTAATTTTCTTGAGCATGTGTTGCGTTCTTTAGCAAGCCGAACAGATTCTCCTTTAGATGATCAATTGGTCCCCATTTTAAGTAAGGCTTTGCGTGCTTGTATTGTGATTTTTGGTGTGCTGCTGGTTTTACAAAACTTAGGTATTAATGTCATGTCGTTATTGGCAGGAGTTGGTCTGGGTGGTTTAGCTTTTGCTCTTGCTGCAAAAGATACTGCGGCAAACTTGTTTGGTTCAGTGATGATTTTATGGGATCAACCATTTAAATCTGGAGATTATATCAAAGTTGGAACTGTTTCAGGTGTGGTGACAGAAGTTGGTTTTCGCTCAACTCGTATACGAACATTTTATGATTCAGAAGTTGCTATTCCTAATGCTGATATGGCGAATCAAAAAATCGATAATATGGGGAAAAGAGTTTCTCGTAGAACAGTGACAACATTGCAAGTTGTTTATAGTACCCCGGCTGACACTCTTGAAGCTTTTATTCGAAATGTTAAAAATCTTTTAAAAGAAAGATCAGAGGTTAACCCTCAAGTGCTTCGAGTTGCATTTGATGGATTTGGAGCTTCTTCGCTCGATATTATGTTGTATTTCTTTTTGGATGTGTCAAATTATGAGGCAGAATTAAAAGTCAGAGAAGAAATCTTCTTATCTATTATGAAGCTTGCGAAAGAGATGGAAGTTGATTTTGCATACCCAACTCGTACGATGGTCTTCGATGCAAAATCTCCTCTTAAAATTCAGAGTGAATCATCTTTGTGAGTCAAGCCACCGCTTGAAAGATCGGGGTTGATTGGTGCAATGGCCGTGAACCCCGAGGTTTTGGAGTTTTTCCCAGATATCTTCAGGTTGTTTTTCCTCATCGTGACGTGAGATCCAAGTAAAAACGTCCCATCCTTTTCTTCGAGCTGTTTCCATCATGCTTGTGGTCACTAGCTTGGCTTCAGGGTGAGCTATTTTTGCATGAGTTAAAGCCATTGCTTCATCCATTGTGTATTCTTCATTTGTATTGTTGTTTTGGCGACAAGGAAGAAGGCAAGCTATTGATAGTAAAGGATCAAGCTTTTTAACAAGAGTGAGTGTGTCAAGGAATTCACTGGAGATAATGATTTTGTGGCGATGTATTTCACACATTGTCACAATGTTTTTGATGAAATCAACCTCCGTTCCCTTGATCTCAATGTTGATTTCCATCTGAGGCGCAAAACGCTCAATCACTTGAAGGAGTGTTGGGATAGGCTCTCCATTGCTTAAAGTGGCTTGAGCAAGTTCGCCTACTGTGCTGTTTCGAACTTCCCCTGTCAGCTGAGTGGTGCGATCCAGGGTCTCGTCGTGGATGACGTACGGGATTTGGTCGAAATTGGGATGTGTGTCTAGTTCGAGACGTTCGGAACCAACGTTGAAAGCAATTTGGAAAGCTTCCATGCTGTTTTCTGGAGCTTCTGTAAGGGCTCCTCTATGTGCGATGTTAAGCATAAGGTCCTTTCGGTGATTTTTTGAGCTAAGCAAAAACCTCCGACTATCGTCTTGAGGCTTTCTTATAGAATGGACTTAAATAGCGGGAGGTTCTATGAAAAATTTTAAATTTTTATTTGTGTGTTTGTGTTTCAGTCATGCGGCTTTTTCGAGCTCTTTTCTAGTGACATTACCTTTGGTTGCGGTTGATCGTGAATGGGCAGGGCGTGCAGAGTATAATATTATGAAAAAAGGCGGGATTGCCTTTGAGTTAGGTGGACAAAGTGCTGGAGAAGATCTGACTCAAACAGAAAGAACAGAAAATCCTGGGCGTTCTTTGCTGAGCATGGCAAGAGAGGTTCGTTTTATGGTGTCGCGTTATACTTACGGCCATAATATGTCAGGTTTTTATTGGGGCGCAGGTCTTGGCTACCGCCAGGCTGCTGCGAAATGGTCGCAAGTGACTCAAGGGCTTTCAGCTGTCGAAGAAGATGCTCAGACATACGCCCTTGACCTAGAGGGGCACACGCTTAATGCAAGAGCAGGCTACCGGATGCAGAGTGATATGGGCGTAATGGCTGGGTTGTATCTTGGGTTTGAACATTTTGAAGCGAAGGTGAGAGATTCAGTTGTGGGTGGTGAGTATGATGAAATCCAAGAGAGCTCTAGTGAGATTCGAAATAAGGTCGCTCGCAAGATGGCAGACCGATTCCGCCCTGGTTTTGAGTTTGGTTGGGCGTTTTAATCACAGTCGCGTGAATAAGCTTTCTTAGTTTTGAATTTTTAAGTAATCACACTGCAAGTGTGACATGAAATATGGCAGTATTTGCTTGATGAAAAATCGAGCAAATACTGCCATGTCATTTTTTATCTTGTTTTATGCGAGATCATCTACGCTTGTGATGATGCGGTTGATAAGGCCGTATTCGAGAGCCTCTGGAGCTGTCATCCAGTAGTCACGCGTCGTATCCTTTTCAACTCGATCAAGCGGTTGTTTGCACTCTTCAGCAAGAAGTTTGTTGATTTTTTCGCGAGACTTCAAAATCTGATTTGCGGTGATTTCGAGATCAGATGCAGAGCCTTGAACATGACCCATGATTAACGGCTGGTGTATTAAAAATTTGCCGTTTGGTAATGAAAGTCTGTTTTCTTTTTTTGTTGCGATATTGATGATGGTTGCAATGCTTGCGCAAAGACCAGCGGTAATGATGCGAACGTCAGATTTTATAAAACGAATCGTATCGTAGATTGCAAAACCACTATTAATCTCACCGCCGGGGCTGTTGAGAAATAAGTTAATGGGCTCATGAGAGTCTTGATCCAAAATAAGAAGGTCAGCAATAACTCTGCGTGAGCTTCTGGAATCTACCCCCTCGGATAGAAATATGGAGCGAGCATCAAGCAGGCGCTTGTCTCTAATGGACTCGTACATTTGCGTTAAAACATCTTGAGAAGCAAACTCTTGTGACATAAAAACCTCCAGGCGAACAGTGGCCATAACCGTAGCAGTGACGTACGAATAGAACAAGACCTATCAGAGCAAGTCTTGTGGATCGACATCCACTATCATACGAATCTGAGAGGGTGGTGGCCAGCTTTCAAGTGTATAAAGCACTGCTCTGCGAAGATATCCGGGGTGTTTGGATGAAAATAAAAGAGTTTGACGATATCTATGGTGAATTTTTTCAACAGCAGGTGGCGTGGGCCCTACGATCGTTGTTTCTGGAATTTCGAGGTTGTCGATCCAGCTGCGAATAGCAGTGCAGTGTCTTTCTAATAACGATCGATTCTCTGAGTTGAGCTCTATGCAAATGAGGCGGCTGTAAGGGGGGTAGTTGTGTGCTTTGCGAAACTGGAGCTCAAGGGCAGCGAAATCTAGAAAATTATGCTCCAGCCCGAATTGAACTCGGGGGTCTTCTGCAGATCCTTGGCCTAGCACTTTTCCTTCTTTTTCTCCGCGTCCTGCTCGTCCTGCTGCTTGTACTAATAGCTGGAAGGTTCTTTCTCCAGCCCGAAAATCAGGAAGATGTAAAGATTGGTTGATGTCGAGCAGGACGACGAGTGTGACTTGTGGAAAGTCATGCCCTTTGGCAAGGAGCTGAGTTCCGACGAGAATGTCGAATTTGCGACTCCTGAAATCATCAAGAGTCTGAGTTAAAGACTCTTTGGCGTTGTCTGAGTCGAGGCGAGCAATTCGTATTTCTGGCGAGAGAGACTTTTTAAGAGTTTCTTCCACTTTTTGGCTACCGTACCCTACAGCGATAAGGTGGCCATATTGCTCACGAGCCTTTGCAAGGGATTGTTGAAAGTCGCAGTAGTGGCAACGAAGTTGGAAGTTCTTCTTGTGCAATGTGAGGCTGACGCTGCAGCGAGGGCATTGGATTGTTTTTTTAGTCTTCGGATTCATGAGGTGAAAGGCATACCCTCTTCGGTTGACAAGTAAAATCGTTTGACCATCGTTTTTGTGGTTCTGCTCAATAGCTTCAACAACCTCCGGGTGGAGAGGAACCCATGAATCCTGCATACGCTGCAGATCTTGAGGGAGTGTCTGTGCCATTTGATAAGCTTTTGTTGCGTCGAGTATTTCAATTGGAGGTAAAGGGCGCTGAGTCACTCGTTCTTCAAGCGAAACTAGATTGTATTTTCCTTCCAGTGCATTTCTCCAAGACTCCATAGAGGGAGTGGCAGACCCTAAGGTCATAGGAATGTTTTCCATTTTTGAAAGTAAAACAGCAACATCTCGACCGTGGTATGTCAGTCCGGAGTTTTGTTTGTAGCTGTGATCGTGTTCTTCATCGATAATGATTCGTTTTAAATGAAGGAAAGGAGCAAATAAAGCAGACCGAGGACCAATAAGGATAGAGCTGTGACCATGGCGAATTTTTTCTATGGCCTCTAAACGAGAGGTTTCAGTAAGACGAGAATGTGTTGTTACCACCTGTCCTGGGAATCTGTTTTCAAATACTTGTGTGATTTGAGGGGTGAGAGAGATTTCAGGGACAAGCATAAGAACCTGAGATTTAGAGTCTTCATCTAAGGTTTTTTGAATGAGCTGTAGGTAAATCTCAGTTTTTCCAGACCCAGTGACTCCAAAGAGTAAAGTCGGTTTTAACGGTGCGGTGATGATCGCGTCAAAAGCTTTTTTTTGAGCTGTGGTGAGTTGTTTTTGAGGCTCTTTTTTGAGTTCAATTTTTGACGCTGCTGTCTCTTTTGTTCGAATGCTTGAAAAAGACTGCTTTGTAACGAGCCCTTGTCGTTCAAATTTTTCTGGTGTGGAGTCAAGATCTTTACAGTGCTTTGAGAAGGTAGTGTGGGTGAGTTGCTTTTTTTTCTTGAAAATCTTTTGCAAATTTGATTCTGGGTCTGTGGATATGTGTTCTTTTCCTTTTTCTGTGAGAGACCAATATTTCTTTTTTTGGACAGTTGCAGGCATCATGGTCTGAAAGGTTGTGCCAATGGGGTGAATGTAATAGTCGCTCATCCACTTTGCTATGCTGACTAGAGAGCTACGAAAGTATGGGGAGTCATCAACAATACTTTGAATTGCTTTTGTTCTAATAGTAGCTGCGGGTTGTTTAGTTTCTCCTAAAACAACCCCTGTGAGAACTCGATTGGCAAAAGGGACAAGAACCCGGCATCCTGAGGCAACTTTTGTCGAGCAGGTGTACGTAAACGTCTTTTTGAGGTTGACGCTTACAGCGATGTCTAAGAATGTTTCAGGCATATAAAGCTCCTTGTCGAACGAGGCTATCAAGCGAGGTGTATCATGCCAGATGCTTTTGTCGGGGGGTAGTGACTTTGACGCAATTGTCTTAAATTCTCACGGGCGCTCAACTGTTGACTTATTTGCTCAATTATAGCGGCTTTTTATAAAAATATATTGTTATTAGTTGCTAGATGGGATATGAGTCTCCATTCGACCGGGTTGTAAACCCGTGCTCTTGATGAAAAGAGCGCAACCTAGGATTAACTGGAGGGATGTGTGAGAACATCAGCCAAAAAAAAGCGTCGCCGGTTTTTGATGCGCAGAAAGCGCACTGTAGATCCGGGGCTTATTATTGATTATAAGCAGGCAGAGATTTTAAAACGATTCGTAACTGATCGTGGTAAGATTATTCCTCGTCGTATTTCAGGTGCAACTGAAGCACAACAGGCGAAGATTACACTTGCAATCAAACGTGCTCGTTACTTAGGTCTTTTAGCTCCATCTGTTGCTCACGTTACAGAACGTGGTTTCTCAGGTGAAATGCAAAATGTTGCACAAACGTTTGCAGCGGCTAGTTTCCGTCGTGGTGGCAATGTTCGACGTTCAGAAGAAGGCGAGAGAGAGTCTCGTGAAGGTTCTGACGCTGAATCTAGTGAACGAGGAGAGACTGATGTCTAGAGTGTGCCAATTAAGCGGTAAGGGTGTGCAAAGTGGGCACCGTGTGTCTCACTCTAATACCAAGAGTAAGCACCGTTTTTTACCAAATCTTCAGCGTAAAAGATTTTGGTCAGATGATCTTGGTCGTCTTATCAGCCTTCGTGTGAGTGCAGCTGCTATTCGTACGATTGATAAGTTGGGTTTGGATGCATACGCTCGCAGAGCCGGTTTGAAACTGAAGTAGTAAATAGAGGAGAGCGACAATGGGTCGTGGAGATAATAGACTAACACGTAAGATGCGCCGCCGTAAGCAACAGCGAAAAAAGCATGAGAAGCTGTTGCGTTTAAAGCAAGGTTCTCAGGCGAAAGCATCTTCTTAAGAATCACAGTGAGGATTTGAAGTGGCAAATCATAAATCAGCAAAAAAACGAGCTCGTCAAGATATCGTGCGCAACCAACGTAACAAAGGTTACTTACGCCATATGCGTAGTGTTGTGAAGTCGGTACGTCAAGCAGGTGAAGCTATTATTAAAGGTGAGGGAGATGTTCAAACAGCTTCTTCTCTTTTAAAGCAAGCGCAAAGTCTTCTTGAGCGTGCTGCTCAAAAGGGTTTGATTCACCGTAATAACGCATCTCGTAATGTCACACGATTGACAAAGATGGTTGTTAAGGCTGAAAAAGGCGAATTGCAAGTTGCAAGTACAACATCTCGTCGTAAGAAAACTCAAGTGCGTAAGCGCAAGTAGTCTTTCTTCAAGATGAAAAAAGCCTGGTCTCTTTTATAGAGAACCAGGCTTTTTTTAATGTTGCGTTTCTTGTTTTTTTGCTTCTAACCAAAAAGTTTCAAGTTCAGATTGTGTTGAATGTTTTAGATTAATGTTCGCCTTTTCTGCCAGTTCTTGCAGTTTTTGAAATCTCTTTAGAAATTTTATATTCCCTTTTTTAGCTGTGTCTTCAGGATCGAAATTCAGGTGTCTACAGACCTGTGCGATTGTGAAGTAGAGGTCGCCAATCTCTTCTTGTGTGTGTTTCATATTTCCAGTTTGGAGTGCATCTTTGACTTCATTTAGCTCCTCTTGAAGTTTATCAATCACTTGGTTTACGTGTGACCAGTCAAAATTGAGCTCTTTGGCTTTATCCCCAATTTTTTCTGCCTGCAATGTTGCTGGGCCGTAGGAAGAAATTTTTTGCAGACTGTTTTTAATTTTTGACGTGTTGAAGTGTTGTTCTTCCATTTTTATTTTTTCCCATTGTTGATGAACTTCTTCTATTGTTAGTTTTTGCTTTTTCTCGAAGACGTGAGGGTTACGGTGTCGCATTTTATGCTCAATCGATTCGATGACGTCCTTTAATGTGAAGCGGTTGTTTTCTGAAGCAATGTGAGCATGGAGAACTACCTGTAAAAGAAGGTCGCCAAGTTCATGACATAAGCTGCTATCGTAACGTTGTTCGTTAATTTCGTGTAAAACTTCATAAGTTTCTTCAAGTAGAAACTTTCTGAGAGAGAGATGGTCTTGGCTTTTGATCCATGGGCATCCATCTTTAGAACGAAGTTGTGAGATAGTCTGTTGGAAACTCTCAAGTGCTTGCGATACTGGTGTCATGATTATTTACTTTCTTTTTAGAAGGCTTTCCTCATAGGAGGGATCAGCTGAGAGTCCCATGCATTCAAGTATTGTGTTGGCAACGTTCGCTAAACAGCATTTTTCTTGCCGAAGAGACCAATCATCATTCTTTGGGTGCACGATCCAGAGAGGAACTTTTGATAGTGTGTGTGAGGTTTTTGCGGGAGGGCGTTGTTGTCCACTTTCCCAAAGAGGGTATTTTGAGCTGTCCTGTGTGATAAACATTTCATCACAGTTGCCATGATCTGCGGTTATGATTAATGTTGTTTGTGTTTTTCGTGCTGCCTCTATTAAGCGCTGAAGTTGTTGATCGATAATTTGTACAGCTAGAACTGCGCTTTCAAAATTTCCTGTGTGCCCAACCATATCCCCATTTGCATAATTGATACGTCCACAATCGAATTGATTTTGTTCCATAGCTTTAATAGTTGTGTTGGTGATTTCAACAGCTTTCATCCATGGTCGTAGATGGAATTCTGAAGGGTGATCAGAGAGAATTTCAGTGTAATTTTCGATTTTTTTATCAAAGTAGCCAGATCGATTACCGTTCCAGAAATAAGTAACGTGACCATATTTTTGAGTCTCACTACAGGCAAATTGACGAATCCCTTGATGAGCTAGGTGTTCGCTTAGAGGTTTTTCAATCATGGGTGGTGAGACAAGGTAGTTTTTAGGGATGTTGTCATCTCCGTCGTACTGCATCATGCCTGCAAAAAAAACTTTGGGGTGAGAAGATCTGTCAAAATGTTCAAATTCTGTTTTTTCAAAGGTATTACAAATCTGAATGGCTCGATCACCTCGAAAATTAAAAAGAATAACACTGTCACCACTCTTTATTTTTCCTACAGGACCTTTTGCGTCATGTATAACAAAAGGTGGTAGGTTCTGATCGCTGAAACCTTGGTTACGGAAAAATTTTAAGGCAGATGAAGCATCAGGGAAACGTTCTGCTTCACCGTGGACATGAGTCATCCAACCTTTTCGAACCATCTCCCAGTCTGCATTATAGCGATCCATAGTCATTGCCATACGCCCGCCGCCAGAAGCTATTGCGGCATCTCCGCCGAGATCACGAATTTTTTTGAGCTGCATTTCGAGCTTTGTAATGTAGATTTCTGCTGAGGGATCTGCGACATCACGGCCATCGGTAAGAATATGGACTCGAATCGGTAGTTTTTCTTTAAAGGCTTCTTCAATCAAATGAGCGAGGTGTTGCTCGTGACTATGAACATTTCCGTCAGATAATAGCCCCAGAAAATGAAGAGACCCTTTGTGTTCTTTGGCGTAAGAAACAGCTTTTTTCCAAGTTTTTCCTGCAAATAAAGATCCATCTTTAAAAGCTGTGTTAATAAGTGAGGCGCCTTGTTCAATTGTTTGACCGCTTCCTAGTGCGTTGTGTCCGACTTCACTATTTCCAATATCTTGATTGCTTGGTAATCCAACCCAAGAGCCATGGGCGAATAACTGAGTCGTCAAATGTGATTGAATAAGAGCATCCATCGTTGGTGTATATGCACAAGCGACAGCATTTCCAAATCGATGCGGGGAGAGCCCAACACCATCCATGACGACAGTGAGGACACGTCGGATCTTTGATTTCATAACATTACCCAAATCATAAATATTTTAATCATTCATAGTTATAGAAGGTATTGGGATATTTTTCACTGTTTCTATTCAAAATTATTGTAAAACGATTTGAATATCAGGTGTTTTTTAAAAATCATCTGCATTTTTTGATATTGCGAAATAAATATTTTTTAAGTTTTTGAAAAATTCTCTGCCGAATTGATTTTTTTCATTCATGTATGATGGGTCTTAAGTCTTTCTTTTTTTTGAGTGTCATAGCCTTTTTTGAATGGTATCTATACTGAATGATACTGTGATGAATTCTGGAGAAATTTGATGCTCAAGTGGGTATTTATAACTTTTTTTTGTGCGTCTCCGTTATATGGAGTTTTTCTTTTTGGAAAATCAGGACAATTTGCACAGCAATATGCAGAAAGAGAACTGGAACTTAAAAAGTCAATCGATGAATATAGCTTAAAAGCACAGAAAAAAATTCAAAGCTTAAGTGTTGAGAAAGAAGCAGAATGCTCATCGAAATGCTTTTCTATGGTAAGAAAAATTGAAGATTCATTAAAACTCGGGGAATTGCGTTTGCAGGATCTTCAGCGGGCTTGCTCTGAAAAAAAGAAAGAACTTCTTGAGTTAGAAGAATCATTTGAAGTATTAGTCAATCATATTGAATCGTTTCAGAGTGATGAAACTATTGTGTTTAAAGTTTGTGACGATGTGTACGAACTTGACGTTGATATGTTGTTGCATCCTTGTGTGTGTTTTTCTGCTTTACAAGTGATGTTGCTTAATACTCGGTTTGAAATACCGCATGATGATGAAAAAAGAGTTATTGTTTCAAAAAAAATAATTGATAAAAAAATTTTTAAATGGATTTATAATTTCATCGAGAACGAAGGAAGAATCGATCGTGTTGATGATCTATCTTTTGAACAAGCTAAAATTTTATATAAAAGAAGTGACTATTATGGATTGACATATCTTATGAAATTTTTAGAAGAAGAATTTGGTTGTTTCTTTATACTTGATCATAATATTTATTCTATAAATGGTATGCAGCAATCTATACAAAAAGCATTAAGTCAACCTGATGCTCATAAATGGTTAGCATCATTGGATAAGAAGAATGTTCTTTTGTGTGTGAAAATGATGTTCATTGACGCTATAGCAAAGGATAGAAGGGAGAAAAGATCCACTTTAAGAGGAAATAGAGCTCGTCAATTATTCTTTCAACGGTTTTGGATGCTGTCTTTGCGCTGTTGGTTGTATGGATCATTAAAGTCACTTGAAAAAACGACAAATATAGAACGAAGAGAGCATGGAGATATTGTTCAAACTTTAGAGTGGTATACGTTTGGTTTTGGAATAAGAAGATTAAATGCACAAAGATCTTATCATCCTTTAAATGAACATCAGTATTATGATCAAATAAAACTTTTGAAGACATCCCGGATACAGTCTGTGCAAATATATCCGGTTATTGAAAAAAAAATTATGTCAACTTTGAGAGAAAATTTATATAAAAAAAATATAGATAAATATTTGGTTTCTTTTTCGCGGGGAAAAGATGTCGGAGAAAGCATTTGTTTTTATCGGGGTTCTGATAAAAGATTATGCGCTTCTTGTGAGCATTCTTTGGATATTCCTGATATTTTTTTGTATCCTGTAGAGGAACATAACAGCGAGTATTTAAAAATTTGGAATGAAATTCAAAGTGCGATAAGAGCTTCGTTTCCAAGTCATGAGTTTTAGGAGTCAAGAGTGCATGCAGCGAAGATGATGGATGTTGAAGAAGCTCTACATAGTATAAGAAGTGGTGATATTATTATAACAGCTATGGCAGCAGCTGAACCTCAAAGTTTTTACCATGCAATTCATCGTCGATGCGAACACTTAAAAAATATTAAAATTTACTGTGCAAACCCTTCGCAAGCATACCCTATTTTTTCTTCATCCTGGGATTTAAGTCAGGTTGAGGTGTTGCCTATGTTTTTAACGCCTTCTGTAAGGTTTCATCAGAAGAAATCTCATATTCAATATGTACCTCAGAATCTTTCTCAGTGGGTGAGAAACCTTACCGCTTCGAATCCTCCTGATATCTTTTGGGGGACGTGTTCTTATCCGGATAAAAAAGGATATGTAAGTTTAGGGACGAGTGTTTGTTACGAGTATGAGCTTTTGAAGAAGGCAAAAAAAGTCTTTCTCGAAATGAATGAATCTGTGCCGTTTACCTATGGTTCCACAGCAGTAAGTTTAGATTATGTTGATGGTTTGATTGAATCACAACACGAAATTCCAACTTTAGAGCTAGAAGAACCACAACAAGTTGATCATGATATTGCAGAACGTATTGCTGATTTGATTCCGCATGGAGCTACTCTTCAGCTTGGCATAGGAGCTATTCCTAATGCTTTAACGAAGTCTTTGAAAAACCATCAGAACCTTGGTGTTCATACAGAAATGATTAATGACACAATGATGCAGCTTATGCTAAGTGGGGCTATCGATGGCTCTCAGAAAAGTTTATGGCCTGAGCGTATTGTTGGATCGTTTGCATACGGGAGTGCGGAGCTTTATCGCTTTGTAGATCGTAATCCTGGCGTCGAACTTCATCCAGCTTCAGTGGTGAATGATCCATATCGTATCGGCCGTAATCATCGTATGTGCTCAGTGAACTCGGCTATAGAAGTTGATGTCACAGGACAGGTGTGTTCAGAATCGATTGGTCACCTTGAGTTAAGCGGAGTTGGCGGTGCTGCTGACACACACATTGGAGCTCAATTGTCTTCGGATGGCCGAGCTATCATTGCTATGCGTTCGCAAACACGAAAAGGTAGATCGAAGATAACTGTAACTTTACAAGCAGGTGCTAAAGTAAGCGTGAGCCGTAATGATGTAGATACCATCATCACAGAGTATGGGGTTGCTGCACTCCGTGGATTGAGTATTAGAGACCGTGCAAGAGCAATGATTCGAATTGCACATCCTTCACATCGCGAAAATTTAGAGTTTGATGCAAAGGCGTGCGGTTATTTGTGAGAACGGTCCTGTGGTTTTTATGGAAAGATGTGAACGGTTACCGCTGTTTTTATCCTTTAAAATTAGTCATCTGAATACGGCATAAACTTTTTCTAGGTTGATTCTTTTTAGCAGGCCTATTATCAATTTCGCAATAAAGATCTGCAACGAGTTGTTTGTCATTATCTTTTACGTGATTTTGCATACCATATGTCCTTTTTTCTAGAAATAAGAGCTCTTCTCCTAGCTCATTGCTCAACATGTGAGGAATAGCAGAGACTTTATTGCTAGGCGCTTTACGAGTAAGACAACGAGGTCGATCTAACTCATTCCACCAGCAGCGTAAAGAACCTGTTAAGACACCTTGATCTGGGTAAGGGTGATTTCCGATTAAGCTATCAGTGAGATGGACAGATACCTCAGAGTTTAAAAAATGCTCTCGAGGGTGCCTTGTTTTTAAGACTGAACAGGTGACTTTCTCAAGCTCATAGGGTGGGTCATGGGGCTCAAGAGCAGAGCATTGAATAGAGGCTGTGATGATCCCGTGTGAACCTAGGTCGGCTCGCATCTCTCTCATTGAATTGTATAGATGCTCTGTAATACTTTCTGGAAATTTTTGCAGTTCGTTAAATTGAGAACTGAAGTAGCAAGGAGTATCCGAATCTTGTAAGTGGCACTCGACTTGTATTTCCGGGGATGGGTTTCCCCCAAAAGAAGTGAGGCCTTTTCTCGTCATGCTCTTGTAAAGCCACTGAGATGTTAGTTGAGGAAGGGGTGTTTGCATGTCCATAGGAAGAGACATAGATGCTGTGAGAGGATCAAGTGGAACCACTGGAGGCTCGCTCTCGCTTGAACTACAGCTTAAAGTGATATAAATGACCGGTGCGCACAGGAGTGCTAACTTTTTATAGACCATAACCTCTAACCTCCGAGACCTATTTCGGATCTCGGAGGAAGAGCTTGAGAAAAGCTTTTGAAATCTAATAAAAAATCTTTTATTTCAGCTGCTTGTATTTTTCTTGATCCCATTTTCGAATCTCAGCAATCGCTGTTTTAAGACCTTGAGGTGGAATGTGTGGGAGTAAACCATGTCCGACATTAAAGATGTGCCCCCGGGCATTTTCTCCTTGTTGGAGAATAGCTCGAACCTTTTCTTGGATGACGCTCTCAGAAGCCATAAGGACTTGTGGATCAAGATTTCCTTGGATGCTGACATCAAGCTTTTGATTTTTTAATGTTTCGACAGCGTTTGGAAGGTTGTAACGCCAATCGATCGCAACAACGTCAACACCTTCGAGTCCTTCAAGTGCATCAATATGGTGCTGTCCTGGGTAGTAAATAACAGGAACGCTGGTGATTTGTTTTGCTAGTTTTGAAATTGTGGGCACAATCCATTGTCGGTAATCAGCATCGCTGAGATTGCCTGCCCAGCTATCGAAAAGCATGACTGTCTCAGCTCCGAAAGAGATTTGCATTTCAAGGTATTCAATAGTTGTAGCAACAAGTTGATCGAGTAGTTGGCTAAATGCTTTAGGTTGGCCAAACATCATTTCTTTGACATGCGTATAGTTTTTGCTACCAGCGCCCTCAATCATATAGCTTGCAACGGTGAAAGGAGCTCCAGCAAAGCCAATCATGGTTTGGTGAGGTTTTAAACCTTTTTTTGTTTCCTTAATAGCTTGTCCGACATAGGATAATTCTTCAGGAATATCACCGATTTTTAAATTTTTAACATCTTCTGCGCTGCGGATAGGGGGAGCCAGTCGAGGACCATGCCCTTTGTCAAAAGTGAGATCTTGGCCCATGACGGTTGGGGGGATCAAAATGTCAGAGAAAATGATAGCAGCATCTAAATCAAATCGCAGTAAAGGTTGTAAGGTGACTTCAGCGGCTTTTTGTGGATCACGGCAAAGTTCTAAAAAAGACATTTGTGCGCGTATTTCTTGATATTCAGGCAAATATCGCCCAGCCTGCCTGAGAAACCATATGGGGGTACGAGAAGTTGTGTGCCCGTATGCTGCTTGAATTAGAGATTTTTCTTGAGAAGAATTCATAGAGTAGGTCCTTTTGTGCGTTCGACAGTCATCAATCTCCGTGTGACAATGTATTGAGAATCATACCCTGATTCAAGGCAGCGGTATATGCCTTCCGTTGTCCTGGTTTGTTAAAAGGGAGAGAACACCCTTGAGTTTAAAGATTCAGCGCCGGACATCTGTTCCTGCTGACGTGATACGTCAGTATAGGCACCGTATTCTTTCTCTTGAAGTGGAATTGCAAGAAATGGCTCGAGAAGGGTCTTTAGGTCGTCGTCATGTGAAGTCATCGATTCAGAATTTAAGGCATTTGAAAGCTCTCCTTTCGACGTTGCAATCGATGCGATCGATTACAAAACCTCAAATGCCTGAAGGTATAAAAGTGCCTGACCTTGACTTGTGTGACATTGCTGCACAAAATTTTTGTGTGAAGTGGAGCCAAAATCAAACTGTACACACAAGGTCTTTAGCTGAGAAAACAGGTCAAGTAGCAGTGTGGGTACGAAAAGCATTAGCAGGCGAAGGCTTTGACTGGGTGGTGTTATTCCGCTTGTCTAAACTCAGGAAAATGCTGGCGAATATAGAAAGTAAAACTATTGAAACGGAACATGATTATAAGCAGTTAGAGATTGCTGTTCAGGTTCTTCAAAAAGGAGAGTCGGATCGTCCTCCTGTGGAAATTTTGTCGCGAATTTACCAAAATTTATGTGAACAAAATGATCATATTGAACGTATGGAGTATGAGCTTCAAGCAGAAATTGATCACACTTCTTGGATGAAGCGCTGGTTGATGATTCAAGAAGAGCGTTTAAAAACTTATTTCCCTGTTGTTTCTAGAAATATTCAACTTGGAGATAGGGAGGGTGCTTGAAGTTTAGAGAATGGGAAAAACAGGCTAAAGAAGTTGAAAAAGAGCTGCGTCAATTAAGCTCTTTTGATCCTCATCGGAGTGTAAAGACAGCATCTTTAATTCGTGAAGCTCAATCTCAAACGCAGCTTGTTCATAGAGCTATGGATGGACACCTAGAGGCTGTAGAAGCATTTAGCAAGAGACGTTCTTTTCTCACTCGGAATGATTTGTCTTTAATTCAATGGTCCGGTGAGTTTGTTCGCAAGGTGCTTTATTTTTTTGAAATGCATCAAAAAACGTATACGCTCTCCATGTGGTTTAAGCTGATCCAACAAATGATAGGAAGCTCTCCTCAGGAAGAAGCTTCAAGCCCTGAAGTTGTGACTAAGCTTGAAAGTTATCGTAGTCGTCAGCATAAGACTCGCTCTTATTTAGAAGAAAGAAAGCGTCAATTAATGGCGTTGTCAGAAGATTTAAAAGAGCGTTATGGCGTATTGGTTGTAGCAACCACTATGCGTGAAGCTGCAGGCTCTCTGCAAGGGGCTCTCGGCCAAGATGTTTCTAGTGCGCTGCATAATCCAATGGTTGTTGCTTTTCAATACATTCTTATGAGATCTGTTCCTGACTTAGGATTTGAACAAAGACAGTGGGCAACTCAAATGTCAAAAATGAGCTGTACAGTCGGGCCAATGAAGAATAGGGTTTCAGAGACGCAAAATGAAGTTTTGATGTTTGATAGCCTGGGTGTAGCGAAACAGTTCGATGTTTTTGAGTCTAAAGCTCTTGGGTGATAGAATTTTCAAACGATAGACCCGGAGATGTATATGACAAGTACAACATGCAATGAAGATGAAGAGTTATTCCGAAGTGAAATCGAAAGATTTGCTAGAGAAACGATCACACCTCACGTCATGGAGATGGACCATAAAGAAGAGATGCACTCAGATGTATTAAAAAGTCTCTTTGATATGGGGTTGATGGGAATTGATGTTCCTGAAGAGTTTGGAGGAGCAGGTGGTAGCTTTTTCATGGCTTGTTTGGCAATTATTGAAATTGCAAAAGTAGACCCTGCAATCTCTGTTGTAGCAGATGTTCAAAACACTTTAGTAAATAATATTTTTAAAAATTGGGGAACAGAAGAGCAGAAAAAAACATACCTCCCTCAATTATGTAGCTCAAAAGTGGGATGCTTTTGTCTCACTGAAGCTGACTCAGGATCTGATGCATTTGCCATGGCAAGCAGAGCGATTAAAGATGGTGATGATTATATTGTGAGTGGAAAAAAAGTTTTTATAACGAATGCAAAAGAAGCAGAGATTTTTTTGGTATTTGCTAACGTAAATCCTGATGCAGGCTATAAAGGAATTACAGCATTTATTGTGGATAAAGGTCAAGAAGGTTTGTCTCTTGGAAAAAAAGAAGAGAAACTAGGTATTCGCGCTTCGTCAACTTGTGAAGTTTTATTTGATCAAGTAAGAGTTCCTGCAAACCGAGTGATGGGACCGATTGGCCAAGGTTATAAAATTGCGATAGAGACTTTGAATGAAGGTCGAATCGGAATTGCCTCCCAAATGTTAGGGCTTGCACATGGAGCTTTAAATGGAGCTTGGGCTTACGCAAAGCAACGTTCTCAATTTGGAAAAGCTTTGACGCATTTTCAGGGGTTACAATTTCAGCTAGCCTCAATGGCGAGTGATGTACTGTCAGCACAGCTTCTTGTTTATCACGCTGCGCGTTTGAAGGATGCGGGAAAACCTTTTCAGCTAGAGGCAGCAATTGCAAAGCACAAAGCCTCAGAAATCGCCGAGCAAGTCGCCTCTCTTTCGTTGGAGATCTATGGTGGTTACGGATTTATTAAAGAATTTCCAGCTGAAAAATTTTATCGAGATGTCAAAATTGGAAAGCTTTATGAAGGTACAACAAACCTTCAGTTGCAAACAATCTTTAAATATCTCGATAAAACTATGGGATCTTAACGCGATTTTTTTCTTGTTCTTGTATGGATTTTCAGCGTTTGGAATTAATATACGCCATGATTTAAAGGTTGTACTTGAACAAGGAATATGTCAGCAGCCACAGTTTCTTGGTGCTTGGCTACAAGAGCAACAAATATTTGATGCTGGAGTTATGGCAAGTCTTCATCGACCTGTTGTGAATGGTAAAGATCTAGCTTTTTCATATGCGAAAAAACGAAATCACGAAGGTGTAGCGTGGGGAGTTTGTCCAAACCAATCTGTTTGGGTTGTAACAACCCCAGCACCTGCTTCTTTAAAGAAAGTTGATCTTGTACGTTGGTGCTCTCGATTGTCTTGGGATGTTGCCCTTATGAACGGCGAAGTGAGAAAGGCTGTGCGGCATGGCCCCCCTTTTGAGGAAGGTGTTACTGGGGTGTATTGCTGGAAGAAGACATTTGAAAATCAAGGCCCAGTTCTTTGGTATCTTATTGAGAAAAACAAACAGAATATTGATTTTTCAAACTTTGATAAGCAAGGCTCTAGCCGAAGCGTGTGGTTGCGCTGGGTGAATAGTTTGCGTCGTCAACAAGGTGTTTCTCCTGTCTCTCTAGAGACTGCGGAATGGATGGATTCGTTGTTTCACCCTGGGAGGTTGTATCATGATCATCAAGCTCTTTTAGCTTTAGATGCTGAGCTTAAAAAGGTGTCGCGCTATAGGATTCTAGGTGAAAATAGAGTGTCTGGGGGCGATTTAAATGCATTGATGCAGCAAATGTGGAGCTCTCCTCGTCACCGTAAGCTCCTTTTGGCTCCCCGGGCAAAAAAAATGGCATTGAAGCAAGTTTCTGACTTTGCGGTGTTGGTGATGTTAGGAGATGATTTTTGATGTTGTTACGTATTGTTTGTTTTTTTACGTTGGTCTCAACGCATTCTCTGTTTGCTGCAAAAACTCTGAGACCGATTTGGGCGGAAATGCCAAAAAACCATGATATGGTTGTGGCTCTTGAGGTTGGACCCATGGTTGAAGTATCCCTAGTGAAGCGTGCATGGGTGCGAGAGGTGATTTCTGTGGAAGTGGGTCTTGGCTTTGAAGGGTCTCAGCGAGGGACTGTCATGTCTGGGGTTCGGGTTCAATTTCCTAATATGACACCTTTTTGGCCTTGGGTTCTTGGGCGAGTTAAAGGAATTGTGACGCCATCTCATTTTGAATGGCGACAAGAGGCAATGATAGGGGGGCATTTTTATATGGGTGAAAATATGGAAATGTGGATTGCAAAAGGAGTTCAGTATGCCTGGTTTGGCTTACGGTACAGAGTCTAAACATATGGCCCAAGATCTTTCTCAAAAAAGAGATGACCTCTTTAAGAAGCGGCTGGATTATGGTTTTTTTTCATCTCCAGTTGATCAAACTTCAATACGATATTGTTATGCAGCCCCACAAGAAGAAGCTTCTTTGTGTGTGGTTGTGTTGAATGGTAGAGGAGAGTTTTATGAAAAATATCTCGATCTATTTCAAGACTTGTCATTGCCTGAAGATGCAGGTTTTTTGAGCTGGGACCATAGAGGGCAAGGTTTGTCAGGAGGCGATCGTGCCTGGGTTTCTGATTTCCATGATTATGGAAAAGATGCTGAGGCTTTGATTCAAAATTTTTTAGGGGATAGGCCTTATGTTATTGTCGCCCATTCTATGGGAGGGCTGATTGCTCTCCATAGCATTTTGCACGGAAGATTGAAGCCGCAAAAGCTCTTTTTATCAGCGCCTTTCTTGGGTCTTCCTTTGAAGCCTTGGCCGCCGATTGTTGCTGCCTTTTTATGTACTTTTTTTATGCGTCTTGGTTTAGGGAAATGGAGTTTAAGTACATCTACGAAGATGCCTGATTTTGATAGAAATACTTTGACGCACAGTTTAAAGCGCTACCAAAGGATGATGGATTTTGAGGGGCGTATTGGAGAGCCAACTTTTGGTTGGGTTGTTTCAGCTGTGAAAGCTTTGAAAGAGGTTCATCAAGAAAAAATGTATGATGCTTTAAAAACAGTCGATGTTTTTATGGCTCAAGCAGGAAGTGAAAAAATTGTGGATCCACAAATGGGCCGCCGTTGGGCAGAAAAAGCTAAATCTAAACATATTCATCTAGAGCATTGTGAAATTGAAGGTGCTTATCATGAGCTGTTAGCTGAGGATGAAAAGTTTTATCAACCGCTAGTGCAAAAAATTTCTCGCTGGATCGTAAGAGATCACTCTTGAGGTACAAGGCGCAAGCAGCCGACTGAGCACCCTAAGCTATAACCTGTATCTCGGGCTTGAATACGGCCTTTGAGTTGGACGGCGCGGCTTAGGTCCACAGCTCCTTGTTCGGCACCAGCTGGGCGGATTGCAATAAACCCTAGAATACCGTTTGCATCAATAAGTATAGTGCGGCCGACTGCATCTTCAGTCGTTACTGAGTTGACTCCCTCACCGACCTGAATGACTTTATCATTTGCTTTTGACGCCGCAACATTTTCTTCTGTGTCACGAGATGGAAGTGAGATGTCGTTGATGCTTTCTTCACTATCGATTTCAGCCACTTCATCATCATCTTCTTCTTCAGGTGTTGCTTCCTCTTCGTTGCCTTTGACTTCATCTTCAACAATGACTGAGCTCCCAGTTTCACCTGTTGATTCATCGTCTTTATTTTTATCATTGTTGTCATCACTGTCTGCCTTATCTCCAGTGGGAGGTTCTTCTTCGGTGATGTTATTAATGGGGTCTTCAATAAATGAAATATCTGTTGTCTGGTCATCTTCATCGCTAGGTAGGCTTGCATAAACGATAGCAAGTGTTGCTGCACTTAATGCTGCAACGCTTGCGAGTGCTTTAATAGGCCATTTTCTACCTTGCTTAATATCTTCAAAAACCCTGATTTCAAGGGCTTCTGAGTCTCGAGGGCTTAAAGATTCACTTTGGTTCTCCCGGGAGGAAGTGTTTTCAAATGTTCGAGCTAAATCTGTCGCAGGAGTGGAATTTTCTCCTTGGGGTCTAATGACTTCAACTAATCGAGCTGTGCTTTCTGCATCACCCGAACGAACATTCAAACCTTCGACTGTAATCGCACGTGGTGCTGCACTTATGACCTCTTGAAGTCGTGAAGCAAGTGGAGCGTAGGTGAGACTTTTTGTTGGTTTTTGTTCAGTAAGTTGTCGTGATGTTGTCGTTGTATCTGCGGTAGGAGGCAATCCTTGTTGTATGCGTGTGGCTGCTTCAATAATGATAGGTAGGGCGATTCGAGCTTTTACTTCATCGGTACGATTAAACAATCCCGGTAAAGCATCTTCAAGCCGTAAGGATGATCCTTTTGGGAGAGCCACAATATTCCAAAAAGCTTCAACATCTGCTCGTTTGACTGTGAGGTCAGAATTATATGCAACTCTTGCTGCGGCAATAGCTTGGCGTTGAAGTGGATTTAAAAAGAATGAGTTAAGAGGGGTTGACCCTTCTGAGTTTCCTTGTCCCCTAATGGTAATGGCATTATTTGAGGTTCTTGTGTCGTCTCTTAAGGGTCTTGAAAGAACTAAAGTTCCTTGGTTGGTCGTTTGTAGCCGAGCAACGTTTGCTGTGGCATCACTTATGTCGTTAATATTTGCTGACGCGTTATTTCTAGATGAAAATCGAGTAAGAAAATTTTGAAAAGTAGCTCCAATGTTAGAAAAGAAAGCACGGATAGAGCTGCGAATAGATTTAAAAAATCCAGAGGCTTTATCAAGAAAACTGACTTGAATACTGGGTTGAAGAACGGATCGAGAGGATTCAGCAGAAGAAATATTACGGATAGAGTTGTCTTGAGAAAGAAGATCTTTATTTGAACTTCCCAGAGAGTCGTTGCGAGTGGTTTCGTAAGAAATATTATCTTGTCGGATGGAGGGATCACTCTGAGTTCTTCTTAGATCTGGTGTTGAATCTTGTCGAATGACTCCTTCGCTTCCAGATCGAGGAAGTCCATCGGATCGCGGAGCAGCAAGAGCTAAAGGAGTGTCAATGAATTTTAGGTCACTATAGCGTACGGCGACACTGATGTCTCCGTCGAGATTGCTTTCTGCTGCGAGGTCTGGATATTTTTCTTTATTTAAAACAATCCATACAAGGTCATCTTTAAGCCAAGAATCATCAGTTGTTCCTTGAGAAAACTGTGTGATTCCTTCTTCTGTTGTGAGCAAAGCACCGGGGTGATCAACATAAAAAATCCGACCCTGGCTTATAGCGTCAGCATTCATGTTATATACAATTGCACTTTCACTCTGGGATTTTTTGCGGCATTGAATGATAAACAATGAAGCAAAAAGAAGGGCTAAAATTTTAAAGTGTTGAAAAAGCATGATCTGTCCATAGTGTAGTGATTGTCATTGAGACACGACGCCTATCGGATGATTTTATGGAAGGCATGAGGTTTTGTTGATGTTCTGTTGAGATGTCAATAATATCAGTGGTTTAATCCAAGGGAATTTCGTGTGGAAATTTAGTGTGAAAAATACTGTGCCTTTAAAGGCTTGAGGTTAGCTTGTTATTTATGTCTTATGATCTAGCTCTGAGTTTAGTTATCTATTTACGCCTTGGAGAAGGGTTTTATCTTCGGCTTTCAGATAACGTCTCTTGTGTCCTTCTAATGATCAACAATACACTGCAGAGCCAGAAACCTTTTAACACTCTGCAAATCTATTTTTTATTGGCTTGTTTCTTTATTTTTCCGATGACAAATTTTGTTGTTTTAACAGGTTGTCTCAGTTTTTTATATAGATATAGCATCACTTTCCTTTGACCTATTTACTCAACTATTCTAAATAGTGATGTTTCAAATTAAATTCAGCATTTTAATCTAAATATCATTGGGGAGTATATATGACGAAGATCTACTTTATTGATTTGAAAGAGGAGGTTATTCATTCTTTAAAATTTAGATACACAGCTACTTTCATGAGTCAGACACTCAAAATATCCTGGAAAAAAAGCTTTAATAAGCAAAAGAAGAAGAAAGAAACAGACACAATGAAGCCTGAAAAATTTAAGATCTGGAAGAGATTCAAAAATTTGTAGAAGAAAAACCATATAGAAGTTCTACATAATTAGCTGAAGATTGAGGGTCTTTTGTTATCAACTATTCGCAAATACTTAAAATGCAATGGTTTTACGAATAAAAAAAACTTTCTGGTGCAAAGACTGTTGCGAAAGTAAACGCAAATAATCTTAAGAGAAGATTGATAGAAGAAAGACGAAAATATCTTGTATATAGATGAATGTGGAGTTCAACTTAATGAAATAGACCAACGGGATTGATGCCATAAGTGACCCTCTTCTTGGGACTATTTTTCCGTATCGGAAACTACGTTGAAAAAGTGTCCGAAAAGTTGAGGAGGCTCAAAGATGCTCTATGTACATAAGAGCAAGGATTAACTTTTTTTATTAAATTTTGTAGACTTTGCAGTTGTATAAGTCAGATAATACTCTTCTCTCTTTAATTCTTTTTACGCAGTGCAGCTCTCGCAATGAAAGTTATTAAATATTTTTTATCTATAAATTATGCTGTGAGAGATAAGAGGTTACATTTTTAGTTCGATTTTTTCGGTCACTTTATGATTTATGAACATATTACAATTTCATATTGTGTTTTTTATTGGATAATTTTGGGAAGAAATGATGCCAGGTTTTACATATGTAAATTAAAAAAAACGAGTAAATAAAGATTAAGATGGAGGCAGTTTTTGATTAATGTCTAATGAAATAAAAGTAGTTCTTTTTTCAAAGAACTACCTGAAAACATCTAGTGATAAGACTGGTCCTGGAATTATTGGATAGTAGTATCTGCCTGATGATCTGCGATAGCTTGTGTACACTCAGAACTATCAATTGCTGTATGCAACGCGGCTTTTGTATTTTGATGGTCGTGAGATCTGTCTATTTTAGATTTTTTACCTTTTTTCATTAATTTTGATTTGACACCGTGCATGCCTTTTTTACCTTTTTTTCTAACTTTTTCTTTCTTCCCAAAGTTTTTTCCTGCAAAACAGACTTCAGAGAAGCTTTCTTTGATCGATCGGAGAGTATCTAACGCCTCAGGTTGTTCTTCGCGGCATACTTTGAAAGCTTCTCTTTGTGCTTGAAGGTCGTCTTTATTTACGTCAAGAATGCTTCGAGCAGCTGTTTTTCTTTCTTCCTTGGTAAGGCTTTCATCATCTCTTAGTGTGTTTAACTCTTCTCGCATAGCAGATGATATAGATCCATCAATCCCACATATATCAAACCTTTGTTCTCTTAAGTCTTGACGGATAAGTTTGAGAATATCAAGATTTTCGCTTTCAAAACGAACTCGTTCGGAAGCTTCGTCTTTAACGCCATTGACAGCAATATCGACCTCTGCTGGAAGAACATTGTCTTCTGCTTCACTACTTAGCTCTAACTCGGCGTACATATCGCTCCATTGAGATTCGTCTGTTTCATTCGTTTGATCGATGTTTTGTCCGCAAGCAATAGAGAGAACAAGAATAGAAAAGTAAGGGAGTTTGTTCATTATCTTCATAGTTATTCCTTTTTCTGAAAAAATGTTTTTTGTTGCCGTCATTGACAACTGATGCTCTTATCGGAACTTCATATTATTTGCATTAGTAAAAAGTTTTAATCTTTTATAAAAACAGATATTTGAATGTTATGCTGATATAATATTAGCGATTTTTTTGTAACGATTTTAAAACGAGCTATAATCCTATGTTATAATTTTTTATTTAAAATCAATTGGTTATAATGTTTCGTGTCTTTCTTTTGATTTTTAAATCCATCTTTTTTGTTAAAAAAATTAAGATAAAGAGATAAGTGCTTGTATATATAGATTTTTAAAAACTAAATCTTATCCATAATTATGCCGATAATAGAATGTGAAGGGAGGCTGTATGGTAACTAAGTCGGATATAGAAGAAACACATCATACCGTTTATGCCGCTAGCTATATGGACTATCGTATCTTTATCCAAGATTTCCATCGTGTTTTAAAGAAAAGTGTTAAAAAAATGTCGTGGCTTGATTTTACTGAGTTGTGCGGCTTAGGTCGTAACAACACTGTTTATCAAGTGGTCATTTCTGCGCGCCCTTTGAGTTTTAAAAACGCTAAAAAGTTAGCGGACTCTTTAAATATGAAGGGTAACAATCGAAAGTATTTTCTGCAGTTGGTTGTTTATCAGCACGCTAAAAGCTCGGCAGAGAGAGAAGAAGCTTTGAGTCGTCTTCTAGATTTAAAATCGAGGTGCTTAAGTGCTCACTGGGATAAGAAAAATTTAAACATCTTTTCAGAGTGGTACCATTTGACGATATTAGAGCTCCTGAGGCTTGATGGAGTAAAAGATGAGCCAGAGTGGATTGCTTCGGTCTTAAAACCTAGGGTGCCTGTTTCAAAGGTTCAGGCTTCTCTTGAGTTGTTAGAGAGTTTGCAATGGATATCTTATGATGAAGAAAAATTACGCTTGTATCCTACACGAGATCGTTTTTCAACAGGGCGAGAAATCAGGGGGATGGCTGTTCAGAGTTATCACCAAACGATGATTCACCTAGCAAGTCAGTCTTTATCTCAAGAAAAGCCAAGTTTAAGAGATATTACTTCGGTGACAGTGAGTGTTCCTAAAGGATCAATGAAAGATTTGAAAGACTTAACAGCTGAGTTTCGTCAGAAAGTCATGGAGTACGCAGATCGCTGTGATCATTCAGACGATATTGTGCAAGTGAATATTCAGCTTTTCCCATTAACTCATACTGATATTGTCTCTGGAGGTGACGAATGAAAACGTCCTGGATCTTAATCTATACATTCTTTCTTCTCCGTTGTGGTGGTGTTGAAATTGGCAATCCTCATGTAGGGGGTGGAGATGAAGAATCTTTAGCGGTTTCTATTGAGATTGCTGATGGACCTTTGGATGACATTGAAAATATTTTTATTACGATGACATCGATGACTATGGTCCATGAAGATGGACGTGAGATTTATCTGGCGCTAAATGAAAAAGGTTTACAACCTATAGATATATTGTCATTGAGCGACGGTTTGACAGAGGAAATTGTAGAAAACTCTCTTATACCAAAAGGAAATTATACAGGATATGTTATTAATTTCTCCAGAGAAAAGCCAGTGCGTTTTCTGAAATCAGGGGAAGAATTTATCCCTAGAATTACAGAAGAAGACACGGACTCACTTTTTATTGAAGAAGCTCTAGAGGTGACAGAAGGAGGCACCTTTATTCTGCATATGGATCTATTTAGTTCGCTTCAAGAAAAAGATGGCAGCTATGTTTTTGATCCTATTATTTCAGCTATTCATAAGAAGCGCGCCTCATCTATTCAAGGTGTTTTTAAAGAAGGTCTTGAAAAAGGATACGTCTGTGCGTATCGGGATGATACAAATTTATCATTAATAAATGCAGATATAGAGAAGGATTTTAGTGAAAATTTGAATCCTCGCGTAAAAGATTTTAAAAGAAAAGCGAGAAAACCTTCTTCGAGAAAAAGAGGTCGTCCTCTAGGGGTTGAGCGAAGGTTGTGTGATCAAGGCTTTGCGGGATCAAGATTAAAGGAAGACGGTAAATTTGGATTTCATTTCTTGCCACCTGGACTCTGGAGCTTGCGTGTCTACCAAGAAAACGGTGAGACCTTTGATAGTGTTGAAGCAATCTTTTTAGATAAAGGAGAGCGTAAAGTTATAGAAGATCTTCAGTGGGCGAAAGTTGAAGAGTAAGTAGAGTTATCGATATCATACGTTTGTAATGGATATCAACTACAGATAACATGCCTCATGATCAATTATTATTTGCATCTGAATTTTATACCTAAGTCTATTAATGGCGTAAGAAATAAAATTCAGTGATGAGTTGTGTGTTTTATGATTTCTGAAATGATCCCATCTTTTTTTTGAGGTGAGACTTCCCATATGAGGTCTGCGATGTATAAAGGTGCGTTGAGTTGTTGAAAGCATGATTTATCACGATAAAAATCTTTCCAGGTAGTGATTACGCAAGAATGTTGACTGGATGTTTCAATAAGAAAATGCTTGTCAAAACGGCTATGATCAGCCACAAAATAAGAACGGTATTTCTGAAACTTTTCTTTGTCTAAAACTTGATTTAAAAAACGCTCTGGTCTTGCAATGCCTGAGGCGATAAGAGGATTTTTGAAATTTTTATCAAGATGGGTTAGTTGATAAGGTTTGATTTCAATATCAGAGCAGATGGGTGTAATGTTTTGATCATTCCAAGTAGTAGTCTCAAAGTTATTTGCGCGGCTCATAAAAAGGTGAGTTGCTCTTTTAAGTGCAGTTAAAGGTTCTCGCAAAGGACCTGAAGGTAAAAGCTGCTTATTTCCAAATTCTTGTTCTCCATCAATAAGAACAAATCGGAGGTCTTGTTCGAGCTTTAGATGTTGAAAACCATCGTCTAAAATCCAAATGTCTGGTGTTTTATGAAAAGAACAAAACCACTCGGCTGCCTTTTTTCGGTTGATACCAACAATAACATTGGTTTTCGCTTGTTCTGAAATCATTAACGGTTCATCGCAATTGAGTTTAAGACGGTTGCGAGCTCTTTTTATCTTACCCTGAGAAAACCAAAGGTATTCTTTTTTTTGTATTTTAGATCCATAGCCTCGGCTAAGAACAACAATGTTCAAACCTTTTTTTTGGAGTTCTTGAGCAAGCCATATTGCTGTTGGAGATTTCCCAGAACCTCCAACAACTAAATTACCAATAGATATCGTTATTCCAGGTAATTTGTGTGTTGAGATAAGCTTATATTTATAAGCAAATCGTCTGATATTTAAAATATTCTCATATAGCAAGCTTAGAGGGTATGTGAATATTTGTAGAGCTAAATTTTGTTCTTTACGTGATTGCCAAATGTGTTTTTCTATCTGTATCTTGAATAAATTCACAATAAGATGAATTCCCTTGAAGATCATAATGGGGCCCTTTTTGGCGTATTGTTCCATTTTCCATCCACCAAACATCGTCTACTTGGTGCAGCCAAGAAAGGCGATGTGTAATAGCGATCAGGAGTTGTTTGCGATTTTGACAAGTTTGAATCAGTCTAGAAATAACAAGATTTTCACACTTTTGATCAAGCGATGAAGTGACTTCATCCACAATAAGAATAGGCGTCCGGCTGAGAAGTCCGCGAGCGAGTGTGAGCCTTTGTTTTTGTCCTCCTGAGAAATTTGTACTCAGTGCTGTAATATAGGTTTGAAGGCCATCGGCAAGGGAATCAATGTGATCTTTCATATCAACAACCCAAAGAACGTGATCCATGTCTTCTTGAGAAGGAGTATAATTCAAGCCATAGATCAGGTTTTCATAAAGTGAACCTTGAAATAAAAATGGCTTTTGACTCACCATTGTGACTTGTGTGCAAAAATCTTCCCATAAAAGCTGAGAATCCCATAATGTGGGTTTGATGAGGTGTGCTAATATGCGAGCAAATGTTGATTTTCCAGATCCACTTCGCCCGATAACTGCGACTGTACGTGGTGAGAGCTTTAAATCTTGAAGTTTGAGAGAAAATTGCAGACGTTCTAAAGTTATAGAAGTAATGTGAGTAGGGAAAACAGTGCTTTTTACTGGTTTCGTTTTTAACGTTTCTTTTTGCGTAATGAGAGAGCGGCCATGGCTTAAGACACCTCTTACTTCCTGGATTTTTCCTACCTGTTCTCCTAGGCCTTTTAGAGGTCTTAGCATAGATCCAAGGGCTGCAAAAAAAAGAACAAGATCCTGTCCTTGAAGAGGAGGGTTTTTTGATGATTGAATATACCAAATCCATCCTGCAAAAATACCAAATCCAAACCACTCTAAAACTGGTGCAAATGATGCACGAATGAAAATACTTTTTTTGACATAATGAAAATGCTGCATGTTTTTATTATGAAACCTTTTGAGCTCATTTTGTTCTGCGTGTTGAGAGCGAATCATGTCGAAACGCTGGCGTTGATCAAAAAAAATAGCTGCAAGTTCACTCATCAATCTTTGGTAATTATCGGCAAAATAACTAATTTTATTTCCTACAACTCCCATGATAGAAGCCAAAATAGGGCCTATGAGAAGAAGTGATAAAGCTGATGCTGGATGGACATATGCAAGCGTTGTCCATGAAGCTAAAATTAAGATTGAATCTCGAACACTGGCGCTTAAAGACTCAACAACCTGTTTTTGTAAAACTTGTGCATCTGTCATAAGAATCGACATCCATGTCCCGGGCGATTTTTTTTGAATGTCCTCAAAATCACAGGAAAGAAGCCCTTTGAATAATTGTGTGCGATAAAGGGATGTTGTCTGTATGGCAATGCTTGATGAGAGCCATTGATAACCATAGCTTCCTGTAGACTTAATGATTCCGGCGAAAATGAGTGCGAAAGGAATTTGAAGAGACCAAGATGTTTTTTGGTTTTTAAAAAGCCACTGTGTCCACGCGGGAACTTCAGAGTTCTGCCCTGTGAGGCTTTGAACAAAAGGTCCCATAAGAGTGAGAAGCGCTCCATGGCCTAAAGCCATCCAGAGCAAACAAAAAAATGAGAATAGAATAGTCTTTTTTTGTTGGGAGAGTAATTTAAATAAAAGTTTTAATACTGGATCTTGCATGGTTAATGTCTTTGTAGAAAATCAGTGATGATAGTAGCCGCATCTCCAGATGTTGGAGGAGAGAGGCGTTTGCGAAGTTCTATGAATGATTTTATTTGTGCTTGTGCTTCAGAAGATTCAGGATTTAAAAGTTGTTGGAGAGTATAGGCAAGTTCTTTATTGGAAAAATTTTGAATAAACTCAGGGACTGCAGTTTTTTGTAGAATAAGATTCACTAGGCTTGCCCATTTGACTTGAATGAATTTTGAAGCCACCCAGTGTGTCAAACGGTCCATTCGGTAGCAAACAACCATCGGAGTTCCAACTAATGCGCATTCAAGCGTAGCGGTACCTGAGTTAACAAGTGCAGCATGCGCATTTTTCATGACACCTAAGCTTTGACCGTTAAAAAAGGTGATTTGTGGATACTCTTGTAATCCCTTTTTTATATCATTTTCAAACTCATTTGCGGCAATAGGGATTGTGATCCTAAGATCTGGAATATGAGAAAGTAAGTATTTGAGAGTGTTGTGAACAATGGGTAGCATGCGTGTGATTTCATCACGACGACTTCCTAACAGAATAGCTAGACAAGGTGAAGTGATTGTGTTCGGTGAGTGTTGAGTTTCGTTGTCATCAATTCTTTTTAAGTGAGGGCTTCCTACGAAGATATAAGGAACTCTCGTGTTTTGAAAGAAATCGATTTCAAAAGGTAAAACACCGAGAACCTTTAGGTAGTCGTTCTCTAAGTTGCGAATTCGTTTTTTTCCCCAAGCCCAGACTTTTGGTGATACATACTGAAAGACAGGAATATTAAGGTCGCGGCACTGTTTTGCAAGGCGAAGATGAAGGCCTGGGAAGTCAATAAGAATGACAAGATCAGGGCGTTTTTTTTGAATATGATGTATGAGCTGTTGTTCTATTTGATAAATGGAACAAGCCTTTAATAAAACTTGAAAAAGGCCCATGACTCGAAATTTTTCCTGTGGGATGAGAGTCTTGACGCCGAGCCTTCTCATGAACTCCCCAGTGACGCCATAAAAATGTTGAAAACCATTTTTTTTGAGCTGCAAGATGAGTTCAGAGGCGAGTCGATCCCCGGAAACCTCCCCGGCGGAAAGGAAGATTTCAGGAGATGTTCTAGGCATGCATCGCACCTTCTCGGCGAGGCTGAGAACGAATGGAAGGTCGACATATTCCGCGAGTAGATTGACTCAGAAAACTTGTAAGTGTTTTTGCATCGTCTTCATCTTCAAACTGTTGCGATATTTTTTGACACGCCTCATCCATAGTTAAGTTGGAACGGTAGAGAGTTTTGTACATGTCTTTAATGCATTGAATTCTGCGAGAATCAAAACCTGATCTTCGAAGACCGACGATATTAAGGCCGCACGGTGAAGCGTGATTTCCTTGGACTGTGAAAAAAGGAGGGACATCTTGAGTGAGTGCTGACATACCACCAACCATAGCGTGTTCGCCGACGCGTACGAATTGATGAGCTCCAACGTGTCCACCCATAACGACATGGTCGCATACTTCTATGTGCCCACCCAGGGAGACCGAATTTGCGAAAATACAGTGACTGCCAATTTTACAATCATGAGCAATGTGAGTATGAACCATGAATAAATTATGACTACCCACTTCTGTAACCCCGCCACCTTGTATCGTGCCTAGAGAAAGATTGGCATATTCGCGGATGAGGTTGTGGTCTCCGCAAATAAGAGAGGTCGGTTCTCCTTTGTATTTTAAATCTTGTGGGTCTGAACCGAGAGTTGCAAAAGAATAAATATGATTGGATTGGCCAATTTGAACATTGCCAGAAACAATGACATAAGAATCAAGGCGTGTGTTGTCACCAATGGTGACGTCAGGGCCGATGACGCACCCTGGGCCAATTTGGACACCTGTTCCGAGCTCTGCTTTAGGATCAACGACTGCGCTGGGGTGGACTCGTGTTTCTGTCATTGTCATAGATGTCTCTCCGTTTAACGAATCAGTGCAGAAAATTCTACCTCAGCAACAGTTGTTGAGCCAACTGTTGCACGACCAAAAAACCAACTAAAATCTTGACGACGCTTTTTAAATTCAACCTGATAAACAATCGTTTCTTCAGGTGTGACAGGTCTGCGAAAGCGAGCAGATTTCACCTGTGCAAGTAAACATTCTTTGAATCCATCCATTTCAAAAGCTCCAAAAACAGCAGAAGCCTGAGCCATTCCCTCAATCATTAAAACACCTGGAAAAACTGGATGATCGGGGAAGTGGCCCTTTGCAACAGGGTCTTCGTTGTAGAAAATTTTTTCTGCGGTAATGCTGTGACCTGAATGATATTCTGTAATGCGATCAAGCATCAGCATGGGTTCTCGATGAGGAATCCATTTTTGAATATCAAGCCGATTTAGTGGCAAAGTCACGACAGTCATTATTTTCCTTTAGTCTGAGCGAGCTTAAAGTTTTTATTGTACTGATCGATCATTGCATCTGTTAATGAAGAAGCGTTTTTTGCATATAGAATGGCACCTGTATCTGGGTCAATGACAAAGTCTAGATTGCGGCCTTGCTCTGTGAGAGCAAGCATACTTTCTAATTTTTGGCGCATTTTTTCTGCAATTTCTCTTTGACGTTGTTGAACTTCTTCAGAAATCATCATTTCTGCTTGTTTCATTTCCATGGCTTTTCTTTGTACTTTTTCTTGGAAAGCGCGTTCTTCAGATTTTTTTGCTTCTTCGCTTAAAAGAGCTTGTTTTTCTTCCCATTCGCGAAACATGCCTTCGATGCCTTTTCTTTGTTCGGCTAGATCTGCTTGTTTCTGAGAGATGACTTGTTGCAGATCTGCGAGTGCTTGCTTGCCTTCTGTAGAGGTTTGAATCAGCCGGCCCATGCTGACATAGCCAGTTTTAGGGGTTGTTGCTTGTGCCTGGAAAGAGAGGCTGAGAGCAAGAGCTGACAAAAGGGTTTTGCAAGTTTTTCTGTTAAGACGCATGTTTTCTCCTTAAATACCAATTTTAATAATAGGAACAGCTCCACCAATACGACCATCGTTTTGGATTGGATATGCCCATTCAAATCGCATGGGGCCAATTGGAGTCATCCAACGAAACCCAAAACCTATATCTTTGTAATAGCTTTCCCAATTCAAGCTATATTGTTGATGATTTGCAAACACCTGTCCAACGTCAGCAAAGAAAAATGATTTAATCCCAGCCTCTGGTAAGAGTGGAATGAAGTATTCAAATTGAAATAGAATGTGTTTGTCTCCGCCAGCTACAATAGAACTACTCGGACCGCCTGGTGCTCTAAGGATTTGGTAAGTAGGCCCAATGCTCTGAATATTAAATCCACGCATGTCATCTTGGCCGCCTAGTTTATAACGAGCAGCGGCAGGTAAAGGTTCTCCCTCAAATGACCATAGGCGCCCTATCGTCATATGAATGCGGAATACGTTAATAAAAGACTCTGTGAAGCGCACAGGGATGTAGTATTTACTGACGAGCTTTGTTTCCATATATTGGAAGTCACCTCCAATAGGTCCACCTGTGAGAGTGTGGCGTAAAGCAATGTCGAGCCCTGAGTTGGGGTCAAGGTTGTTATCTAAACTTTGATGATGAAGTTCGCTCCATAGGCTTGACCAAGTTCCGAAGACATTGAATTGGTCAAGAATAAAGACTTTTTCAGGGTTAGTTTTAATGCGGTATTCATAACCAAAAGAAAGGTGAGCAAGATCTAACACGGTTCGGCCAACCTGGGTGCTTCCGCTCCGGGTGTGTTGGAGAATTTCTTTGTCTTGAGGTCGTATTGTACTTTGATCAAGTGCAAGGTTAAAACGTGTAGACCAGTGTGAGTCGTAAACACGGGGGTTTGCAAATCCGAGGCTTATTTTTTTCTTCTTTTTGCCATCTGTTTCAGCTTTTACAGAGGCGGCCCATCCTCGCCCAAATTGATTTTTTTCTTCGTAGGTTCCTGTCCCAAATAAATTCGCTTGATTGCCGCCAGAGGCCGGATTATACCCAAGGGATAAATTAAGTTGGCCTGTTCTTTTTTCTTCAACTTTAAAGTTAAGGTTGAGTTTTTGAGTGTCGTTGTGGTCTCTTTCTCTTAAGACTTTGACTTGTTCGAAAAACCCTAGGCGTTGTATGTTTTGGCGTGATTCCGTGAGTTTCGTTCCACTGTATAGTTCGCTGTCGTGAATTTTAAGCTCACGACGAATGACGTTGTCCCGAGTTTTCGTATTTCCTGTGATTTTCATGCGACCAAAATATACTTTTTCACCTTTAGAGATATTGTATTTCAACTTAACAGTTGAGTTTTTTCTATCAAACTGTGGGATGGGATTGATGTCTGCATATGCAAAACCAAAATCACCGTATTTATCTTTGAGCATTTCAATGTCTTGAATAAACTTGGAGTGAGAAAAAATGTCATTGGATTTTAATTGCATCCACTCAAGAAGTTCTTCTTTAGGGTATAAAAGATCTCCTTGAAATTCGATTTGATCGATCGTGTACTGCAGTCCCTCTTCGAGTTGATAAACAATACGGACATGAGCTTGATCGGGGTCGAGTGTAATTTGAGGGTCTTCAACTTTAACTTCAGCGTAACCTTTGTCTCGATAGTAAAAATCAAGAAACATAGCGTCACGTTGAATCATAGCTTCTTGATAAAGTGAGGCTGAACCAAAAGCACTTGAGCGAGAAGAGGGTTTCCCAAGCATATTCTCTAGGAGGCGTGTGGTGGAAAAACTGTGATTCCCTAAAATATCTACAGAGCCAATTTTGACAATTTGTCCTTCATGGACATGAAAAACGACTTTGACTTTATCTTTTCCGTCATTAACTAATTCGTAATAGATAGAGGCAAGGTAATAGCCTTTTTGGGCATATTGCTTTTCAATGAGCTGTAAGTCATTTGTAATGGTTGATTCATGAATAATGGTGAAAACTTTAGTTTGAACGACGTCAGCTAAATCTTCCTCTGTGAGTTGATCAAGGCCTTGAAATTCAATCGCACTAATCGCAGGTTTTTCTTGAACAGTGACACGAAGCTCTAGGCCTTGAGTTGTTTTCCTTTGATCGATTTGAATGTTTGAAAAATAGCCAAGAGTATACAGTTCTCGGATGTCTTGCTGAACTATTGAAGGCTGTATCGATTGTCCTACCTTGGTTTTCATTAGAAGAAGAATAGCGTCTTGCTCAACTTTCGCATTGCCTTGAATGATGATGGATTGAATTTTTTCTGCATAAGAAGGCATAGCACCTAAGAGGCAACATAGAAAAAGTTCTTTGAACCAGTTTTTATCTTTCAATTTTGAGCTCCGTTTTCAATAATGCGTCCATCTTCCATAACAATTTGGTACGGGAGTTTTACAGCAAGTTCTCTGTCGTGTGTGACAAGAACCATTGTCATCTGCCGGTCGTGGCACAGGCTTAACAGAAGCTCTTGAATAATTTGGCTTGTTTTTTGGTCAAGATTTCCTGTTGGTTCATCTGCAAGAACGATGGGAGGCTCCATGGAAAGTGCTCGAGCAATAGCGATTCTTTGCTGTTCGCCCCCAGATAATTCGCCGGGTCTGTGCCGACTCCTATGAGTGAGCTGTACTGCTTTGAGCATATCGTGTGCGCGTTGTTCAACAAGATCTTGGGGGTGCCCAGCAATAAGGCCTGGAAGCATGATGTTTTCAAGGGCGGAAAATTCACTTAAAAGATTATGGCCTTGAAAAACAAACCCTATTGTAGAGTTTCGGAATGTTGAAGCAAGATGGTCGTTCATGGAAGACACATCTGTGCCATTGAGAAATATTTTTCCATGGGTAGGGCGATCTAAGGTACCTAGGACGTGAAGAAAGGTGCTTTTTCCTGCCCCTGATTTTCCTGTAACGGCAACCATTTGGCCTTTTTTAAGCGTTAAAGAGACACCGCGTAAAGCCTCAACTTTTTGAGCTTCGATATGATAAATTTTATGAACGTCTTGGAGGACAATACTGGATGATAAATCTGCCATTAAAAAATCCTCAGGCCTTTTCCAGGGTCTTGTCGTGAAGCAACAAGGGCTGGATAACAGGCAGCACATAAAGTTAAGATCATTGCTAAGACACCAATAACAACAGAATCGAAAGGTAAAATTTCGACTGGTAAAATAGCGTCATGCGGCACAACCCATGGCAGTGTATCTCCATGGAGAGCTAACATAAAGAGACAAATCATAAAACCGAGAAAGGTCCCCATAAAAGCACCGCTCCCACCAATCACTGCTCCGTGAATCATATAAATGAAAATAATATCTTGTCGACAAAGCCCTAGGGCTCTTAACAATGCGATTTGAGAGCGGCTGTGATAAACCGTCATCATGAGTGTCCCACTTACAGAGAATGCGCCAACCAGAACGATTAAAGAAAGAACAGCCCCCATACAGATTCTTTCAAGATCAAGAGCGAAAAGAAGAGATTGATTGACATCAATCCACGTATTGACTTGGAACTGTGGATGTTCAAACTTTTTGAAAGAACGAATCATTTCAGGGTCTGGGAAATTCATAGCAACACCTGTGACGTAATGCTCCTCATCCAATGAAGGGTCATAGTCGTGCATATAAGGCCGGGCCGCATCAAGGGAAACAACAGCGTACTTACTGTCGTAGCGAGGGAGATTCGTCTGAAAGAATCCGATGACACGAAAATCTTTAGAGATTGAACCTCCGCCTAAGACGCTTGAAATTGAAGTTTGAGGATTTAAAATTGTGACAACATCATCAACATGAACAGAAAGCCTGCTGGCCAGTTTTTCTCCAAGAACGATACCCGGTCGACCATCTTTGTCTTCAAAGGCAAGATCTTTGATTTCGCCCTCAATCATGGAAGAGCCAAAACCCCATAACTGCCCCCCGAGGTCTGGCTGTACCCCGAATAAAGCCACAGATGAAATAAGCCTGCGATTTTTCACAACGACATCTGCTTGTATAAAAGGCTCTATGCCTGAGGCTCCAGGCAGGTGCTTTTTGATGTCGTCCTCGGGGAATTCATCAAGACTAAAGCCAACAGTTGCATTGTGAGCCAGAACCTCAAGATGAGGAAGCCCAAGAAAAAGGCGTTGTTTTAAATCGATTGCCATCCCAGACATAACAGAACGCACAACGATGAGAGCAGCTACGCCGATAGCAACTCCAAACATGGAAACCCAAGTCATAGTTCCAAGCCCACGACCTTTACGGTTCATGAGCTGGCGAAATGCAATCCAAGATATGCAATTTTTTTTTGTCTTCACAAGTGTCCCTTTGCTAGATGCTATGGCACTTGAAACATGTCGACCTCATGCCTTGCACTGTACTTTGAGGGGAGATGACCCGTCAAGAACATTACCTTTTTTTAAAAAGATTGAGTGTTTTGTGAAGAAGGCTTGTCGATATGAAATCGCTGAAATCGGGGGCTTTTTTCAAAATAGTATTATTTAAAGAGCTTGTGTTTAAAAGGTGGGTCTTTTTTAAGTATTTGTAATTATAAGAATAAAAGGTTTTATGTGTTTCTTTTCTTATGGAGACTTGTGTTTTTCCGAACCCATAGTTGTTCAAAAGAACAAACATAAAAGAAACCTATCACCGCGTATGTGCTGAGTACCGGGCTGCGTGTCACATTATCTTCAAGAATCCTGCCGCATGGGTGCTTATTATAGCACCTACCCCTCGTCTGTCTTGACGAGCACTAGGGTTTCAACAGCTCTTTAAATGCTTGAGAAATCTGAGAACCGTGCTCGTCAAGGCTCCCTTCTCCAAAAGAGATTCGTACTGAGTTAGAAGCTTCCCAGGTTGTTGCTCCCATGGATAAGAGTGTTGAGCTTGGTGTCGGGGTTCCTGATGAGCAAGCGCTGCCAGATGATGCTGATATTTTTTTCATCTCTAACTGAAGCATCACTTCTTCTATTGGGTGATTAGGGCAAGTGACGCGAATTGTGTTGCCTGTATGGTTGGGGCCTTCCCAAATTTTACATCCCATATTTTTTAAGTCGTTTGCAAGTTTTTCACGAATCGGTATGACGTGTTGGAGCCATTTTGGGTTTTTTTCGATGTCTTGTGCTCGTAGCCCCATAGAAACTATGCTCATCATACTTTCTGTGCCAGCTCGAAAACCGTGTTCGTGGCCTCCGCCTAAGATGAGTGATGAGATTTGTTCTGGATTTTTAAGATAAAGAGCCCCAGCGCCGCTGAGTCCTCCTACTTTGTGACCAGATAAAGAAAGGCTATCGACGCATCCTTGAGAAATAAACCCTAATGGGATTTTTCCCCAGCCTTGTACGGCGTCGATGTGGATGTGAGTGGTAGGATTTTTTTTGCGAATTTGCTCTGAGATGTTTTTTATTGGATTGATGCAGCCGGTTTCGTTATTGACCAGCATGATAGAAACCAGAGCTGTTTCTGTATCGACCTTTGCTAAGAGTTTATCTGTGTCGACGGTGCCCTCGGGTGTTAGAGGAATACAGTCGACAGGTTCTTGTGAGCGGAGATGGCGTGCTTGAATGGGCTTGACGATTGAAGCGTGCTCGCCTGCTGTGTAAATCAGGCGCCCTTGTTTTTTAAGCCCAGCAAGAACAGTATTGTTGGCTTCAGTTGCTCCGGAAGTAAAAAAGATATTTTCAGCATCAACACCACCTAAAGAAATGCAAATAGCATCGCGGGCGTTTTCGCGGAGCAATCTCATTTTGCGACCACATCTGTGAGTGCTGGATGCGTTCCCAAGAGGTTCCCCTTTGAAGATCGTCATTAATGCTTCAAAGTGAGCCTGAGATGCTGGAGCTGTTCCATTGTAATCAACGTATACTTCACTCAATGAAGCTCTCCTTGAGGCAGATGTGATTTTTTTGTGAAAGCTTTATATGTCTGAGGGCCGAGGCTTGTCCCCTTAATCAGACCAATGACTTTCAGAACTTCCATCATATCGTGGACAGGGTAGAACCGGAGATCTTTGCGGATATCTTTAGGTAGTTCTTCTAGGTCGTTCCAGTTTTGAGCTGGCATGATAATGTGTTTTTTTCCGTATCTATGTGCGGCAATAAATTTTTCACGGATACCACCGACAGGTAAAACTTGCCCACGTAGCGTGATTTCACCGGTCATTGCAAAGTTTGCAGGAATTGGTTGCTTTGTAAATAGACTGTAAAGAGCTGAAAGAGCAGCGATACCAGCGCTGGGCCCATCCTTTGGAGTGGCTCCATCAGGAAAGTGAACGTGAATATCATTTTTTTCAAACATTTTAAGCTCGATTCCTAACTCTCCGGAGCGACCATGTAGGTAAGAAAGCGCTGTTTGTACACTTTCTTGCATGACTTTTCCTAGGTGCCCAGTTAACAGCAAGCGGCCTCGGCCTTCGCTGAGAGGGTTGAGGTTTGTTTCCAAATAAAGGAGATCTCCGCCCATTGCTGTATATGCAAGACCTTGAGCAACCCCTACAGGTAGACTTCCGTATGTTGGCTCTTCTAAAAACCTCATAGGACCTAACTCTTGAGATATATGAGTCGTGTCAAACTTGGTTTGTTTTTTACCTTCTACGATACGGCGAACCATGCGTTGGCCAAGTGTGCTTAAAGTTTTAGAAAGCTGGCGAACACCAGCTTCTCGAGTGTAATGCCGAATGATGTATTCAAGGGTGTCGTCGCTAAACCGAAAACGCCTGCGATCTAAACCAAGTTCTGTGCTGATTTTCGGAATCAAATGCTTTTGTGCAATGTTGCTTTTCTCGACATCTGTATACCCAGAAAGTTCGATGACTTCCATCCTGTCCCGTAGAGGTGCTGGGATGTTTTCAAGGCTGTTTGCGGTTGCAACAAAAAATGTTTGAGACAAATCAAAAGGGACGTTTATGTAGTGGTCTTGAAAAGATTTATTTTGCTCGGGATCGAGCACTTCAAGCAGTGCGGAAGACAAATCATGTCCATGGTCACGGCCAACTTTGTCTATCTCATCAAGCAGAATGACGGAAGATCTTGACTCTGCCTGCTTAATGGCTTGCATGATTTTTCCAGGCATAGCACCAACGTAGGTACGGCGATGCCCTCTTATTTCCGCCTCATCTTTGACGCCCCCTAAAGAGACTCTTGCGAATGGTCTTTGAAGAGCGTGTGCAATTGAGGTTGCTAGCGAGGTTTTCCCCACCCCAGGAGGTCCAACGAGAAGAAGGGTTTTCCCTGGCACTTTTTGTTGATGTAGCATCACTGCTAGGTGCTCTAAAACACGATTTTTTACTTTTTCTAATCCATGATGTTCGTTGTCCAGAAGCTGCTGAGCGTGAGTCATAATCTGCTTGGGATGTGCAGGTTGAACTTCGTCTTCAGCCCAAGGAAGATCGTGGAGAGCCTGGAGATAAGTAAGAGAAACTGTCGCTTCAGATGAGCCTTGAGGCATCATCTCAAGACGTTTGATTTCTCTTAGAATTTGTTCTTGAACTTTAGGGCTTAAAGGGAGTCCGCGAAAAGAGTTCTCGAGTTGTTCGATTTCATCTTCGACACCATCGACTTCGTCAAGTTCTTTGCGAATGGCTTGAAGTTTTTCATTGAGCCATGAACGACGGATGTTTTGATTAAGGCTGCTTTTGGCTTCTTCTTCAACCTGATTCGCTGCTTTCATGAGCTCTAGCTCTTTTGTTGCTAAAAGAGTGAGAAGCTTCATTTTGGCAAGAGGGTCAGGGTTTTCTAATATTTCTTGTTTTTCTCTGGGGGTTAGAGAAAGCATGGGTGTGATTAAATAGCTAATTGAATGAGGGTCATCTACAACGCCTGCGAGTGCGAGAGACTCTTCGCCCCACTGCGGACTTTGAGTGAGGAGCTGTATCATGAGGTGTTTAAGAGCTTTCGTCATGCCGAGTGTTTTTTGTGTTCTCCGGGCAGGGCGATCTTCAATCTCCTGAACCTCAGCAACCCACCTGCCGTCACGTGTTTCACGGATTTTTTTGACTTGAAAACGTGTTTCTCCACGAAAAAGCCCCCCGAGCCCCCCCTCAGGGGTTTTTAAAACGCCTGTGAGGCTCGCAAACGTCCCTGTGCTTGCCCAACCATCGCCGTCATGTAAAACGACGCCTGTGATCGTTCCGTGGCTTTGAATATCTTTGAGCTGCTTGGGCGTTAAATCAGACAGCGATGTCAAGGGAATGGTATTCCCCGGGAAAAGAACTGTATTTTCAAATGGTAAGATGTCAATGGTTTGAGTCTTACTATGTTTTTCATTTATTTGACTGTGGTCTGCGCTTTTTTTCATTATGTAAGCTCCTTACACTAGGCCGCCGAAGCCTATCGCGATGAGCGCTGGGTTGCAACCAGGAGATTTTAACTCCTTGAAAGAAAAATGATGTTGAAAGTGGGTTATCGTTTTTTGTGACGTTTTTGGGAGGGGTTGAAGTTTGCGAGCAATTCTTTAGCCACCCTTTTTCTTGCTGTTTCTTTCTGTGCTTGTTTGTAGTTTTCGTGTGATGCCAGCCCGTTTTCTGAGCTGGCAGATGCAGCTTGAGTGTCTTGAATTTGAATTTCAAATGGATAAAAGACATGGATATCTTGCATTTGTGAGACGCCGTGCCAATTTTTGATAAATTGGAACCATGGAGTTTCTATGGATGATTGAGGCATTTTCTTCATCCATGAAAGAGCTGGATTTGGGTAACTAATTCTTTGTCTGCATGTAATTTGAATACTTCTGTATTCACTTGAACTGTGTGGGTTTTGAATGTGGATCCCACAAGATTCATCTGTTAAATCAGATATTTGGTCGAGAAGTCTTGCGTCAGATATTTTGCCTTGTTTGTGCAAAAGTAAAGAGTCGTCAATTTTTTTTCGGAAATTCTCAATATTAACAAGAGTGTTTCGCGCGCGAGTAGGGTTTGTGCTTGCGAATGTAACGAGGTTGTATTCGAGAAGTTGTTTCAGGATGACAAATGCATCAGATAAGAAGTGGGTTGTGAATCGAATTCCTAGGTGGTCATAAATAGTCTCTGACACATTGCTTGGTTTATGAAGAAGTTTTAACAAAATAGAGTGTCGAGACTTTCTCCGCTTCCACTCCAAGGCTTTGAGTGGAACTTTTTGGTGCTCCTGACCAAACCATGTTTGGTTGTCCTTGGTTGTGAAATATTTACAGAACCGATTTTGTATCTGTTGACGAGCGTGTGCATGCTCTTGATGGAGCTCAAGGCGATCAAGATGTGCAATTGTATGCATGACTCGCAAGATCGCACACGACCAGAGTCTGTGATCTTGTAATAAAGAGCTGTGAGAAGATGCCCAAAGTAAAAGTCTGCGGGGGTCATAGCACTCGAAAATTTCTTGAGGTGGTTGACACCCAGACGCCCACTCTTCAGGGAGAAGGGTATTTTTAATGAAAAAAATAGCCTCTACAAGGATTGCGTGTGCTTGTTTTGCATCTTTTTCTTTTTTTAAATGGTAGCCATAGTTCTCTAAAAACTGAGTTGCATCATTAAAGTCGTAAAAAGGCAAGGTTTGCATATCGATTGCAGAACGCCCGGATAAGAGAACTTCTAGCGAGTCCCAGGAGAAGCTCCAGTATTTGCTTGCTTGTCCTTTTTTCCATCTTTCGTGAGGGTCTGTATGGCTGTTCATTGCAAAGCCTTTGTGAGCGGAGAAGATCATAGTCTTCATTATATTACTGGATTTTAGTGGAGTTGCTCTTAGTGAATCTTCTTAGTCATATTTTGCGTGCTAACATACAATAACTCTTATTTCTCGATAAAGGAGGGCTTATGTGTACCGCTCGAGGCTCTATCTGTATCTGGTTTTTATCGTTGCTGTTTTCTGTTTTTTTTGCGTCAGAAGGGTGGGGTAAAAGATCAGGTAAAGAGAAGAAGGGGGGGGCTACTTATGTCCATGAGTGGGTGGAGTGCCCTAAAGTTTATGGGTATAACTTGCAGGGTGAGGCAGTTCCGCAGAAAGCGCCTAATGGCGATATGCACATTATTATACTATATGCATCTTGGTGTGTTCCTTGCCAAAATCAGCTAAAGCATTTAATGAAAATAGAAAAAGAAATGACTCCTAGAGGAATGACTTTTTCATGGCTGTTTGCGCATGATTTGCAGGCTGATGTAGAAGGTTTTGCAAAAGCTCATGGCTTAAAGCACCCTATTTTAGCAACGAAAGATACAGTTGCTGGTCTTCACAACCCAGGCCTCCCCTCCATCTATATTTGTGATCGACATGGGTGGCTACTTCATCGATACATGAAGATGAAAAATGAAGATGTCATGAAAGTACGGGAGTTTTTAGATAAGACAAGTGGTTACTAATTTTTAGGAGCATACTCTAAGGATTTGGCAGATTGGATCATTTCAGGGTGCCATCTCATTCTTAGTCGAACAAAGTCATGTTCAATATCAGCGGCTTTTTGCCGAATAAGGGAGCCTATAGGTGCTCGTCTTTGTCCTGAAATATCGACTTCTTCGAAGTCTATACTTGTTTTTTCATTACCAAAAACTTTTTGGCGAGTAATAGCCTTACTTGATTGGCTCATACCAGAGCTGCTGATGATCACTGTCATGAAGCATGGTAAAAATACAGACAGTTTCATAGAACCTCCCTTAAAAAACATCTTATCGGTATGAATAGCTTTTTCCTAAAGAGTCTTATCGGCATGATTTTCTGTCGGCGTGATACTCAAGTTGAGTCATGATAAGGAGAATAAACTCACCGGGAGGTGGTGTATGGGTTTTTTTTTATTGGTTTTTCTGATTTTTTCGTTCACCCCACAAATAGATGCAGGGACGCCGTGGCTTCGTTTGCCTGTTGAGCCTTCTCGTTTGTTGTTAGCTCCAGGCGGGCGTTATCTAGCGTTTGTTGAAGGGGAATCTTCCCAAAAACTTAAAATTTTGAATTTAGAAAATAGAAAAATTTGGAGTGTTGCACCACTAGGTAAGTCTCCATCGTTGCTGTGGTCACCAGATGGCTATCGAATGTTCTACCGTACTTTGAGACGCCAGGGGAAATCTGTTTCAAGCCATTTGCAAGCCTGGGATGGAGTTCTGCATAAAAGTGTTGACCTTGAATCTTTTCCACATAAAACCGGCCATTTATCCTTTGACCCTGCAACCTGGAAGATCTATTTGCCATTTTTGAATGGTGTTCATAGCCGTCAATTAAAAATTAAAGGTTTAGCCCCTGGAATGGATAAATTTAAAGGATCTTATGTTGTGACGCCGAAAGGGGTTTTGTGGGTTAATGCGGCCCAAAGAACAAAGTACCTGAATGAAAAAAAAGGAAAAACTCGCTTGATCCAATCTTTTGATGTCTGCCCACAAGGTCGATGTATTGTGTGGTCCACGCATGCGGAAGAAATTTATTTGAGTCAAGACGGTGGAGATCCGAAACAAATAGGGTGGGGAGCTGACCCCAAATGGAGTCCGGATGGGCGTTTCATAGCTTTTTCTGGGAGCCGTAGAATTGGAATGAAAACATATCAGTATGATCTACGAGTTGTGGACCTTAAAGGGCAAGGAACATGGCTAACGAAAACCTCAGATGCAAATGAAAGATGGCCGCAGTGGGAAAGTCACACTTCTTTGATACACGCAGTCGAAAAATCAACAGATATTTATCGTTTTGGATTGCCTGTGTCACGTTTCTTTTCTCGAGTCAGATCCTCCAAGGTGAAACCTATGTAGAAGAGCCGAAGGCAAAAAAAATCGCACGTATGGCAAAATATTTCAATCCAATGCCTGGCGAGAAGATCAAACTCGATGATAAAGAACTGTTGTATAACAGCAATAGGGTGCAGCCGTGGGACTTAAAGGGCTACATCCATGTCACGCCACCGAAAGGCCGATGTCTTTACATTAATACGGATAAACGGCGTGAAGATCTCATGATTTGTGAGCCTCAAAACGTGTCGTTTACGATTAAAGATCTTTCTTTAATGGGGTCTCTGACATGGAATGTGGGTATGGCGGATAGCGAACTTGACTTTGGAGTCCCGCTTACATGGGAGAGTCAATACTTGATCGGTAAAGGGGTGAGGTGGGGGTTAGAGTGGCCTGGGCCGTCATATCCAATTGTTATAAACAACTGTTGGGTTGAAAATGGCCCATCAAGAAGAGTTCATATCCAACTTGTGAATCAAAAAAAATGGACGATGAGTTTTCCTGACCGTGATGAGCTTGTGGATCAACCTCCTCCACCGTCGAATTTATATTATGCGAAATCATCTACTGACGGGAGTAAAGAAACATCTGCCGACAATGAAGTTAAAGTGAAAGAACCCAAAAAAGGAGGCGGTCTTAACCTAAAGATTAGCCGGCTCATGAATAAAAAAACTTACAAATGGCAGGGGTTTCATCGATATACGTATCAAACTGGAAGCTGGCGTTTTCACAGCGTTGCTTCCAATCCTCCGGGTATGGAGGGTGCTTGTCGTTATAAGATAAAATCTTGGAAATCTCATCCTGATATCGGGTTGATAGAATGTCATGAGACAGACCAGTTCCGTTGGGTTTATCTTCCTTTGCGTTGTCTGAAACAACTTGAAATTCGAGAGAAAATTTCAAAATAGAAAGAAATAGTCCGATACGATCTGTAAGGCTTATGATAGTGAGGCGGATGTGGGTTTGTTTAGAATTTTTTTGATTATTCGTGTTTTTTTAGGTGTTTTATTGAGCTCACCCCTTTTGGGGCAGGGAACAACTGCTGTGGAGGGAGCTGAAGACCCGGCAAGAGTACAAACTTATTTAGATCCCGCTCCTTTTGTTTCAGTAAGGGCCGCGGGTCTAGGTGGTGCTATGTCTACTCTTGCTGATGGAGTGCATGCCCCTTATTACAACCCTGCGGGTATTGGAGGAATTCACTGGGGGAGGCAAAGGCCTCCTAAAGTACGGCAAGTGCATTTCCCTTACGTGGGGGGAGGTGTGAACGTGAATACTAGGCAGCTCCAGCAGGATTTTCAAAATTTAGGAGGTGCTGAAGATAGAGGTGTCGGGAACGCAATTGTTGATGCAAATGCTGGAAAAAGACAATACGGTCGATCCTCCTCTTTGTTTACATTTGGTTATGGAAGAACCTTGATGATGCTTCACAATGACCTTCAGCTCTCGGCGTTTAAAAGCTCTGAAGAGGTTGATTCAGGCTCGGTTCGAGCAAATTATAGATCCTCATCAGGTGGTGGTTTTGGATTTAGTGTGACAGACAAAAAAGAAATGATTTATTTAGGAATGTATCATTCGATGGTGTCTCGCAGAGAATTTAAAGGTGACTTTGAGTACTTAGATGTGGTGAATGTGGGGGATAGAACGCAGACTCTAAAAGAGAAATCAACGACACAGTCAAAACAGCTTACAAATTTTGGTATGTTGTGGATTTTAGCAAAAAAAGGACGTCCAGCTCTTGCTGTCGTTGTGAGAGACTATGATAGCTCTTATCTTTTGGGTGCTGAGGGGGCTCTTCCTGAAACAGAGGAAGAAATTGCGTTGAGAGAGCAATTGAAAATTCAGCAAGATGTGACTGTTGGTTTTTCTGTTTCGCCTCGTATAGGAAAAAGAGGAGCTTTTAATTTTCTTATTGAAGCGCAAAACTTATCAAATAGGGAAATCTCACTGGAGAAGAAATATCGAGTCGCAATGGAGTTGAACCTTGGTGGCTTTGGGAGTGAGGCTTTGTTTGGTTTGCGTTTGGGAGCGAGTGCGGTGGGGCCGTCTGCGGGAGTAGGCCTGAACTTCGGGCTGGTTCAATTAGAAGTTGCTACTCAGGCTGTTGACCTAGGGGTTGACAATAGAGTTGTGCCAGAACGCCGCTACCTAGCTGTGCTGTCCGTTAATGTTTTAGATAATTAGAAAATCGTTGACCCTGGATATTCGTGAGTACATGATAAAGTCATTGCTGATAAAAAAGAGGAACATGTATTATGCTGGTCGTGCAAGACTTAAGTTTTTCTTATCGGCAGCGGCCTATTTTCTCACACGTTCAGTTTCAGCTTCCTCTTGGGTCTATGATGCGTATAGAGGGCCCCAATGGGTGTGGTAAATCAACGCTTCTCTCTATTTGTGCAGGGTTGAGAGCTCCTGGCTCTGGGCGAGTGTTCTGGCAAGAGCAAAGACAATCGCAAGAGATCGAGCCTATCCCCAAATCATCGTTGCAGTATTTACCAGCTGAAGCAAATGGTTTATTTCAAAAGCTTACCGCGATGGAAAATCTTTTGTTCTGGTCAAAGTTTTCTCGTGTAGAAGTCTCACAGTGTCAGATCGAAGAAGCGTTGAAAAAATGGGGTTTTCGACAAAAATTGGTTCAAACAGAACTTCCTGTCGCCTACTTTTCAACAGGGATGAAAAGAAGGTTGGCATTTGCAAAGCTTTCTTTATTAAGTACAGATTTGTGGATTTTAGATGAACCTTTATACGGGCTTGATGAACAAGGTGTAAAAGATTTTAGCGTTATGGTTGCAAAACACGTGGAAAATCAAGGTGCTGTTTTATTTGTGAGTCATGATCTTCAAGGACTTAAGAATTTATCTGTTGAAACTGTTGAATTAAAGAGATGGAAGCATGCTTAATCTTTATTGTGAAGTCACGCTTCATCAGTTGAAATTACTGTTTTGTGATAAAGAAAGATGGGTGTCTCCTATTCTTTTTTCTATAACAGTTTTATTGCTCTTTTCATTTGCCCAAGGGGGATACGCGGATAAAAATGTATTGGAAATATTTTCGTCTCAGATTTTTTTAACATTGTTATTCGCAACACAAATGGCTCTCTATAGAAGTGTTGAACCTGAGAAGGAAGATCGTATTTTTGATGCGCTGCGATTGACTCCTCTTCCTAGTGGGGTTTGGTTCTGCTCTCGGTGTACTTTAGCGTTTGTTTTGAGTTTATCGGTTGCTGTTCCTGTTGTTCTTATGGGGTTTGTGCTTCATTCGAACCTTGTTTGGGTTTTTTTGTCTTTTGATTTTTGGGCCTTGTTGTTACTAGTCTGTACTGGACTTTCTTGCCTGGGAACTTTGTTGGCGATGTTGACGTTTCATGCAGACGGCAGAGAAATTTTATTCCCGCTTCTGTTTTTTCCTTTATCTATTCCTGTTTTGTTAGCAGGATTAGCTGGGACGAAGGTTTTAGGGACAAGTGATGTGTCTTCATGGATAGGGCTAGTAGCAGGTTTTAATGTGATATATTTTACCCTTGGTGTTTTGTTGTTTGAAGAGTTTATTGGGCCATCATAGTGGAGTAAAAATGCAAGCTGTCGATCGAAAGCAGTTCGGTGTCGGTCTTTTTTTGATGTCTGTTCTTATAGGACTTTGGTGTTATGCGATTTTTGGTGTCACGACAGATAAGCATCAAGGAGATGTTTATAGGATTCTCTATTTACATGTGCCTTGTGCTTTAACGGCATTTTTATTTTCTTTCACACTTTTTTTGGTAAGTTTGAAAAGTTTGATAAAGCCTGATGGTTCTCTTTTGTTTTATGGAAAAGCAAACGCGGAAGTTGGGTTGTTGCTAACAGTGTTGACTTTAGCGACAGGGTCGATATGGGGTTACCCAACATGGGGGACTTGGTGGACTTGGGATGCTCGTCTTACAACAACATTGATATTAGCGCTGCTCTACTGTGGCTATATTTTGTTGTGGAATTCTTTGCCTCAAGAAAAGATGAGGCATAAAGCATGTGCAGTCTTAGGTATACTGATCTTTATAGATGTTCCTATTATTTATAAAAGTGTGACATGGTGGAGAACATTGCATCAACCACCAAGTTTGATGAGGTCTGGAGGCTCGACGATGTCTTCGGAAATGCTTCAATTGTTATACCCAAGCCTGCTGTGGATGGTTCTTGTGGGTGCTTGGTTGATTTGGTTGAGAGCAACAAATCATTTGATTCAAAGAGATCTTGAGCATGATATTTTATCCCAATTAGAGGAGTCGTAATGTCGTCGGGTTTTTATATTTTTTTTGCATATTCTGTGGGTGGAATAGGTCTTTTTGGATTGGCTGCTCAAGGTGTCATGGTTCGTAGAAAATTACGGCAAAAACAAAGTGTGTTGAAAGGGAGTGGTGTATGAAGAGTCGACATAAATGGATTGCTGGAATTATTGTAATTGGCTGCGCAGTTGCAGCGATGTCTTTGTTGACGTTGGGAGATTATGCTGTTTATTATTACCTGCCTCATGAAGCCATAGCGAATGCGCAGAAAGTGCAAGACCAAGACATCCGTTTAGGCGGGATGGTGAAAGCGGGCAGTGTAGACTGGAAGCCTGAAGATTTAACCCTTGCGTTTGTCGTGACTGATTTTGAGGGTTCAGATATTCAAGTGAGGCATAAAGGAACACCGCCGGATATGTTTAAAGAAGGGCAAGGTGTTGTGGTTGAAGGACGCTTAGATCCGAGTGGGCGGCAGATGACGTCAAAGCTTTTGTTTGTTAAGCACTCTGAGGAATATCAAAAACCTGATGCAGAGCACTCTCTGGATCATGAGCTTTTAAAAAAATCTTTGTTTAAATAGGAATACTCATGAAATCAAGGTACCGCCATGTCATAACCACGTCGAGTTTTTTAGCTGTTGCTTTTGTGATTATTGGCTTTTTGGCGAAAGGGTTGAGTTTAAACCCGAATGCAATTGTCAGCCCTTTGGTGGGAAGGCAGGCTATGGACTTTGACGTGCCTTTAATTCAGCAAAGCTATTTCTCAGATAAAGATCATGTTTCGCTAGAGGATTTAAAAGGCCGACCTTTGATTTTGAATTTTTGGGCAAGTTGGTGCATGAGTTGCAGGGAGGAGTCTCATATCTTAGAAGAGTTTTGGTCTCAGCATAGAGATGAGATGCATATTCTTGGAATAGCTGTTCATGATGATGCGGAAACAGCAAGGCATTTTGCTCAAAGATTTGGGAAAACTTACCCTTTAGGTTTAGATGTTTCAGGGGATGCAAGCCTTAATTATGGCGTCACAGGTGTGCCAGAAACTCTTTTTATTGATAGTCAAGGGGTGGTGAGGCATAAAGAATCTGGGCCGATTTCATCAAGCATGCTACAGTCTTATTGGAAGAAGATAAAAGAGATTTAAGTCTGATTATAAGAAGTTTGAATGGGTGGTTTTATGCTCTGGAATGAAGAAGATTTTAAGGTAGAGTCGACTCCGGAATTGATGTCGTTTCTCGTTGTCGCGCCGTTTGTTGGTCTTGTTGCACCTTTTTTGATTGGGGCTTGGACGTTAGGGTTTGTGATGGATAAATGTGGATGGCTTGATACTTAGACCCTCCTTATAGAGGGGACGGGATATCAAGTAATAAGCTTTCGATGAGATATGCTGGGTGTCCTGGTATCCGATCAAGAACTTGAGCTGAGACTTTGTATTTATATGTTTGCCCATCCTCTAAAATACTGTCAGCTTGTTCGCCTAAGCTCCATGTTGTTGATGAAGAAGCAATCGGACCAGAAGTGAAAACTTTAGTGTGTTTTGTTGGATCATCAAGATCAACGAGATAAATTGATAATGTCCACCTAAATTCAGAAACGCTGCTGCCGAAAACATCTGTAATGTCTCCTTGTGTTAGTGTGACTGTGTTTGACAGTCTGTCGTACGATGGTGCTAAGCTCCCCGGTGTTATGTTTGGAAATGAATAACCATAGGCATCAGCCCATGGCGCTTCGTCTGTGCCGTATCCTAGTTCTACAAAAACCATCTGTCTTGCGACAGGCTGAGTTGTTATTTGAATTTTTCTTCCGTAAAGAAGGTCTTCTGCAGCTCCATCTTCATTGTTTCCGTCATCAAGCAACAAACCGTCCCATGGGACGCTTGTAACTTCTCCTGTGTCTGGGTTAATAGAGCTTGCGGTTGCTCCGTTGAAAAGCGAACTCGCACCTCGGATGCTTATGGATCGAGGGGTTGTTTCAAGTGGAGTTCTTAGAAGGGTTAAGAAGGTTAACGTTGTTGTGAATGTTTCTGTTTCCGGGATCGGAATTTTTTCATATTTGACGACAAGCCACTGGATACCTTTTTGGTAGTGGAGATCTGAAACAAGTTGATTGATATCAGTGATTGTGTCTCCGTTGGCGTCTTGATCAATAAGGTCTGGGAACTCGTCGCCGTCATCGTTGAGGTCAATGACGTTGATATATCCATCGTTGTCAATGTCGCTGTCTTCATGGTTTAGAATGCCGTCACTGTCAGGGGCGTCAACTGTGCTCACCTCCCCTTCACTAAGTTGAAATGCTGTTGGCGCAGGTAACGGAGTGGGAACTCCAGAGGCGTCAGCCCATGCCCACTCTTTTGTGAAATCGACCTCACGGCTATCTTGGAAAGATATGATGGGGCCTTTATGGATTAACGTGGGTAGTACGTTTGAATTCATGGTGAAATATTGATGAATCTGACTTTCTGTTTGCGAAATTTGAGACAAAACAGCTTGGTGAACAAAAGTCGGAGAGAGAAGAGCCAGAGTGTAGATTTGAGATGTGTAAACTTGTGGAAGGGTGTAGATGCCTGCGCTATTCACCTCTGCTATTCTGGCGATAAGTCCTTTTTGGTCGAAGAGAACAATGTTCCACCCTACCATATCAGATTGAGCTCCTGTTTCGCTTCTAATCGAGCCGGTAATATCTTGTTGTGAACCTAAGTTCGTGATTCCAGCTTCGTCAGCGCCTGGCTTTGCGCAGAATGTTATACAAAGCAAAGACAGTAAGAGTATTGTTTTTTGTCTGATAGATTCCATATACCCTTTATCGGATATCTTTTTTTTTAATCAAGTGAGGTTAAAAAGTTCAGGTTACATGTGAAATTATGAAATGATTAAAAAAATATGTTTATAAATAAATGGTTGTGGGTTTTGAAAGATAATCATTGATTGGGTGAAAAAAAAGCTGTAAAGCTTTATGCGGTTAGGTTCGGAGGATTGTCGCAACTTTATTGTTGAGGAAAGTCCGGACTTCATAAGGCGAGATACTGGTTAACGGCCAGGCGGAGTAATCCGACGGAAAGTGCAGCAGAGAGTAGACAGCCTACCCATTTTTTGGCGGCAATGGTGAAACGGTGAGGTAAGAGCTCACCAGCTGGATGGTGACATTCAGGCTTGGTAAACCCTATCTGAAGCAAGACTAAACAGAGAGGAGAGCGTAAGCTCGACGTTGCCTAGCGCCTCTCGGGTCAGTCGCATGAGGCTGTTGGCAACAACAGTCCTAGATAAATGACAATCACCTCTTTGTGAGGGACAGAATCCGGCTTACTACTGAACCTAACCCTTTCTTTACTTTTAAAGGTCCAAATTATGTACCAAAAAAATCCTTTTGAGGATCTTCCTGAAGGGCTTAGTTTTGATATCAACCCTTATGCGAAAGAGCTTTATGAGGCCCGTAAAGACGCATCTGTTCCAGCGGTGTTTGGTCAAGAGCTTAAAGAGTATACAGGGTGCTGGAAAAGGCGTTTAAGTAGTGAGACACTCATGCTTGAAATTGGTGTACATAAAGGAGCCACTTTACTTGAGTTGGCGCGTACGCAGGCAGGCTTAGGTTGTGTTGGGATGGACATTACTTTTAAGCGCGTGATGACGACAGCTAAGAGGCTGCAGGAAGAGGGCCTTGGTCAAAAAGCTGCTGCTGTACTCGCAGATGCTCGATTTTTAGATCAAGTATTTGCTCCAGATGAGCTAGACGGTGTTATTATGTTTTTTCCTGATCCTTGGACTCATAAAAAAGGCTATACACACAAGAGATTGTTTCAAGATGACTTGTGTGTTGCGATCAAGCGTGCGCTCAATTGTGGAGGATACTTTTGGTTCAAAACCGACTGCGGTGATTATTCGCAGCATACAGCTCAAATATTAGAGAGCCACGGTTTTAGGCGCCAAGAGTCAGTGAGCCCTTACGATGAGGATTACTCTTCAAGCTTTGAAAGAAAATTTAGAGGGAAAGGTTTACCTATTTATAATCATTGGTGGATTCCACCGGTAAGTTGAAATATGGTATACTTCGAGCAAGAGAGTATTTCGAGGGTGTTTTGAAAATACAGAATGTGACGAAAATAAGTTCTGAAAACTCGACTCAGAGCGAGAAAATGACCCCTGAGGACCTTCTTAATAGTGCTTCTCGTTGGCTGTTGTCACAAAAACAACGGGCACCACGAATTTCCTCTTTAGAAGACTTGCGCTCAGAAGTGTCTGACTACACCCCAGTTAAAAAACAGATGGAAGTTGCTGAAGTTCGTCAGTTTCCTAGTGACGCGCAAGTTGAGCAAGAAGAGAAAAGAAAGCCAAAGAGTTGAGCGACAATAAAATTTATATTACTGACGAACAAGATCGTTGTGTGATCCAAGAGGATCAAATACGGCTGATCGCATCTAAGGTGTGTGCCCACTTAGGGGTTGCGCAATATTTATTGGATGTTACTTTTGTAACCTCTGAGCATATGCAGGTTATTAATACAGAGCATCGAGGCCTGATGAAGTCAACTGACGTACTGTCTTTTCCTCAGTACCATTGGGATAATCCTCTGTTATTTGAGGATTCGCCGTCAGCAGTAGAATTTGATCACCCAGGTGTGGTACCTGAGCCTTTGGGTGATGTTGTGATATCGCTGGATGATGCACAACGAAATGCTGAACATATTGGTCAGGGCCTGGATCAGGAGGTTGCTTTTCTGATCGTTCACGGTGTCTTACACTTGTGTGGTCATGACCACGAGGAGGCGGGGGAGGAAGCTCTTATGATTGAACAACAGAAAAAAATAATGGGTGTTTTAGATGAAGTGTGGCCTGGTTGTGTGAGAAGCCCTGCACCAAAGGGTATGTCATGACAGCGAATGGTGATATTTCTGTTCCTTTATTTTCTATAGCAGCTTGTTTATGTTTTTCAGCATTTTTTTCTGCTTCTGAAACAGCAATTACTTCTCTTGGGCACCTTAAAGCTAAACATATGTTGGAGTCTGACCCAAAGGCTTATAGGCATCTTCGTTTATGGGTGAGTGAGCCTGGAGTAATTCTGACAACGATTCTTGTTTTTAATAATGTTGTTAATATTTTAGCATCTGCTTTGGCGACGCAGCTTGCTTCCGTTTATTTTGAAAATGCTGCAATTGGTGTTGTGACAGGTGTGATGACGCTTTTGGTTTTGATTATTGGTGAAATCGTCCCAAAGTCGTTTGCTAAAACACATGCTGAAATGGTGGCGCCAAGAGCGTTAGCTTTTGTTGTGGTCATGTATTACCTTTCGTGGCCTCTCATTCGTTTGCTTTCTGGTGGAGCTGAGTCAGCAATTCGCTTTTTAAGTGGTGGAAAAAGTACTTCAACCCCCCTTATGACAGAAGAAGAGTTGGAATTTATTGTGCATGAAGGTGGCCGAACAGGAATTATTGGGGATTTAAAAAAGAATATTATTGACGGTGCATTTGAATTTGATGAGACAAGAGTGCGTCAAATTATGACTCCACGCCCTGATATTATAGCATTTGATATTGAAACTTCTTTTGAAGATATGCTGGCCATGACGATTCAAACTGGGATGTCACGATTTCCTGTTTATCGAGGAAGTATTGATCATATGCGCGGGCTTGTTTTGGCTAAAGACCTTCTGACCCATCTTGGTAAAAAGCAGAAGCTTTGTGCCGCTGATTTGATGAGAGAAACAATCTTTGTTCCTGAGTCTAAAAGTACGATGCAAGCATTTAAAGATTTAAAGAAGATGAAAAATCATATGGCTATTGTGATTGATGAGTATGGTTCAACCGCTGGTGTTGTCACAATGGAAGATATTCTAGAAGAGTTTGTTGGTGATATTCAGGATGAATTTGATGCAGAGCCTGAAAAAATTACCAAGAAGGCTGATGGCATTTTTGAAGTTGCCGGATCTATGAATATTGAAGATTTTTGGGAGTATTTTCATATTGATGAGGCGACTTTAGCAGAAGGTCAAACTGGTAAAGATATAGATACTCTTGCAGGTTGGTTGGTTCTTTTGTACGGCGACATGCCGGAAAAAGGCCAGCAAGTTGAAGCTGTCCACCTTGAGATGGAAGTTTTATCTGTTGAGAATCGGCGGATTGAAAAGGTGCGTGTGATGCAAAAAATCGACCCCTCAGAAGAAATTGCTGTTGAAGAGTCTTCTGACTAAGTAAACTTCCTTCGCAAAAGTTTTACTTTAGAGGCTGCGTCGTGCAGCCGTGCGGAAAAAACAGGGCTTTTTGCAGCTTCTTTGCTGATTGCTTCACACAGGTTTTGCCAGTGCTCAAGACCCTCGCAAACGAGAAGTAGGTCGCAGCCTGCAGCTATTGCTGCAACTCCAACCTCGCCGCGAGACTGTTGATCAATAGCTCCCATTGTTAAGTCGTCAGAGACGACAACGCCCTGAAAATGAAGCTGGCTCTTCAGTAAGTGATTTAGGATGTAAGGGTTGAAGCACGCCTCGGTACTTCCAAATGCGCGATATGATGCGTGTGAGATCATAACCATATCCGCCAGGTGAGTCATTGCTCGAAAGGGCTGTAGGTGTTCTTCTAGTTCCCCTCTATTAAGCTCTATTTGAGCACCTTTCATGTGGGTGTCAAAGAGTGCTTTGCCTTGGCCCGGGAAATGTTTTAAGCAGGTTGCTAATCCAGCCTTTTTAAGGCCTATAAGAGCTGCCTTAGCCCTTCTCGTGACGTGATCTGAGTCTTCACCCCAACAACGATCTCCAATAGCTGTGTGAGTGTCATGACTCCAAATGTCGAGCACAGGAGCAAAGTTGACATTAACCCCTAGCTGTTTGAGCTGTTGGCCGACATGATATTGCTGTTCTTGAATGCGCTGAAGTGCGGAAGGACTTGTCGAGCGTTCTTCTATATGAAGTGGTGCGCCAGGGTCTGTTACCACTGTGCGTAACCGACGGACTCTGCCACCCTCTTGGTCTATAGAAATAAGTGCAGGGTGGGAAGAGTGGTAGCAGCCTTGAATATCAAGGTTGAGTTCAAGGACATTGTTTTCACACTCAGTGAAGTTTCGGCGAAAAAGAGTGAGGCCTGCAGGCTGCCAGCGTTCTAAAAAGTGACGTTCGTCTCGGGAAATCTTCGTCGTAGACAAAGCTCCCGAGACGACTTGTGCTGCTATCTCATTCATCAATAATTTGAAGGATGTAGCGCTTGGCTGACTTTGCAGCTGCGCAATTTAGGATCGTGCGGATTGCGTCAGCAGTCCGTCCTTGGCGTCCAATGACCTTACCAATATCTTCTTTAGCTACCTTAAGCTCAACAATATTGGTTTGGTTTCCTTGGATTTCATGGATATCGATGCGTTCTGTTTCATCGACCAAGGCACGAGCAATAAACCCCACCAGATCTTTCATGGAGATATCATCGTGGTCATTCATAAGGCATTCCGTTCTGGCAAAAAAAGTCACAATTGGAGACAATCCATGTTATCGGTACTCGAACGAGTCGAGATATACATTGTTTAGTGTAACTGATAAGCGAAGGGATGGAAAGAAACATATGGCTGAATTAAAGGAAGAACACACATTTTGTGGCGCTGTTGATCAAGTTTTTCGTGGGGTTTCTCGTTATTGCGATTATCCGGATTTTGTTCCTGGGGTGATGAGTACGCAGATATTGCCGGCTGTTGTTGCAGGGTCGTGTTGTCAGGTGAAGTATGAAATTCACCTAGTGAAGTCTTTTCATTACACTCTGGATATGTTTGAAACGTCTCCTCATCAGATTTCCTGGAGCTTGGCGGACTCAAACTTGATGAAAACCAATAAAGGGTCATGGATTTTTTCAGAAGCTGATAAACAGGGTGAAACACGCGCTGTGTATCAAGTGGAAGCATCGTTTCGAGGGTTAGTGCCTAAAAAGGTGACAGATAAGCTTGCGAAAGCCAGTTTGCCTGGCCTTTTTAGCGGCTTACAGAAGCTGATTGACCAGTGCTCATAGTGCTTTGAGGTCTGACCAGTCATAGACAAAAGGAACGCCTTGGAAAGTGCCGATTTGGAGGTCGTTGATTTGCAGTTTTATTTTTTTGAGCTGTGCATTCACATAGATTGAGTCTTCGCTATTATCTGCAACAGAACGGCAGTGCTGGAGTTTTGGCATTACAATGGTGTGATCGTTAAGAAGTTCGAATGGTGGGATAAGTTTTTGTGGTCCTAGTGATGCAACTTTTTGCATCCAAGAGCTCCAATTTTGAGGCAGGTTTTTCCCTTCACAAAGAGCAAATTCCTTATGGCTCCAGGCTTGAAAATGTCTGCCTGATCCGAGAGGTTTTGTTTTTTTATGATGAATTATTGCATGGTTGCATTCTGTTCTGTCAAAATGGAGATAGAACCACTTGAAGATATGATGAACATCCATAGCGTTTTCCTTCTTTACTTTGTTGGAACAGGGAGCTGTCTTTTTTTTTGACACCTGTCTGTATGGTATCAGCTTTTTTAGGGAGAATTGCTGTGGTTTTTTTGGAAGTCGCTGAAATTTATGGGAACGGTTTTTTATAAGGCATTGGCATGACTCTTGAGTAGATGTTTGTGTTGCTCATGTTCTGTATGTTTTGCTGTGGAGTCTGTTGTGAAGAATCGTGAAGAAAATGTTTTTTCTATTTTTTCAAAATCACCAGGTGTTAAAGAGAAACAACAAGATCCATCCTATGATGTGGATAAGCATGTTTTTGAGGATGCTATTCGTAAAAACCTAGAAATTAGATCTCGTTTGCAAAAGGAGCGCTCTAAAAATAACAGTTCTGTTCTTCGCTCATATCGTATTACAAAAAAGTAATGTTAGCCCTCTGTGCCATGGAAAATGGATAATGAAAAAAAATGAGATACAAGTTTCTAATGTTATAGATTTAGGCCGTGCACGCAAACAACACAAAGTGGCTGCTGCTCGAGGAGGAAGAGCTCCTTTGTTTAAAACTCATAGAGTTGGAGCAGAAAGCCAAAACTTGGCTGAGCGTATGGTTAATGTGCAGGAGAGCTTAGAGAAGATTAATAAGTTGATGACGGAGTTAAAGCGTTCGTCTCGACCAAAAATCACAGGCCAAGAGTGAGCTTGTTTTTTTATTATGAATGGACGCTGGCTATGTGAGGGAGCTCACGGTAGCGTCCATATAGATCAAGTCCATACCCCACAACAAAACCTTCGTGAGATTGAAACCCGACAAAATCTATCGTATTTACATGATCTTTATGCGCTAGTAATGCGCATATTTTTAATGATTTTGGGCGGCGTGTTTTTAATATGCGAATAAGAGCTTCTAGGGTTTGGCCTGTGTCGACGATATCTTCTACAACCAGAATGTCACGCCCTGCGCAATCGATGGTTAAATCATGAATAAGTCTGACGTTTCCTGTCGATTGAGTCCCTTCGTAGCTTGCGAAGCGGATGAAGTCGACTTCGACAGGAGTATTCATGGCACGAACAAGGTCGGCTGTGAAAATAAAGGCGCCCTTCAAAACCCCTATTACGAGTGGACATCGATCCACATATTCTTTACTGAGTTCTTCGCCGAGCTCCTTGACACGCTCAGCTATTTGTTCTTTTGTTATAAGGGTGTTGAGTTGCATATGGCACCGAATAAAATAAAAAATAGATGATCGCAATTGTTTCCTATTTCATCGAAATCTTCAACTATCGATTAAAAAAGCAGACTTGACTAACGCTGTTAGTTTCTAAAAATATTGACTTAAAATTGGTTTTATGCGATAAATCTAACCCTGTGGTGCTGCTTTTATGAAAGCAAAAACTTCAGCGATAAGTGTTGACAGTAAAATTTTGAGGTTATACAAGGTTGTTGCTTTTATCGATTTTTTTAGTATGAATCATTCGTTTAGACCAAGAGTTTAAGGCTTGAGACAAAATCAAAAAATTGATTGTAAGCCCTGCTATAACAAAAAAAGTTAATGAAAGAATCAGGTGCGATGATGGATCAAGCTACTCGTTTCGACGAAAATAAAGTCAAAAGACTCCCTCCCTCAGTCGTTAAAGATATCGAACTTAAGAATCAAGCTCGCAGACTGGCAGACTTAGCTCCAATTAAGATTCAGGTTCGTTGCTGCATTACGTGTCATCAGCCTTTTGAGTCAGCTGGAAATAGGACTTGTGGGTGTAATACACGCTCAACGGGTTATATCGCAGGCAGAGAAATAGTTTAGTTTAACGCCTTGATATAAAAGATGAAGAGTGTTTATTTTTCATCTTTGCCAATATCTTATCCGATACCTCCATCCGTGGAGGTTTACTATGTCGAAATCAGCGATACATTTTAGTCGTAAACCTTACCAGGTGATTTATAAAGATTTTCATACTGGTGAGTTAAAGACTATTCGTCGACGCCCGCCTGCGAAAAACCATGAAATGCTTCCCACTGATGTTGTCTCCTTAAAAAATACTCGCAATGAAAAATGGCAAGAAAGTGATGAGGTGACTGTTCGTCATATCTCACACCGCGCGCCGAATGTGCTGCAAGTTGAAAATGCGGATGGCCAAACGACTTTTGTTCCTAGTCATGATTTGAATTTAGAGGAAAAAGTCGCTTGGCGTTTTGGTCAGAGTAGTCCAGAAAGTTCTGATTTTAATCGGTACCTACGCTGGCCTTAAGCCAACAACTTTCTGGTGCCGCTGAAAGACTGTCGTCTTCGTAGTCTTTAAGCAGTAGGCTGGTGACGTCCCACCCTAAAAGGGTCCCTTCTTTGTTATACGCTTTCATTCGAAAGTAATGTGTGCCGTCTTTGTTGGGTCCGGAGTCCCACAAGCTGGGTTGTGTTTCAATATGTGTTTGGCTACGAACTTGTGCTTTATAAAAAAGCGACCACACCATCTCACCTTTTTCGCACCGGGTAAGTTCTTCTAAGACAACTTGTTGTGCTTGTGGCTGAAACTTAAGCTGTAACCGAATAGCTTGACCGGCTTTAAGGCGTTTTGCTTTATTTTGAATGTCGATAGCGACTTCTCCTGGTAGGCCTACAGGGTCATTTAGGTAAGCGTTAAAAATGAGAGGGTCATAGTCCATAATGTCACCCCACCGTAATGATTTTTGATCATGGCGAAATGAAGTTTGTTGTAAGCAGCTATCCGCAGAGGTGTTTTGGTCCCAGGCCATGCGTTGACATACAGCGTGGACCACTTGTGCCATTGACTGAAGTTGCCACGGTGTGATCCAGGTTGGATGTGCTGTTACTCTGACGCTTTGGCTGACTTGTCCTGAGTGGCCTGTAAGCATAATAACAACCTTATCTGACATGGTATTGAGACCATCTTCGGAGGTCAGTTCAACAGCATAGTCATGTCGACTGACTTCTAGTGGCAGTCCAGTGAGTGAGTCGTCTTGAGGGATGATGTAGTGAGCTCGTAATTTCACGGACTCATCTTGTGTGGGGCTTTGAAGGTCAAGGCATGCGGATAAAGAAAAAGGACAATGAACAACTTCAATAGACTGTGCTAAAAGAGGTGTGTTTGAACTATTATCAGCGACTAAATTAAGGTGAAGAACTCCATCGATAGGGCTACGCGTGCTAGAAAGCTTTAAATATTTTTGCAGTTCTGAGCTGAAGTTTTTCTCATGGAGAGGTGGGGACTGAGGCTCTAGAGTTAAAGCTTCGCCGGAGGGTAGAGTTTTAATAAAACCTTTGTTTAATATTTTTATGAGCTCTCGAACAAATATGACATGAGTGTTTCTTCGTGTTCTGCTCCCTTGGCGATGGACCTGCGCCATCTCCCACATCCAGTGAAACCACTCATCAGGTTGTTTAGGGTTGTTGCTAAATTGTAGATTCTGATTTTGTAATCTCTGTCTCATAAAGGAGGCATATGCTTTAAATTGGATGATAAGATCATCAGCATTCTCTTGTTCGTGTAAGTTTAAGGTTGATCTGGATAGGCCTAGTGCTGTTTGAGTTCTATTTAAGCTGAGGGCTGTGTTGTCATAAACCATAGAGTGAGATGTTGGCTGAACACGGCTCTCTAAAAAAGCAACAGCTTTAAGAAGCCTGACAGGTAGATTGTATTCGTGAGCTGTTTGATCAAGTTGTTGAGGCAATCCTCGCTGTGGCTGTGTTTTTTTTGCAGTTTTCTTGCTTCCGCAACTAACTGAAAATAAAAGAAAAAGTAAAAATAGTGGGTTTTTCATTCTCTTATACCTCTTAATTGTTTGATTACAATGCATTTAGTGTTGCCTTTTAAAACTTAATGAGCGATATTCCTCTTCGTGATCGGGGGGGCTTAGCTCAGCTGGTAGAGCGTTGGATTTGCATTCCAAAGGTCAGGAGTTCGACTCTCCTAGCCTCCACCACACATTTTCAGAGGAATAAAGACTTGTATTCCGGAATCTTCCCATTTAGTAGAGCATCTTTCATATTTGATTTTATCATTATAGCAATAATAAGCATTATACCTTTGATGATTTTTAGTATTCATCAAGCGCGTATGGGGCGTCATGATCGTCATGCTAGCTTACAAAAACTGGTGAGCTTTTTGTTGTTTGGCGCTGTTCTGCTGTTCGAAGTTGATATGCGCATTTGGGGGTGGAGGCATCTTGCTCAGCCTTCGCCGTTTTATGAGACTTGGTTGTTCCCGGCTTTGTATTGTCATATGAGTTGTTCTATTGCCACGATCGTGCTTTGGTCTCTGACCTTGTGGAGAGTGCGTAAAAAAGACCCCCGAGTCTTTCCAGAATCACATCGCAGGATTGCTAAAAGCTCCTTCTATGGTTTGTGTCTTACGACAATCACTGGTCTTTTGTTTTATTGGTTGGCTTTTGTCGCTTCATGACAGAACGTTTTTTGTCAAGGCAGTGATGTTCTGCAAGTGTGTGAATTTCACTCATAGTGCTTTGCGTTTCTTTGATTTGGTCATGGCTTAATTCTTTATTGTTTAAACTTTGGATTGTATTTTGAACAAGTGATGTCTGCTTGTTAATGATTTCTATTTTTTGTTTGATTTTGGACAGACAAATGGTTTTGTGTAGAATTTTTTCAATGATTTGTATTTGAAATGGTTTGTTAATGAAGTCTGTTACCTTTGCACCTAGGCATGATTCAAGAGAGTTTTGCTAAATATGCTCAGGGAGAATAATTGGAATTTCCTGCTGTTCACTTGTGGCATATGTAAATCCGTGACAATGATGCCATATACTTTTTTTTTGCAAGTGTGAGAGTTTCGGCGCCATGAGAGGCTCGATCTACAGACCGTTTGTGAACACAATGATGCTTTCTAGAATTTCTAAAATATCCGACTCATTACCAACAATAAGAATTTGAGTCGTTTTTTCTTCCTTTTGCCTTCTACTTTGAATATTTTGAGTGCTGTTATTCTAGGGTGCTGATTATTGTAACAGAGTCTTTTTTATGGCGGGTGTTTGAGTTGATCTTGAGTGCATGAACATACTCTTGGGTAGATATGTTAGCTTTGCTGATACAGTCGATGACATCTTTTGTTATCGGTTCTTTTTTCACGCTCTCCTTGAGAAAAAGATCTTTAAGTTGATGAATAGAAGAGGAAAACTCTAACAAATTCGACGCGTAAGTATAGATCCTTTTATGGCATGAATATGATGCAGTATGCTCGCGGTAAAAAAGTTTGTTTTTGTGTGTTTTGATTTGTTCTTCAACGACATTTTTCTTTTATGACTTGTTTTAGAAAAGTGCTTGGTTTTTTTGTTTGGGCATTCACAAACATTCTTATGTTTATGATACCAGGCTGATCGTTTTTTCTTACAATTGGATGTAGATGTGCTTTTTTCAAAAAATATCAGTCAATTTCCATTGTGTGTTGTGTTTATTTACTTATTTTAGGTCCGAGATAGTAAAAGAGAGTTTTGTGTATAAAAGATTTGTGTTGGTTCTAGCTAAAGGCAAGGTAACTTATTTGAGTTGTACAAAAAAAAATGGATTTTCCAGCCATGATGATGTTGTAAGTGCTATTAGGGGAGCCGTAGCCGGAAAGTTATTTGCGCCCACCCTGATATTGTTTTGCCTCGAGAGTTTTTCCTTGGAATGAAAATAGCGTTTTTAGCTGCGGTGAGTATGGCCTGATCCATGTCATATCCAACTTTTTTTCTAAGCTCCACTTCAACGACTCGGCCTGTTGCATCCACAAATACATCCACAATAAATTTTCCTTCAAGGCCAGCGTCGAGAGCTAGGTCGCTGTATGTCGGAATATTGTATTTTAAGAGGCGTGCATCAGCGGCCAAATCTTCAACTTTATCAGTACGAACTCCTTTGTCTTTTTCCATGAGAGTGTTTCCAATTGGGGCTTTAAAGCCTTTTCCATTCTTTTTTACAAAAGAGTTTTTAGAGAGCCCCTGAACTCTTTGAGCTGGTTTTTGAGGCTTTTTTGCCGGAGCTTTTCTTTCCGATGGCTTTGGCTTTGGCTTTGGCTTTGGCTTTGGCTTTGGCTTTGGCTTTGGCTTTGGCTTTGGCTTTGGCTTTGGCTTTGGCTTTGGCTTTGGCTTTGGCTTTGGCTTTGGCTTTGGCGCTTGAGTGATTTTGACTTTGACTTCTGTGTTTTTTTTTATTTCA
>JBGCEP010000042.1:0-50710 GCA_045106415.1 Oligoflexales bacterium | reverse complement strand
TTTTTTTCATAGTTCCTAACAAGTCTTCTTTGACGATTCAGCCATGCAAATGATCTCTCTACAACCCAACGGAAAGCCTGTGGTACAAAGCCTTTTTCTCCCTCTTTTCTACAGTCCGCTTCGATAGAAGCAGGAACTCTGCATGATATCCCAACATCTCTATAAGCCTTATCCCCAAGGATCTTCTCAAGTCTGGGAAAATTTTCATCGTCATTGAGCTGTGCAGTGATAACTTCTCCTGCATGTCGATCATGTTGGTTAGCTGACATCACAACGCATGACAAAAGCATCCCCATGACATCAACTGCAATGTGCCGTTTACGACCGTTAACCTTTTTGTTGCAATCCAAACCTCGACCCCAAACACCAGGCTCTGCCGTAAGAGATTGAGAGTCAACAGATACGAGTGATGGTGATCGCTCCCTTCCGGCTTTTTCTCTCGTTATTTCCACTAAATTCAGATTGAGACTCTCCCAAATCTGTTCACGGGACCAACGGTTGAAATGATGATAGACCGTCTTCCAAGGTGGAAAGTCATTTGGTAATCCTCGCCACTTTATGCCGTTATCAACAACGTAAAAAATAGCGTCCACAATCAAACGGATAGGATGCTTGCGCCCAGCATCTGAATATCCAAACGCGTGGAAGAGTTGCGAAACCACTTGCCATTGATCATCAGTCATACAGGTCGGATACAGCATATTTCACCTTTCATATGGAATATGCTGATGATTTGACTATATCTAAATTATTACAGCAAGTTGAGCGTCAGACAGCCTCTTAGAGGTCCGGGTATTCTTTTTCAAGTCTTTTTTTGAATTTCCCCCTTATAGCCTGTGGATAACTTTGACAAAAACACATGCACTACGAAAAGTGTGATGAGAACTGCTGTGTCAATGATTTGAGGGGTTTTTATGAAGAGGGAATTTCAGATTCAGGCTTGAGGGGCTGTCGGATTTTTTTTTGGTGTTTTTTCCCATTTTTGGTTGATAGCGGGTGGTGGCAGGTATTTGTGTGGGGCAGCGAGGTAACGACCAAGGCATTCGAAAGCCCTGGTCGTTTTTATGGAAAACTGTGTGTGATTTTTGAGTTTTAGTCTAAGAGGTGTTTCTGTGCATAGAATTGGATGTACAGGGCTACGATGACGGCTATTACGATAGCTTTCTCAAATCCACCAGGAATGCTAAAAACATTGCATGTTGTGTTGGCAACAACGGCTGTGATTGCAGTCATGATCCTTCTATAGTTCTTATAGTTTTGCTTATTCATTTTTTCTATTTTCAAAGTTTTCCACCTTAGCGTTTAAAGCTCGTAATAAATCATTGCTGCGATGCTGATCGCTATAATAAGACCAACAGTTCTTTTGATTTTCATGTTTTTTGTAGTCATGAAAATCATCGCAAGAACGAGTGTGTATAAATAACCAATCGTGGCTGAAAGACTCATTGCCATACTGAGAGTCCTGTTATGGGAGAAACGGGCACGCAGTGAGAACTGCGCCGATAGATAAACTTGCACTTTCAACTGCTGCAACAAAACCCACAGCACCTTCAGCAACAATCGCAGCTCCGGCGACAACCTCGGCAGCACCTGCTGTCACACCAACAGCTCCTGCTGTGGCTGTTGCGACAGCGGCGGCACCGGCGCTTGCTCCAGCTATACCACTTCCCGTGACACCAGCCGCGGCAAGTGCTCCTGTGGCCCCTGCGGCCGCGGCACCGTAGCTGATAGCTTTAGTAGCCCAATACCCAATGTAGCCAGCGAGGGGACCTCCCCCAATGCCTCGTGCTTGATAGTAGATTTTGTATGTTTCTCCACAAGGAACAACGCGAATAAACCCGGATCTCATGATTTTTGAAACCGTTGAAATGCTTTCTTGACGTAATACAGTGTCTATGTCGAAATGTTGAACAACAAAGTTTTGATGATCTTTCTGAACAATCCAATCATTCCCATTGGTGTAGACATTGATTTCAGCGGGGTGAATGTTCTTTGGTTGTACACGGAAATAGTTGTTTGAATAAGCGTTTGCCGAGAGCGATAGCACAAATGACAAAATATAGTTTCTTAAGGACACAAGTGATCTCCAGCCTTGTTGAGCTGGGAATCTAAAGGAAACAAAATAGGTTTGCAACTTGTTTTTAGATGAAATTTAAGCCTGTTACTGAAGTTTTTTTGGCGGTAAATTATATTTTCTCTGTATGCTGTTGATGAACACGCGCACCCCTTTGTTCTATGGCACGGCATGTGTTTTGAAATACAGCTGTTTCCGCAAGGTTTGCTGTTTTTACAGATTTTGCAGCAGGTTATTGGATACTCTTTTGATGAGATTGAGAGACTTGGTTCGCCGCAGTTTGTGATTGAGAGGCATAACACTACTACGAGTTGCTTTTTAAAAGACATATTGTTCTTCCTTGTGCATTTTTTCGATAATTTTTGCAGTGAAAAATTGACTGACATAACTGACAAAAAGGTTTTTTTGCTGGTATTTTGTCAGTTATGTCATTTTGAAATGAAGTCAAAACTTGGCACCTGGATTTGATAGGCGGTGGATGATGTCCTTCAATCAACCACCTTATGATCCATACGCCTGCAAAGACACATAAGATGACTCACAGACATAACTGACACTTCCAAAAAAAAAATGTCTGTTATGTCCGCGAATCAGATAAGTCATAAATCATGGTGTTGATTAGAGTCTTTGGCTTTACTGATTCCAGCTTTGGCTGCAACTTGAGCAGAAACAGGAGAATCCTGAAGAGCGGCAACCTTTGCGTAACCCTCAGTGATACTTTGGTGTTTGTGCCCCAGAACGGCTTGAACTTCCGATAGTGTGGAATTGCTCATCAAAGCTAACGTGGCAAAAGTATGACGAGCAATGTGAGTTCCAGACCACTGTAATCCACAAGCTTGAAATGCCGCGTCAAAATTTTTTCGAACAGTATTGTCTTTCAAAAGCTTTCCACGACTGTTTAAGAACACTGGATTATGTTGAAATCTTTTTATTTCCAGTCTTTCTTTTAAGTGATTGAAAACATCAACAAGAGCGCTATCTGCATGAATCCCAGATCTGAAAAAAAATATTTTTAAGTGGGTTCGTACGAAGATATTGTCCAAAAACTTTGGTCAAAGACTTCGGCAAGAGCGCACCGGCGCGTCTTTTTTCTATCAATCCCCCGTTTTGGGTGAGAATTGAGTGGTCACCCTTGTTTTTCACAAGAAATTTGTTACTCGAGCCGCTTATCAGAACGGCCCTGGCCATAGCGTTGCTATGACTCGTTACTTTGCACCTCTGTAACTCAGTCTGGATTTATCAAATTGTCAAAGAGCCGGCTCACCAGCGAGAGAAGACATTTATCCAAACTCAAACTGAAGATTTTTTATTTGTTTAATCCATTCCGAAATCTCCACGGCATGATGTGTCATCATTCTAAATACACTGTCCCTTGCTGTGCGAGCCACCATGCAAGGGATGTGAATCCATTCCTGTCGAAGTTTCTTTGCATACCCTGGTTTTTCAGGGTTTTTCATAATTGAGAGAGATCGAAGGTAATTGTATGCAAAGGCGCCAATAAGCCCATACGCCTTATTAGCGTGGAGTTTTAAGCATGGGTAGTGTTTGAGGTCAAAACCATATTTATTTTCTTTGATATAGTTCTCTGCTTGTCCTCTTTTCCGATACTTTTTGATAATTTCTTCGTCTATAAATAGGTTTTCTGAGTAGTTTGTGCAGAAAGCGAAGTAATCATACTCATCGTGTTTGGGAAACATTTCTCCATCAAGAATAGGTTTTTTAGCCCGCATAATAACAAAGCGTAGGCGTTGCAAGACTTTGCTAGGACGGTATGTGGTGGATGCGATTTCACATTCCCGATTGTCATAGAAATTAATTCTTCTGGGGTCGTTTTTATTGGTATGTTTCCATTCCATAACCTGCGATAAGATTTTGGGGAAATGAGAATTGTCTTTTTTGACAGAGATTAAAATGTCAGTGTTTTTCTGGAGACATGCGTTTATAAAAGAGGCCTTATAAAACCCAGAATCTGCACGAAAACAGATCTTTGGCCGCTTTTACTGACGATATTGGCGTTGCACCTCAGTCATCAAATGATGAGCCGGTCCTTCGATTCCATAGCTTGTGTGCATACTCCCAGGTCTGACATCTAAGAAATACTGAAAACCATGTTGGTCAAAAATGTTGAGTGTGCTGAGGCTCTCATATTTTTGATAGTTCATACTCACTCCCTCCATTTTTTTACCAAATTGCCTGTTTAAAGTTGAGTCACAGTCAAAAATGACCTGCTTTTGCTGCTCTTTAGGAACATGTGCTTTTCTCATGTATAGGGCGGACTTCATGAGTATTTGCTGCATGTGAAAGAGGTTCTCTCCTGAAAAAAATCTTAAGAAATCCCCATAACTTTTAGGATGGTATTGGTATTCATCCGTAAGAGCATGAAACGCTGGATCTTTATGGTAATCGGTCATGTCGTCAAGGCATTCAGCGCCAGCGGCAAACCCCAAGAAAAGATTTTTGAACTTCTGTTGATTTCGTTGATAACCCATCTTTTGTCTTGGGATACATGATGACAGCATGGGGAGCAACGCAGACTGCTGTAACAAGTTGCTAACTAAGATGAGTCCAGAGTTTGACGAAAGTCTTTTGTTTGTGGTGCCAATTATGATAGTCATATGTCCGGCGCGTGGTTTTAAGTGTTTTTTTAGCAGAATTTACTTAATAGCCCGCGTTTTCTTTTTCAAGTCATTTTTTGATTTTGCCCATCACAGCCTGTGGATAACTTGTATAAAAACACATGCATTGCGCAATGTGCTCAGACCGTTGCGATGTCAGTGATTTGGTGGGTTTTGATTAGCCAGAAATTTCAGATTCAGGGTTTAATTTACGTAATTGGTATAAAAAAGCATTCAAAAATACGAATGATCAGTCAACACCCTAAAAAGACACGGTTAAAAATATATTTTTGGAAACACCACAATTTTAATGTGGGAATAGATTTCACATGATAGCTTTACCTATCAAACTTTTAACCTAGCAGCAGGTATACCAAAGAGGGTTGCATGATTTTTTTAAAAATTTTTGTATTATTTTTTTTCTTAACATCTTTTGCGCAAGGGCACCCGTTTCAAGAAATTTTTAAAATTCAAGAAATAGAGCCTTCATTGAAAGAAAGAAGCCTTGTCGTGTTTGACCTTGATTTAACTCTCATACACCCAAATGGATCATTGGCTTTACCACAAGCATTCGATGCTCAGATACAAAAAATTATAAATGCAGATGATATCAATCGCAAAAGATCAACAAACTGTTTAATAGCTGAATATAGCGCATCTTTAGCTTTCACTTCTTTTAATTTAATAGAAGAAGATTCACCTATTTTCCTCAAGTCCCTAATAGAAAATTACAATTGTGAAACTTTAGGATTAACAGCCAGAGGACTTGAAACAGTATCTAGCACTAATATCCATCTCCAAACCCATAATATTCAGTTCTCAAATAAAATAAAATATTCATATGAAAAAGAATTTTTTCACAATCCTAATTTTCGAGAACCAATTCTTATGAGCCAAGGAGTTGTTTATGCTTCTGGACAACATAAAGGTTTAACTTTAAAACATATTTTAGATGCTAAAGCACACACCCCAGAACACATTGTCTTTATCGACGACACTGTTAAAAATATCCATCAAATGAATCAGACGTGTATAGAAAACAACTGGTCCTGTTCACTTTTCTTATACAAACGCATGCACAAATGGTCTAAACAACAGAATGTTTCAAACATAGAGGAACAAAGAGAGCATACTATTCGCATTATGAATACATTTTGGAAGTGATTAACGCAGACTATAGCATTGATCGCATTTATTTACTCAACACAAACAGCATCATAAATAGAGTCACATCCATCTCTGAGAATTTTTCGGATTTTTGTTTTAACTTGATGCCACTTGTGTTCGATAGGATTGAGATCTGGACTATACGGGGGAAGGTATAGAACTTCTGCCCCATACTCTTGAGCTATTTGAACAATATCTAAAGACCAAAGGGAATCTGCAAAGGTGTCATGTTCGTATCACTGGCATACGCCAAGAAACCCTCCATAAACTCACGCTTCACCTTACTGAGGTTTATGGGTGTATTGCTATTGAGGATCTTCACGTTAAAGGAATGATGAAGAATGCAAGATCGGCAAGGTCTATATCAGATATGTGTTTTTAGATGAGTTTAGAAGACAACTTGGCCTCAGGTTGTGGTTATAGACCGTTTCTTTCCTTCAACAAAGCCGTGCTCGGAGTGTTGAACTCGACATGACATCCAACTGTCTCAAAAATTTTGAACATGTACGAACTGTTCTTCGCAGCATGATAGAAATATCAACGTTGCTTTAAATTTAAAGATGGCTGCGAGCTGCGCGGTGTCAGTTTGTGGAGAAGAAAGCTCTGGCTTTTCTCATATGAGAAAAGTGAAACTATCTTCGTTGAAGCAAAAAATTTGATTTTAAATCTGCGTAGGTAGATTTAAGTAAATTCACAACAGCGGATGCTAGCGCACGACATACCTATACTTGTAGTAGCCATGATTCAATGGCCAATACACCCCAAGCATGATAGCTGCTTTTCTAATAGAAACACGTGTCGAGACAAACTCAATCATTATTTTCATGAGGTTATGCATTGCGATAAATGAGAAGATCAACAGAAATCACCGAATAGCTGAAAAGTAGAAGTCTGATCTATTGAGAATGTAAATGAATAGGTTTTAGGGTAGCCGCTGCAACCCTGACACATTACTCAGTGAAATTTTCGACGTGTAATATATGCTATTTTTTATCCAGAAGATCTTGATAGTTTTTAAAATTCAAACCCGCACCTTCAACATAGCTTTTCAGTTCACAACGCGCTCTTTCCATAAGCTTCTTTTTTGATAAAAACTCCAGACCCCTATCGTCAGGTTCATAGGGTATAGGATCCAAATAGCTTTTTATAAGTTCAAGTCTTTTCTCTAATAGAGTAAGTATACGAATAAGGTCATTTGCATCTTTCTGAGGTCTTAAACTTCGTATTTCAATTGTTTTTTCAGATGGAGTGTAATCTTGACTCACCAGTCTCGTTAAGTTCATTGCTTGATATTTTTGAGGTGGAAACCATGCTTCTGGATCTTTTTCAGTTGGCTGGCGATAAGTGTCATAATAAACTCGGCCTTGTACTTGTTTTACAAAATCATAAACAGAAGGCTTCTTCTTATCAAACCAGTCCAGAACTTGATGAAAAGCTCTCCTTTGAGGATATTTCAATAAAGAAATAGGTGGATCATTTTTTGTTTTATTTAAACTTAAAAAAGCAAGTGTTGGATGATTTGAAAAATCGACAAGAAAATTTCTCACAAACAACGCTGAATAAGTATGGTGAGCAAACGCAGAGTCAAACCCAATGTGAATATGACCTCCTCCAACACTACGCGATGGAAATAATCCTTTACCTTTCTGAAACCAGCCCCCAACAGACATCTCTTGTGACGCGAATCGAAAAATATCATTTTCTATCCGATACCTTAAACTACGCGCTTGGTTTAAAGTCATAGGTTTTGCTGTAATTTCAATAACAAGAGGGTCAACTGTAATATTATAAAACCAGCCATCTCGATATTGAACTGTATAATACTTATAGCCACGTCGCTCACCAGGAATCACTTCACAACTTTCGTTCCCCCAGCGCTCTGCGCATAAAAGTGACATTTTACGAGCCCATTGATCACGAGCTCTTCGGCTTGCTGGACAACCATCATTATTAATACCTTCTTTTTTACCTTTACGTATCAAATAACCATTCGTAAAGGTTAGTTCTAAACCATATGTCGGTTCAAAATTTGAGGTGGCAGTGAAAGCCAATAATGGCGATGCTAAAACCATGGGCAACACGAAGGATAGTGCTTGAAAGGCCATATGCTTACTCTCGTACAGAAGAATTTTCTCTCTGAGAGTTATATTTCACATAAAAAATGTCAATACCTTGAATTCAAAAAAAACTTAAAAAGATCTTGACAACTTGTGAAAAAATCCGTCAGAGTCCTTACACTATATTTTCATAAGATAAGGGATCAAACATGAAAATTACAACAACCCTTCTCTCCTGCGGCGTCACCTTCATGTTTTCCAACAACATACAAGCAGCAAATCGAAATTGGTTGGAATCATGGCTTTCTCTTGTTGGATCACCATACGCTCATATCCTCTCATCTGTTGAAGAGAGTGATAGCAGCTCAACTTCAGAGGACGAAAACGGTGACCATGAACAGTTTGATACCGTTAGCGTTTCACTTACTATTCAAACAGCACAGACTGAGCGTTTACTCAAAGATTTATATACAGAAATTCGCCAACGTATGGATATTGCAATCATTGGTATGAGCGGTGGGGCAGACTCAACTCTTGTCGCCGCTCTATGCGCTGAGGCCTTAGGCCCTGAAAACGTTATCTCTGTTCACATGCCTTATTCCGATACAGACCACAGACACTTTAATGCTCGTTCCCTTCGAACAGCAAAACATCTTAAAATTCAAACACATTTTTTACCTATTAAAAAAGCCGTTCAAGGAATTGAAGATAGTCTTTCTCGTTTATTCACACTTTCTCAAGTGAACAGCGGCAACCTTCGAGCACGAGTCAGGACAAATATTTTATACAGCATGAGTCACCACATCAGTGATTCTCATCATCAAAGAGCCAGAGTTGTAGGTACAGGCAACTTAAGTGAAGACTATATTGGGTATGACACAAAAGGTGGTGACTCTTTAGCTGACTTTTTCCCTCTCGGCGAACTATTCAAATCTGAGGTTTATTCTCTCTTAGACTTCTTTGTTAATAAAGGAATCTTAAAATCAAATATGATAGACAGAACACCAAGCGCTGGGCTCTGGGAAGGACAGACAGATGAAGATGAACTTGGCTGGACCTATAGCGAAATGGAACCTGCGATCCGCAGACAACTTCGTGGTGAATTTACACAGAAATCTGTCGATATCTTTGTCAGACAACGCCATGAAGCTCACAAACACAAACACGAAGCCCCTCAAGTCTTTCATGCTCGGAAATATTACGATCAATAAAAAAACTCATAGCTCAAAGCTATGAGTTTTAAGTTTCTGTATCTGCTTCCTCAATAAAGCTTTTAAGCTTAGCTAAACCTTTAAAACCAACAGTTTGTGAGATTTTCTTCCCTTTCTTAAAAACAAAAAAAGCAGGCAATACCTCAGAACCAGAGACTTCCAGCATCTCTGGGTAATCGGCTGCATTCACCTGTAACCATTCTCTCTCAGATTCATCTTGAGCCTCTAACCGTTCAAGCGCTGGCACTGAAAGCTTGCATGGCCCACAGCCAGTTTTCCAAATTTTCAAAAAAATGTCCGCACCTGCATCTAATCGCAATTTTAAATCATCAGGAGTCATATCTTTCATAACACACCTCTATTTATTCAGAACCCAGGTCATCTTTTTCAGTATCTCGTTGTTCCCACTCGATTTGCAAGGTTTCTACTCTTTGCTTTGTTTGCTCAAGCCTTGACTTCATATTTGAAATCAATTGATAACCTCTCTCAACTCTTTCGACCATCGTATCTAGGTCTAGATCTTTCTGATCTAGAGAAGACAAAATATTTTCAACCTCCCCCATCATATTTTGGTAACTCTCAGATTCTTTATCTATTTCTTTTTCACTCATATTTTTTCCTTTTCTATAGTTTGAAGTTTTAAACGCCCATCTACAAGCCTCACCATAAGGGTTTCATCAGTCACATCTTCAATATGACGCACCACTCTGTGATTCTGATAAAGTCGAGTCCAACCTTGCTCCAACCAAGGAGTTGGATCATGTTTTGCTAAAGATTTTTCATATTCAAGATGAATCTTATCTAAATGAGATAATAAATAAGAAACACCATGACCTAACTTATAAGCTTGACTTTCAATCGATCGATCAAAACCTGAGCAACTCAATCGCGCTTGTTCCATTAAATATGAAAAAGAGACTTCAAGACGATATGTCTTCTGAGTCAAATAACTTTGACTCAGAGACTCCATCAGTTGCACAGCTTGATCGAGACGGTAGTTACGAGTCTTTAAATTCTCTCTTGCTTGTGTTGCAAGCGATGTTTCCATATAAGCTAGCTCTGTTTCCACCCCTTGTGCTCGCCAAGATAAAATTTTTGCAAACTGAGTCACGACAGTCTGAAGCTTAGCAGAAACATCCCGAAATTTTTGTACAAGAACCTCTGCTGCTGCTGTAGGCGTCTTTACTCGTAAATGCGCAATATCTTCAGCCACACTCCGATCGTCGTGATGGCCTATCGCAGCAATAATTGGCTTTTGACTCAGAGCAATAGCTTCTGCTACAGATTTTGTATCAAACCAGCGTAGATCAGCAGCGCTCCCTCCACCTCTTGTCATCACAATTACATCACAATGCTGTAAACTTTTGATTGCAAGGGGGAGATGTATGTCAACTTTTTCACCTTGCATAGGACACGAGATAAAAGAAACCCGCCCAGGAAATTTCGCATCCATAAGTTGATGCAAAAAATCACTTTCCGCCCTAGAGCTAGAAGCTGTAATCAAACCAACATGAAAAGGAAAAAAAGGCATGGGTTGATTCTTATTCAACCGATCCATTCCTCTTCGCCTTAGGTCTTTTAAAAGCTGCTCTCTAGCTAACGCCAACGCACCTTGCGTCCAAGAGGGATCTACATCTACAACAGAGAGAGAAACCTGGCCTCTGACTTTATAAAGAGAAACCTGACATAAGAATCGAACATTCAAACCATCTTGCAACAAGGCTTGTAGGCTTTCGCTCCCGTATTTAGATACTAAAAACTTCCACGACCTGGGCCATAAAGTTGTTTGAATCGTAAGAGTCGCTCCATCAGACCGACCTTTTTCAGCTAGAGAAAGGTAGCATGAGGCACCACGTTTTGAAAAATTTTGAATTTCACCTGTCACCCAGACAGGTGCTGGAAACGCCGTGTCAACTACACCATGAATCCGATCTAAAACTTCTTTAACACTCATACTGCTGTTGGTATCATGAGTTTGCTTAGACACATGACCTTGTTGAGCCAGTGCAGCTTGGTTCGAGTCAGCACACAAGAGATCAACTTTACCCAAAACGTCTGCTGTATAAGGCATCACCCAGCATGATTTTTCAACAATATACTGTCCACCAAGTGATAACCATGAATCTCTCAGTATGGATTGTTCTCCATCAGCATCACCAAAAACAGCAACATACCGCTCATTATGTTTATAAGTTAGCTGCATTATGACCTTTACGCTAAAGAAATCAGCAAACGATTCATTCCAGCAAATTATGCGGGGACATGGTGCTTGTCAACTCACAATATGAGGTTTTTCATGTAAAATTTATAGATTTATTATCTTAAAAAAGATACATCATGACACAGGACACATAATAGGCAGGACACCTCATGAGGTTGGGCCCAGTTTTCTTAATCATTTTTTTCCAGAGCACACTCCTACAAGCCGCCGCATTTTCCTTAGATGTATGGGAATATATACCTCACCAATGCTTAAGGGACATTCTCACTGGATCTCCTATTCAAGAATATTGCCAGAAACCTATTTCTAATTTTCTAAAGAAAGAAAACCGACAAGCCCCTCTATCATTTAACAATACCGACCACACTCCTTTTAATCTTTATTGTAAATGTGGGGTTTGTGATCTGAAGTTCTACATTCACGCTCTCCTGCACCACGAAACTCTTCTCCTTAAAAGATATATCCAGTCCGAACTATGGAGAAAAGAATTAATTTTAGACGGCACAATCAGCGATCTAGAAAAACAAGACATAAAAAACATGATTATTCGTATCTTTCATAGCAATACAACCCCTCAAAAAAGCTCAACCCTGCACCCCTTAGAATACTGGGAAAACTTACTTCTACTCTCACAACAAGAGCCTTGGATTGCTCGCCTTGGTTTTTTAGAAACAGATGACCCTCAGCTTCAACTCATTCATCCAAACGACCAAAAATCTGTGATTCAAGCCACCAGAATCATACGTTCAAAGATTATAGCTTCTACAAAATTTTCTCGTTTTTGGTCAGAAATTTTATCAGGGTCCTCACAGAACCTTACACCTGAAGAAGTCCATTTTCATAGATCTTTTAAAGAGAACACTGAAAATCATTACTTCCGCCAAAACAAACAAGCAGCCAACCTTAAGCAAAAACATATCGAAAAACTTTTATACGCTGCGGCTGAAGGTTCAAAAAACCCCCATATTGCAGAAGCATTGTGCTTCTTAAAATCAGAATCTTTCCAGAAAGATACCCAAAACATCATAGAAATCTCTACAAATCTAAAAAGCGCTTTTTCTATCCAAAAATTTTGCTACTTCTGGGTCAAAACAGTGCGACGCATCAGCAGGACCCTGGTCCAAAAACATGACGCTGATACAATCACTCCTTTATCTGTACTGCTCATGATCTTTATAGATCAACCTCACTTATTATCCACCCTTTCCACCTTAGAAAAGCTTCACAGCTCTCCTTTTTACGACGGGTGGGACTATTATTTAACGCTTCTCTATTGCTCATCTGAGGCTTCTATTGAAATTTTTTCTGAAATCGAAAATTCATTGAAAACTCCATATTATCAAAACACTAAAGAAAAAATCTAAAGAGAGCCTAAAATATTCCGACCGGGTGGTCTGTTTTTTGAATAAGCCACAAGGGATACATTCATGATGCTAAGAAAAAAAATTCTCACGTTTTCAATAGTGATGCTATCAGTAAATTTCACCTCATGCGGGATTAACTTAGACGAGATTTCTGATGATGATAGCGAAAGCTCAGCGCAAACCACAACCCCTGTGTCTTCTTACTCTCGCACAACAACAATAAACAACACTGGAACACTTGCATTAGCTTTTCCTGATGTTTCTCTATCCTCAGCACTTGCATCTTCTGGATCTACATCATTAAGCTTAGCCGAAGAGGGTGAGAAATTAAGTGTTATCAAAACACCCCCAACCGAAAGCGAGAAAAAAAAACTCATCAATAAAAGCCTTGAGTCTGATTCTTTGGAGTCTTGTTTTAATCTGGCGATCAGAGCATTTCCTCAACCTGCATGTTTTGCTCCCAATCTCAAAAAAAATGAATGGGAAGCTGCACAAAGTTCTTACACTGTAACTTTTGGTTCGACAGTCAATCAACTCCTCTACGGTGATGGTGGAATTGTGTCTGCATCGGAAAGCAATGGAGCATCGTGCTCTTCTTCAACAATTAACTATTTTGTTGAAAGCGCAGTTGCCATTGTTGATCAAGGTAAAGAGATATTTGCATCTCTGGTCTGTGCATCAAAATTTTACGATGTTGCTCTCCCTGTAAATGAAACAACTGATTTCACTGACCTCCTAACCGAAGTGACACTCCCAAATGGCTTATCATTTAAAAAAGCCTCTATGAGCCATGAAGCATCATCAACAGGTGATGATATTTATACCACAGAGCTTCACATCAATATGAGCGACGGCACAAAAAACCAAAGTCTATTTGCATATTTCAGAAACCAACCCAAAGACTCAACCGGCACCAGTAAAGGTCATGCTGTTGTTTTTCACGCTGGAGTTGATGATTCTCTATCTAGCGCAAATGCACTTACTCTAACAGATCCAGTCTCTACCAACCCTGCCTCAGGGTCCGAGCAACTCCCACCTCCTGTAGGGAATCCTGCACCTCCAGCACAAAGTTCTTCAAGCCAAGGTAAAACAGCCGTCGTGTCTGTTACTTATCAAAACACTGCTACTTCAACACAAGTCCTGCTCCATCGTGCAGATTTTGTTTCAAACTTCACAACCAATCATCCGGCAAAATTCATCACATCCGAAGGCGCTATCGATCACAGCGCTATTGCCCAAAAAGATTCTGGGCATGGAATTGCAACAAATATTGTTGACGCTTCTTTTATTCAGGAATTATCTGGGACGTCTGCTGGAAAAGGCATTGTCGGCTGGACAGCAAGCTACAGTGACAATTTTTGGAGAAGTTTTGCATACGATGTGGAACGAGACTCCACAGGTATAGAAACCGCTAAATCCACCTTTGGATTTGCAAAAAGTTGGGTTGCAACCGAAGAAAAAGTCTATACCCCAACTCCTGCTTTAGGAATGTTTTGTGCATGGGCTCAAAACTCTAGCAATCCAAACCCTCAATCAACCTCAACGACTTCGAAACATTTAAGTGGAGGTGGTTTATCTGGAACCGCTCAAAATCTTGTGCAACTTCAAGTATCAACAAGAGCGAATAGCACATCAATATTTCAACACGATGAAGCTCAAAGTTTTTTAAAGTACGAGATCGCAGCAGATTGTGGCAGCACAACTTCAGTCAACAATCTTGTAAGCGTTACATCTGACGGCTCTGTCACATCGTCCTTTACAGCTCCATCTCTAAGTACTTTCACTCCACTGGGTGGCGTTACCTTAAAAGCTGAAAATATTGATTTGAGTCATGAGTAAACTTATGGCTCAAGTCTCTTCTGACTTTAAAATTTTTATCGGGCATCAAGGCTTATTTTCCGCTTGAATAAAATCCTCCGACAACGCTTCAATATCTATAAGATCATCTAAGTGTTGCCTAAAAAAGGTGACAGGGTCATAAGTACTACTGCCCCATACTTGCTGAAGGTGATCTGCTTCAATCACCCCCACGCTACAGCCCCATTGAGAAGATGCTCTAGGCACCAGACCATCGTTTGCTCCTCTATAAGGATCTGACGAATGGTTCTGACGAATTCGATATTCAAAAAACCAAAACATCGGCAACGCGACTGCCATATCTCCAGCCTGACCTGGAACTCTTGTTCGTCCACTATACGACAAGGTAGGAATAGCTGAAGGGTCAGGGTAACGTTGATTAAAGATATTCATTGCTTTAGGGCGAAAATCCATTCCTGTAAAAAAAGGTTTTGAAAATAAAAAATCAACACCATGATGAGGTGTGGATAAAGTTGTTATTGAAGCTATGTTTTGACCTAGTCCCCAGCCAGAACTTAACAGTCGAGCGTCAATACCACCTTGGCTATGCCCAACTAAATGAACTTTATGAGCTCCTGTTTTCTTTAAAATTTTCTTAATAGCTCGAACCCATGACGTCGCTCTTCTTTTTGAGTGGGCTATCGCTTGAACAAAAGGAAATTCCACTGAGTAACCTTCTTTTCTAAGAGCCTCAGGTGCAGATCGCCAATAATTAATCAATCCTAAATAACTTTTTTTCCCCGCTAATCCATGTAAAAACACAACGGGATAATGCTGTGTTGGTAAAGAACATGATCGACCACGGCAATGAGTTTCAATATAAAAAGTTTGAGAAACAAGAGATGCAAATTCAAATTTATAAAAACCTGCCTTTGGTATATAAAAAGGTTCTGAAGAAGGCTGCTCGACAACTGAATCATCTTGCCCCCACTCTTGCCACCTTACATGTAAAGAGGGGGACCCCCCTTTTAAATTAAGAGTCATTGGTCCTCGAACCAAAAGCCTCACCACATATCTTTGAGGTGATTTAATATGAAAATTCAACGGCTTTTTCCAATCCCAAATAGGGATGCGTGTTCCTTGATGCTTCCTATAAAGAGAGCGAGGACGACGCTGAATAGAAAGCTGTCTTTGTGAGGTTAATGATCTTAATGTTTCTAGGTGAATTTCACTTTCCCCACGCTGCAATGGAGAAGAAAGCTGTGAATGTAAAATACGATTTACAATCAGTTGAAAAAAATATTTAAAATCATCATCTCTATCAAAGTTTTGAAAAAAAACAATTTTTTCTTGCTCTTGTATCAATTCAAGAACACGCTTCAAGCTCCTAGGGTGACTCTGAACATCTCGAATAAGAGACCATAAAAAATCAAGCTCACCATGCGAAAGATCCATTTTCAATGCTGTTGATGCTTTATCAATATCTGAAAATTGAAGATCAATCCACGACCGTGTCATCAGACGATCCCAGACTTTATACCATGATTTAAAAGACCACTTCATATACGGCTGCCAACTAAAATGACTGTAATACCACCGTTTAAATGTTTCAAAATCTTTATCATGATGGCTTAGTTGAATCTGACGAAATATTCCTCGACGAGCAACTTCACCACCTGATTTTTGAATAAGGTAAGGGTCTATTGTCTCTTCATAGGGTATGAGCTTTCGTTCTGATAAAACATGAACTCCACACTCTACAAATGGATTTTTTCCTTCTGCAATAAAAGAAACAAAAAGAGACACCCATGTCATAAAAAAAACAATCATAAATCCCCTTCATGCACATCTTTAGAAATATCATATAAAAAAATTTAAATTATTTTCAATTATCAACTTCTGGCATCCTCCATGGATGGGACTTTTACATTCCACAACAGCATGATTCCTAAGATAAAAAACACAGAAATAGACAGGATAGACAATCTTGGGGAGTGAGTAGTGGCACTCACAACACCAATGACAACAGGGCCCAAAACAGCAGCGAAACGCCCTGTTAAATTGAAGAAACCAAAATATTCAGCAGATTTTTCTTTCGGAACAAAAAGAGCAAAAAGTGAACGACTTAAAGCCTGCACACCACCCTGAACACATCCAATCAGTGCGGCTATCACATAAAAATCAAGATGACTTTTAACAGTATAGCTATAAAAAGATATTCCAGTGTAAACGCACAACCCAAAAATAATAGCTTGTTTAGCACCAAAACGATCGCCCAATTTGCCGAATAAAATCGCAGCAGGAAAGCCTACAAATTGCGTCAATATCAAAGCACCAACTAAATCACTCGCGGCAAAACCAATAGCCATGCCATAGTCAACAGCCATTTTAATAACAGTGCCAATACCGTCAATATAAATCCAGTATGCCATCAGAAACAGTTTTAAATCATAAGATTTATAAATATCTTTAGCTGTCATCATTAAACTACGCGTAACAGAATGTGCACTCACATCAAGGTCTTCTTTTTTATCTTTAAACGCAAAGATTGATGGCAATGTAAACATCAACCACCACACAGCAACAGTCATAAATGAAGCCTGTATACCAATAATTGAAGATGACATCCCAAATACCTCTGGTTTTTGGTACATGAGAACATTCACTACAAGCAAAAATCCTCCGCCTAAATAACCAGCAGCGTACCCTTGAATAGACGTTATATGCATTTTTGATTTTTCGACAATATCAACAAGGTAGGCATCATTAAATAAGACACCTCCTGCAAAACCTAAATTAGCAACCATATACAAAAGAACAGCCTGCTTCCAAGATCCTTGACTTAAAAAACCAAGCACAAAGGTTGCCAACACACCTAACAATGTAAATAAAATCAGAAATTTTCTTTTACTAGATGACCGATCAGCAATAGCACCTAAAAAAGGTGAAGCTAAGGCAATACAAGCACTGGCAAATCCATTTGCTAAACCTAACAACAAAGTGCTTGTCTCTACATCAATTCCTTGACTCCAATATTGTTTAAAAAATATTGGAAAAAACCCCGCGACAACGGTCGTCGAAAAAGCTGAATTTCCTATATCATAACTGATCCATGCTCGAACTTGAAAATGATTTGATTTCATATGCACCTCACATAAAAAGATTCCGTCAGACTTGAACCTCTTATTTCCTGTATGACCTTAGATTCTTTCTATATCTATATTTTTTATGGTAATATTAAGAACTTAAATTGAAAAAGGCTTATTGTCATGCACAAAATAATTCCCGTATTCCTTATAGTTCTATCTCAATTGGCTCACGCTGATCAAAAAGTCATACCAAATTATCATTCCGCTCGTAATATCCTGTGGCAAGAAGTCTATCAAAATCTAAATAAAGAAGACACTCTCCTGCCTTCTTTATATTGTAAAAAAAAACCTCTACGCAGTCCGAAATTTCAGCTAGATCACATTGTTGCAGCCTCATGGATGAAAAAAGCCGCCGGTTGCTCTCAAAAGACAAGTCGCAGAGAGTGTCGCCATAAAAGCTCGCGTTTTAAAAGAATGGAATCTGACCTTCATAACTTATACGCTGTAGAAACCTGGGCAAACCAAAAACGAGGAAACGCTGTTTTTGGTGATATATCAGAAAAATTCAAAAATAACTGCAAATTTAAGGTGAAAAATGGGCGTATTGAACCAAGATCTGAAGCAAAAGGCATGATTGCTCGAGCTCTTCTCTATTTTGAAAAGGAGTATAAATGGGATATGAACAAAGAAACTCATACTAAAAGTTTAAGAAACAATATGCTTGTCTGGCATTGCAAACACCCACCTGAAGAAGCCGAAATTCAAAGACATCACATTATTGAAAACATTCAAAAAACAAGTAATCCTTATGTTCTAAACCAAAATCTCGAATGCGCCTATATTATAAAATGACACAAGATGAAGGTTGAGATTTTTTTTGAGATATCCAGTGGAAATTTTTCCCATCTATAATATCTTGAATCATACAATCTAAAGGTCTTTGCTTTCTAATTTTATACGTGACAGAGTGCATTAAACTTACAGTCATATTTTTCTCTTTTTGAATAACACACCCTCTTTCACTTCCATAAGACTGTTGATGAGCCATACGAGGTGATTGATTGTAAAATCTTTCGATCTTCAAAAGTTCAACAACACTAAAATTTTTTAATAAGAGTCTTTCATACTCTAATAAAAATTGTTTTGTAAACTCTTCTATTCCTGACAAATTCTGAGCAACCTCTTCATCATTTTTTATCAAAAACCAAATGTGACCACCTAAATTATTTGCAAGCATCTTCCATTCATGCCACTGCCACCCTATTGGGAAATTCTCAAAAAGATCAACTCCACGACGGCCCTCTATAATTTTACAAACAACGTCTGATTTATGCGCTGTTTCTTCAAAAAAAGTTTGGTTTTTTGGTGCCGATTGAGAATATAAATAGTTAGAAAAATGAAAGAAAATGAAAGAAAAACATAAACATTTTATTTTTATAAATTGAACACTCATTTTAAACCTCTAGAAATATGTGAAACATCATACACAACCCATCCATTTTTTCAAAGCTTTCACAACAATAGCAGCACAAAACTTGACTCGGTTTGGGTCTACATCAAAATCATTTAAACTCCAGCTACGACTTGAATCACATAACTCTGTCTTTGGTATATCAATCGCAATTGTTGGGCACTTGGACATATGAAGATGCATAAGATAAGCAGGGGCAGCCGGATAAGGGTCATTTATTTTATAAGAGACATCGCTCTCAACTAAGCTTTCACACATCATCGTCATCATCTTTTTATCAGCAAGAATCACTCCATCTTTCTCTCCAACAATAAGGTCCCAAGATCTCCGAGCTCCGTCCATGACTGAGTAAGAATCTAAATAACGCTCTAATAAATCATATATCCTTGGTTCTTCATCAATACGACAGTGAGGGGCCATTGTATGCAAATCCAAAAGCAAACCCTGAGTTCTTCTGACTTCTTGATAAACACATTCTAAATACTGAATAAGATCACTTTGAATCTTTCTCCACTCTATCGAATACTTATCTAGAAGAAACTTAGGAAGCATTTCTCCAATACAATATTCAACTTTTCTTCCTCCGTCTAAAACACCTCGGGGGAAGTCAAATAGGACTTTTAATATTGCTATATCTTGATTCTCTAGTTTCATTTGATTACAAATTTCAGTTGTCCATTCCCACGCTCCTTTATCTTGCTCTATATCCAAATAATTTTGGAAGAAAGATTTTCTATCACCAGGAAAAGCTGCAAAAATTTCTTGATAATGCTCTAAGAACAGTTTTCCTTCACCTCCATGAGGGCAGATAAAAACAATCAATTGTTGATCTTTTCTTTGAGGCGGACAGACCCATTGAGATTTACAATAACGAGGACTTAGTTTTATAAGGTCTTGATCAAACATTTCATACCTTAAATCATGGAAAAGACATCAAAGCTCGGTTACACTTCCACTAGATTTTTCTAGAAACTCGATTTATAGAGGTATATCACGTGTCAATTCCAGCATCAAAAACAAAATATCTCCGAGATTATAGCCCCACACCTTACTCTATCCCAAAAGTGAAATTAGAATTTCACATCCTTAGCACTGAAGCTGTACACGTTCGTAGTGAAGTTCTATTTCATGCCAGAGATGGGCATGTAGGAGACACCATTGAACTCCATGGAGAGCATTTCACTACTCATTCCGCCACGCTAGATTCTGACACAACAGGAAAAATCGAATTGTCAAATGAGGGGCTGAAAATCCAACACCCTCCCAAGGAATTTACTCTCAAGACTCATACTGAAATCAACCCAAAAGCCAACACAGCCTTATCAGGACTCTATCTTTCTGGCACAAATCTGTTCACTCAATGTGAAGCTGAAGGGTTTCGTAGAATCACTTGGTTTTACGACAGACCAGATATTTTAAGTGTTTATGAAGTAAAAGTCACAGGAAATACAAATGACTTTCCTCAATTATTAAGTAACGGTAACGTGCTTCATCAAGAAGACCACTCATCAGGAGAATCCTCCTGGTTATGGTCAGATCCTTGGCCAAAACCAAGTTACCTTTTTGCTCTTGTCGCTGGAAACTTTGGCGAGATGAGAAGAGACTTCACAACCTCAAGCGGTCGACAAGTTGAGCTTTCTATTTATGCACCTCATAAAGATATCCAGCGCTGTGAGCATGCAATGGAAAGTTTAATCAGATCCATGGAGTGGGATGAAAAAATTTATGGGCTCGAGTGTGATCTGGATAAATATATGGTCGTTGCAACTCCTGATTTTAATTTTGGAGCGATGGAGAATAAAGGGCTCAACGTTTTTAATTCCGCTTTAATTTACGCTCATCCTAGTAGCTGTACTGATCAAACTTGGCAAGCTGTCGAAGCGACAATCGGTCATGAATATTTTCATAATTGGACCGGCAATCGAGTAACATGCAGAGATTGGTTTCAATTATGCTTAAAAGAAGGGCTAACAGTTTTTCGTGATCAAGAATTTTCAGCTGACATGGGCGATAGAGACGTTGAAAGAATAAAAAATGTTCAACTTTTACGTGAACATCAATTTCCTGAAGACAATGGACCTATGGCGCACCCTCCAAGACCTGATCACTTTATAGAAATAAACAACTTTTATACAGCAACAGTATATGAAAAAGGCGCAGAGGTTATAAGAATGATCTATCACCTTCTAGGAAAGAAGAATTTCCGTAAAGGTATTGATCTCTACTTTGAACGTCATGATGGTCAAGCTGTAACACAAGAAGATTTCATCAAAGCAATGGAAGATGCTTCAGGAAAAAATCTAGAACAATTTTTCTTGTGGTATACCCAGCCTGGAACACCGACAGTCATACAAAAAGAATCATGGGATGAGTCAAAAAAAGAATGGACCCTCACATTACAGCAGTTTGTCTCTATTCAAGATATGACTGTCGCTCAGCCTCCTCGCCATATTCCTGTCAAGATGGGACTCTTAACTAAAGATGGTCGTCCAGCACCATTAAACTTACTTGGTCAAAATCATGGGACACAAACGACTCTTCATTTCACACAAAACGAACAGTCATGGATATTTACTGGTCTAGATTCTAAGCCTGTACCTTCTCTTTTTCGAAGTTTTTCTGCACCTATAAAACTGCAAAATTCATTCGAGGACGAGAAACATAAAAGGACTCTGCTACGGCATGACCAAGATCCTTTTATCCGATGGGATTGCGCTCAAAAAATCATTTCAGAGGCAATTTTTGTTCTTGCTCAGGGGAAAAACATTGAAGAAGATCTTTTTGATGATTTCACAAGTATCCTTGAAGAGGGTCTCTCAGATGCTCAACTAGGTCTTATTCTTAAAATACCATCTGAATATGAACTTTCTCTCAATTTTGAAGGATCACTCGAGTCGTTACTTAAAGCTCGAAAAATATTCTGTGAAAAATTCACAGAATTTCACCGAGAAATATTTTTAAAACATCTACAACGTTTAAATCACAGTGATTTGTCATCCATGAGTGCCGATGCCATAGGGAGACGCAGCCTTCGTCATTCTATCCATCTTTTACTGACCTCTCTTCATGAACCGTCTATCCTAGCCTCACTTCAAAAAGATGCGACACAACACCCTCAAATGTCTATCGTACAAAGTGCTCTTCAGTGCTTAAATCAATGGGGCCTAGATGAACGCCAAGAAGCTATGAATGAATTTTATAAAAAATGGAAGAACGATTCACTTCTTTTGAATTCTTGGTTTTCTTTGGAAGCATCATGTCCACATTTTCCTGATATGAATCATATCAAAAATTTAAGAGAGCACCCTGAATTTAATCTTCAAAACCCGAATAGGGTTCGTTCTATGGTCCGTTCTTTCACTCGGCAGAACTTGCAAAGTTTTCACCATATTTCTGGTGATGGATATAAATTCATCGCAGATCTTCTTATTGATTTAGACCCTGTCAATCCTCAGATTGCTTCAGGAATTGCTCGATCATTTAGCCACTGGAGGACATTTTCCTCAGAAAGACAAATCCTTGTCAAACAACACATTCAAAGTGTCCTCAATAACAAACTTTCAAATGATCTCTATGAAGTTTTAACAACTATTATTTCTTCATAAATAATTCTGACAAATTCATCATAACCATAGAACGCCTCTAACTTGAGGCGTTTTTTTTGTCTTATACGAAAATAATTTCATCTCATAAAAACTATCATAGAGATAGGTATAAATTACTGTAACTTCACACACTCTGATTTGAGTATAATTTTTAACAATGGTTTCCACGCCAAGTTGTAAGGACTTCTCATCGAAAAGAATAATCAAAATAGATTCTTAAATAGAGAGCTCAGCTGGCTTGACTTTAATTCCAGAGTCCTTAATGAAGCTTCTTTAGCAGAAACACCGGTACTTGAAAAACTTCGGTTTTGTTGCATTTTCTCTAGGAACCTTGAAGAGTTCTTCATGGTGAGAGTTGCTGGGATACAAGCAGCGCTTAATGAGGGTGAACTTCCATGGGATCATCATACATATGAGACTTCAGAAAAACTTTTAGATGATATTGAAAATCACGCTCTCAAATTACGAAAAAAATGCCACGATATTGTCACTAAGAAAATTTTTCCTACTTTAGAAAAAGAAGGAATCTTCTTAAAGCATCCTGATCAATGGACTCCTAAGGAAAGAAAAAAAGCTCACCATATTTTTTCTCAAAAAATTTCTCCTTTAATGACACCTCTTGTTGTTGATGCTGCACACCCATATCCTTTTTTAACAAATCAAAATATGTATCTCATGTTTATCTTTGATGACAGTCCCACTTACTCTAAAGGTTTTATTCAAATACCAGATAATCTTCCAGAAGTTTTTGAAATTGATCACGGCGTTTATTCTTTAACAACAGAAATCACACGATGCTTTATTGAAGAAATAATTTTTGGTCCTAAAATTATTAAGACATACTATTTACGAGTCATAAGAAACTTAGATTACAATTTGCATGAAAGTTCTATCTCTGATTTGCTAACATCCATTAAGACCGAAGTTCAAAAAAGAGAATTCCAAGAAGTCATTCGCCTAGAAATAGATAAACACACACCTAAAAACATTGTCAAAGAAATTCAAAAAATTTTAAAAATCAATGATGAAAAAACATGGAATAGCACTTCTCCATATCCTATCCACTCTCTTCTTCCGCTGTGTCAACTTCATCGTCCAGACCTCAAATTCCCTTCTTTTACACCTCGGATACCAACTTCTGTCTATCAATCTCAGTCAAAATTCGATCTTATAAAAGAAAAAGATATATTGCTTCATCACCCTTATGAGAGTTTTTCTCTCATTATTGATTTTATTCAAGAAGCAGCAAAAGATTCTTTTGTTCGATCTATTAAAATTACATTATATAGAGTAACAGAAGACTCACCTATTTTAGAGTCTCTTATAGAAGCCGCTGAGCGCGGCAAACTTGTCACTGTTATTGTAGAAATAAAAGCAAGATTTGATGAGAAAAACAATATTTATTGGGCAAGAAAGCTTGAGAAAAAAGGAGTCCGAGTTATTTATGGAACAATGGGGCTAAAAATACATTGCAAAGCATGCCTTATTACAAGAGAAGAAGATTCTGGATTTCAAACTTATGCACACCTGTCCACAGGAAACTATAATGATCAGACAGCAAAATCCTACACGGATCTTGGTTTATTAACCTGTCGTCACGAAATCACAAAAGAAGTCAATCTTCTTTTTAATATTATTACTGGCTACAATATCTTCAGAAAAGATACGTTGTTTAATAAAGTTCCTTTATTTAAAACAATTGCTGTTGCTCCTTTAAATCTTAGAAAAAAAACAATTAAAGAAATTAAAAAAGAAATATCTTCTCACAAAATTCATAAAAATGGTTGTATTGTCGCTAAAATAAATGGATTAGAAGATCGAGAAATCATAGAAGCTTTATATCAAGCCTCATGCTCTGGCGTCAAAATAACACTCCTCGTCAGAGGTATATGCTGTTTAAAAACAAATATACCTAAAGTAAGCGAGAACATTACTGTGATTTCAATCATTGATCGTTTTCTAGAGCACAGCCGAATTTTTTATTTCCATTCCAATAAAAATCCTAGACTTTTTCTAGGGAGTTGTGATTGGATGAATAGAAACATGGACCGGCGCATCGAGCTCATGTTTCCTATTTTAGATCCAGATTTGGTCGATAGAGTTTACAACGAAATTCTCCATACTTATTTAAATGACAAATGCAAATCTCACATTTTAAATCCCAATGGAACCTGGGAATCAAATCACGACAATCAAGATAAATCTCAACAAAAATTTATAGATATAGCTAGAAAAACTGGTATTCAACAAAAAAAACCTCATGATTTAAGAAAGAAAAAATCATGAAAAATATTGCAGCTATTGATATCGGTACAAATTCCATTCATATGGTGATCGTCAGTATCAACAAAAAAAAACAGGTCTCTATTTTAGAGAAAAGAAAAAAATCAATTATGTTAGGGTCTTTCCTTAATAAGGAAAGCCATATTACTGAAAAAGGAATTATAAAAGCTATCCAAACATTACAAGAAATGAAAGATACAGCTGATCACTATTCTCCACACTACCTTATAGTCGCAACACATATTGCTCGGATATCTGAAAATTTCTTGTATTTTCAAAAAAGAGTCACATTAGAAACAGGACTCAATCTACACTTCATCAACGGGGAAGAAGAAGCTAAACTCTCAGCTTTAGGCATACAGTCTAAAATGAATATAGATAACGAAAAATTCTTAGGGATTGATTTAGGCGGTGGTTCGACTGAAGTTTTTATCTTTCAAGGAAAACAAAACTATTATTCCAGGTCCTTAAGCTTAGGGGCTGTCCTTTTGTCAGAAAAATTTAAAAAATATGAAAACATAGAGGAAGTTGAAACCTATATTAAGAATAAAATATCCTCACTTTCTCTTCCTAAAGAAGAATGGACATCTTCAATCGGATGCTCTGGAACAATAAAAGCTCTAGGAAAAATATATATCAATACTCAAAAACAAAAAAAGACAAATAATCACGAAATTCCTCTCCATGAAATAGAAAATATCTATAAAAAACTCATACAGGCTAAAAAACCTAGTGTAATTCAAAAAAAATTCAACCTCGACATAGCTCGATCTGAATCCATTCTGTTTGGAACAGCTATCCTAATTCAAATATTAAAAAAACTTCATATTAATTCTCTTAAAATCTGTAATGCAGGTATACGTGAAGGTCTTATTGTAAATTACCTTCATATGAATACTGACAACGATATCTCCATTAAAAATATACAAGATAAGTTTCTCATAAACATAAAAAAAGCAGACCGAGTTGAATATTTTGCCATGAAAATATTTCACACTCTTCACTCACAATTAAACATCACAAACTTCTCATCCATACTGCGAAAATCCTGTCAGTTGCATTGCATCGGAAAATTCATCAACCATAATAATCATGGGAAACATGGAGCTTACATCATCAAACATATTGTTACTCCCACACTAAGTGAAAATGACAAATTATATGTCTCATCTATTTTAAATCAACAACATAAAAACACTGCAGAAGACCATCAGCCAACAAATCATAAGCATAATGGCACCACTATTACAACACTCACTAATATACTAAAAATCGCAAAAAAACTTGCGAAAATTCTACCTCATCAAGAAACAATCAATATATACATGGAACAAAATCACATCATTATCTCGAGTCAAGAAACAAGCATGGATTTTTTAATTCAATTTAATCATAAGAACCACTTAATCGAGCCTAGTTTCACTCAAAGAGTGAAACTCAATCAAGAAAAAAATAAAATACATCTTGTCTAAAAAAATCTATATAAATAATTATCTATATCTTATGAAACAATCCATGCAGAATCATTTTAAATATTTATAGAAAGAAAAAATTTGAGAAAATATTTAAAATGATTAATGGAACATTTAATAAAATAAAGCCCTCCCAAAACTTAGAGAGAATGTAACAATCTGAAAAAAAATCAGCCTGAAGCGCATATCCGACCTGGGCAAATAAAAAAACATTCGAGATCAAAATAATTAAATTTATCAGACTCAATAGATCACCTTTTTTCTTTTCGCACAGTTTCTTGCTCTTGTTTTGTTTTTCTTAAAGAAAAGCTCATCACAGATGACATAAAAAGAGAGCTAGAAGAAGCAATTAAACAACCCGTTAAACCAAAAACATCAAATAGGTACCCTGAGGCCAAGACGGCTATCGTTTTTCCTATTTGCCCAATAGTCTTATAGTAAGAAATATCAACAGATGCTCTTTTCTTGCGAGCAAACTTAACATGCAAACTATTATGCGGGACTGTCGCCATGCCGGCAAGAATATTATAGAATGCTATAATGATTGCTAACGACCAAATATTTAAAGTTGTTACTAATAACATCAAAGGAATTGGGGCTAAAATTGCAGGTAGAACCCATAAGACTTCTGTATTCTTCCATTTATTTTTATTTGAAAATTTTATTTTCATAAAATTTCCAAACGATGGCTGTATAAGACCAAAGCAAATAAGACCAAAAGCTAACAACCCTGAAATTTCAGTTTGTGAAATATTTGTTTGTGATGCATAAACAGGAATCGCAACAACTAACCAAAAATCTCGTCCTGCATATAAAAAAGCTCTAGAAAAAGCCAAAGTCTTCATTGTGGACTTCGGGTTCCAAAAATCTTTAAAGTCAGCTTTTTTCTTTTCTCTAAAATCTTCAATCCACAGTATAGAAACAACAAGAACACAAAATGTGATCATACCTAAAAAATAAAAAGAGGAATGAAAATTAAACCATGTCAGTAAAAAACCACCACATAAAATACCAATCCCCTTGGTTGTGTCTTTTCCCCCAAGAAGAACTTGAATCACACGAGATTTAGATTCTCCTTGTTTAATATAAGCACTGCTTGTCGTCTTTATCAGCTCTTTCGCAACTCCTCTTAACGAGTGAGCAATACTTGAGATCCCTAAAACAGTCATAGGAAGCATACCGGGCTCAACACATACGAAAATGATGCTTGCACATGTATGCATTAATAAAGACAACACAAAAGACAACTTATACCCATACCTATTAATGAAAAACCCTGCATAAATATTTGTAAACAAACCAAAAGCTTCAAATAAGAAAAAGATCACTGCAATTTTTGTTGCTGTGATTCCTATACTCGTTAAATATAGAGGGATAATGATTCGTGTTGCTCCCTCCACAAAGGTTGAAAACCAATACGAAAGAACAATCAATAATTTCTGGTTCATACCACTACTCATGTTTTTGTATAACCACCATTATATTTATCGGCATCACAGCACGGAACACAAGAGAGCCCAAAATAAAAACAATTAAATCAGACGCTTGAATCAAAATCCTTTAATATCAAAACCTCACGCATCCACCTTCAATCGCTTTGTTTATTTAAAAAGACTGCTATTAACACCTTGCACCCATCCGAACAAAACTTTTTTACAACCTGAGTGATTTTGTTTCTGATCAACACACCTATCTATACTGATCCGGTTTGAAATTTCCCGGTGCTAAGCACCCATAATTTGAAAATTATCATTCAATAATGATTCCAGTCGATTTTTATTTTTTTTGATACCTCAGAAAAAACTGGCAATAGATTTCTTAACACTGTCTAGAAATCTCATAATATTGATTCGCCATGGTCTCTTTTTTCATAAACTTTCACAGCCTCTCAATAGGATTTAAGTCTTAAGAATATGGGGAGAAATAAATATAAGATTTCGATATTGAGCTTGCGATTCAATTCACGTACAGATAATGCTTTATGATAAGCTACATTATCCAGGACAAGGAAAATCTTTTTTTCTCCGAATTTTTCTTGCACATAGCGCGCAGCAAATCACACATAGACTGCTGATTAACGGTCTGACAATTTATGCTGATAACATCTTGCGCTGTCAGTTCAACAGCTCCGTTAATATTGACTGACCCTGAAGATGTTTTGCCTTCAAAATCTTCGCCGGGTTTGATCCAGCCATATGGCAAAACTGATTATCAAGTCAGGTGTTTTGAGTCAGCGAAATAAACAAGGCATTTTTTCTTCACTTTTGATACTCTTCAATAAAGCTTTGTTGCGCATTCGCATTAGCTTTTGCAGGAACACCTTTTGCTTTCTTGTAAGAGAAGCCTAATCGATGCAACAAACTGATCATTCCACCAATCGTATATTGAACTCCAAATTCTAATTTTACAAAACTGACAATTTGACAAGTCGTGGTAAATATCCACGTTGAAAGGTGCTCTCCGAAAATTTTGATTTGCTCATCACTCAAAAGGCTTGCTCGACCCATGTCGCCGTCATTAACAAGTTTTTCAACTCCTCTTTCTTCATATCAACGCTTCCAATTACGGATTGTCTTTTCATCAAGAAAAAGAAAAGTGGCAATACCACTATAGCCGCGGCCCTCGTCGACCAATAAGATCACTCGGATTCTATCTGCACATCTACGTTCACGCTCGATTCGAAGCTCTGAGAGGAGTTCTTGGCATTAATCTTCTGATAAGAATTTTTTTGGCAGCATACAGATCTCACAATAAATGGCCAGCGCTGTTAATATCCCGCAAACCATCGGCCCTGGGAATAGCTTTATATAAAATGGAGAATTTCAAACCATATCAGTATATAAAGAAAATCATGAAGACTTCACTAAAAATTTAAACAAACAGATTTATAGAATATCTATAATTATAGTCTACTTTTTGCGCACTTCGTACATAATTTCATTCCGTCGTAAAAACGGCAGTGTCCATGGAGGATTATATCCAGCAACAACAGCTGAGCTCATTTTTATGTATAAAGACGATGATTTTTTAAGCCACCGAGAGAGATGATCCTTGTAGTACTCAACATTCTCTTCTGTAGCAAAGCCACTAAAACCTAAAACAGCCAATGTTTTTGCAGGTTTTTTTTTAAGAGAAATTCTTTTATCTAAAGGTTTAGGTAAATCCTCTAAATTATATTTAGCAGGCATTGTAAAAGTAATGATCCAGCTTTCTTCTTTTTTTGCAATCAAGACTGGAGCTGTCATTGCAATTTGTGTTGATTCTTTTTTTCTTGATACTGGCGCCGTCATGGCAATCTTTTCTTTCGCCAAATTATCACCAAATATATAAGCAGCTAAAATCCGAAATCCTTGACTCTGAGCATCTTTATACGATCCTTTCACTGTGGTTTCAGCCGTACAGTAAGACTTATATTGGCGAATTTCGACCTCATCTGAAGTAGATAAAATCTCATACTCCGGTTCTTCAACATCTTGAATACCAACAATTGAGCAAGAGCAGCAGAGAAAAAAAATAAAAAAAAGTATACTTTTCATAAGTGGACAACCCTTTCATTTAACAATTTATATGAGATAATTTGTATGTTATCTTTATATTTTCATAAAATATCAATGTCAAATAAACTAGCATCATTCTGCGAATTACTTGCAGTCACACAATCTTTATTTGTCTGATGAGTACATGAATTCACCAAACTCAAAGGATTTAAGCCTCTTAATGTAAAGAACAACGATGGATCCACATCAAATCTTAAGCCAATACCATAAAGTGTTGCTGCAATATGTTTACAAAGATCAGCGTCATCAAGACAGTTACATGTATAATTCAACTCATTAGGATTTGGGAAAAGTCCATCTTGATCTTTCAAAAACTCTTTTAAACTTTCAGAAAAATTTCCAGAAACAATATCGAGTGAAGACAAAAAATCATCTTCAAACTTCTTCTTCATCAATTGAGAAATATTTTCATTTAAAGGCTGAAAAATAATTTCGACAGAATAAAGCTCAACACCATAAACTTTTGACTCAACTGTAGAGCCATTGACAACAAGGTCAAGAATAGCTCCTTGTCTTAAATACGAACGACCTCTATCAACTCGGTAGTCATAATCAGCATAGGACTCTATGTGCTGACACCATGCTTGAGCCCAATAAGACTCTCCTAATTTTTTACGAGCACTTATCGCTCGAACAGGTTGAATGGATGGATTGATTTTTTCCATTTCAAGAAGTTTCTTAGCTAAAAAAACTCGGCGATCTTTAACACTCATTGGTTTTTCAAAATCATAATAAGACACATCACGCTCCCACAAATTATTCATCCAACTGTACAAAATCTAAAATATCTTGATCCGACCATTGTGAAATTGGTATCTCTTCCTGGTTTTCAATAATTTGTTGTGTCAAATGAAGCTTTGCATCAATAAGAGCATCAATTTTATTTTCAATTGTGCCTTTACAAATCATTTTATGAACAATAACAGATTTTTTTTGCCCTATACGAAAAGCTCTATCTGTAGCCTGCTGCTCCACAGCAGGATTCCACCAGCGATCAAAATGAATCACATGAGAAGCCTCAGTCAGATTTAAACCTGTTCCCCCAGCCTTGACTGTTAAAATAAAAAATGACGGACCTGACACTTGCTGAAAAATTTTCACCATTTCTTGCCTCTTAGAAGCAGAAACGCCTCCATGTAGAACCAAACCTGAATGGCCAAAAATCGAGGCCAAAAAATTTTCTAAAATATCCGTAATCTCTTTGAACTGTGTGAAAACAAGAACTTTTTCACCACACTCATGAATATCTCTTGCAAGGTACGACAACCTCTCAAACTTACCACTTTGATGAACATCGTAAAGACCATCTTGCAAATATTGAGACGGATGATTGCATATTTGCTTTAAAGCCATCAGAGACTTTAGAACTGCTCCTTGGCGACTTTGGCCCTCACCAACAATCAACTCTTGTTTAAGTTCTAAAATAACTTTTTGATAGGCCTTCATTTGAGACACACTCAACTGGCAGTATGTTTTCATCTCAGTTTTTTGCGGCAAATTGGCTGCGATCTCTGGGTCTGTTTTTTTTCTTCGCAATAGATAAGGCTGTAATAACTTTTTTAAAGGTGCGTAATTCTTTTTTGCCTTCATCTGCTCTTGGAGCGTTTGAAAAGACTTTTTACTTCCCAGAAGCTCCGGGCTAAAGAAATGGCACAAAGACCATAAGTCAGATAAGCGATTCTCAATCGGAGTTCCGGTCATCACAAAACGACAGCGTGATATCAGTTGATGAACTGTTTGAGATTGCTGTGAATTTGCATTCTTAATAGCTTGCGCCTCATCAAGTATGACTAAATTCCATGAATGCTCTTTAAGCCAACTCGTATTTCCTAAAGTTGTATAGGTTGTTATCACAACCTGACTCTCAGCAATAGATGAAGAACACATCATCTGCGCTTTAGAAAATCTCGAACGATGAACCGTCTTATAAGTTAAAAGAGGTGCAAAACGCGAAATTTCTTCTTCCCAATTTCCCAATAAAGATGTGGGAACCACCAAGAGATGCTGCCCAGGGCGCACACTAACTTCATTGATAAGTAACGCTATCATTTGAATTGTTTTGCCTAGCCCCATATCATCAGCCAAACATCCACCAAAGCCCAAGTCAGACATAAGAGTCAACCACCGCACTCCTTGCACTTGATATGGCCTGAGCTGCGCGCGAAGAAGACTTTGAAGTCTTTCTTCCATTGCTCGGCATCTTTGAGACGATGGGTCCCGCAACTCATGCAGTAAGTTTTTTAATGACCTCGAGGCATCAAACCTAAGCCACTCACTCTTTTCAAGCCCCTCCTCCTCGCACTCTTCTGTAAAATCTGGCCGCACACCTGAAAGCATTTTCATCGCATCAGCAAACGACACCCCTTCACGCCTTAAACCTGCTGCTTTTTTCCATTTTTCAAGTAATGATCCAACTTTCTTTCTATCAAGTTGAATCCACTGACCTTTAAAACGCACAAGATTTTCTTCATAAGCCAAAAGGTCATCTAAATCTTGTTCTGAGAGCGTTTGGCCATCAACAGCGATATTGACTTTAAACTGCAACAAAGCTGAAGTGCCAAGCTTATGATTCTCGTCAACGCCACCAAAACTCACTTGTACTTGAGCTTTTTTTGGTGTTTTTTCCTTCCAGTGCTCCGGACACCTAACAACAATTCCACAAGCTTCAAACACGTCAATGTTACGTAAAAACTCCCAAGCTTGGTCGGTTTTTAAGAATATTGCTGCATTTAATTTTTGACTTGCTAAAAAGCTTTTCAGCCACACGCTGGATTCAGCTGCTTTTTGTAAAGGTTTCATAACAGCATGAAGCTGAGCCATGTGGTCGTCAACTTGTTCAAGAAGTTTACCGAGAGGAACATGCTGTAGTCTTGGTCTTCCCATCACTCGCGTAGAATATGTTGCAAGAAAAGCAAAAGGATGGCTCAAGTTTTGGCTATCTTCTGCAAAATGGAAATGAAGCTTGCCTGCTTCTTCCCACTCAGGAAAAAAACACTGCAACCATTGTCTTACAGTCAGGTTTTTCTGTTGGAGTTGTTCAGCTATATAGGTAGAGATCTCTTGCCAAAGCAGCTGTAGAAAGGTGATATCAACAAACTCAACACCTGACATAGAGTCAGGTTTCTTTTTAAGGAAAGTTTCAAGATCTCCAGGTTGAGGATCAAGGCCTCTAAACACTTCATCAGCGACAAGACATAACTCTTGTAAATATTTATGAATAAACCCACACCAATAAAGGAGTGAGGGGTGAGAGTCGTGAGAAAGTGTGTGTGAGTCTGCGTACAAACGCAACAAGCCTCGAGCTCGATTTTGTTGAAAAATAGAAATCAGCGCAGCGTCTTCATAGCTTTCCTTCATATCTTGCGGAAAAAGAAAATACTGCTGTTTGGTCATGCATATTTCCAAGCCCTACCTCGTTTATCTAGATATTTAAAATACTGGAACCATGTGAGGCTTGTATTTTCCTGGCTTGATATAATGAATGCCGTCTATCATCCTGGTAGTGGTCTACAAAACAATTCACAAGGTTTTGAGCTTGAAGAGCATTTAAACGTGGATCACATAAAGATCGGTAGTCCGGTGCCAAGACAATTTCTTGCTGCTTCACACATTCTGTGACAGGTTCATGCGTCATCTCTAAATGCACACCGGATAGATGAGAATCCATTTCCTGATGGATATCAAAACAGCTTTTCAGCTCACTCCATAAATCTTCAAACACACGGGTTTTTACCCCCATAGCATTTACCTGCCCATTCCCATGCATAGGGTCACAACTCCACAAGACTGGAAGATGAGCTTGTTGTACTTTTTCAATCAAGGCAGGCAATGCAACCCTCACTTTTTGGGCACCCATACGAGTAATCAACATGATACGACCAGAGTGATAGTATGGGTTTAAGCGCATGATCGTTTCCACAATGTCGCTTGGATTGGAATCTGCTCCTACCTTAAGCCCTATAGGATTTCCAACACCTCGGAAATACTCAATATGAGCACCACCAAGATGTCTTGTCCTCTCACCAATCCACTGCATATGACTGCTCTGATTGTAATGAACCTGATCTTGGGTATTATATTTTGTTTGAGCAGACTCGAGGTCCAGCAAAAGACCCTCATGAGAAGTGAAAATCTCAGATTGCGCTAATGGCTCTGCGTTTTCCTCTAAGAACTCAGCTATCCACTGCATAGCTTTCAAAGAACCTTTATACCCTTCCAGCATTCTCTCTGGATCAGGAGTCCTCGCGAGCACACATGACTTTTCAGAGTTAATGTTATGCCCCCGAAAAGCCCACTGTTGCTCCCCTGTTTTTGGATTTAACTCTTTATCTAAAGTGCGCGGCTTACCATACTGTCCTGCAATACGGCCAATTTTCACAACAGGGTGTGGTAAATATTGTTCTAATGTTTCAGCCAGTTGTGTAAGAAGTTGGCACTGCCCATGAACATACGCCACTGAATTTTTTGAGAAATCTTCTGCGCAGTCTCCCCCTTGAAGGATAAAAGCTTGCCCCTTTTGAGCTTTCAAAAACCATGCTTTAAGTCTACGAACACTCTCAACATCAACCAATGATGGGCTTGAGCGAAGTTCTTCTCTCACCTTAAGCAAGGTTTCTGAACAAGGGTAAGATGGCTGCTGAAGCGCTTCATATCGCCTCCAAGAGTCAAGGCGCCATGATAAACCCTTAATATTTAAAAAGTTTTTGCTCTTTTCTAGCAACCCTTCTTCTCCGCAGTGGTTCGATCTCAGCTTTCACTTGCATTTGCGCGTTGTCGGTTTCACGACTCCTGACCTATATGGCTTCGCACTGTAGTTTTACACGCAATTTGAAGTTTTAGCAGCTTTGGAAATAGTTTTCCTTAAAACTTCGCCCAAATATCAGAAATAGGAAAGATATTGAATAGATCCGTGAAACTATGCAAAAGACTTCCCTTGCCTCCCGGGACGATGTCCTTGATAATGGGTGGGTAATGATGGAGGAGTTATGAACCTAAATGGTTTAATTGGACAATTAAGCTTTATGGACTTTGCGGTTTGTACCATTCTATTTCTATATAGCTGGGATACCCAACCGTCAACAGGTCCTAAAATCGGCATAGGACTTTTTACTTTTGCCACGTTACTTGCCTTGATAGAAGGCATCTTCATACAGGCTTATAGTATTACTGGTCTTTGTGTGGCTGTTTTAGGTTTTCTTTGCTTATTTATACATAGAAAAATGAATATGCCCGCTGTGTATACATGGGCTGCCCCTGGAGCGACTCTGGTCTGGTTTCTGACTTTTTTACTCCGAGACTACCGAGTTCATCCACTGCCTGAGTTCACTTTCAATATGCACCTTGCGGCTGCGGTTATGGGATGTGGGTTGTTGCTTAGCGCAAGTATTATCGCTGGCCTTTATCTATGGCAACAGCGGGCTTTGAAACAGCGTAAACTTGATCAAATCGGCCGGGTTCCTCCGCTCGATGTTATGCAGCGAATTTTAAACATTTGTCTTGGCACTGGTTTTTTCTGTTTAACATTTGCTCTAGTTACAGGCAGCCTGCTCTCAGCAGCACCTCTCAGCGCAAATGCAACTTTAAAATTTTCCTGGGCTATTGGTGTCTGGCTTTGGTACCTTCTTTGTTTGTTAAGTCAAAAAGTTTTACACCTCCCGGTAAAGACAACTTCGAAAATGAGCTTAGTTGGTTTTTTACTTTTATCAGGACTCATGCTCAGCACCCAAATTAAGATGGGGGAACTCAACCTGCCATGAACCATCATATTCATTGCGCTGGACTCAGCCATCGAACAACTCCTATAGATATTCGTGAAAAAGCGTATTTTCCCGAACAAGAGTTAAAAGAAGTTCTTCTCGTTTTACAAAAAGAGTGTGGATTAGAAGAAGTTGCTATTCTTTCGACCTGTAATCGTTTTGAGATGTATGCTGTTGCCGATTCACCTGAAACAGTGAAAAAGGCGTGGGAAAAGCTGCTGGAGAACAAAGTTTCCTTCAAACTTATTCAACCTCACACTTACTACTATGAAAATATATCAGCTATTCACCATATTTTTTCAGTAGCATCAAGTTTAGACTCTCTTGTCATTGGAGAAACACAAATCACAGGGCAATTTAAACAAGCTATTGCTTTAGCTGAGGCTACTGGAACTTGTGGACACCGACTTGGAAGGCTCACACAAGAGGCTCTATCAACAGCAAAAAAAGTTCGTTCCAAAACAGTGATAGGACAAAAGACAGTCTCAATCGGCCATACTGCTGTGGACCTTGCTCGACGTGTTTACGGGGTTTTTCAAGAACATCGACTCTTGCTTATCGGTGCAGGCCATATGTCACGTACAACAGCTCATTACGCTCTGAGACACCACCCTCAAGACCTCTATATAGCAAATCGCACAAAACAATCGGCCATAGACCTTGTGGAAAACCTAGGAGTCGGACAAGCTCACGATCTCAAAGACCTCAAAGACCTCTTATGCAAAGCCGATGTCATCATTAGTTGCACAGGTGCAAGCGAATTTATTCTTCGCAAAGAAGACCTTGCTCCTATTATGCGAAAACGCGGGGGAAAACCTTTAATTATTGTTGATATTGCCGTCCCAAAAGATATTGATCCACGATGCCGCGATTTTGAAGAAGTCTATTTATTTGATGTCGACGACCTTCAGCAGGTTGTTGATAAAAACTTAGATGAAAGACGCATCGCAGCAGAACAAGCTCGTTCCTTCATCGAAGCCGCTACAACAAGGTTTTCCGATTGGCTACAAACGCGTGCTTTGAAACCAGCAATTGCAGAGTTTCGAGAATACTTAGAAAACATCATACACACAGAAACACAAAAGACTCTTTCAAAACAAGTTATGACAGAGCTCAATCCTCAGGTTAGTCATATGATTGAAAAAATGCAGAAATCTATTGGTCAAAAAATCATAGCAGATGTTGCTCAGTCCCTAGCCAATCCTGATCATGATTACCGTAGAGATCACCTTACATCTGCACTTCAAACTTTATTTCAAAACCCCAAAAAGGACTCGAACCAATGACGATAAGAATCGCTACTCGAGGCAGCAAACTCGCACTTTGGCAAGCAAATCACGTGGCTCAACTCTTAAAAGACAAAGGGCTAAACTCTAAGCTGGTCATTGTTTCAACACAAGGAGACCGAGTCCAAGACCGTTTTTTACATGAAATGGGTGGTAAGGGAGTTTTCATACGAGAATTGGAGCAGTCTTTGCAGAGAGGGGAAGCAGATTGTGCTATCCATAGCTTAAAAGATCTTCCGGCAGTCACTCCTGACGGTTTTGAGCTCGTCACCTATCTACCTCGACACGCATGCACAGACACTCTCATTCTCAAACAAGACAAACTCCCCAAGACCCCTGTAAACATAGAACATTTAAAATCCCTTGGGCCTTTATGCATTGCCACTGGCAGTCTGCGCCGAACTCGGCTTTTACAAGAACAATGCCCGAAAATTAAAGTGGTCCCTATACGCGGTAATGTCGATACTCGCATACAAAAGCTTAAAGATAGCACTGAGTGGGACGGCCTTATTTTAGCTACTGCTTCACTTCAACGCCTCCAATTAAACCCTCACTACCATCAAGTCATTGACCCGGAGTGGTTTGTGCCCAGTGCCTCACAAGGAATTCTTGCGATTGAAACCCTTGCTGATAAAGCTCACCCTGTTTTCAAGCAACTCAATGACACCAAAACACAATTCGCAGCAGAAGTTGAAAGAGGTATGCTAGCTGCTCTTGGGGGTGATTGCACCCTCCCTATTGGAGTTCACTACACAGAACAAGAAACAAAGGCATTTTTGTATAGAGACGGCACATACTATCGAGCTCGTATCCAAAGCCGCAAAAAAGTTGAGGAAAACATCCATGCTCTTATGGACTCACTTGAACTGAGTTCAAAATGATCATTTGGACTCGATCAAAATCAGATTGGGAAAAAGATCAATCTTTATTCTCAACCCTTGACAACATTCTCCATATCCCGTGCATCGAAAAAAGCCACCTTTCCCCCCCCATACCTTCCCCAAAAGGATCTCTCACCGTTTGCACAAGCCCTGAAACCGCACACATCATCCCAGCATCAGATGAAAAAATCATTTGTTTCGGAGAAAAAACCTTTCAAACCCTCTCCCAAAAAGGCCACACCGACCTTGAAAAAATTGAGACAACAACAGCTCAAGGTCTTTTACCTTACATACAGAAAAACTATCAAAATTTTAAATCCCTATGGCTTCCTGGCCCAAAAAACAGAGCCTTTGATCTTTCTGTTTTTGCAAAAAAAAACGGGTGGGCATTTACGGTGCTGGACCTCTATCAAACACAAACAGGATGTTTTGCACCACGTGAACTCATACAAAAACTTCACGCGCTCCCCCAAGGCGTGTTATGTTTTGCAAGCCCTAGCAGCGCGCAAGGTTTTCTTAAGCAACCACAATCACAAGACTTTTTATCATGGCCAGTTTGTGTCATAGGAGAAACCACTCAAGTTTTTTGTGAATCTCAACATTTTACAAAAATCTATACCGCAAAAAACCAGAGCCTCAAGGAGCTTTATCAATGTGGGCTTAGAACACTCCAATTACAGCGCTGACAAACACAAAAAAACCTTCCCATTCCTAACAACCTTCTTATAGACATGAAATCTTTATCATTTTTCACAGCAGCATAGAAATTGATGCTGCTTCTATAGCATTAGGTAGTTTTATTTACACATTAAAAAATTTTATGAAGTTGATAAATACTCATTTTAAAGCAACATCTGGTATTTATGGGTGTGTAAACAAGGCTCTGCCATGCTATAGCAAAGAGACTTACCTACATGCGCCACAATTAAACCATTCATGATGGGTTTTTTCAAAAATTATTGCACTTCCCTCGAAAAGCAACTCAAACTGAAATCGAGGTTAAAAACAATACATCTTTATACACAAAGCAAAATATTTCTGCGCGCCTCCACTCAATCAAAAAAAACAAAACGAGAATGTATTTTTTTAAAAATTTTCATTATAAAAACAAACTATTAAATATTTTTCTTATCAAAAAAAACTCGCTCTATTGAAATAGATAAAAACAAGCTTTACAACCCACAAGAAACAACATACATTGCGCGCATTAGTAAGCATTCACAGGGAAGACTATGCGTAATATCTCGTTCTTTATTTTTTGTATCTATACATCTCTAACGGCCTTTTCCAGCCCAAATATATCTATTAATATTCCAGAGGCTCACTTAAAGACCACATCGTATTCTGAAGCTCACACTCCAGTAGCACATGAGAATTCAGGGCATTTAAAAAATAAGAACTCAAATAAAACAAAATTATATATTGCTACCACCACTCTTATTTCTATCGCTGCAATAGGAGTCATTACATCCTTTTCAACTACCTCACACACAACAACCAAAGATTCAATACAAAAAATACTGCCTCATTACGACCCTCAATTCCAAGAGCCAACCTATGAAGTTGAGCCTCAAAATATCTTTGCTGAAGACGACCGTACCATTGAAAAAAGTGGTGACTACCCTTTTTCTGCGATAGGGCGTTTAACTTTTGAAAACGAACAAGGCAATCGTTTTCATTGCACTGGCACTCTTGTAACTGAAGATGCTGTATTAACGGCTGCCCACTGCGTTGAAAATGATTTTGGAAAGCGTTATAAAAATTTTTTCTTTTCTGCTGGTGCTATATCCGGGAGGTCAGACCCTCAAGCTGCTGCAAGGGCAAAAGAAATTTACTCCGACAGTCTTTATTCTTCACCAACTGGGGAAGTTAATATTTCTTACGACTGGGCCATCATTAAGCTTACAAAACCTCTCGGTAGAACCCAAGGATCCTTAGGGCTTAAAATCAACAACAAACCGACAGACTCCTCCATTAATCTAGCAGGATATTCTGGAGATATTTTATCAGGGTTCACTCCAACCGTTCATACAAACTGTCGTGTCCGTAGTTTTCAAAGTGACGGCTCTTATGCTCACGATTGTGACATGACCGGAGGGTCATCGGGAAGCGGAGTTACAACTCAAGACTTTAAATATATCTTCGCTATCAATTCGCATAATTTTTGCAACGGTGACTGTGATGTTGATCAATGGAGTGAGTACACGCCAGGAGCAAGAAATGTCGCCATCCGCATTGATGAACCTCTACGACTTCTCAACCAGGAGAGAGGGCGCTTTCGCTCAGCAACCTCAACCATTGAGCCTATCTGTGTTGAGACACCTCTTCTTGCAGCAGAAGCAACAGGTGTAAATAGAGTGAACTGCACAGACTTTTATAATGGATTAGGAGTTGAGCTTCCAGGATCTTCTGACTCTGATGACTTATCAAGCTTAAGCTCTTATCTCTCACCCTCTGCGTTAACAACAATAGCTCTCGGGCTGACAGCTTTATTCTTACCTTAAAGATAAAACCGAGAGAAACTCAAAATTTTCTCTCGGTTTTATCAATCAAAATATTCTCAGATCCACACAGATCAAAACTCAACTTCAGTTTCACTTTTCTGCAAGTTATAATATGAGCCCGCCGCTGTGCTGGCATAAGAAGAATAACGACTCGAGTGACCGAGAAATTTAGATCTTTCCGCCTGCTCTTTTTCATCATTACTATAATTTGAAAAATTTTCTACATCTAGTTGTTGTTCAACATTCACCACAGATCCTTTGCGAACTTTTTTAAAAGCATCAACAATTGCTCCCGGCCCCACAGTTGAATATCCCTTAATTTTTGCTTGGTGTTCAATTTTAGCAGAAGAACCTATCAATACGTGTTCACCTACAATCACACCATTTGCTATGATCACGTTAGGTTCAAAACGAGTTGCTTCACCGGTTTTTACACTCAAACCAAGATAAGCACCCTCTCCAATATAGTTATACGCGCCTAAGGTTGCCATATCATGAATTTTTGCACGAGTTTCAACTACTGTTTGTTTTTTTATAACCGAATAAAACCCTAAACAACTATGGTCAAGCATCATAGATCCAGAATGAATTTGACTTGAAAACCCAACACAAACATCACGACCTAAAAAAACCTGTGGATAAAGGTGTGATCCTCCATGTACCACAGAGTCATCACCAACCTTTACATATGCATCTAAAAGAACATCTTCTTTTAACGTCACACCAACACCTAATGTCACCATTTTATTAATAGCAACACGTTCACCCACCATTGACCTATCACCAATATATGAACCTGCCCCAACTTTGGCATCAGACTGTATAAGAACTTTGTTACCTAAAAAAACATTCTCATCAACTTTAGCGCCAGAAAAAACCGTAAAGCGATCAGTAACTATCTTTGATAGAAAAAGACGAACTTTTAAACTTAATAAATTTTCAGAGCAAGGAATCAAAGAGCGTAATAATGAAGTATGATGAACTTTTCCTCCACCTATACCATCGCTATTAAAAACTCGGATATACTTCGCATGTACTGGCGTCGATAAAAAACAAAAAAAGAACACACTTCCTAAAAATTTTATAACAGGACTTTTCAAAAACATTGCAGATATCTCACCCTAAGAACACACGAGCAAGCATTATACATTTTTATTTCAAAAATATTTGTCTTGATTCATCACGATGCGAAAATTTCTCACTCTAGGTCGACGTTGACTGTTTCATTCACACAAAGATCAAGAATGCTTCCTGCTCCTTGCATGCACTCTGTGTCAATAGATAAGTCCCCTTCAAACGGTATAAAAACCTGGGAATCGTAAATCCTTTTAGCGCTCCCAAAAAGCTTATTAAATTGAGACCTTACAATAGTCTCTCCGATTAAAAATCCTGACCACTCGTCACGAAAAGTTTCACTATTAATCAAAAGTAACTTTAACATTTCTTCACTGACATCAAGTTCTAAAGCTGCTTGCGACAAACTCACCTCAGCACGATATTCTTTATAAACTTCACGAATCACATCCTCAACCAGTGGAGTTTGATTACCAGAGTCTTCAATCGCTTTTTGATAACGATCGGAATCGCCTTTTATATAAGATTCTACAACAGAGTTTTCTGGGTAGTATGCTAAGATTTGGGCCACTTCTTCAGCAGAAAATCCGCCGTCTCCAGCATAATTACGAACTTGATCTGTATGCGGGATTAACCCAGCTCTATGACAGTCCATACAAGAAAAACCATTAAGAATATTTTGATCAAAACCTTCGGGACCTTCTTCATTGAGCACCACTGGTTTGGGGCCTTTTTCAAGGTAATTCCCAACCCCATCACTAAGGTAAAAACCCATAAATCCATTGGGTAGCTCAAAGATCATTTCTCCACCGTCTTGCTCAAAAGCCGATCCTTCAGGGTTTTCAGTGATTGGGCCAAGAGGTTTAAGCAAAACATTTTGTAAACCAGTATTTTCTAAAAAATCGAAACTTTCCCAAAAAAATCGACCATCCGAAGTTTGTTCTCTTTGAATGACTCTATTTTGTGTCGAAACGCGAGAGTCCACAAATCCTGCTCTTACCAAGGTCGGTTTTTCCAAAAAGCTTTCAGAACCAATACCTAGATTGGCCTTAAGTTCTTGAAGCGAGTCAGGGAGGTCAAGCCACAGCTTGTAAATAGGGGGTAGCAATGCCGTTGAAATAAGCCAATCCCCTCTCACAACCGCATCTGGACCTATTTCATTTCTTAAAAAAATCCCTGCATCATCTTGAGAGTCAAAGAATTGAAATGGATTATAGTTCTCATAAGTCGCACGGTATAGCTCTTGAGACAGACCAATATCACTCAAAAAAAATCGATAAAGACCATGTGTCGCATCTACGACAATAGGCTTTATCACCTGCGAAGACTTTGAAACACTGTTCAGAGTCCGCACTAAAGCATCAAAGGACCTCTGTTTTTTTATATCTGAAGACCCTACTTCATTAAGATGATGAAACGATACATAACGCGTTTGATCTCTTTGCGCTGGAGAAACATTATTCTCTAAATCATCTTGAGCGAGAGCATGGACTGAGCTCCAAGAAATATTTTCCACAACCTTTTCAGCAACTTTTAGTTCTAATATCCACTGATGTAAAAGCTCTCTTTGTTCTGGCAAAAGCCCTGACCCTATGGGCATCGTTCCCGCTGCTTCAGGGTTTGTTCTTATATAAACAGAGGATGTTTCTGGAGACCCAGCGACCACATATCCTTGTTCCAGCATTTTTTGCACATCCAAAACAGAGGCAAATCCACCATCTGATTGAGCTGTGTGGCAAGATGCACAAGAACCTTCTAGAATAAGTAAAGCTTTTTGCTCTAAAGTCTGTTGACCTTCAGCAATAGAGTCCTCCTCCTCAAGAACAACAGTTACGATAGGCTTTAGGCTATCATCAACCTTTTGAGGAATCACATCAGCATCCGACGAGTTAGTCACAGCTGGCACGACAGGGTGAGAAACTTCTATATAAGCGTTCGTCGAATCTTGTGAACTTGGATTCTCTGAAAGCTCCTGTATATTCTCTCTTTTTTTCATATAAGAGCAGGAAGCCATGAGCAAGGACAAATAAAAAATCGTATGTTTCGGCTGTAGCATCATCAATCCACTCTGTGAGAACCTAGAAAGGTAATCGGAAATAAAAAAAAGAATTTGAACTTCTTATTACATTTTTTGCAATAGTCTAAAAAAACTTAAAATATTTCCACACCTCAAGAAAAACAACAAAGAAAGCCAATTTTTCACTCTCTTATTTCGTTCAGTTTTTCAATATATACTGATCTCTTTTACAAAATAGACTTAATCAAATTTATCCATTATGGATAAATTTGAGTCAACTTCCTGCCCAACAAGGCCTACCTCACTATTGGCTGTCACCGTGCAACTCACATCCTCACTCCTAAGATTGACAGCAGCGTTATGGCATGGTCATGATCATGCCACAATGGTGACAACTCCAATATCATTGTTAATGTCAATCCTATCTTTTTGAGGCAGCGAGGATAAGATTAAAGAGAAATAGGGCTGACAACAGCACACTAAAAACCTAATTATTTCTGTTGCTAACAAGGTTGGATTGGAATTCCCCAAAAAAGTTGACACTTTTTATAAAGCGGATTGATCTGATGCTTTAAATTGCTTAGGGCTTACATGCCCTAAGGAAGAACGCTTTCTCTTCTTGTTGTACCAAGCCTCAATATATTCAAATACAGCATTTCTCAATTCTCCCTCAGTGGAGAATGACCTTCTGTAGACGAGGTCTACCAAACCAAAACTCAATATACGAGTTATCATAACAGTTCCCTCTTCGCGACATACTTGATGCTATATTATGGTTTTTAGTGACTACCCAGGTAGCCAACTAATCTTATAGAGAAAAATTTTTGATTTTATGGCAGAGTCGTCCTCATGGACGAAAAAGATTACATAATCCAAGTGTTACAAGAGCAAGTTAAGGCTTTGACGGCCCGCATTACCGAGATATTTCTATACAAGATCGTTTATTGGTTTTAAAGACGAATAAATTTCTCTGCGATTTTAGATATAGGAATTTCTGTTATTATTCCTTGTTTGATCATTTTTTTTGTGATGCTTTGTGGAGATAAATTTTTAATTTTGCTGTATGAAGTAAGGTTGATACTTAAGCTGGGATGGTTGCCTGAATATCCGCTTTTTTCCCAGTCAATTTGAATTTTTTTATTTAATAATTGAAGCGACTGCAATATTACTTTCATAGTAAATTCTGAGCAAGTTGTTTTACCTGATTGAGAAAAACGAAATTGTTTTGACAGTTTAGTTTTTCTATAATGGATATGGTGATTTAATATCATTTTCAGACGTCGTAATCTAGAATTGTATAACTTAGAAAAGTCAGTAGGTTCTGCAAAATAGTCGTTGATGATTTCTATCATACTACTATCAATATGTTCTTCCCAACGCTCACCATAAAGAGAATGTATTTTTTCTAGATTTTTAAGATAATTGTGAGGTGAAAACATTTTTTTATAGTTGAGCCGAAATGAAGAATAAAGATAACTTATAATTGGTTTTTTAGAAATTTTAAAGACTGAAGGATGACCCCACATATGAGTTTCATAAATATGATTTTGACGCGGGAAAGAAAGGGAAATGTGTTCAATTTGAAATCCAAATATTTTAGCAAAAGGATGAATAATTTGAATCAAATGGCGATGATATCGTCGATATGAAAAATCTTTTTTGAAATCATAAGCAATCCACAGAAATTGTTTTTGTTGAGGCTGCCTTTGAAGAGGCTCTAGTATTCTTTGGTGTAAGTATTTTGCTTTTGATAAAGAATTTAAAATTTTCAAGGTGGAAGAATCATAATCTTTCTTAGCAGAAAACCATATCTGGAAATTTTCAAAAGTTCTGTGAAAAGAGATGAGACTTTCTAAGGTGCGAAGTTCAGGTATAGAAAGTTTTTCAGTTTGAAGTGGAGAACCATTCTTGCCAACAAAATGAATGAGGTTTTCAATCTTTTTATTGAGATGGCTATAATCTTTCGAATGTTTAAAAGAAAATTCAAATAAAGAGTCTAAAAAACCAGAGTGAAGTGATTGAAAAAAAATGCGATTGTGAGATTGGCAATGATGAAGGTTTTTATTAAAATTTAATTCACTACTTATATCTTTCATTAAGGATAAGAAAATTTTTGATATTGATGATTTTTTTTTAACATCAGGTTTTTGAATGAACTCAGATAATATTGAAATGTCTTTGAGATTTTTTTGTGAAATTTTGCACAGTGGTAGAGGTTTTTGGGGTGAGGAATGAGCTATCAACGAGATCATTAAGACGCTGAAAATAAAAATTAAAAACTGGAAATTCATATTCCTGCAAAATACTGGTTTCATCATAGCGTTTCACTTTTTTCAATGCTTCGCCTTGTTCTCTATTCAGATATCATGATTCTATAATTTATAAAAAACAACGATTAAATGAGCATTTTTTATTAATGCTTTTATTTTTTTGATATAAGGGCTATATTTTCGAGATATGCGTTTTATTGTGAGGTTTTCATGTCTTTATCTGAAGGTACAAAAAATTGTGATGGACTGAAGCACCAAGAACAATTGGGACTGTATGCTGCTATTGCAAGTCTGAGCTACGTATTTTGGGTTGTTGGTGCCATGGAAATGGTTGAAAGACTTGCATTTTATGGCGTAAAAACAGTTGCAGCTCTTTATGCTAAAGATCCGGTGTCAGAAGGCGGCCTTGGTGTCTCTCTTTCTGAATTCGGCAATATCCTAATGGTCTGGGCTTTGATCCAATCTATACTGCCAGTTTTTACAGGTGGCCTGTCTGATCGCTATGGTTATAAAGAAACGATTTTTTGCTCAACCATTGTGAAAATTATGGGGTATCTTGTAATGGCTTGGTATCCGAGCTACTACGGATTCTTTGCAGGTGCTATTTTGTTAGCTGCTGGCACAGCCATTTTTAAACCTGGGATTCAAGGGACTTTGGTAAAAGCCACGAATCTCCAAAATAGCTCGGTTGCATGGGGCATTTTTTATCAAACTGTCAATATAGGGGGCTTCTTAGGTCCTCTAGTTGCAGGGCTTCTTCGTAAGATGGAGTGGTCCTATGTTTTTTATGCCTGCGCGGGATTGATCAGCCTGAATTTTATTTTATTGCTTTGTTATACAGAAGTTGGCAAAGAGGAACGCCTGCAGAGATTAAGCACAGATGTTGATCAAAAAAGTTTGTGGCAAGAATCTATTCATGAACTTTCAAAGCCTCATGTTTGGTCATACCTTGCCGTATTTTCTGGATTTTGGTTTATGTTTAATGCTCTATTTGATGTCTTACCTGTGCATATTGATGAATGGGTTAATACAGAGGATATTGTACGCACTTTTTTTCCAAGTGGTGCCTCAGAAAATCCATGGATTAATTTTTTTGTTGTGATGGATGAAACAGGAACATCTATTCAGCCAGAAGGGATGCTGAACTTTAACGCAGGTATGATTATGCTGACATGCTTTATCGTTGCATATTTCAGTGGTCATATGAGAGCCACGACAAGCATGGTCATTGGGACTTTACTTTCTGTATGTGCTTTATTAGTTTTTGGGAGTACCAATACTGGTTGGGCATGTCTCCTAGGGATTGCAATTTTTAGCTTTGGAGAAATGCTTTCAAGTCCAAAATTTAGTGAATTTATGGGGAATTTTGCCCCTCAAGACAAAAAAGCAATGTATTTAGGTTTCTCTCAAATCCCTCTAGCAATAGGTTGGACGCTTGAGGGTAAACTGGGTCCAATGCTCTATGACCACTATTCTTCTAAAGAAAGATTTTCTCGTGAACTGATTGAGGAAAAATTTACGAATGGCCACCTTTCAGGTTTTTCCAGTGAGAACATCTCTTTTTTGAGTGAATCTTTAAATCAAGATCCCGCACTCTTAACAGGGATGCTTCAAAAAACTCCAGAAGAAATGGTGGCTTTAATTCCACAAGGAGAGGGGTTTGAGTGGTTGGTAGCGCTGACCGGTGAAGCTGCGAATGATTTAACTCATCAACTGTATATGAGCCACAATATAGGTTTTGTTTGGTATATTATGGCTGTTGTTGGTGCTATTTCTGCAATGGGAATTGCTGCTTACGGTCGCTGGTTGAAAATATTATTAGAGGCACCAAAGGCGTCATAATGTTTGAGGCTAGCTGCAGCAAGTGACGAAACACTTATTCATATCTGCTCATGACGGTTCTGCAAAGAATTTTTTAAACGTTTGGCAATTTCCATTGAGCGTATATACAAGACTCTGAAAAACAATAACTGAAATGTTTGTGAAACGTGCTTCTTTTGAGTGAAAATACTTCAATTTGATTGAGTGCGCATGCGCGAAGCTATTCGTTTTGAGAGGCAAACTAAATTTGCTGTGATCAGGTTATATGCAAGGCGTTGGTACATCAGCATTCATATTGAATTGAGGGCTATCTCCAAACTGTTTCCCAAAAACCACAGAGTGTTGATGTGGGGCTAGATACCCATCACCTTGCAATGTTATCGACTTATAAAAAGATCTCTGCCCAAGAGCAGATCGTTACTACCAGTAAAAATACGAAGAATGCAGAGAGCTTCGAGTCCAAAAAAAGACTTAAAAAATTGCAACCGAGCACAAATCCGCCCTACAAGGCGTCATACTTGGACAGCTTATTTGAAGCATAACTTTTTGCATCAATTTACACGTGATGTGCGCAATTATTTTCAAACGATTGGTATTGAATATCTTTATATGAGAAGGAGGTTTAAGAACTCGAAAGATTTATCGAGCGATTGCAGAATGCGATTTAAAGAGTTTGAGCGTCAGCTGTTATATAAAATAAAGTAAAAAATTTGTCAGATTGTTGTTGTGGATAGGCTGTTTCCATCAAGTAGCAATGTATTCAAGCCCCTCAATAGCAATACAACCACAAACCCAGTAAGGTGACACGTTAGTTTATGGAGGGTACCTTGGGCCAGTGTATGGAAAGTAGATGACGCTGAACATCAATGAAACTTCCACTGAGCTTGATGGATAGACGCAAGTCTTAGTGACAAGTCTAATTGATCTACGAAGAAAAATCATATTAATGATTTCAAATTCTGCGTCTGATATTTATTATCTATACTGATCCGGTTTGAAATTTCCCGGTCTTAAGCACCCATGATTTGGAAATTATCAGTTAATAATGATTCCAATCGATTTTTATGTTTTTTGATACCCCTGAAAAAACTGGCAACAGATTTCTTAAAGCTCTCTAGAGAATCATAATATTGATTTGCCATGGTCTCTTTTTTCATAAACTTCCATAGCCTTTCAATAGGATTCAGGTTTGGAGAATATGGGGGTAAATATAAGATTTCAATATTGAGATGACGACCCAATTCACGTACAGATAATGCCTTATTATAAGCGGCATTATCCAATACAAGGAAAATCTTTTTTTCCTCAGAATTTTTCTTGCGTATAGCGCGCAGCAAATCACACATAGACTGCTGATTAACAGTCTGACAAGTTCTTGTGATAACATCTTGCCTTGTCAGTTCAATAGCCCCGTTGATATTGATGCGCTGACGTCCTGAAGATGTTTTGACTTCAAAATCTTCTCCAGTTTTTATCCAGCCATATGATAAAACTGATTGTAAAGTCGGATGCGTTGAGTCAGCGAAGTAAACAAGGCCTTTTTTCTTCACTTTTTGATACTCTTTAACAAAATTTTGTTGCGCGGTCGCATCAGCTTTTGCTGGAACACCTTTTGCTTTCTTATAAGAGAAACCTAAGCGATGCAACAAACTCGTCATTCCACCAATCGTATAATAAACTCCAAATTCTGATTTTACAAAAATGACAATTTGACGAGTTGTGGTAAATATCCGCGTTGAAAGATGTTCTCCGAGAAGCTTGATTTGCTCATCATCCAAAAGGCTTGCGCGCCCCATATAGCCGTCATTGACAAGTTTTTCAACTCCTCCTTCTTCATATCGACGCTTCCAATTGCGGATCGTCTTCTCATCAAGAAAAAGAAAAGTGGCAATATCACTATAACGACGGCCTTCGTCGATCAATAAAATCACTCGAATTCTATCTGCAAATCTACGTTCACGCTCGATGCGAAGCTCTGAGAGGAGTTCTTGGCGTTGATCTTCTGATAGGAATTTATTTGGCAGCATACAGACCTCACAATAAATGACCGACGCTGTTAATATCTTGCAAACCGCTGTCCGTGGCAATAACTTTATATAAAACGGGAAATTTCAAACCGGATCAGTATATACGTCAGAATGCCTGAGTTGAATGAATTGATCAAATTACTTTCGAGATACTGTTGGGCTTTCAATGAATCTTTTATTTAGATCAGCTCCCTCAAACAACAATGTAAACTCAGCTTGAGTCAAGATGATTTCACCGCTATAGCACGGGTTAATTTTTGCAAATCGACTATTTTCAAGTCGTTTAGCGATAATAACCAATCCAGTCCCATCAAAATATAAACATTTGCATGACGTTCGAGTCCGATTCATAAATACAAAAAGATGACCTGAAAATGGATCCTTGTCGAGGATAGTTTTGACCTTCTTAAATAGTGTGTCGTAAGACGCCCGCATATCAGCGGGGTCCTTCGACACAAACACTTTAGTTCGACGATTCAACGCGATCATTAGCTAGCTTTCTGCAAAAAATCTATTAATTGGTTGACTTGAGGGAAACGAATAACTTTGCCTTCCTGCACAAGTTCAATTGCAGGAAAACAATTAAAGTCTAAGTCTCCAACAACCTCTGGAGCTACCTTGATTTCTTTAAAAGATTCGTTGCCAAAGTATCCATCTCTTTTAAGTTGTTTAGCTTTTCCAACCAGCTTTGCCATCTGTCTATGAGTAAATCCAATGGATTTATAAAAATCCTTAGCTGTACCTGTCCACTCCTCCCAAGCAGATAGAACTTCATACAAAACTTCATCACTAACATTCTTAAGACGTCCAGCGTCTGAGATGTAGGTACTTAACTTCTTGTGCAATGAAACATGTTCAATCATTTTTAAAACTCCCAAAATAGTTATCGGTGATTATTTCATGGTGCCAGAAAAATGAAAGATTAAAATGTGTGGATTACTGACGATTTACGGAAAAGAGGCCATTGTGAGAATTTTATCCGTGAATTGAAGAATGGTCTAGATTTGCACCACTACCCTTGTCAAAAACTAAATGCAAATCGTGCATATGGATCTATTGCAGCTATTAGCTACAATCTTATGAGGTTTTTT
>JBGCEP010000041.1:0-4282 GCA_045106415.1 Oligoflexales bacterium | reverse complement strand
GTTTACATTGAACTTGATGGGCAGATGCAAGTCTTAGTGACAGGTGTTACTGACCTACGAAGAAAAATCATATTAATGATTTCAAATTCTGCATCTGATATTTATTCTCTAAATCAAAATTAGGTGTGATCAATGCCGGATTTATACTTAAAAATTTTTAAAAAAATCTCACAACAACGGAACCCTTTGAAGGCCGCCCGCTCACGCTCGCTAACCTTCACGGCTCCTTAACCTAAAAATAAAGATTCCGATTATTGGCCTCCATCCGGCCAGGCTTAACGGTAAAAGGATAACAATCGCATAAAGCTTCGCTTTTATGCTTACTCAGGGTAAAGCTCTCAAGAGCCGAAAGCCGAAGTTGCGGGCGCGGTGGTCAGACCTGTACGAAAAGTGCGCCGAAGGGCCCACGTTCTCCGAGTAGTCGGCCCAACTGCCGCCACGTAAAGCAACGAGACCAGAGGCATTAAGAGTTCCAACCCATTCCCAAACAGTCCCAAACATCCAAGCTCCAAGATTTCCTCGATCCTTAGACTTCACTGATAGAGGCTGTCCTGAATCCCAATTCTGGCCAAAATCTGAATACTTTGGCTTGTTCGATGCAAACTCTGCTGCAACGTTCTTATCTGCCATTCTCTGCCACTGAGCATCACCAGGAAGCTTAAACTTTCCTTCAAAACTAGCGCCTTGAAGCAAAACATTCAGACGTGGAAGAAAATTATTCACAACATCATTGTAAGAAATACTCTCCATTGGAAAATCTAAGCCACGGCCTGCAAAACCCGCAGGATTCTCTCCCATAACTGCAAACCATTGACCTTGAGTTACCCAATGAGACATCATAAAAAAAGATTTTCTCTTCCCTAAAATCCCCAAGATACGCTTACCCGGTACTTCTACAAACTCAAAATCAACACCTGCAAGTGTCATCACATAATAAGTAAATCCATCTTCCTTATAGGTGTAGCCCCAAGATTTTTCAGACTTTCCATCAATGAAAAAACACCCATACTTCATAAGTATCTCTCGATCACCTTCTGAAACCTCTGAAGCTAGAAACCGGCCTCGTATTTTGCCACCCAAACGAATCACATCCAAAGCTTCTTCTACACTCGATACACCTATGACATTAGCAATATCAAAAAGTGGTTTGCCTTCAAAAATATGCCTCTGCAAATCATCAGGGCTTAAAGTCTTAAAATGTGTCGTTATAGTTTTTTTCGAACGATCAGGGATATCTTTCAAATCATTTGGTACAGGCTTGCGATCCGGCCACTGAAACTCTCGACCACAACCTCGATTGCTTACATCATTCGTCGTATGAGCGTTATCACCACAACGCATGATAGAACAACCCTCCCCTCGTTCCATCAAACAGTCACAATGGGGGCAAAGACCTACATTAAGACCTTTAGATAACACTTCCCTATAAGTTTTCTGTTTTTCCAACTGTAAATCACAACTTTCACCACGGTGAGATGTATAACCGCAATCAAAACACACTTCTTTAGCACAATGGCCACACGCACCACTTGCTGCATGCTCAGATCGCTTCACACCCAAACCACACGATGGACAAAAAACCACCTTCTCCAAATGTGACAACAACATCTTCTGCATCTGTATCCGTGTAGAAACAGACTCCTGCAAACACAGACTTGCAGCCTGAAGTGGAGACAAATACCCAGGACAGTCCTTAACAAGACAAGAGATATTCTTATCATTCCCACCGTGCAATGACGCCAAAAGACCCTGCTTCACACAAGGTGCATGATATATGTGACCACAGCTCTCTTTCACAATAATCTCACCAGACAAAAAACCATCTGTACACACAGGGCATTCTGAAGATTCAGAACCAATCGCAACATCCGCTTTCATCTCAAGAGAACCTGAACGCAAACATTCCAAGCCCTCTAAACACTCAGAGCGGCCTTCCATTAAGGTCTGAGCACGTTCTAAATCTTTTGACACTTTAGCTAAATTAAGAAGATACAATTCATCAGAAATATTTTCACCAGACAACGAAAAAGAAAATTTAGGAAAATTTTCATAACCCTTTGGAATAGCATCCAACTGGTGTTGAAGTAACAATTCAGCTCGTAAAATTTCAGCAGGGTGTGCGAGATTTCGATTCTCTTCCAGCCACTTCTCAACCGACCTCGTATCAGTATGCAATTCTAATTCCATACCTAGGGCGAAACCTGAACAAAACATCAACAAAAATGAAACAAACTTTACCATTAGAAATTCCTTTTCTTTACTTTTCTACACTCAAGAACAAACACTTCGATCTTCAACAAAAAATGAGTATGTGATTGAAATTAATGAGTGCTAGCTCTAAACAAACGAAAGCCAAAGTCGCGACGTCGACTATCTGTGTCATTCGAAAGCAGCGCGTTAGGGCCTACTCTCTCAACAGAAGAGTAGCAACTCCCGCCGCGAAGATTAGCATTACCCAAATCATCAGGTATACCGACCCACTCCCAGACAGATCCAAACATCCACATACCAAGCTTGCCTCGTAATTTTGACCTAACAAGAGCTGGAGAAGCATCTGAAAGAGCGCTTTTACCAACATCTGAATACTGAGGCTTATTCACAGCAAAATCATCTGCAACTATCTGCCAATTCGAATCACTTGGAAGTGAAAGCTCTCCCTCAAAACCTGCTGCCGTAAACGCTGCATTCAAAGGAGGAAAAAATTCATTCATAATGCAATTGTAAGAAACATTCTTCAATGGGAAATTGGCACCAGCGCCAGAAAACGTTGCGGGGCTCTGACCTGTTACAGCCCTCCAGTGCTGATGGGTAACCCAATGAGACATCATGAAAGAACTTTCATCCGCTACTTCTCCTGGGACTTCTACAAATTCAAAATCAGCACCATTTATAGTCAAAATATAATAGATATAATCTCGCCCCTCAAACGACTCAGTCCGGATTTTCGACCAACCAGGGCCAGCAACTTTTCCTTTAAGACCAAGGAAGTTCAGATCAGAAGCGTAAAATGAATAAATATCCGCCAGACTTACATAGCTTGAGAAAATAGGTAAAACATCAAAAACAAGGTTTCGGTGAACGGCAAACCACTTTGGTAAAATTCTTTTACCTGAACCCGGATAAGATAAATCTTGTTCAATAGCAAAGTGAATACCTTCGAAAGTATCTAAATAAACACCCGCGGCATATGTTAGATCCACAGAATCAGCGAAGTTTGTGCTAAAGATCTTCTTATAAAGAACTGTGTCTTCAAGGCCAATAAAGCTCGATTTGTGAAACTCAAAAACACGGTCTTTAACATTCACATGAACTCTTCTATCATTTGAATAATCTTCTAGACTAAAACCACTATTCGACAATATCAGTAAAAAAACACAAGTTAAAAAACGCATTTAAATTCCATTTACAATTAAGAATTTCTAAAAAAAATCCCACAACAAAGGTGCGCGACACCCTAATAACATAGATAAAAGTCGTGAGCAAAACATTTTTCACAAAGAACTGTTAATGCCCAGCTCAATTAAACCCCTAAGATCTCAGGCGTACCACAACGACAAAATATTTATTTTCTCTGGACATAAGTCCATAAGATCGTTTAAAACTCTTTCGTTGTTATATGAGAAGAGAGGAAAACCACAATGAGCCAAACATACGAAATCCTTAGTTTCTACAAATTCATAGAGATTAACAAGACCCAAGAGCTGCGGACTGAACTCAAAAAAGTTACGCAAGAACTTGATATGCTTGGCACGATTCTCCTCGCAGAAGAGGGTATCAATGGAATGGTTACCGGCTCTCCTGACAACATCACTCGCTTTAAAAAGCATATACACAGCAATCCTTTGTTCCAGGACGTACTCTTTAAAGTAAACCAACACGACAGCCCTGCCTTTAGTCGCATGCTCGTCAAAGTCAAAGATCACATCATTACTCTTCGAAAAGATATTGAGCCAAATGAAATCACAGGAGAATACATCTCCCCTGAAGATTTTCTACAGTGGCAAAATGATAATAAAGATATGATCATCCTCGATACTCGTAATGACTATGAAGTTGATATGGGTACATTCAAAAATGCTGTTAACCCCAACATTCAGTCTTTTGACCAATTTCCTGACTGGGTTGATCAAAATTTAGAAGGTAAAAAGAATATCCCTATCGTAACCTTTTGCACCGGTGGCATCCGTTGTGAAAAAGCAACTTCCTACATGAAGCAAAAAGGATTCGAATCGGTTTACCAACTCGACGGCGGGATTATTACTTATTTTGATAAAACAAAAAA
>JBGCEP010000040.1:0-14852 GCA_045106415.1 Oligoflexales bacterium | reverse complement strand
AGTGCTTTTCCTGTCAACGACTCCTTCGAAATCGTGTCATGATAGTGCAGAAGCAGTTCATGGCACTCTTGAAGCACAGGAAGGCTTTTTCCACCCTTGCCTGCAAGATATCTTTAGGTTGTCTTTCTTTACAGCCTCTTTCTATTGCAAACAGTTCATTGATTTTTTTGAGAAAATTTTGAGCGGTCATGCTCCGCAAACCACCTTTTACCGACGACTTGGATGCTTCAAAAAACTTCCGTCTAGCATGTGCCCAACGCCCTGCATGGTCGAGCGATAAAGATCTTGCCACGCTATTGTAAACCTCCAAGCCGTCTGAGACAAAGGCTCCTTGATAGCCATCTAAAATTGTTTCAATCGTTTTACGATCTACGGAACATGAATACAGAAATCTTACGACTTTTTGCCTATCAATTGTTTCTGACACGCCAACAATCATCCAGCTTTGCTTTTCATCAGCTCGTTCTTCTTCAGCTAAAACTTAAAATCTCGTTTCGTCTAATTGAAGAATAGATCCATCGCGTTGAAGTTGATCAATTCGCATGATAACAGGGTTCAGTGCTTTGCCAACAAAAGCCATCCATTGAGCTAATTTATCTCTAGAAATTCCAAATCCTCTGCGCTCAAAAAAATTTGAAATTCGGTATAAAGGCATACCATCCATATATTTCATATTTGCAATAAGCGAGAGTGTTGCTGTCGTCACCCCAGCTTTTGGCGCGGGGTGTGGAGGCAGATTTTCAACTTTCATGCTCTCACAGTATTTATAGCTGTAAACTGGTCGAATATAGCATTGACTGGTTTTATTTACTCACCCAGACTGAGTCTATGCCCCTTATAAACTTGAATTCGAGAGATGTTATTTTATCTTATAAATTTAGTATGTTGTTCCTAGTTTTATCAAATATTTGGAATTAACATGCCTAAGTTATACTCATTAGAACTGAAGAATAAAGAGATGGATGTGACTCTATTTATGATGCTGTTTGTGCAGCTATGAAGATGTTGAGTAAATAAATATGGTCAATGCCATATCATCTATGACCGGGATTCAAGATAGGCGAATATTTCAAATGTAAGACATAATTATTATTGAACATAATGAAGGTGCTTCCTAAGATTAATTCACTACAAAAAACCACAAGAAGCACGATCATAATTGCAGAAACTATCGCCGCACTCAATCAAAAATTACAACCACCCCTCAATTCACATGACCGAAGAGCAAAAATTCAAGACTACGACTTTATCTGTGGGCTATTGCAGGCAAGGGCTACAGCGGGCAACAGCTCTTCACTAGCGGATTTGCGGCAGTCTGTCTGTCAGTTTACGGGATGTGAGATCGTACAAAGTACCTTCAACGAGCGGATGGCCACTGGTAGCCTGGTGAGGCACCTTAGGGAGGCTTTGAAAATTGCTGTGGACTCTACTGTCAATAAAAATCTCTCGGCCTATGATGGCCTTCTTGAGACGCTAGAAGTTTCAAAGATCATTGGCATTGATGGTTCCTTGGTGAGTTTATGGGATGGGTGTAGCTGATCACTGGCCAGGAACGTTTGTTCCCTCCGCAATCAAGCTACACCTGGCTATAGACCTCTTAACAGAAAGTGTGTCTTGGCTCAATTTCACAGAAGGGTCAGCTCACGATAACCAACATTTTCCAGAACATCGTGCTGGCGCTCTCTACCTCTTTGACTTGGGTTATTGGTCATCTGATCACTTCCACAGCATGGACAAACATGGTGCATTTTTCATGACTCGCCTCAAGAATGGCATCAAATTTACGATCACTGAGATTGTGCAAGGCAGGATTAGCAAATCTCATGTAGGCAAAAATTTGGGAGATCTGAAGAATAACTTGAGCCTGCGATCCAGTGTCGTTGAAATCTTGATTAAAGACCCTAAATCCGGTGCGCAATACCGCGCCATTGGCATATGGAACAAACGGCATAAACAATATCATTGATACATCACAAACCTAAAAGTAGAGGCTGTAAAGCTCAAAAGGCTTTACACACTGCGCTAGCAGATTGAATTGACCTTCAAAGTTCTGAAGTCGACACTGAACTTCTCGAATATGCCCTCTTTGAGCCCGAATACCGTGATGTCTTTAGCTCTTGTATCCATCATCAATGACACTTTAGCTGTGGCTTTAAGGATAAAAGCAGATGAGATCTCGGAAAAGCCAAAGAAGACGACTCTACAAAGGGCTGTTAAAGCCTATAAAATAGCCTCTCCTCAATTCATGTCATTTCTTCGATTGAGGCACTACAAGACAGCAACTCGGCGCGAAGAGCTCAGAACTGTTATCAAATCGACAATCTCAAGAGTTTTTGATCCAAATTTTAAAGCTGGAAAAGATTCATTTTCAGAGGTGTTTGGAGAGTTAGGTGTGACCACATGAAAATAAACCCCGGTCACCTATGTAGTCTCACTATGCTTGGTTGGGTTCGTTTGTGCTTGTTTTTCAGCTTTTACCCACAGCCCTAAAGACCTACCCCAACGCCAAGTTTTTCAGCTATTCCCGTGATCACCTGCCCTCTACCAACAAAGAGGTATGCAACCTTCTTAAATTGTTGAGGGGCATATTCTCCTCTTTTTCGTTGATCTGATTACATTGCGCCCCCCTATTGAGACTTTTTTTCCACGTCAGCAACTACGCTGAAAAAGCGGCCGAAAAGTTGAGGTTGCTCACTTTTATGCCGAAGACCTATAAGGAGGATTTATGCTTCAAAAGTACGCTCTTATTGCGCTCTTCTTATCTAAATCAAATTTCGCTACAGCTCGCTTTCATCATAGTGATCAATCACATGTTGACCAACAAGAAAAACCTGGGGTTGAATACTACAACGATATAGATAGCTACCGTTACCCTATCAGATGGAACCGTAGCTATGAACGCTCACATTTTATTTTCCGAAGCAGCGCAGGAAGCTTAAACCAAACAAAATTCCTTTATCATGAACAGTGGAAAATCATCTCAGATCTACCCGAAGACTCCCACCTCTTTGTCCAACGTCAAGTAAAAGAAGATTACATCACGCAAGACGATCAAAATGAATTTCATTGGTCAAAAAAAGTTTTCCCTAACCTCGCTTGGAGAATTGCTGGTGAAGGTGGGTTTTTCAAAAAATGGGGTGATATTGGCACAGGATTCAGCTTAAAATTTTTAGACACAATCACGGCAAGTATCGATTTCTGGTCTGTAGATCATTTCTACAATACAAAGAACTCAGAAAACCCCCATGATATCTACCTCAAAAGGCCAAAATCAACTATTTTCAAAATAGAATATCTCAAACCTCAATATATCAAAATCGCCATACATCATAGCTGGGACCATCCTCTCACACTACAAAAATTCAGTGAAAGTCACCTCTACGCATATGAACAAAAGATATCAACCTTAAACCTTTCAAATTTCAATAAAAAATCACTGTGGAATATGACTATAAAAGATACAAAAAAATTAGAAAGTAAATTTTATGACAATTTAGCTTCCAAACAATTATCTTCACATAAACAATTTATTGAAATAGAAAAATCCTGCACCCATGCGCACAAAGATCATTGGAGAGTCGGTGTCAATATAAGAAAAGAAAGCCATCAATACCAACAAATAGCTCTTCCCATCTTAGATAATGATAACGAAGCTATCGACTTCAATATAGAATCAGAAAGCCCTCAAGTTACTAGAATCGAAAGTGCTTTTTTCACTACTTATGAATGGCTTATACAAAACCACCACTGGTTTTCAAGTGACCTGTGGGTACACAAACCTCTTATTCGTCATAAGCAAAGAGATGAAGAGGCTTCTTTTCAGACAACAGAAGTCAAACTTGGTATTGCATGGGATTTTATTATTACGAAAGGAGCGCAGCTCAGACTCAACACCACATGGGATTTGGACCAGCTAAACCATGATTATCGACATAACAACCCTATTAAACCTTGGGGTGGAGGCAATATTCAACTCATGATCGCCTATGATTAGAAGTGAGACTCAAAAATAACAATGAATATAACGACCGAGCTCTGGCTCTCTCGTACAGCAGTTATGACCTCTTGCTTGCATCCTTTATTATAATATGAGAAGAGCTGTTTTACGGCAGTCTCAACCAAGTGAATTCTCGATAGACTTGGAGCTCAACCAATTTTTCATTTATGACACCAAGATAAAAGGCAAATAACCTTGAAGAAAAAACTCCCCATTGATGAACATCTTCAAGCGATATCTCAACTCATTAAAAAAGAAAAATGCCTCATCATCGAAGCTGCACCTGGAACAGGTAAGACAACAAGAGTGCCTTCTTCACTTTTACCAATTTTCTCAAAAAAGATCATTGTCGTTGAGCCTCGTCGTTTAGCGGCAAAATTAAGCGCAGCACGCTCAGCAGAAGAACTTGGTGAACCTTGTGGGCAAACTGTTGGTTATCAAGTTCGATTTGACCAAAACACATCTACAAACACACGCCTTGTCTATGTCACAGAAGGTGTTTTACTGAAAAAATTACAATCAAATCCTCATTTCGACGATACCAGTTGTATTCTTTTAGATGAGTTTCACGAAAGAAGCTTGAGTTCAGATCTCTCTCTTATGCTTTTACGCAAAGCTCAAACAAAGAATAAAAATCTAAAGATCATCATTATGTCTGCAACTCTTGATTCACAACTGTTAACAGAACGCTTAAAAGCTCCTCTTATTTCTATCCCGGGTCGCACTTTCCCTGTTCATACCCATTATGTTTGCAACCAATCTTTGCAGATCGACTGTGAAAAAATAGCTAAATTATGCCAAAAAATGCTGCAGGATCCTGAGTGTTCAGGTCATATTCTAATTTTTCTACCTGGTGCTCAATCTATTCATGATGTTGCTCAAGTTCTCTCAAAAAAAAATCTCAATATCAGCATCTGTAAACTCTACGCAGATCTCCCAAAGAACGAGCAAAATCAAGCTTTTCAAGAGGGCCCCCTTAGAAAAGTAATCTTAGCAACGAACATTGCTGAAACCTCACTTACCATACCTGGTATCACAGGTGTCATTGACCCTGGCCTTGCAAAAATATCAGGTTATGCCCACTGGAGTGGAATGCCCACACTGGCGATACAAAAAACATCGCAAGCTTCCATGGAACAAAGAGCGGGGAGAGCCGGACGGACTCAAACTGGCCTCGTTTACCGAATGTGTACTAAAGATGAGTTTCTTCGCCGCCCCCCACACACACCTATAGACATTCAAATACAAGACCTCACATCCTGCCTTTTGCTCATCCATAGTTTAGGCTCTCTTAATCAATATGAAAGAACACACATTGCTCAAGCCCTACCATGGCTCGAGCCCCCTCACCCAAAACGATTAGAAAATGCTTATCAACTTCTCGTCCGTCTTGATATGCTTACACCTGATCACAAACTCACAGCTTTTGGCAAAAAATGTGCACACTATCCTTTTCACCCACGCATCGCAGCTATTGCTGCTTCACAAGAAGGTACGCCTGAAGCAAGCGATGCTCTATTAGCAGCCTGTGTGATTCAAGAAGGTGGAGTTTCAAGGCAACTTCCTCGGGTGCAAACTGAATGCGACGTCTCCTATCAAATGGATTCGATCAAAAAAATTTTAGATCGTGACGACCATTGGCATCTTGATGCTAAAAAAATCGATTCAATCAAAAAGATTTTCAATCAATTTAGTAATAAGATGCCGCAAAAAATTTCTTGGCCCACCCAGCCTACAAATCGTTCAGCTATTGCAAAAAGTATCTTAGCAGGATATCCGGATCGAGTTGCAAAAAGGCAGAAACAGAAAAATAGCCAAAAAAATCAAAAGTCTAACGAGCAATACCGTTATCATTTTTGCCTAGGTCGCGGAGGCATTCTTCATGCTCGGTCATCTCTAAAGCACCCTGAATTTATTGTTGCAATCCACGCAACTGAAGAAGAAAAAAAAGATGCAGCAAAATCAACTCTCATCACATTAGCTTGCTCTATCAGTGTTGAACAACTTAAAGATGTTTCAGCAATGCTTACCTCCAAAGCATCTGAGGAGATCGACTCTAAAACGGGGGAAGTCCTATCGACGACTCATCTCTATTACGGAAACTGTGTTATTGAAAAACGTAACACTGAAAATTCCAATTGGAGTTCAGAGGCTATGACCGAGTGGCTTTTAGAACATTGGCCAGCGGCTTATGATTATCAAATATTGGCCAGTTATCATGTCAAACGAACTTACATCCGAGAGCATTTCCAAAAAGACCTTCCTGAGTTTAAAGGGGAATGGTTGGAGATTCTATGTTCTTTACTCGTTGAAGACACCGCAGCACCGAGCCAACTCCAAACCTCTCTTTTAAAAGAAAAAATACTAGAATGCCTCACCTGGGAGGAAAGGCAACTCCTTATCCTAGAAACACCCGATAAAATTAAAGCAAAAAACAAGGTTTCTTTTGAGATATCCTACACCGAGCAGCGCACATTTATCAGAGGCCGAATTCAGGACTTCTATGGACTCAATGCCGCTCCTCGTATTATTGGCAACAAAGTCGCTCTTGCACTCGAAATTCTAGCTCCTAATCAAAGAGTATGTCAGATTACTGAGGATCTACAGCTTTTTTGGGCAGAGCACTACCCAAAATTAAAATCTGAATTTCAGAGACGTTATCCACGTCACCACTGGGCTGAGATTCCTCAAACAGCATTGCCTATCCGCCATAAATCTCAGCTTCCTCCCTTGTGAGCAAAACCCACTTCTTGCTCTATTCTGATCACTCCATCATAATTGAGAGATAGCAACAGCAACCAACTCAAAATTCGACGTCCACACCATCGTGACACTTCGAATTTCATTTACGCACGATGAAAGGAATGGGATGTCGATCACCCTTGTCCAGCAAAGCGCGTTGTTCAATTTAATACCCTTCGGAACATCTCTACTGATTTCGACATTAACAATTCCACTCATCCGCAAATTTGCTCTCACCTATCACTTATACAACGACACAACAATCCACAATCAACGCTATGGGAATCTTGTGCGACAGGACGGTCTGTCCTCACTTCCAACTCCTCACTATGGTGGAATTGGAGTTGTATTCGCATTTTTTATTTCAACTTTTTTATGGCTTTCTCCACAAGCCTACGCTGGAGTTTTTCTGTGCTCCTTAGCCGTCTTTCTCCTTGGAGTCACCGACGACATTCACCCCCTTCCTGCCAGATTTCGCCTTCTTCTCCAGTGCCTTTTGGCTTGGGCGGTTTCGCACACACTTCAACTCAATTTAAACGAGATCATCATCACACCAAATCTGATTCTTCCGATTCCACCTCCCGTTGGCCAAACACTTGCCATCTTGGTTATTGTCGGTGGAATCAACTCTATTAATATGATCGACGGTATGGATGGTTTGGCTGGGGGAATCAGCCTTATAGGCTTTATCTCTTTGAGCCTTTTGCACTCGATCGTTTCAGGTTCTTCTGACTCATTACTCCTCTTAGCTCTACCTTTTACAGGATCTATATTAGGATTTTTAAGCTATAATACCTATCCTGCCTCAATTTTCATGGGCGATAGCGGAAGCAATTGGCTTGGCTTTATGCTCGGAGTTCTTCTTCTTATGCTTTTTGCCCAGAGTGGAATACCAACCGATGGCACTCCCTACACAAAAATTTCAATGATATCAGCTCTATGCTGTATTGGGGTGCCTATTATCGATACAGCAGCCGTGATCTTCCTAAGAATTCGAAGTGGGAAAAGCCCTTTTAATGCTGACAACAGACACTTTCACCACACGCTTTTAGGTCTTGGGTTTAACACAAGACAAAGCGTCACCGTCATTTACCTCATTAGTGTCCTTCTTGCCATAGGAGGTGTTCTACCAGCTCTTTTCCCTAACAGTGGACTGGATTGGGTCCCTTGGGTTCTTTTCTCATTCACAATAGCAATGGTGGCTTCTGCACCTCTTAAAAGAAAGTATGCACAAAATTTCCAATTCGTAGAGAAAGAACCCTCACGCAATTATTTAAAATTTCTATATACTACAGAGTCACTCACTCTCTATGCCCTGTATACACTTTTTATACTTTCTGCTACAGCGCCACAAAATCCTCAAATCACCTCAATGATTGCACTCATCCCAATGGTTACCCTACTTATTGGAGCTGCTTTGATACGAGAGCAACGTAAAACAGATTTTTTATCGTGTTTTTTGATCGCGCTTGCAGGGATGACTTTACTTGCATCGAGCTTTGCAGATACAAATGTGACAATTTCGGCTTTATCTTTTAAGTGGCTTTCTGTTTATAAAGCAACTTTAATTTTTATGAGCATCACAACTTGTATTACTGTCAGCAGCTCTATTACCAGATGCTTAAAAGCTCTCACTCCAACGGATTTACTAGTTTTTCTCATTTTTTTAACAACCCTCGCTCTTAGCGTAATGGCCGCACCTGACTTAGCTCTTATTTGCAGTTCAGGTCTTGCTATTTTTATCAGCACAAGAACATTGGTCACGATTCCAGAAGCACTGTTCAGAATTCGTGCTTTAACTTTTCTATGCCTTGTTATCGCTATGGGTAAACTTTTTTACCCATACCTGGAAATCTAGAGCACAACTAAAGATCAAAACCTAAGGTCGCTAGCACTTTTTAGGACTTCTCAGCAAAAACTTCCTTAACAATTTCAGAAGCTTTCTTACCGTCAAAACGACCTTTAATTTCTGGAGCAAGCATTTTCATTACAGCTCCAAAATTATCGGCTTGCTCACAAAACGTCACAATAAGAGAGCGAACTTCGCCCTCACTAAGTTTTTGCGGCATATATTCTTCAACCATTTTCAATTCATTCACTATTTTTTGATATGCATCTGAATCTTGCGGGTAAGATTCTAAAGAACCTTGCAACTGTTTCGAATATTGAATGATAACATTTTGAGGGTCTTGAGGCTTTGACGAAGTTTGATTCTCAAGTAAGCGAGATTTTAACATTCTCAAAACCTCAAGCTTGGATCGATTTTTTTGCTTCATGGCTTCTTTAATATCTTCGCTAACTCTCTCAATCATAACAACCTCAATTAAAACATGGAAAATAAACGTTTTACAAAATATTCACAAGAGTTTAATTTTTTATTTAGATTTTGAAATACTTGCTTGCATCTCAAACGCCGCTGTGGAATCGTCTCTTAGAAAGTTTTGGACATTTTTCTTTTAAAGGAGCGTTTATGAAAAGGCATGATCTGGCTTTGTCCCTTTTTTCGTTTTTTATGGTTCCAGTTGCTTTTGCACAAACCTCTGAAGCGAGCAGGGGTGAAAACCCTTCACACTCTCAGCAAGAAATCGAAGAGCAAAAACTTCGAGAAGAAGCTGAAGCGAAACTTTTAAAAATCTTAAAAGAAGTGATTCGCACTGGACTAGAACCCGCAGCACTCAATGTTACTTTTCAAGATGGCAACACTGAAGACGATAACGACTCTGAAAGTGACGTGGACAGTAACGAGAGTGACTCTGACGAGGACTACACACCCACCACACCTACGATCAACACAGATACTGACGACGACATTCGCACTGTCGACTCAGATGAAAGCAGTGATGATGAAAAAGAAGAAGGAAAGGCAACACCCCCTTTAACTCCAAGAAAAAGAACTGCTCCTCCAGAAAGCTTCGAAATTATTCTTTCTCCGGCAAAGGCTCCAAAAAAGTCGTACGTGGGCGGCGACAATCACGAAGGCTTATCTCTTGAAAACGATTGGATCGGTGAAATACCTGTCATGATCCAACATCTTCTTGCTTACTACCAAGATGAAGAACGTTTTCTAGAGCTTGGCGCAGAAATGCCAAAAGCATTTATGTTTGCTGGACCTCCTGGGGTTGGAAAAACTTACTTAGCAAAAATTCTATCAAGTGAACTTGATTATCCATTAACATACATTACAGGCCCTAGCTTAAAATCAAAATGGGTTGGTGGTTCAAAAGATAATGTGAAAAAAGTATTTGCAGAAGCTAGACAAAGAGCCACACGTCATAAAAGAGCTATGATCTTTATCGATGAAATCGATGCTGTGGGCTCTCGTGATGAGGACAGTGGTAACAAAATGTCAACACGTGAACTCATCAATCAACTCCTTGCTGAAGTCGATGGCTTCCACGCATCTAAAATTCTTTTATTTGCAGCGACAAACCACATTTCATCCATTGACAGCGCACTGCTTCGCTCAGGTCGTTTTCAAACAGTTCCTTTCACACTTCCAACAGATGCGACAAGACAAGAGCTATTTAGCTTTTATGCCCGTCGCCTAAAAGTCCAAGACTTCGATGCTCTTGAAAATCACTTTGAAAGCAAAATGCTGAAAGACACAGCTGGGCTCTCTAGCGCAGACTTTAAAGCTCTGTGCAACCAAGCTGCACTCTTTGCTGGCTTCGAACGTGCTGACTACGTCGAAATTAGACACTTCGAAAAAGCTTTGAATATGATTGTGGATAAATTTAAGAAAAAAGATGAGCTTCCATCAAATATCTCTCACCTTTACATGTAATAATTTCCAGGTAGGTTTCAGTTGTTCTGAGGCCTACCTTTTTTTCAAAGATTTTATTTATAAAGAGCTAATCTTCAATAAGCCCTTTCACCAAAAGAAGACCAAGTTCTGTATCAGAAACAACAGCATATTCAGGCGACACAGCAACCACCTGTGAAGGAACACCTCCAGGCAAAGACCATGTGTCAAGAAGCCATGTTTCACCAGAAGTGCTCCGCTCGAAGACATGCACTCCATAGGGCTCCACGACAAAAGCAGAACGATCACCAAAAACATGAACCTTTCGAGGAAGCCCCACCACCTTCTTTGATTCCACCATAATAAGATCATCCTCTTGAATTTCCCAACGCAAAAACCCTTGAAACAAATCTGCCATATAGAGCGAGTCATTCACCCAAACACCGTAGCGCGGGCTTCCTCGATAATTTTTATGCCAGTATGGGTCTGTATCCACTTGAAACGGCTGACCCCAGACGCGAAGTTCCTGGTTGGTTCCAAGGTGAAAAAGATAATCCGGTGTTAGGACAATATGCTCTCCTTCATCTTCCCCAAGCAGAGGTCTCTCTGATAAGACTTCTCCTTGTGAATTCCAGTGCACCAAAGCCTCAGGGCCTGTTGCAATCACAGCGTTTTCATTCCACACCACTCTCCAAAATCTTTTTTCTGCATGCCATGTCGATAATAAAAGTGGCTGCTGAGGGTTTTGAACATCAAAAACTTGTACTCCCCCAGGATCTAAAGCCACAGCGATAAGAGGTTTTGTCTTGTGATGAGCGACATCCAAAACAGATGTCCCAAATCGTGTCAGGTTCAGCGGTCGAATCTTTTGATCAATAATATTTGCGACTAAAAGACTTGGACCACCCCAACTATAGAGATTTTCTCCATGTTGCAGTACACCGAAAAGACCCGTGACTAACGGCACCTCTTGGATCGCTTCCCCCACTCGAGCCCATTCCAATTGATAATCTGATTTCACTCCGAGATAACCATTTCCAACTTCAACTACAGATGTCCAAGCTTCAGCCCCTATAGTTTCAAGTACAAGAGCCCCTGGAGTTCCAGAAATTTTCTGAGGAAGACCTCCTCCCATGAGAACAACCCCTGATTGGAGGGCATGAACTTGAGTATGATCACAATCTAATCCTGCCACATTTTGTGGTTGTACAAGTCCATCGATCAGAAGAGAAAGAGAACATGTGCCATCCACAGATGTCAAAACCCATCCAGTTTGTCCTACATCTGCCATATCAACAGCATTCTGAATAGAAATCTCGGGTGTCGAGTCATCAAACACGATGTTTTCGCCTAACGCCCACAATTTACCACCAATCGACATAAGCTTTGTAGATTTTTTTTCTAGGCTTTCTTCTCTATCTAAAGAAAAACCCTCTGCACTCCAATTAAGAACATATGATTTTTGTAACTTCTCAGAAAAAGCCCATACTTTCTCACTTGATTGAAAACCTAAAGTTTGCGCAGGCGAAGGTAATTTGAAATCATTAATCTTCTCAGGAAGCAAAGGATTTTTCAAAAGATCCCACTGAGAGATCACACCGTCATGATTTAGCGCTAATAAAACATTATCTCGAATAACAATATCTTTTAAACCAGGAATCGTCAGAGTTTGAGTCGCTTGAATCGTGGATTCTGTTTGCGCGAAGATCATGATACCACCGTCTGAAACTCCATATAAAGCTGCTGATTGGGGGCTTTGTACAAGTTTACGGACTCCACCCCCAAGATGCGAGACAACCTCGGGTTTCCTTAAAGGATGAACTTTTCTTGTTTTAACAGAAGACCACAGCCCTCCTCCAAGGCGACGACACGCAACAGAATAATAAACACTCGAAAGAGAAACACTCTCGGAGTAATTCGTCAAAACACCAACATCAACCACCATGGCACCTGCAATCAAGTCGCCTTTTTTCAAGTCTCCTTCCAATTTTATGTCATCAAGATCTTCCACATGCTTTAGAACAGCACACTCACTCTTGGTGGCAACAGACCAAGATCCTGTTACATTTTTTTCTTTTCCAAGAAAAACAAAATCATCAACGAGAAGGCCTTCCCTCACGTTCCAAAAAACAACGATCGGACTTGGATCTTTATTTTCAAAATGGTCAACAGCTCTCACTTCAAGCTGATGTTCACCGACTTCAACATCAACTTCATACACAGATGAAAGAATGAGATGCCATTCTTGCTGGTCAAGTCTCACTTCATACAAACATTGAGCTGTATGGTTACAAGAAAAGTGAAAAATAGATTTTTTCTCTGTGGATTCTTTTGAAGGGGCTTTTGTAACAATCGTATCCAAAACACCTTCTAAAACCCCAACATTTTGATCAGCGCCAATCACTGGTTTCTTGGATATTTCATCAGAAGCCCGAGATGGAGCGGTCCTCCCCAGATTTGTCATTTGATGGTCACAACTCATCACGAGCAATGACGCAAATATTAACGTATGTATGGTGCGACAGTAGACCATGTGCTCTCCGCAATCTTCTCTAAACCATCTGCATTCGGATGCAAACAATCAAGAGCAAGTTCTGATGTTTTGAATGTTATTTTTTCAACATCTTTTGCATATAAAAAATTTGATTGACTCTGAATTTTAAAATTCTTGACAGATTCTTCTATGGCGCGATACCAAGATTTCTGCACCTTTTTCGCAACCTTCTTAAAATCACCATCAAGCATCGACGGACATAACTGAACAACATTTGCGTTCCCACCGCTATCTCCATCCCTAGCTTCTGAACATAAAGTTTTTCTCGGAGAAGAGATAGCTTGATCTGAACCTTTTGTTTTAGAAAAAACATCAACCAGATTATATGGAGGAACAACCAACACAACCGGATTGACATCAAAACCAGATAAAGATTCAAAAGCATTTTCAAGACCTTCAATGCTCTCGATCATCTGCTCTTCATAGTTTGAAGCACTCATTTCACAAAAATCAGCAGCAGGAACTTGAAGCACAACATAGTCGACCCCTTCAGGCACACCCTGTGCTTGTCTTGATAAATCATCAGCACTCACTCTTGCCTTAGCTTCTACCGTGATATTTGCCTTTGACAACCCTAACTCGCAAGCATGTGAATTGCATTTTCCCGTTGCACTATATGGGTTTCCTTTCATTTTCGAAAAATCAACACTCAAGTCGTCTGCTAACGCTTCAAAATTTCTTTGACCTTCAAGCCAAATTTCTCGAACAAACCTTTCACTAGCGCCTTTTTTTGGGAGTTCTTTCCCCATAGATGTATCAAGAAAGAAACCCATCGTAAAAGAATCGCCTAAAACGGCCATAGATCTTACAAGCCTTTTACCGCTATCACTCAAGTCTTTTGCACTATTAGAGCCAACAATCTCCTGAAACTGGCTATCGTCATCGTCTTTATCAATAAGCTCACTCACATCTGACGCTGAAACCCGAGATCGTTGATCAGAGTTGCTATCACACGAAGCACTTAAAAATAAAAAATAGATCCAAACTATTCTCACAGAAGAACTCCGATCACTTCGTTACAGGACAGTACTGATTACTCTGAGCTTTCTGTCCTCCTGGACATAGACCAGAATCCCACCCACTCAAACACACAAGCCAGCGGCCTCTTAAGTCTGGGTTTGATCCATTCTCACAAACAACATCATCTTCAATATATGAAGATGATGATGAAACGCTGGGTTCATCATCACCTAAAACCACTTTAGGAAGCTCAGAAAAAGCTGGGCTTCTTCCAGCAAGAACAGAGCCCTTCATCAATTCAATAACAATTTTCTCTTGAATATCTTTATCCAAATCTCCAAATGAGAAAGAGACCATAAGCCCATCTTCAGAGACATTAAACTCAATATGTTCAGCAACATCTTTTGATAGCTCACGACCATCGTCCCACATTGCAACCCATTGAATATCGCCTTCAATATCTTTTATACGCTCTATATCTTCATCTTCAACTTCACACTGAGCTTCACCTTCTCCGAGGCTCGCACAAGAAAGCCATGAGCCTGATATTGGTTGTGGTATTAAAATATCATCGCTTTCGTGATCTGTAGAAGATCCTCCAACTTCTAGGCTTTCATCAGATTTCGATGAGTCGTAGGTAGAGTCTCTTTGCTCGATCGGAGTTCGACTTGCACCTGATGTTTGATCCTCAGCTGAAGGAGCACACGCAGCTCCTCCTAGTCCGATGGTAATAAAAGGGACCATCCATCTACTCAAAATAACGGCTCTAAAATCCATACTTTCTCTCCGACCTATCTACAAGGTATTGCGAACACCGTGTCGGTGTTGGGAGAGTAAAACTTAATTATTTAAGTAGA
>JBGCEP010000039.1:0-4752 GCA_045106415.1 Oligoflexales bacterium | reverse complement strand
CGCAAGCAATTTAAAAATACTTAGGAAAAGAATAAAATCAAACAGAACAGACATTTAAATAACTAAGTTAATAGAGCTGATTTAAAAATTCCGTAAAGTATCGATTGAATTTGAAGTTGATATTTAGAGAGGGCAAAAAACAACTCCAACGTCTTGCAAATAATGGAGCACCTCTTGGATCGAAAGCTAGCATATCTTTGGAGTGAATATCAACCATCTCTTTTCCCGGAATTTGATCGGGTGTTACCTCAAAGTGATGGAGGTCGTCACCCCTTTTTAATCTTAGACGACTTGGCACCCTTTACTTCTGAGGTCTTGAACAATTATTGCAGCCCACAAACCAGGGGCGAAATCGAATTGATCGTTGGTCATTTCTTTCAGCATTTATTGCGCAAAATATTATTAAAATACCAACTGTAAAAGCATTATTGGAAAGACTACCCATAGACAAAACATTGCAAAGAATTTGCAGATTTCAAACTGAAAAGAAACGACCCTGTGAGTTGTACGTGCCCCCCATTTGGCCTAGACACCTCCAATAACTAGGAGAGGTTAAATGAGGGGCACATTCAAAAACTCTAAAAAGGATTGGGATGATTACTACAACAACGATAGCGAATCGTACACTTCACAGGAACACCTTCAACTTGCGTATTAGGATCTCTATAACACTTTCGATCACCTAAAGATATCGGCTTAAAAAAACAAGTGCTTGCACGGCAATCTTGGATATTAACTCCATTCAACCAGCTCCAAGAAGGACATTTAATACCCATTGTTTTTTCATTAGAATCTTTGCTTACAACCCCTCCCGACGTCCTCACAAACTGAGAATGAGTATAATTTTTACAGTGAACTTTTTTACAGTCAGGCTGTACATCACGTGAATCTCCACTCAGTTTAAAACCTCGATAAGTTTCATTTTCACCACAGCCTGTCATCTGATTATCTTTACAACTCATAACCCCGTTAGAAATTTCTTTTTGAAACCCTGGTTTGCATTCACATTCAGTAGCACTTTCTCCGTTGCGACGCCGTGTTTTCTTAACAGAAAAATCAGGGCACTGTTCACTACTTTGGATCGCAACAGCTTGATTAGAAAGTATAGAAATCGTACTTTTACCTTCATAAACTTTCTCTGGTGCATACGTTGGAAGAATTTTAAGTATCACAGAAATATCAGCTGCCCTTTGACAGGTTGCTGGGTTTTGAGATCGAGCTGTTGGCAGACAGTTTGCAATAAAAGAAACACTTGCTGCAATTTTACACTCCTGTGGAGGTATGTTTTTTCTTCGGCACTCTTTTGGATTGCTTGATTTATAAAATCGAGGTAAGTCTTCAGTGCCTGCATAAATAATATTTCCCGTAGCACTTCTCAGTACAAAAGGAGTTTCAACATTAGCTCGACAAGTCCCCTCTTCTAAATAGCAATTTTTCAATGCTAAGTTTTCAGGATACTCAGCACTTGTGGATATAATCGACGCACTTTGTATAGCATTCACAATACTCTGATAAATACCTCTTATAGATGATTTTTCTTGCGTTTGGCTTAACGACCCAAGCTGATTGGTAATTAAATGACCTGCACCCACAATAATAAGACTAGAAATAGCGACACTAAACATAAGTTCAAGAAGCGTAAAGCCATTTTTTATTGTGGGTGATAACATCTGGACTCCGGCTGTTTTTCTTGATTACATCCTGACTGACATCTTTGAAACTGTTCGTTCATAAAACACTTAATAACGCAGTTGAAATCAAACTGAGACAAACGAGATCCAGGATTTTTTTCACATATTTGTGGAGATGAATATGCTTTTTCAAATGGAATACAAATCGGCTTACTCCCTTTTCTCAACCCTCTACCCACACCTTTTTCTCCAATTTGATCAAAGACTTGATAGCCTCTAAAAACTTCATTTTCATCACAAATACCATTCATTTGACATACTGGGCCTTTATCGTCTTCGTAAATAGACCCATCTAAGTTTAAAACAGGAGTAAAAGGAGGTAAACAAGAACACATAGGCCTACCGTTTGTGTGATAGCCAACAACTGCACCATTTTCATTACAGCCATCATTATCTGCAGCAACCGCAATTTTTTCTATTGCAATAGGAGTATAAAAAAGAGATCTCAAACAAGAGTCTCTTTTTATCGGAGGTGGAAGAATATAAACATAACGATTATCCTGCCTCCCTTTAAATGCCGCTGTTGATGAGACAACAGATGATTCACAATTCCAACGAGTGTGGTTTCGTCTTTTTTTAGAGATAAATTCAAGCTCTAAATAAACATAAACTTGATCAGCTTGATATCTTTGGTTCCTTGATTGACACTTATTATCACTTCCTCTGTTGGGAACACACTCTACCCGAAACCAGGTTCTTGCAGTGATATAGTCCTTATTATCACAATCCACTTGATCGGTGCACAAACGTCCTTTTAAGTTATATAAAACCGGTTTTTCTTCCGTTCCTGCAATTTGATTCACTTGATATGTATAAGCAAACGCTCGATAACTAAGACCCGGAAATTGTTTTGCTGACTCAGGACACCGTGATGATATTCGAGGCGAAAGAACACAAGAGATAAAAGCACTATCATTTTTATCTAGAGGAGATTGATGAGTAGAAATATACAAAGAAGATGGTGATATAACTTGTTTTAAAAGATGCCTATGCAATTGATTCATTGTATTACGTATTTGAGTATAACTATCATGTTCTATAGTATTTTTAAAAAAACTATATGAAGCAAAAGAAGCTATAGACAACACGGTTGCTGCAATTATAACTTCTAATAAAGAACTACCTTTTTGTTGACTATTTATAGTCATAGTCTTCACATTCAACCTCTAAAGAGCACTCAACAATCGGATCACAAGGCAAGAAAAAAGGTTCACCACATGAGGGCAGACCTTGTGGGCAGTCTTCACTTACAACCAACCCTTTCACTGCATAAAAGACACTTGTAATTCCAAGAGCTCCTAAAAAACTTCCCCAAACAGATCCTCCTGACAGTAAAAGGACAGCCCCTCCAACAATACCAGCTCCTGCTGAAACGATCTCACTTCTCCAGTTTGGTTTTCGCCCTCGTGCTAATACAGATTTGCAAGTCATTCCACATTTTGGTTTTATTGATGTAATCCAACCTCGTTTTTGACAAGTCGTCGTATTCAATGTTTTACCTCGGCGTGCAGAGTTAAAATTCGCTTTAAGATTACGAATAGATTTGGTCTCTAGACAACGAAGTTGTCCTGTCTGAGGGTCGAAATCAATTGGTGTTTCATGTGGCTTACAGTAGTGAGATGTGGTCTTCGAACGAAAACAAACATCACCATTGACGTTTCTTCTTTGAGATTTTTGCCATGGGAAAACACACTGACACTTCAAATGACCATTTATACTTGAAACTGCAACAGCACCTTCATTACACTGCTGACCTTTGATGTGACTTGTTGTTAGTGTGAACCATTGTTTTTCAAGATTATCCTCACTCAAGACTTGCTTGCCCCGCGGGTAAACTCTCTTATTATTAGGTCCTATAATTTGAATTTTTGTCTGAATAATATTTGCAATAGCACAGACATCTCCTTCATCAAGATTCCCCGGGCAAATAGCTCTGAATTCTGCGATAGCTTGATAAGGATAAAGCTCCACTCGTTTATCTTCATCCACTGGACAAATGTTTTCTGCACCCTCAAGTCCTTCTGAACACACATCACCATAACTCGAGTAATAAACACGTGTATTTTCTCGAGATCCAGCAAGAGGAAGTATCCTTTTATTATCACCTGCAAACATGACAAAGCTAGAAATCACTTTATGAACACAGTCAAAAGTTGGCCGTATCGTTTCCCCTAAAGTGTCAGAGTTGTGCTTCCAACATCGATATAATCTTTCATTACCGCCACTTAAATGAGTAAAAACTTTACCTTCCACAGGTGCTTCTAAACCACTAAAACTCGCCAGACGCATAATCGCAGACGACTGAACCGAACGATCAAGCCTTTGGCCAAGAAGATCAAGTCTTTGGCGTTCTTCAAAATTTATATTTTGTTTTAAATTAGAATATTGAAGTTGGCTTATTGCAACAATAATAAAACCACTCGCCATAACAGAAAAGAGCACTGTTACGAGGGTGAAGCCTGAATTATCTGAAAAACGACACATATTGAAGGCCAAATTTATCAAAGATGATTGCATTCAATTATATCACAATTATATACTTAGAGACGCAGTAATAATATTCACATTTTCTATATTAATAACCGGCATTGATCAGTCATAAATGATTTACTCGTAAGGCGTTGTTGCATAAATCGTTGTTGAAATCAGGAAGGTAGCCCTCTAGAATTTGGTTCGACAAAAAACTAAAATTTTAGGGGGCTGATTTGAAGCATACTTATCGTGTCAAAAATTGGAAGCAATATAATCAATCTTTGATTAACCGGGGAAATATTACAATCTGGTTTGATGAGAAAGCCATTGTCTCAATGGGCTTCTTCCGAGTGTTCTCCAAAAAGAGGCCGGCCACTTTTATATAGTAATCCTGCCATTGAACTTGGATTGATTTTAAAGAGCATTTACCACCTACCGCTTCGCCAACTACAAGGTTTTATAGAAGGTCTGTTTCACCTTCTCAATATAGATTTTCAAGTTCCAAATTATTCGACTTTTTCAAGACGTGCGAATGATATTGATGTTGCTTTAGCAACATATTGATCTAGGAAAACCTATACACCTGGTC
>JBGCEP010000038.1:0-3944 GCA_045106415.1 Oligoflexales bacterium | reverse complement strand
CAGCTAGCTTAACAGTTGGTGCGATATTAACTGCATGCCCATTTCTACCATAAGGAGACAAGGTGATAGAATTTGATTTAGAGAGGGGTCTCTTTGGAGCTGCTATTGCATTTCTTGCGATAATAATTGGAAAGATACTTAAAAAACAAAATCATCATTAATCGATACCGAAAACGTTGGGAAAAACTCTGCACGCGCGCGATGGCCTTCAACGTACCCTTGTCCTTACGGCAGGCATAACTATCGAAGATGTAACGCCTCTCGAGATAAGGTTCCAAGTGACGACAAATACCATGATGAAGGATTCGGTCGCGAACATCAGGAATGCTAATACGCCGTTTTTTAGGATCAAAGATGGTCATGGTCTGATAAGCCCGGGGCATATAGGTACCGCCAAGAAGATCGTCCCGGAGATCAAAGACCACGCTTTCCATCGACAGTGCCAAGTCTTCTTTTCGTGAATTTGATCGAATGCGCCTTCGCACCCGTTTAGCAGCCCAAAAAAGATTCTCAAGTTCCGCAATATCTTCAAGACGTGTTTCAAATCTGTTCGGCATTATCCTCGATCCAACGCTGCCAACCACCGAGCATCTTACCGCAAGCATGGATCTTCTCATTCAGTGAAAAGAAATCTTTCGATGCTATGAATTGAGACTCACGGGCAATGCGCAACAAAATACGAATTTTCGTTATACTACGATTGATATCCTGCAGATCCGAACGCTTGACCTGGGAATACTTAGCATCCACAATCCGCTCTGAAACATCCAAGGCAAGGTCATAGACCCGGCGCGACAGGGTGAAGCGAACCTTCTTCGGCATACGGTCACACACAAGACCAAGGGCCTTGATAAAATCAAGCCATCCGGAAAGAAGCAGTAATTCTCCATCAAGGCTCATTTGACACCTCCGCAGACTCGACCACGGACAAAATATCATTCCCATATTTTTTGAGTGTTTTCTCTCCAAATCCTCGAACTTGGGATAAATCCGTTCTCGACGTTGGACGAGATGAGGCCAGTAAAGCCATCGTACGATTGTTCATAATCGCATAGGGAGGAACTCCTGACTCTTTCGAACAAGCCATCCCCAAACCCGTAATCTTTCAAATAGCGGCATATCATCGTCGCTAAGAAGGGACTTCCAAGAACTATCAGACTTTGAGGACTTCCGAGACACTTCGCAAAATTCCGAATAGTTAACAATGAAAGTCAAATAAAACTCCCGGTCTCTGTCAAACAGATGATGTTCCACTGAGTTGACTCGCACCTGAGATAAAAACTCTCTCAGGCCCTCATCATCGAATCCACCGTGAGCGGGATCAAAAGCAAGAGTAAAAATACGAATCATACAAAGCGCCCAGGAAAAACGATCCGCTTTACTGCAAATCTAACATCAAGATTTACGGCGCATCGGGGATTTATCACTGCTACTTCCATCCTTACGCCAAGATTCCGGCACCCACTAAGTCCGGCTGTCTTGGCAACCCTTGCGGCTTGAAGCCGGCTAGGTTGCCCGTCCGCCTCAGCGATACAACAAATTTAAACCAAGGGGCCTCCAGCCGGGGGCCTCGCCGGCCGGGCTTAACGGTAAAACGGTAAAACGGTAAAACGCGGTCGAAGCTACGCTTCAACCTTCTCAAGGGAAAGTCCTGAGCAAACGGAACCCGACGTAGCGGCAGTGGTAGCGGTCGTCGCACCTGAACCAATCACCCGAGCAAGGGCCCACGTCCTGCGCACCGGAGCACCAACCGCCGCCACCCATATCGACGAACCCATAAGCATTAAAAATTCCTACAAATTCCCAAACGCCACCAAACATCCAAGCTCCAAGTTTCCCTCGAACCTTCGACTTAACTGGTATAGGTTGACCGGAATGCGAACTCTGGCCAAAATCAGAATACTTCGACTTGTTTAATGCAAAATCTAAAGCAACGTTCTTATCTGCCATTCTCTGCCATTGATCGTTACTAGGAAGCTGAAACTCCCCTTCAAAACCAGCCTCTTGAAGCAAACCATTCAAACGGGGCAGAAAATGATTCACAATATCATTGTAAGAAACACTCTCTATCGGAAGATCTAAGCCACGACCGGCAAAAGCCGCTGGATTCACACCCATCACAGCCAACCACTGACCCTGTGTTACCCAATGAGACATCATAAAATAACCTGGATCACGGCCACCAAGACCAAAAAAAAGCTTCCTACCAGGAACTTTTACAAATTCAAAATCAACACCATTCAAAGGGATCACATAGTAAGTAAAACCAGATTCTTCGTAACTATGAGACCAATCTATTTGAGTGTTAACATCTAAAACCACACCTCCATAGCGTTCAATAAGATCTCGATCTTCATGGCTTACATCCAAACTCTTACATCGAAAACCAGAGATAGAGCCGCCAAAACTCAAAATCTCAAGAACCTCCAAAAACGAGGCTGTGTTAAGTCCGGTGATCCGCTTGCAGTCAAACAAAGCCTCATCAGCAGATGATCCTCTCTTGAGCTTCTATCAAAGATAAAACAACACAATTATCTTCAATCTTTTCATCATGATCACTCACTGCGTCCAAAAAAACTGGCAAAGCTTTACGAGCATTCCAATCAAAATGCTTGCCACAACCACGGCTCGAAGGGACGGTAATGTTGTCATCTGCATTGCACCCACAACGCATCGCATTACAACCTTCATTCTTTTCAATCAAATTTTCACAATGAGGACAAAGACCGACTTCACGACCAAAAGACAAGGCTGCCTTATATGACAAAAGTTTAGCACTTCGAATATCGCAAGAATCTCCGAAGTGCGCACTCTTACCACAAGAAAAACACATCGACTTTTTACAGTAAAAACAAGCACCGAATGACGACCTAGGCGCTTCCTTTACCCCTAGCCCACAAGAAGGGCAAAACACAACCTTCAATACATGTGATAACAAACTTTTTTGAAGCTGAATTCTAAAAGATGATGACGAAGAACCGAATAGACTTATTACACTATCAATACTCAATTCACCTGCACACCCATCCACAAGGCATGACAAAAAACGAGCATCATGATTACGGACATAGTATTCAATCCCCTGAACTATACAGTCGGTGTGGTATGTATGATTACAAGAAGAGCTTTTTATATAACTCTCTCTGTGCACACAACACACGAAAAATCATCCCCTTTTGAAGCCACCAGAGGTTTCGTCTCACTATCACCTGAAGCAAGGGCTTCAAGTTGGAAAGAAAGCTCATTCTGAGACTTCAATCTTTGACGTAAACTAGCTACTTCCAACTCTATCTGCTGCAAACAATCGCAATAAGCAATATCACTACAATCACTTGAAACGACCCAGTTCAATTCTGGTTTCGGAAAACTCAAAAAACCAAATGGTATCGAGTACAGCTGGTGCCGAAGAAGCCTCTCAGCCCTCACCACTTCCGCTGGGTGAGCAGATGCTCGATGAGACTCCAACCAACTTTCAACATCCTTCGGATCGGACATCAAATCTAAAGGGCTGGAAAAACCAACACTCGAAAAAAATGATAAAACTAAACAAATTAAAAAATTTCACATTAAAAAATTCCCTACAATAGACGGACATGGTTTCTAACATAAAAAATAAGTAAAAGACTTATCCAAAACCATCACTCTTAAAAAATAATAGTTTGAGGTGCATTCATAACAACATGTTTTAAAAGGAATAAAATGGATTTTGCCTCTACAAGATTCTTACACGGCCAAGTAAATAATTTTGTGCCAGTCCCATATTGAATCAAACCTTAGGATCAAATTTCTTTGAGAGAATACGTTTTCTGTCAAACAAATAAATTTACAAGTAGCCCCATGTCAAGAGAGCATTTATATAATTTGACACAAAATTAAAAATGTGTCAAATTATATAAATGGATGATTTAAACCGGTTACCTAACATATTTTCAGCAAAAGAAGCC
>JBGCEP010000037.1:0-59726 GCA_045106415.1 Oligoflexales bacterium | reverse complement strand
TTTCTGAGTTGTTTTCTTTTTCTGAGTTGTTTTCTTTTTCTGAGTTGTTTTCTTTTTCTGAGTTGTTTTCTTTTTCTGAGTTGTTTTCTTTTTCTGAGTTGTTTTCTTTTTCTGAGTTGTTTTCTTTTTCTGAGTTTATGTCGTCACTAGGATCATTATGTATATGGTTTGAATTATTTTTTTCTTTTAAAATAATTTTTTGCCAATGCTGAACAAGATGTGTCACGGTATCCATATCGACTGGTTTTGATAGATAATCATTCATCCCTACGGTGAAGCATCTTTCTTTGTCTTCAAGAATTGCATTTGCTGTCATAGCTACAATAGGGGTGGGAGATCTTTTTGTTGCTTTTTCAAGTGCTCGGATATTTTCAGTTGCTGTGAATCCATCCATGATCGGCATTTGGCAATCCATAAGGATTAAATAAAAATCATCTTGTTCATACATATCAACAGCAATTTGGCCGTTGCTAGCAATTTTGAATTGGAGATCCATATTATCTAGAAGCATAGTCATGACTTCTTGGTTCATTTTATTGTCTTCAACCACCAGTATTTTACCTAAGTCTTTAATAATGGATTGATTTTCAGAGGAGAAATCATCTTCAATTTTCTCCGATTTTTCGAGTGCAACTTCAAAGTAAAATAAAGACCCTTTATTTTCTTCACTGTTTACACCAATGGAGCCATGCATTTTTTTAATAATTTCTTTACAGATACTTAAACCAAGACCTGTACCCCCAAATTTCCGTGTTGTGGAAATATCTGCTTGTAAAAATGGTCGAAAAAGGCTTTTTTGAGTTTTTAAAGACATTCCAATTCCATCGTCTTCAATTTCGATTCTAAGATAATCTTGAGTATCTGACTCTGAGCTTTTTTCTTTAATGACTCTAATATGGATATGTCCATCATGTGTGAATTTGATAGCGTTATTAATAAGGTTTGATATGACTTGCCGAAGCCGTAATGGATCGCCCTGGTAAGCCTCATGTAGAGTGTCATCAATTGATAAACTGAGAGTAATATGATTATCTGCAGGTAGTATCTCTTCAAATGTAGAAACAGTTTTTTTAACTAAGGAATGTAAATCAAAAGTTGTTTTTTCAATTGCAAATTCACCAGCTTCGATTTTAGAAAAATCCAGAATATCATTAACAAGAGAGAGTAAAGATTCACTTGCTAGAGAGATCTTTTCTAATCTTGACATAAAATGTTCTTGATTGTTTGACTTTAACATGAGGCTAGAAATTGCAATAATAGCATTAAGAGGAGTGCGGATTTCATGACTCATATTTGCAAGGAATAAGCTTTTTGCATGATTTGCTTTTTCAGCTCTCGTTGTTGCTATGGCGAGTTCTTTAGTTCTCTCTTCTACTAAGGAGTCGAGTTTTGATTTTTCTTCTTCTTTATTTTTATCAAGCTCCGCTCTTAGACTAATGTCCTTTAAAAAGACAATAATAGGAGTGTCGTCTTCATTATCATCAACTTTTGATGCTGACATCATGACGGTTATTGAATCGTTATTTTTTTTGAAAAATTGCTGAGAGGCAGTACTTTTATTAATTTCTTTGATGTCAAAATTTTCTAATAATTCTGTTTTATCACAAAGCTTAAAAAAACTTTCCTGGATAATTTCTTCTTTGTTATATAAAAATTTTTTCTCAAAAGATTTGTTTATATCCTGAATAATATAGTTTTTATCCATAAGAAGCATGGGGTCTGGTGTGTTGTTAAAAACTTTTTGCATGAAATTAAAAGAACTTTGAGCTTTTTCAGTTTCTATATAAGCTTCTCTTGTCTTCTGTTCGAGCATTTGCTCGACGATTTGAAGTTTCTTTTTTGTTCTTTCGAAAAGGGCTTTTTCATCAGCCATATCAACTAAACTCCAACTTAAAGACACATTGTGTATCACCTTTATGTGAACATTCGCTTTGATGATAAGTGATCTTTTCTTTATAGTGTTCAGCGCAACCTTCAATTAAGCCTTCAGCAAATAAACAGAGGTTTTTTGGAGAAGAGTAAATCATTTCAAGTTTTTGAGGGTCAGTGTCGCGGTATTCAAATGATGGAAGCTCTGCATCAGGGTGAAGTTTTTTAACTTCAACGTGAATAATATCGTGAACAGTTTTTAAAAATTCTTTTGCACTCTGAGGATTGTTAACAAAACTTGGCTCAATAGCCACCAGTTTTGGAAAGCAATATTTACCAAATCCACGAACAGCTTGATCTAAAGGGATGTTGAGTTTTTGGCATGTGGTGCCAACAAGAGAAAGAAAGTCAGCATCCGGGTAAGTTGCTGGTCCTACGAAAGGATCTGTTGTTTGAAGTGATGTTGAGGAGTAAATGTCCTCAAAGACATCTTGCCCAAAGTTTTCGACGACAAAATCTTCTAATAAATTAAAAACCATACCCTTCATACGTACATCCTATGTTTTATTGTTGTAGGTAAGGTATCGGTCTTTTGTCGGAGAACTCTAGTTTTTAAATCTATTGAAGAAATACTGATAATCAGTATAAGCAACTAATATTTAAATATTAATTGTGTTTATTTTTTGCGCCGCGGTCATTTTTTCAATGAATTTATGCTTAATAGAGCTCTTTAATAATTTTTTTGAAGTCAGCTTTATCAATAACCAAAATAGGAATAAAGCTGCATGAGCTGAAATTAGATCGTCGAATTTTATGTTGAGAATGAGGAATGCTTGAAGTCAAAGCAAACGTACTTTGGTTTTAGTACCGAAACTATCATTCAAATGAATTGAATTTTTAAGAAAAGAAATGGGGTGGCCAAAGGGATTTGAACCCTCGAGTGTCGGAATCACAATCCGATGCGTTAACCCCTTCGCCATGGCCACCACAAGATACAAGGATCATACTCATCCAGTTTTTTCTGTCAATACTTTTTGAAGACTTTGTGAAACAGAGTTTTGATGGATTTTGATCTTTTTTTATTCCATGAAGAAATGACACACTTGGTTTGTGAAAGATATGTGTGAATTGGTTAAGAAACTTGTCTTTAACTTCAATGTTTTCAGTTGGTTGTGTTTTTTGACTCTGTTTTTTGTCAGAGTCAAAATTGAATAGAAAGTTTTACGTGTTTTTAGAAGTGATGTGAATTCTAGTTTTCTGCCTAGCTTGCATCAACCATGTTTCTAGTTGTTCTTGGATTCTTTTTTGGCGAAGTTCAGTGTAAAGGGCCTCACGCATATTTTGGAATTTTTGACCTCCTCCAAAAGAGCGTTTTTCGAGTCTTAAAATAAAGAAACCTTGTGGTGTTTTTACAGGCTGAGTGACTATTTCACCTTCCTGTAAGTCCTTTAGAGCGTCGCGGAGAATAGGAGTGAGGCCATTCAAACCGATTTCTGGAAGTAAGCCCTCGTTTTTGCTGGCATTTGATGCGTCGGAGTGCATTTTAACTGCACGGATGAAATCATCAGTGTTTTTTGAGTTTGATTTTGAGTGTTGTAAAAGTTGCCAGTGAACATCTTTGGCTAGGTCTGATTTCTTTTTCCAAATATCCTCAGATGACCCAGAAGGAACGCGAATAAGAATTTGTCGAAATTGAATCAGTTCTTGTTGGCGGTTGTTTCTCGCTTTTGACATGAAGTATGTCTCTACATCTTTATCGCTTACTTTTACGCGAGGCCAAATGACACGGCCTTGAAATTTTTGCAGCACCATATTTTTTCTAAAATCAGAAAAATAATCTTCGTACGTTTTTCCTTCTCTTGATAAAAGCTCGCGTAAAGTGGATTCACTCAAGTTTTGTTTTTGAAGAATAGTTTGAATTTTTTGTTCAACTTCTTCATCGGAAACCCCAATATCAAGTTGTTCTGATTCTTTTATAACAAGAGCAAGATTGATAGAGTCTTGCAGAGCTTGTTCATATTGTGATGAGTTACTTACTGCAGGGTAAGGAGAAATCATCACCAAAGGGCCACGTTGGACTTTTTCTTGAATCTCACTGTGTAAGATGACTTGTTGATCGACTTTTGCAGCAATTCCGTCGAGAGATTCCCAGTTTTGAGCATAAATAGTGGGTGTGAGACTGAGCCAAAAAAGAGCTACATATTGGTAGATGTATGAGTTTTGATTTTTATAGATTGCAGAGAAAGTTGTAGCCATCGTCGATATTCCTTTTCCCGTTCTTGCTGTAGCAGTGTGTTGCGAATTGAGTCTTTGACTTCATCAAAGCTCTTCGTTCCTTTTTCGAGTCTCTTATCCAAGGTAATCATATGGTAACCGTATGTCGAGCTTAGAATCTTGCTGATGTGCCCTTCTTTCATATGAAATGCAATATTAAGTGAAGAAGGAAGCTCATTGTGCGTAAAAGGCCCGATACGGCCACCATCCTCTGCCTCTGGGGCCTCAGAATATTTTTGGGCCAATTGAGAGAAGTTTTTTCTGTTAAGTTTAGCGTGTATTTTTCTGGCTAAGCTTTCTTTTTTCACCAAAATGTGACGTATGAGAACACGAGACCCTGTTTTAAATTCTGAAAGATGGCTGTTGTAATAGTCTTGTAGGTTTTGTGTTGTGATATTTATTTGAGGCTCAATATTTTGTGTGAAGTGTGTTTGTATAAGTTTTTCTTCGCAAAATCGATCTCGTAAAATGGAAGAGTCTTGGTGCTGGAGATTTTTTGTGTTTAACCATTCATGTTTACAGTTTTTTTGAAATGTTCTTAAGTCAGTGGGTGATAATTTTTTGAGAAGAGACTGAACAAGGCTTTTGCGCACGAGAATTTCCTGGATATTTGATTGATAGAGATCATTCATAACCGCAGGATTGAGGTCTTCATTTTGAAAAGTGAGAAGATTTTGAGTCACCTCTTCGTGAAGTTTTCCCTGGGATAGGTGATCTTTTCCAATGTGAATTGAGTACTCAGGGTCGGATATTTGTGAGGCATGCGGAGCAGGGAATTTTAGCATCCATATTGTGAAAAAACCGAAACATAAGCCAAAAAAGAACAATGCAGCGCTTCTCATTCGTACCTCGTAAAATGAATGAACATTAGCTCAATGGTGCGAGTGCGGCCTCAAAAGCTGCGAGTAGACCAGAACCTTGAGCAAGGAAAACTCGGAGTTCACCCTTGTTAGTGACTTCATAGATAGGGGAGGGTTTTACATTTTGCAATGCTTTCTGTAGCCGACCCTTATGAAAGTATAACAAGATTTCTGACTCCTGGATTTTTTTCGCCCGAATAACACCTAAAGAGCCAAGGTGCGAACGGATGCGACTTAAAGTAAAAAGTTGATGGAGCTCCTCTGGCATGGGGCCGTAGTGTTCCTCTAGTTCTTTTTGTAAGGATTGTTGTGTGGAGTGCTCTGTCGTGTCGAAAATGCGACGATAGCTTTTAAGTCGTTCGAGATCTGTATTGATATAATCTCTTGGAATAACAGGTTTTACGCCGATTTGGAGCTCGGTTTCTGTGTGATTCTGTTGAGATTCTCCTTTGAGTTCAGAAATAGCATGTTCTAGCATGGATGTGTAGAGAGAGAGGCCTACAGCACCGATATGTCCAGATTGTTTTGACCCTAATAGGTCCCCTGCACCTCGCTGTTCGAGATCTTGTGACGCTATGGCAAAGCCTGCGTTGAGCTCTTGGTGGTGAAGGAGACTATTGAGGCGAGCTTGTGCTTCGTCTGACAAAGGGGGGCGTGTGAGAAACAGAGCGAAGGCTTGTACGTGACTTCGGCCGACACGGCCTCGAATTTGATGAAGTTGAGAAAGTCCAAAACGTTGAGCTTCATATACAATAAGTGTATTGACATTAGGCATGTCAATTCCTGATTCAACAATTGTTGTGCAAAGTAGAATGGATGTTTTGTGGCTTAAAAACTCTTGAATAGATTTGTCTAAAGAGGATTCAGACATCTGCCCATGCGCTATGGTTATTGAGGTATTGGGAACAAGTCGCTCAATTTCGTGGCGTACTCTTTCAATGTCAGTAACACGATTGTAGATAATAAAAACTTGTCCATCTCGATCAAGCTCTCTGTAAATTGAGTCACGGATAGCGTCTGAGGAAAAAGGTTTGATTTCAGTTTGTATAGCTTGTCTGTTTTTAGGAGGAGTTTCGATTAAAGAGATTTCTCTTAAGCCGACCATAGACATGTGAAGAGTCCTAGGAATCGGTGTTGCTGTCATGCTTAAAATATGTACGTTGCTTCTGAGTGATTTGAGTTTTTCTTTATGGCTGACTCCGAACCTTTGTTCTTCGTCGATAATCACTAAGCCAACTTTTGACATAGGCCACTGTTTACTGAGAATTCGATGTGTGGAAATAAGAACGTCACATCGTCCTGTTTTAAAAAGAGACTCAATTTTTTTTGTATCTGCCGTTTTAATGCTTCTATCAAGCCGTTTAACCGTAATTCCATAGTGATTCATACGGTGATGAAAACTTCTCTCGTGTTGTTGGCATAAAATGGTCGTGGGAACGAGAACGATGACTTGATATCCAGATAGAATGGTTTTCATCGCGGCACGCATGGCTATTTCAGTTTTTCCAAATCCCACATCTCCTACTAATAATCGATCCATGACTAGCCCTGATGTGAGGTCGTGGTCGATCTCTTGTAGACTTCGTAATTGGTCTTCAGTTTCTTGCCATGGAAAGTCACCTTCGAACTGTCTATAAATATCTTCGCTCTGGTGAGTCACTCTAATGGGTTGAGAAGTTGTGCGTTTCGCCTGAAGGTTTAATAGTTCTTCGGCGAGATCATGAATGGCTTTTTTAGCTTTTGATTTTCTCTGATTCCAGCCAGCGCCATGAATTTTATCAATGCGAGCGCTTCCCTCATTACCATAACGGGCAAGTATTTTTAAGTCTTCGACAGGGACGTACATACGGACGTTATTTTGGTACATGAGTTCAACATAATCACCAGCTGTTCCGTCAGCGGTTTTGAAGTGATGTGTTCCCATATACTGACCTAGGCCATGGGTCGGGTGAACAACGATATCGTTGAGGTGAAGCTCTTTAAGGGATGTGAGGTATTCTGAAAGTTTTTTATGGTGTTTTGTTTGGTTTGTGGGTTTTCCCAACAAAAAATCAATTGATATAAGAAGTCTATTTTCTATTTCTAACCATTTCCAACTGGAATGAGGAATATTAACCTCAACAGCATAGCAAATAGTTGGATTATTTTGAGAGAGACTCTCCCAAGGTGTAGATAGGTTTTCTAATAAAAAATCTCGATGATTTAGAATAGATTTGAAGCGATGTATTTGATCTAAAGATCCGCAGAAAATCGCAGATGCATGATGCTCTTTTAGCCATTCTAAGGCCTCCCATAGAGAATCGAGATTTTTTTCAAGAAGAGTGACAGGAAAAGAAGATTTGATCCAATGGAGAGGAGTCCGTTGAACGGAGGTGTTCGCTTCGAGGAAATGAAGTGATTTTTGAGGTAGTGAAGGAGCGGGTAAGAAATGTTCTTTAGGGGAAACAGAAGGTTTTTTTTCAAGAGTGTCTTGCTCAAAGTATTCTTCTAGTTGAGAGTAAGATTCTTGATGAGCTTTCTCACAAAGAGCAAGTGATTGTGGGAAAACCCATAAAACATCTTTGTTGATATAGTCAAAACTGGTGGCTGAGGTTGTGTTTAAAAGAGGTAGGTATTGCTCATAACCCTGAAAAGGAGTGCCTTCGTTAAGATGTAAAAGAATTCCGTCTCGAATAGCTCTCGGGACTTTGGTTTCGATGAAATGATCGAAAATAGATTGCATTGCGTTTTTTGAGAATTGGGGTGTTTTTTCGTAAGCAGGTGGTATAAAGCAGTTTTGTTGATGGCTGTCTTCGACTTGCCTTGTCTGTGTGGAAAAGTATTGTATATGAGTGATTTCTTCATCAAAAAAGAGAATTCTTAGAGGTCTATCAAGTTGAAGAGGGAAAATTTCGAGAATGCCTCCTCGGAATAGAAACTGACCCGGGTGATGAACAGCGCGAGTCGAAATATACCCCTGTTGTGCCAGTACCGATATTATATTTTCTCTAGAGTAACTTTGCCCACACGTGAGCTTCATGCTCTCATTGAGGAGTGAGGTTGGGTGGATGGTTTTTTTACAAAGAGCTGACCATGTGGTGAAAAAAATCCCGGGTTGATTTTGAGCAAGAGCAGATAAAGCTTGAAGCCTTTGATGGCGGATTTGTAAGAGGTTTTGATAACGTTCAAGTCCCCATAGCTGTGGATTGGGGAGTATGAATTGAGACAGTTGTGGGTTAAGTTGTTGAGTCGTGCGAGACCAAACATTGATATCTCTCATTTTGGGTAGAACAATCATGACTTGAGGCCATTTTTGAGATACACAATAGCCGGTGATAATATGTGCCAAAAAAGAATCAATACCAAACAAGTCAACGGACTGACCTTTTTGAAGAGTGTCTGCCAAGTTTTTCAAACTATTACAATGCTTCATATGTGATCCTTAGCCGATAAAAATTTGAAGATGAAACTCATCTTGTTAGGTTCTAGCTACATTTTCCTAGCAATGTGACTAGAACTCCTTATGCGAGATTGGTATGATCCCTCTCACATCGTCGCGTTATGAGGAGATCATATGTCATTTGAATTACCAGCTCTACCTTGGAGCATGGATGCTTTACAACCCCACATTTCAAAAGAAACGCTTGAATTCCATTATGGAAAGCATCATCAAGCGTATGTCACTAACTTGAATAATCTTGTTAAAGGTACAGATTTTGAATCGAAATCCTTAGAAGAGATTATTATGAGTTCCAAGGGTGGTGTGTTTAATAACGCAGCACAGATTTGGAACCACACATTTTATTGGAACAGTCTATCACCACAAGGCGGAGGAAAGCCGAGTGGAAAAATTGCAGAAGCAATTGATGTGACTTTTGGTTCTTTTGATGCGTTTAAAGAAAAGTTCACAGAAGCATGTAAAACTCTATTTGGATCTGGTTGGGTTTTTCTTTGTGTAAACAGCCAGGGTGATTTGCAAATTGAAAAAGAAGCGAATGCCGATACACCTTTGACTAAAGGCATGAAGCCATTGTTAACTTGTGATGTTTGGGAGCATGCTTATTATATTGATTATAGAAACGCACGTCCTTCTTACATTGACGCTTTCTGGTCTTTGGCGAATTGGGAATTTGCTGAAAAGAATTTGAACAGCTAATTTTTTAGAATAAAGCATGAATGGTTAATCCCATTCATGCTTTGCATCCCTTGCCATCAATTCTTGAACAGCTTGTCGTATAGGCTGGTCTTCATGTAGCACTTTGTATACTGAATCTGTGATTGGCGTGCTAATGTGCTGACGTTTGCCAAGCTCTCGTGCTGCTAAGGTGGTTGTAACACCTTCCGCTGTAGAGCCGATAGCATCCATCGCTTCTTGTCTTGTTTTCCCTTGTCCCAGAAGCCAACCTACTTGAAAATTACGGCTTTTTTGCGAACTACACGTTAAAAAAAGGTCCCCCACTCCACCGAGGCTTCTGAATGTCATTGGGTTTGCTCCAATTGAAGTTCCAATGCGTGTCATTTCAGCCAGACCACGTGTGATGAGAGCAGCTTGTGAGTTGGCAGCGAACCCTAATCCTTGGCACGCACCTGCTGCGATAGCAATAATGTTTTTGATAGCACCTGCAATTTCTAAGCCAATGGGATCTGGTGATGTGTATACCCTGAAATATGGAGAGTGGAAAATATCTTGCACAAGATGTTGAGCTTCATAATGATGACTACCAGCAGAAACCGCTGTTGGTAAACCATCTGCAACTTCTTGTGCAAAGCTAGGGCCAGAGAGAGAAACATAGCGTTGAGTCTGTTTGACTCCTATGGTCTCGGCGATGATTTGAGAGGGGAGTTGATGACTCCCTATTTCAATACCTTTTGCAACATTGATGATAAGAGGTTGATGAGGCAGGTGGGGTTTAGCTTGTAATAAAACTTCACGTAAAGCCTGTGTAGGAATTGCGGTTAGAATGGCGGTAGTATTCTGAAAGAGCTCTGAGCTCATTTCGGAAGATGCGTGAATGTTGTGATGAAGTTGAATATTTTGTAAGCAGTTTGGGTGGTAATGCGTTTGATTGATCGTTTTTGCTTCTTCAGGGCATCGAGTCCACATCCAAACATCGCGACCGAGCTTTGCAAGATGCTGAGCAAGGCTGGTGCCAAACCATCCGCACCCCAGTATGACTATTTTATAAGGTGTCATGAGTGTTCTCTCCTTAAATTAATGCTGAACAGTATGAATTCTTGCTGATAAAAGCAATCCTGATCTAGCATCTCTATGATAGATAAGAGATGATCTGTGTGTTTTCTCCATTCATAAATATTGCATTCAGAGGTCTTTTTTGGAAGTTTCTCAGTATATAAACCTAGAATATATTTTTTGGATTTGGTGGGTATGGGCTGCTGTGAAAAAATCCTATGAATTTTTAATACTCATGAGGTTGTCTAATAATGGAAAGCTCATTTTTTCGAGAGTGAGAAAAAGCCTTTTTTGGGATACTTTTTTGTGGGGGGGTATAGGGGGAATTTATTTTTTTTCATCTTCTATCGCTTTTGCTGCAGCGACTTTCAGTGTTATTTTTCAAAAACATTGGAGATGGCGTCAGTGGGCTTGTATTCCTTTCTTTTTTGATGCTTTAGATGTGTTGTTTTTGTGGTTGTGGGGGTTTCAACAAACAGTAGGTCTGGATGTAGAGATATTCTATGTTATTGGAGCCACACTGTGCGCTACTCATGCTCTTGTTGCTATGAGAATTCCTTCCTTATTATTCTATACCTTTCTGGGGCAAGCTTTGCTTGTGATAGCGCTGGGTAGAGCCGTGGATGTCACTATGATCTCGATTTTGTGTGTCATTGGGTTGTTGTTGAGTCTTTTTTTCTTGAAGGAGTCTCACCCTTTCCTTCTGTCAGATCTATCTTTTAAAAAATATCGTTATGCATTTTCTTTTTTTTGGATGTATTGGCTAGGAAGCCACTCCATGTTGGTGTGGTGCGCTTTGCACTGGTTTGCTGAAAATGTCACCTTAATCAACAGCCTTGGGTGTGGCGTGCTTTTAATCTTGGAAGGTGCTGTGATTTTTCGCTGCCCATGGTTACGACACAATGAGCCCACAGGACCTTTAGAGGAGGGAGTATGAAGCCTACATTTGTATTTTGGGGCTGGGTTTTGCCTAGTTGGCACGTCATGTATATTGTTGCCGCTCTAGCATCTTGGAGTCTTATGCTGTGGCTTTCTCGCGATCGTACAGCCGAATTCATTCGAGAAGTCCGCCTTATGTATAGTGTTTGCTATGTTTCAGGGTATTTTGGAGCTCGCCTTTTTTCCATTGCTTTTGAATCTCAATCTCCTCGTTGGGCAGAGATTTTTGAGACTGGTGCTATGACCATGTACGGCGGGTTGCTTGGAGCAATCTTATGCGGTGGCTCTTGGCTATATGGAAGGTGTGCTCCTGATAAAGCAATCCTTTTTGATTTGGGAATGATGGGAGGGCTGCTTGCAATCAGCATTGGCCGTATCGGATGTTTTTTAAATGGAGATGACTTTGGAGTTGTGAGCCAAGCTTGGTATGCCGTTGCATTTGTTTCGCATGCCTCCCCGGAAACTCGTGTTCCTATTCAACTGTTTGAGTCGGTCGTTGTATTTTGCATAGTGATGCTGGGGGTGAGGTCTTGGTCATTCGTACAGAAAAACTGGGGAGCTGGTAGCTTAGGTTTGCTTCTCATCGCAGGTTATGCAGGGCAAAGATTTATCAATGAATTCTACCGAGCTGATCCACGAGGAGGTTTCATGTTTGGGTACTCTCCTTCTCAATGGGTGAGCATTGTTTGCTTGATATGTGTTTTGTTGAGTTTCATATGGAAAAAATTACAACGAAATAGAATGGATGAAAAGGAGGGTTGAAAAGTATCAACCCTCTTTGACTAGTCTCTTGCGGCCCAACTCTCATTGACAGTGTCACGGAGTTTGTCAGACGGGTGAAATGTGACGACGCGTCGAGCTGAAATTTCAATGCGTTGTCCAGTGTGTGGGTTGCGTCCTGGGCGAGATCTTTTGGGTTTGACTGTCCACTTACCAAAGCCAGAAATTTTGACCTCACGACCTTCTTCGAGTTGAACCTTCACTTCTTCAAGGATCATTTCTAAGATTTCTTTTGCCTCTTTGACCGGGTATCCAACCTTATCTCGAATCATCTCGACAAGGACATCCTTAGTTAGGGTCATGCTCTCTCTCCTGTTTGCGTCGTCTATGGGAGTTCTTCCCAAGTCTAAAATTATATTTTGTGCAGGCAATATGTCAAAATTATAGATCTTTAATCAACATATTCATAACTCATACTTACGTAAAGTTGAATTTGGAATTCATTGAAAATCTGGTGAAAAACTTGTGACTAAAGCTTGTTGCATGTGATTAAAGCTTGAATTGAAAAAGTGAGTGAGAAATACTTGAATGCTTGGCTTGACCATAAAGGTGTTCGCCTTATGGCGCTTGTGTGTGAAAAGAGGTGTTTAGTGAAAAGAGTATTGACCGGTGCTAGAAGTAGTGGAACCCCCCATCTGGGCAATTATTTAGGTGCTTTTCAGCCCGCGATAGAACTGTCGAAACAGCATGAGCTCTTCTTTTTTGTGGCTGATTTACATTCTTTGAATGGGCAGCCTCAAGCTGAAGATCTTAAGCATAGAAGCCAAGCTATGCTTGCCTCGCTTTTGGCTTGTGGATTGTATAAAGACGATGTCACGCTTTATTGCCAATCTATGGTACCAGAAATTACTGAGTTGGCCTGGCATTTAGGGTGTTGGGCGTCTTATGGGTTGATGCAAAGATCTGTTGCATATAAAGATGCTGTGGCAAAAGAACAAGAAGTAAACATGGGTGTGTTTAACTACCCGATCTTGATGGCAGCGGATATTCTGGCCTTCAAAGCAGATATGGTCCCTGTTGGGAAAGATCAAAAACAACACTTAGAAGTAACTCGGGACTTGGCTGTGAAATGGAATAACCATTATGGGGAGTGTTTGACTGTTCCAGAGGTCTTAATCGCTGAGGATGTTGGGTTGGTCCCTGGTGTTGACGGTGCAAAGATGTCGAAATCAACGGATAATGTGATTCCGCTCTTTGCAACAGATAAAGAGTGGAAAAAACGAGTGATGTCTATTGTGACCAGCTCGGAAGGGCTCGACGATGTGAAGGACCCTGAAAAATGTCATGTCTACCGTCTTTACCAATTCTTTTCAAGCCAAGATGAGCAGGCGGAAATGGCTGATAAATATCGCGCTGGCGGTTATGGGTTTGGTCATGCGAAAAAAGAATTACTAGTAAAGATTCAAGAAGAGTTCAGTGAGGGGCGTGATGCTTTTTTTGATTGGATGAAAAGACCAAATGATATGATGGACTTAGCTCTCCAGGGAGCTGCGAAAGCGCGACTGACAGCGCAACCTCTGCTGGCTGAGGTGAAGCAGCGCTCTGGCCTACTTGTTTAATGTTTCTTTAGTTTTATCGACAGGATACCGATAATGAGAAAAGCTCTTATCGGAGGTGCTGATGAAACGAAATATCCATTTGGCATCTTTTCTGTGTTCTTTAGTTATGACCAGCTGTGGCTCTTCTTCAAATCCTTATTATTATCTTTTGGGAGAGGAACACAGTGAAGCTTATGACGTTTATCTAACAAGGGCGCGAGCAGCTTTTAATGCCGGTGCATATGAAGAAGCTCAAGGATTTGCGGAAGCAGCAGAACAACTGAATCCTGGATCAGAAGATGCTGCTTTATTACTGGGCTATGTTTATTTAGGTCTTGCTGGAGTTGCACCTTTTGATATTTTAGTGGGTTTAGCAGCACAGGAAGAGGAAGAAGAGGCTTCTGAAGAGAGTTCTGACTCTAGTGGAGAGGGCTCGAATGAAACTTTAGATAAGCTAAAAGGTGCGGTGGCTATTTCGGATGATGAGTTTGCTTTGTTGGGTGAACTGAACACCTCTGTTTCAGATCTTCCTGTGATTGTCCCAATTTGTGCTGGGGAGGCACGTGTTGTTGTTGAGAAACTAAGATTGGTTAATCAAGCAATTGCTTTAGCGTGTCCTTATGTCAATGAAGAAGCTCGTCTTGCAGAAGATTTCCGCCATGAGTGTGATGCACCTATAAAGCCCGCTCAAAAGTCATCACAAGCCAATTCTTTGTGGGCGTTTGCCCACCTAACAGAAGCGCTCGCGTTTCATTCGGTTTTGACTTACTCAACTATTGCAAATGCGGAAGATAAGACAAACTTAGAACTTCGAGCTGATCGTTTAAAAAATACAAATGTGAGTGATCCCCGCGAAATAGCAGCATACCTTTCGAGTGTTGATGAGTTGACAGAAATTGTAGATAAAGTCATGCCTGTGAGTGGTTTCTGTAGCGAATCCTACCCACAGGCGCAGTTTCAAGCCATGATTAATGATTTGCTATCAGTTTCAGCGGCTTTTAAGGGGTTGGAAGGAATTCCTGAATCTCTAACAGAATCTTTGGATAAATCTCTAGAGGATATTCAAGATGTTAGGGACAATGCCAGTGGCGTAGATAGTTCTGCGCAGCAAGCCAGTGCGGCTAGAGGGGACTTCACCAAGGATATTGCAGCGTCTGTTTCAGAGCAGATCGAAGAAATTCCAGCCGGTTCTTTGACTGAAGATGAGAAATCAGACCTTTGTAGCTCCTATGAAGGTTTGCTAGGTTCAGGCTCAGACGCAGAACCTCCTAGTCTTTGTAATTAATTCATTATAAATGGTGATCCCCAGGTGCATCTCTATTCTGAGATAGGCTATGATGATTTTCTGCTTTCTTTATATAGGTGATCATGTGTCGCGTTTAGATCGAATTTATACTGGCGTTGGAGACAAAGGGATGACATGTTTGGGTACAGGCCGAAAGGTTTTGAAGTCATCTTCGCGGATAGAAGCCTATGGCACAGTTGATGAGCTGAACTCATGGGTTGGCCTTGTGTTGCAAGTTTGTTCAAAAGAAGATGCTCTTTGGAGTGCTGACTTGGAGCGAGTGCAAAATCATTTATTTGATATTGGTGGTGAGCTTTCTGTTCCAGGTTTTGATAAAGTACAAGTACTTGATCAAGGAGATATTAATTTTCTTGAAAAAAAAATGGATGAAGTGAATGAGAAGCTTCCCCCGTTAGAGAACTTTGTGTTACCTGGTGGTGATCTTAGAAATGCTTATTTGCATATGGCTAGAACTGTCTGTCGAAGAGCTGAGAGATGTGTTGTGAGCCTTGGATGTGAAGAAGACGTTCGTGATGTCGTAAGAGTCTATTTGAACCGGCTGAGCGATTGGTTTTTTGTTATGAGTCGCTGGTGCTGTGTCAGTCGTGGTGTGAGGGAAGTGTTGTGGAGTCAAAGGAAGCAGTTATGAAGTTTCAGCCGCGTGCTAAACACATTCAGTATGATGCAATTAAACCTAGCGAATTTGGTGATATTTCAGGCGTAGTCTGTCGAGAAAAGATGGATATATGGTCTAAGCTGAAGTCGGATTCAAGCTTAGAAGGTTTGGTTGATTTGATAGTATCTTGGGGTGCTCAAAGGTATCAAGAAACAGAGTTTGTGCGCGCTAAAGAAGAATTTGATGGGTTGATGGGTAAGAGTTTTTATGATGAAGCTTCTTATCACGCTCGAATGGCCTATTTTTTAGACTATTGTAGCTTTGCAAGGCCTGTGGCAGATGAGTATACAGCGCAAGGTAGGACTCCGTTGGAAGATGTGCTGGAAAATGCGCCGATACGTGAACATATTTCAGATGAAAATATTAAAAAATTAAAAATATTAAGAGAATATCGTCATTCTTTGTTTGGTGTTGAAAAAGTTCAAAAAGAAGGAATCATTGTACGGGATCTTTTGGAAGATCAAGAAAAGCTTTTTCTGAGAAAAAATTGGGCAGGAAATATTGGTGGCTATAGCAAAGGTTGTGTCCTTCAAGGGTTTATTTTTCCCATAGAGGGCGTTTGGCAAATGTCCAATGGAGTTTTAGAACACCCTAAAGTAGCTCACAACTGGATTGTTAAAAAGATAAAAGAGAGTAAGAAATTAAAAGATTATAGGCAGATGCGTATTCTTTCTGAGTTTGCAAGAAAGCACCTTAATAGTGGTCGATGGCGGCATGAAAACGTATTAGAGCTATATAAAAGAGATCATTCTTAGTTTGAGATTTCTCATCAGCTTGAGCTAAGAGCTTTCACTGCCGATCCTATGTTTGGGGGGTCGGGGCATGAGTCGTGTAGAAAATTTCTTAATGAGCTCTTTTGGGTTATCAAGTGAAGATGCTCAAGATATTGTTCAGACCGCACAAAGTAAAAACGAACCTCTTTTGCGAGTTGTTGAGAAAACTTATGATCACTTATCAGAACAGCAATTACTAGAGTCTTTTGCTTCTTTTTATAATTGTAAATGGGTTAATTTAGCGGAAAAAGACATTCCAATGGGTGTCGTAAAGCTCATTCCAGGTGATGCTGCTGAAACTTATCGAGTTGTGCCTATTGATCGGGCTGGGCAAAATATCATGGTCGCAATGGCGGACCCTTTAAACCTAGAAGTTATTAAAATGATCCGCTGGAAAACGAGTGGATATATGATTCGACCAATTCTTGCCCTTCCATCTCATCTCGATCAAGCAATACAGAAATGCTATGGCGCATTAAAAATGGATGTTGGAGAAGGAGCTCCGAGTTCACGCAAAAGAGTAGATAAAAGATCAGATTTAGCAAATGGAACGGGAAATGGTGGAGATGATGGGCCTGTTATTAGATTTGTGAATAATATGTTGACGCGTTGTGTTGAGGTAAAGGCCTCAGATATTCATTTGGAAACATATGAAAATACGATGCGTGTCCGTTTAAGAATTGACGGCACTTTGACAGAAGCTTTTCGTCAAGACCCAGGAATGAGCCCTGCCCTGGTGTCGCGCATTAAAATTATGTCAGGCCTTGATATTGCAGAAACGCGCTTACCCCAAGATGGGGCTATTCAAGCAACGGTTAGAGGTAAAGAAGTTGAGTTTCGAGTATCTACATTACCAACATCCTATGGTGAAAAAATTGTTATGCGACTTCTTGATCGTACGAACTTACAAGTTGATATGACGCAGCTAGGAATGGAAGATTTTCAACTTGATGTCTTTCGTAAGGCAATTTATATGCCTCAAGGTATGGTGCTTGTAACGGGTCCTACTGGCTCAGGAAAAACAACAACGCTCTATTCTGCTCTTTCAGATTTGAATAAAGAGCAAAGTAATATTATGACAGCAGAAGATCCTGTTGAATATTATTTATCAGGTATTAATCAAGTTAAGATTCGTGCAGATATTGATTTAACCTTTGCAGCAGCGCTTCGATCTTTTCTGCGTCAAGATCCAGATATTATCATGGTTGGTGAAATAAGGGACCAAGAAACAGCAGAAATTGCTATAAAAGCAGCTTTGACAGGTCATCTTGTTTTATCCACTCTTCATACAAATAGCGCTATTGAAACAATTACTCGCCTTTTGGACATGGGGGTTGAACGGTTTAATTTAGCTGGAGCGTTACGTAGTGTAACAGCTCAGAGACTTTTGCGCCGAATTTGTACAAAATGCCGAGAAATAGATGAAGATGTGACTTCAGAAATTTTGAAAGACATTGGTGTGCCTGAGCAGTATTTAGGCAAGATTCATGCTTATAAAGGAAAAGGTTGTTACTCGTGTGGCAATACAGGGCTAAAAGGTCGAATTGCTGTACATGAAATTTTAGATGTTAACGACCAATTGAAATTGATTATTTCTGGGGGCCAATCTACACGAGATGTCAGGAATGCTGCTGTTAAAACAGGTTTTTCAACACTTAGGATGTCGGCGATTAGAAAAATGGCTCAAGGTGTTGTGCCTCTTTCAGAAGTGACTCGTATGACGTCACCAGACGAATAAGGAGAAGTATTTTGTCTGAAGATCAAAATAATTTACCTTATACACTTTCTCAACTGTTGAAAGCTCTTGTGGATCAAGGAGGAAGTGACCTGCATTTAGCTGTTGGGTCGTCTCCTCGTATGAGAGTCAATGGTGTTGTTCTTGCCTTGGACCTAGATGTTTTGACTCCTCAAGATACACATTTATTATGTACATCAGTTTTGACGGAGGAAAAAAGAAATGTACTCGAGCGTAATAAAGAAATAGATTTATCTTTCCAAGTTGGGGGGGTAGGGCGGTTTAGAGCAAATGTCTTTTTTCAGAAAGGAAGTTTGTCTGGAGTTTTTAGATGGATTCCTCTTAATATACCAACTTTAAATAGCCTTAAACTTCCGCGAGTGATTCAAAATTTAACAAAAGAAAAACAAGGTTTGATTTTAGTCACAGGTCCAACTGGATCTGGTAAATCAACAACTCTAGCTGCTTTGGTTGACGATATAAATTCACATCAACAAAAACATATCGTGACATTAGAGGATCCAATAGAATTTTTACATGTTCATAAAAAAAGTTTGGTAAATCAAAGAGAAATTGGAAGGGATAGTGAATCTTTTTCTCGTGCTTTAAAAAGTGCTCTTAGGCAAGATCCAGATGTTGTATTAGTTGGCGAGTTGCGTGACCAAGATAGTGTTTCGATGGCAATGACAATGGCTGAGACGGGCCATTTAGTTCTAGCAACGCTTCATACAAATTCAGCAATTGCGACTTTATCAAGGATAATTGATGTGTTTCCTAGTCATCAACAATCACAAATCCAGACGCAACTTTCATTTAGTCTCACTGCTGTTTTAGCTCAAACATTACTCCCATCAATTCGAGGGGGGAGAGTCATGGCCATGGAGGCGCTTATACCGAATAGTGCTGTGAGGAACTTAATAAGAGAAGGTAAAATGCATCAAGTGTATTCTCAGATGCAGGTTGGTCAAGAAAAAACACAAATGTTCACATTGAATCAAAGCCTTATGAATCTTGTGCGTACGCAACAAATATCTATCGATGTAGCTTTAAATGCATCTTATAATTCGATTGAATTTCAAGAAATGTTAAGTAAAAATAAAATTGGTCGTTCATGAAAGAATTTAAATATAAAGCGCTTCAAAAAAATGGAGTTGAAAGGTCAGGGAAGGTTTCTGCGCCTGATGCCGCAACTGCTAGAAAACGCTTAAAGCATTTAAATCTTACGAATATTAAGATTATATCAGGGTCGAAGAACGAAGAAAAAGATAGCCCGAAGTCAAAAATAATTAATATATGGAGAGATGAATATGACAATGTTCAAATAGAGATATTCCCACAAAAACCAACTATTAAAGATATTATGTTGTTCACAAAACAGATGAGCACCATGATTAAAGCTGGTATTCCTGTGTTGCAATCACTTTCTCTTATGGCTGAAAATCAAAGCAATAGAGCGTTTAAAGATGCTATTGAATCTATGAAAGAACAAGTAGAGAATGGCGTGACTTTATCTGAAGCGATGAAAGAATCAAAGGTTTTCACAAACCTTTATTTGTCGATGATTCAAGCAGGAGAAGCGAGTGGCCAACTTGCAGGTATTTTGGAGAAATTGGCTGTCTACCTTGAAAAAGAAGCAAAGATGAAGTCTAAAGTTGTTTCTTCTTTGATTTATCCGTCTTTTGTTCTTTTTGCAGGTGTTGGTGTCTTGACTTTCATGTTGGTTTTTGTTGTCCCAGCTCTTGCTGAGCAGGCTTTGCAAACTGGGCAAGCGTTACCTGAAATGACACAGTTTGTTCTCGACGTCTCAAACTTCCTTTCTGATAATGGGGCTTATATTGTGAGTGGTTTGGCTGTTTCTATGATGATTTTTTCTTTGTGGGTCAAAACCCCAAAAGGGCATTTCACATTTGATCGTCTTATTATTCAATCGCCTATAGTTGGAAGCTTATTGTTAAAATCTTCGCTTGCTCGTTTTTCGACAACTTTAGCATCAATGCTTTCTGCTGGGGTTAGTCTGTTAGAAGCTTTAGATATTTGTGCTGTTTCAACAGGTAATCTTTGGATTGAGAGTTTAGTAAGAAGTTTAAGAGAGTCTTTAGCCTCAGGAGAAAATTTCACAGAGCCTCTTAAACGTATGCAGGTGTTTCCGAAAATTGTTATTTCTATGGTTTCTATTGGTGAACAAAGTGGTTCTCTAGATCAAATGCTTCAAAAAATAAGTGATTATTATGAAGAAGAAGTCGATCATGCTGTAGAGGTTTTTCTCGCCCAACTTCCAACCCTTTTAATTGCAGTCTTAGGGGGATTGGTCGGGTTTATTGTTGTTGCTATGTATTTACCCATATTTGACATGGCGAGTGGGTTTTAAGGGTGAAAGAATGAAAGCTGGTGGCATACTTTTCATCGTTTTTGTAGTTTGTTTTTCGATAAAGTTGTCATGGAATAGCCAATACTTAAGGTTGTTTCAAAATTCTCTTCAGAAATGGCAGGTTTCTTCAGATTTGCACTTCTGGGGAGATGAATTTATTTTAGATCAAGAAAAATTAAGAACCAAGTTCAATGATTATGAGGCTTGGCTCACAGAAAGCCATTTGGATGAAGGAATGGTTGTAAATCGTAATCATGAAAAAATTATAAATGAATGTGACAGTTTATTATTTTCTTCTTTGAGGTTTGTGGCTCTAAAAAGAACGCGACATTCCCATGCTGAGTCTGCGTGGGAAGGACTTGTTAATAGTTATGAGAAATTTGGACGCTGGGTACGCCACCCTAAATGTGCAAATCAAGCTCTTTCACGAGACATGCTGTTGGGAGTTATTTTAGCGATCTTACATGGGCCTATTGAAGAATCAAAACCTTTATTTGTCGAGCTTATGCAATCTATAGATCAAAGAGGTGGCTACATTGCGAATGGTCCTTTTTATATCAGTCTTGTTACACCAGGTATTCTAGAAATGATGCGCAGAATATCCATTGTCTTTAGCGTTTCTTCAGAACTTATTCCGGAGAGATTTCAATATGGTTTTTCAACTGTAGAGTGGTCAACTTTAAGCAACCCAGAAGGATATAGGACTCATTTAATAGCTTTGCAGATTTGGATTGAAATTTTTTTAAAAGAGGAAATGCCGTATAATATAGATGGTGAGCAGAGAAGTTTTTTATCTAGTTTTGATGACGTTTTTACTTATTATCGTGATCTACATAGTCAGAGGTTGATTTGGTCTCTCCAGAATTTAGTTGTGCGTAATTCGAATAATTTGTTCTTCAAATGGCTTTATTTAAAAGCTAATTCCGCTACGAGTCCAGGTTTAAGGCATCAAATTATTTCTGAATTATTAAAAATGACGCAGTTCCCTAACCGGAGGCTGCCGAATCATTGCGATAGAAAAGCAGACTATCTTTGGCAAAGAGAGGAAAGTGAATATAAAAAAGGACTGGACTGCACTCTTCGATGGGCAGGTGTTGATTTTTTATGGATGGCATCTTTATTAATAGTTAATTAGGATTTTTTATGAAAAGCAAAATGTTTTTTACTTTATTACTTTTAAGTGTGTTGGGTCTTATCATTTACTTTGATGTAGCAACATATCTGAATTTAGAAACTTTAAGAGAAAGGCAAGGGCAACTCAAAATATGGGTGCAAGAAGAGTTCTGGTTGAGTTGTGCTGCTTTTTTATTTGCATATATTGTTATGGCAGCATTTTCAGTTCCAGGAGCGACTATTTTGACTTTGGCGGGCGGTGCTGTTTTTGGCCTGTTCGTTGGGACGGTTCTTGTGTCTTTGGGAAGTACGGTTGGAGCAACTTGCTCTATGCTGATTGCAAGGTATCTTTTAAGAGATGCTGTCGCCTCTAAATTGCATGACCGCATTGAATCTTTAAATAAAGGGTTTGAAAAAGAAGGTGCGTTTTATCTTTTTTCACTTCGACTTATACCTATTTTCCCTTTTTTTGTTGTGAATCTCATGATGGGAATTTTGCCTATCTCCATCGCATCTTTTTTCTTTGTCAGCCAGTTGGGGATGCTGCCAGCGACGCTTGTATATGTAAATGCAGGAACAGAGCTCAGCAAACTACAGAGTTTGTCTGATGTTGCGAGCCCTGGCCTTTTAATGTCATTTGCTCTGCTGGGTGCATTGCCAATTTTATCTAAGAAATTTTTAGATTTTCTGAAAAATCGACGTTAAAAATTTTGATCGATTTCTTTCCATTTCTGAGAAATTGTTTGTACTTCTTGGATTTGAGATAAAAGCTGAGATGCTTGTTTAAAGGATAGTTGTGCCTCTTTGTCACTCCAAGCTTCATCTGGGCGAGGGTGAATTTCCATAAATATACCGGAGCAATAACCTGTTGCAAGCGCAGCACGCGCTAGAGCTGGGGCAAATTGGCGGCTAGCCCCAGACGATCCGTTAACTGAAGGTTTTTGAGTGCTGTGAGTGATGTCGTAAATGACTTTGCTGTGTTTTGCCATAATCGGAAATGACCTTGGATCAACAATGAGATCGGAATAGCCAAAGCAAGTGCCTCGTTCAGTGGCGTAGATATGGCCAGCCCCTTTTGTTGCGAGAGCTTTGGCGACCATATGCTCAACAGCATCTGGTGGGAGGAACTGCCCCTTTTTAATATTGACCATCTTTCCTGTGCGTGCCGCTGCAAGGATCAAATCTGTTTGTCGGCACAAAAAAGCTGGGATTTGAATACCGTCACAAACTTCAGCTATCGCTGGAATCTGAGCGGTTTCGTGGACGTCTGTGATGATTTTCCATCCATAGTGTTTGCGAATGTCTGCAAGCCATTGAAGTCCAGTCTCAAGACCAGGCCCTCTTTTTCCGCTCCCGGAGGTCCGATTTGCCTTGTCAAAGCTTGCTTTGAAATAAAAATTTTCACCAAGAGTATTAAAAATTGGTTTCATTTTTTCGGCGACTTCAAATAAAAGTTCTCGAGACTCCGCCAAACAAGGTCCTAATATATATAGCATATATACTCCATTTTAGAGGGTTTTCCTGCACCATCAGGTATCATGGACACATGTGTCTGTCTAGATTGACGAAAAATAAGATAATATTCTATATTGACAATACTTGGTGGAAATACTATCAAAGACACACCCAAGGGGCGCTTTAGCTCAGTCGGTAGAGCAGTGGACTGAAAATCCGCGTGTCCCCGGTTCAAATCCGGGAGGCGCCACCATTTTTTTTCCTGGGAGGGTACCAGTGGAGACTCTAGTTAGTATCGTACATGTTCTGGCTTGTACTTTTATTATCCTTGTCGTTTTGATACAGGGAGGTAACCAAGGTGGTGTAGGCGCTGCTTTTGGGGGAGGAAACTCTCAAGGTGTTTTTGGAGCTTCAGGTGCTACTTCTTTGTTGGGTAAGCTGACTTTTTTGGCTGGTCTTTGCTTTGTTGTGACGTGTATTTCTTTATCAGTTATGCAAGGTCAAGGCGGTAAAGTTGGGCTTTATGAAAAAATTAAGCTTGAAAAAGAAAAGTCTAGCGAGACTGTTCCTGCTGAATAAGTTGTGAACAACGCGGTCGTGGCGGAATTGGTAGACGCGGCAGCTTGAGGGGCTGTTGGGGGCAACCCCGTGGAGGTTCAAGTCCTCTCGACCGCACCATTTGCTCTCAGCATTTGGTGATGAGAAGTTAATATATGAAATTTTTTTTCCTTACATTTCTTGTTTTTTTTGTCTCTTTAAAATCTTTTGCTTTACCTTCTGAAGATCAACCAAGACATTCTGTGTGGGCTTCTGTTTCCAGTCAGGCTAGCTCTTGGTGCTTTGATACCTTGCAAAGGTTTGATCCTTTCCCTTACCTTTATCGTTTTTTTTATCAGAGACCTTTGCTTAGTCTGAGAGCTTTGACTCATGATGTTGCTCGTGAAGTTGTGGTTGGGGCACTTTCGGGGGTTGAAGAGTCTGTTGGGTGCACTCCGCCAGTCGCGATTGAGCGCCCAGCTGTGAGGATTGACAGGGTTGTCTCTCATGTGGTTGCAGATGCTTCTACAGGGGTCCGAAGAGGCTTGAGTCAAGGGTTTGCGTCTCCAGTCATTCGTTATGCGGTTGCTTCGGTGGTCGTTCCAGCGTTTTATATGATTTGGCAGACAACTCGCGAATCTATTAAATTACCTGCGGACGGGGTTCTTGCTTACCTTCCTCGTTCCTCATTGCTTGCGCTGATTTTAAGAAGAGGGTGGTTTTTTGACAGTTTTTCTTTATCTGTTTTTGATTCTTATCGAGAGAATGGTGTGTATGTTTCTCGGTTAAGGTTTAAGGATTTTTACGAAAAAGCTGTGGCTCAAAATGCGGTAGAATGGGTTTTTGTTTCAGAGGATTTTTTGTTGAAACAGTCGCTTGTGCAGAGATATTTATTTTTACGCTTGTTGAATGAGGTTTTGTCAGTGAAACCTCGGCGTGCAGCGCTTGTGATTGTCGGTAGTTTTCAAACCCCTTTTTACTTTATGGATGCTGTCGACCTTTCTTTTCTCTCACCTTCTATATCTAAGTTTTATATTCCGTTGTTACAGTAGGCTTTTGCTGACGACCCCATTTTGAAATTGAAATGAAAAAGACTTGATTGGGCTCCATGACTTTTTATTGGTTGAGAGAGCTAGTTCTAGTATGTACTCCGAATTCGAGAGGGAGAGGCTGTGTCTCATCAGGAATGAGTGTAAAAAGCTTTTCTCGCCAGTGATAGGTATGCTGATAACTTGAGTGTCATTTTGGCGTTTTGGGGTTTGTTGTGTGATTCCTTCGCTTAAATGTAATTTCCCGACAGATATCTTGCCTGCTTGTGAGAGTTTGCCGTAAATGTATACCTGTTGATGGGTGGGTGTTTGATAGAATATTGTGCTCATGATTTCTGAATCGATGACGTCAAGAGTCACTTTTTTGAATTGAGGGGCTTGGTTTTGATTTTCTGTTGTTGAAGGAAGAATTTCCGTGTTCCCTATTTTGTGAAAGTTCCTGAGGTTTTTTCCAGTTGGCCCAAACCGAAGCTCTGTTCCATTCATTTTGTTATATGTGTGCCGGTATATGGTGGGTGTTTGTGGAAAGGCCTGTGAAAAAAATTGAGCTTTTCGAACAATGCTGTCTTTTCCAGTTAAGGCTGTCAGTGCTCTAATGAAATCAATAGGTAAATAACGATCGATGAGGTCATTAAGGATTGCTTGCTTTTCTTTAGGTTGAGTTTCTTGCTGCAGTTTTTTTAACGTTTGAATTACGTCAGTTGTGAGCTGATATTTATTTGTTCCGATATCAAGATTGAGTAGCCTAAATGGGGTGCTGATCCATGACAGAAGGTGTGACTTTATTTTTATTAAAGCAGGAGGATTTAGTGGTAAATCCAGGGCTTGGTAGATTTTTTCGTATGCAGCGTCTTGTGGTATAGCTGCAGCTTTTTTTAAATCTTTTTCTGTGAAAAAAGCAACGCATTGTACATGAAGACTCCCTAACGCTTGAAGTTGGGGGTGTATTTGAGAGGCTTGTTTGTGAGGGTTTAGGGATGGTTTGTAAAGAAAGTGTTCTTTTGTAGGAAGTTGGAAAAGAGGCGGGATGCCTTCAGATAGAAACTGAAATACTTTTGTAATCGTTGCTTCTGTTTGTTCGTAGTCTGCGTGTGGTATCTGGATTTGTAAGGCAGCCTTCAGTGTAAGCGGTGCTGTTTGTGTGATGGTGGAGTCTTCTGTTGATGTTGTGTTTGATGTGAAAGTGTGCTTGTTGTCATTTTTTTTGATAGGGATATTTGCTGTTGTGTGATGCAAGGTTTGAGAAAGCCCCGTGAAGATGTTTTGAGATTGTTTAGTGCGGATGTGGCTTGTTTGAAGAAAATCTTGTTTTTTTTGATTTGTGTTGAGTGCTATGAGGGATGTTTGGCTAGAGCTTTTTGTTGTTTGATTAGCAATAAAAAAATTATGTGACCCTTGATGCTCTGATTTTTGTTTTATTTGAGATTTTGTATGGATGTGATGCACGGATGAGTTTTTTTGGTTTGCAAGATTTTCAGCAAATGAAAAGTTTCCAAATAAAGCTTTTTGAAGAGCTTCGCTCGCTAAGGGGTCTGCTAGGTTGAATTCATAGAGTAGGTTGTACTGGTGGATGGTATAGCCACCGTAATGAATAAGCAAAGGATGTATTGATATCGGGATTCCGCTCCACTCCCAAGGTAGCCAAGGAAGGGCGTTGTTTAATAAGTGGAATTGGTCTCCGATTTGAATTCCTATGTTATAGCCAGAGGTCTGTGTTCTTTGGAGCCCAACCCAGTACTGAGAAGTGTTTTTCTTTAGAACGCTGATTCTGTACTCGCCTTTTAAGATTAAGGCGATGGGTAAGTTTAAGGGGAGTCTGCTTTTTTGTAACCACTTTAAAAAGCCGTGTTTTGTAAGAAGATCATTCTCTATAGGGAAGGACAGGTCTCCTTGGAATGCGTATGATCTTACGGAATTGATTGGCATTTTTTTAAAAGACTCCAAAGACAAAGGGTGGTGAGATATTACTTTTGCAAGTCTGAGGGGGTTGTAAAGTTCATTTTGATTGAAGGATGGTGGAAGAAGTTTTGCTGCTATGGGTAGGAGTCCTAGCCAATTTTTTGTCATGTAGTCGAGAAAGTCATCGCTGTTATTTTCAATAATCCGATGTTGATTTGTATGGAAATAAATTTCATTCATAGCTAATAGGGTGGAAGAATCCAGGCCAACTTTGACAGGTCCTTGTTGTAGGAGATGGGTCGAGTAGCCAGGGCCTAAAGCTATGGTGTCTTTTACGATAAACGCACCTATTTGAGAGGAGAAAACATCTCTTTGCGACCCGATATAAAAAAAATGCTTTGGGGTGAGGTAGAGCTTTGTTTCGTGATCAAGGGTTGAGTAAAAAATAGCCTGCATCAAAGAATCTAGAGACTTATTGACAATATCTGCGCTGTTTGAAATACCAGAGTCGAGCCACTGACTGCTTAAAATTTGTTCTATTTGAGGGAAGTCGGAGAGGTCATTCTTTTGCGGTTGTGGTTTTATGATGAATTCAACATTTTGTGACTGTTGTGCAAAAATCTGCAAAGAGAATAGTTCGATGATGAGGATATGTATGGCGATTATTATTGCGACTCTAGTCATATAATGCCTCCAATTCCTGTGTGAATAGCCCAAAACCAAGAAGTGTTTTTTGGGTTTCTGTATTCTTGAAAAACAGTGAAGTGTAGGTCGTGTTTTGTTTTTGAAATATCGAAATCAACGCCATAAATCAGCCTGCGTTCACTGTGGAGAATGTCGTCATATTGTATGAATTTTCTGTGATGATTTTCGTATGATTCTTTATAACTTATTCTAATGATTTGTTTGAAAGGAAGGAGTTTTTCTTCAAGTCGAGTGACTTCAATTAGGAAAAAAGAACCTTGAAATCCCGGTGATAACATTGAAATTGAGTACTGTTTTTGATTCTTTGAGTAGATGTGAGCAAGGCTGAATCGTGTGCTATTGAGGTAGTGTGTATCGTAGCTGTAGCGTATTCCGTAGGTGTGATTTGATGTTGCGCTTATTTCAAGTAAGGAAGAGGTATGGTCGTCAAAAGTTAACCATAGGCCTTTGCCTCTAGGGGGTTGGAATTTATTTTCTACATCATGATTGTATATTGAAAATATTGGGTGTTTTAGAATTTGAAGAGGGTGTGTGAATTCCCCAACGATTATAGATTTTTTTTTGTCGTGTGTTTCTGTTTTTAAAAAAATCTCTTTGTTGAGAAGGTGTTTCATCTCTGATTTTGTTTGTGTTTCGATAAAAAGGTGAAGCTGTGCTTCTTTGAAGGAAGCTAGAAACCAAGATTGTGTGTGGCTTTGAAGCTTTGCTTGTTCTTGTGGTTTTTCTTTAGAGGCTCCGGCCCAATGCTGGTGCTCATTGCAAAGGTTTTGTGTGCTGTTGCAAATGAAGCTATGGGCAGTTGTCTCTAGAGCCATAGACATAATTATGGTGATGATTCGCTGAGGTATCCCCATTGTTTTAACATCCGTTCAATTTTTAAGTTCATAGCTGTGATTTGTATTGATTTTGTGGTTTGTTTCTCGTGGTAGACGAGCCATGCGATTGAAGGTCCTTTCATTTTTGGGGATGCAGGGTTTATTTCTAAAAAAAGATTATCTTTGAGTGGAAGATGAAGGGATGTGTTGTAGGTTTTGATTTTTTTCTCATTATGAAAGGATGATATTTGGGGTTTTTCAGAAAAAGAAACGTCCATAGATGTGCATTTTGAACAGAATGTTTTGTGTATTGGGTTTTGGTGTATTGTGGTTGCGTGAGAAGAAATGTTTGTTGGTGCTGTGGTGCTGTGAATGGTGAGAGATGATTCATGTGTGCTTCGGATATGAAGGGTATAGAGGTTTTTATTTTCGAATGCTTGTGAATATATATTTCTTAATTTAGATGTTGTTTTCCCGTGGTGTAAAGGTGTGTTTTCTGTTTTGTCTTTTGTGATATCGAAGATAACTTCAGGGATATTGATGTTTTCTTTTTTAAACATGTGACTATTTGGGCGAGCGAAGTTCCGTTTGTCTGCCTCAAGCGTTCTGATGTATTTGTATTGTCCTTGAAATAAAAATCCTTTTTGTTTGAACCCAGAAAATCGGATAACTTCGTTTTGTGTGTTGAGATTTTTGTACTCGCAATAGTGAGGTGTCGGTATTTTATATTGATTTAAGATGTAAGGACCTATTCCGAGATTTGAGGTCCAAGATGATACTGTTTCCCCTGTGTTGTGCGGAGGGGTTGATATATAAAGTGGAACTCTTATTTCATCGTTTAAAAGAGTTCCTCCGTGGTCAAAGGTTGCTCCTATGATTTTGGGTCCTGCTTCATTTCCTGTGAATGAGTGTGGAGTGTGATGGTCTCCGTGGTCAGATGTGAGCGTGAGTGTGGTGTGATCGATAAGGTGTGTTTTTCGTAAGTGAGTGATGAGTTTTTTAATGTATCGATCTGAGTAATGAAGTTCAGCTCTGTAGAGCCATTTTAAGATATTTACACTGGAAGATAAATCTTTGTTCCCTTGGAAGGTTGTTACGATGTCTTTGATTGGAGCCTTATAAGGGCCGTGCGGCGCATGGAGATGGATGTATAAAAAGAAGCTTTCTTTTTTGTGTTGTTCTATCCATTTTATGCTTTCTTTTATAATTTTTGCAGTGTCGTAACCGTCTCTCTCTATTGTGATTAAGTCTTGGAATCCGTGGTTTACGCCAATTCCAATGGAGTCTGAAATGATGGAAATATTTCCTATCATGCTGGTGGAAATATTGTGATTTTGCAGGATGTGAGGAAAAGAAGGTTCTTTTCTACTGTAGAAAGAGTTGTGCGCAGAAGAGGGGGATCCGTAGGCGAATGCGATGTCTTTTATGTCTTCGGGATGCTGGCAAGAAAGGAGTGCGTTGACAGATGGGCTTGTCATGTTACTGCTTGCCAGGCAGTGAGAGTATTTTGCGCTGTGTTTAAAGAAGTTATGTGTATAAGGGGTTTTTGTTTGTGTTACGGCGTCATAACGGAGGGTATCAATGAGTAACACAATGTGATTTTGTGGAGGAGTGTTTGTTTTTGTAAAGAATTCTGGTTCGGAGATAAAGCAAGGTTCTGTTGTTGAGTGACACGTGATCGTGGTCTTCCCGGGGGCTGTGTTTTGTTCTATAAGTTGCCAGTTTGTGTAGTCGTAGTCTGGGTATAGGTACCTCCAGAGGTTTTTATGGAGCCATGGATTTGGACTTGGTGGCGTTTTTTCTATGGGAAGAATTGTGGTTTTGTTGTTGTTGGAAATTGTTATTTTTATGTTTTCTGGCGATGAGACATAAAATTTGTGTGTGTCGGTGAGAGGTGGTGTTATCCATGTCGCGCTTTCATTTGGCAGCAGTATAAAGCTGTCGTGGCTTTCTAATTTTTCTGGGTATAAACCTGTTGTGAGAAGTGTTTGATGTTTTGATTGATATCTTATTGAGTTTTGAGCGGGTGCCACATCTATTGATAAATTTTGTGGTTGTTCTCTTCTTGTTATTTTTAGTGAATTTTTTTTATTAAAAAGGCGACCATTTTTTTTGTAAAAAACACCGCTTTTTTCAGTAGGAAATGTCCGAAATGAGATTCTGAGATCGTTAGGATAAACCAGTAGTGCCCAAGATGAAAAAAGAAAAAGTAGTGTAAGAATTGCTTTGATGATGATTTTCATAGCGGCACCACAAAATTGTTGATGATACGGTTTCTTTTCTCGATAAACGTCATGTAGCTGAGAAGTTTTTCTTGCATTTCAAGGAGTTTTTTTGGTGAAGATGGAGCTATGTTTTTGATGTTATGTGGGTCTTTTTTCCATTGATATAGTTCCCATTGAATGCCTTTTTTTGTGGGTATGTAGAGAACTTTGTATTCACCGGATATGAGGGACCTGTGTTTTGCTGTGACTGTGAGTTGTCTGTAATCATGGTGTAGTACAACTTCTTTTTCAGTTGTTTTATCTATTGTAATAAGTTCGTTGATGTTGGGGTACCAGAGGCGTTTGAGTTGAAACTCAGCGTTTCCTTTGTTTGAAAACCAAAGCCCGGTTTCGGAGAATGCTGATAACTGAGGAAATGGTTGATCGTTCGTGCTGTCGATCCATGGGTTGAGATTTTGTCCTGAGAATTTAAAATTTATATTTTTTTGCATTTTTTGAGTTTTTGATACTTGGTGGATGAGTGTTGTTCCGAGGTCTATAGAGCGTGTTATGTGTTCTATTCTCTGAGGTTTTTGGTGGTTTTTTTGTTTCCAGAGTAGAGGGACGTGAAGCATTGCGTTGCCCCAAAGATGTTCTCCGTGTCCTTGAATGCGGTTTGCGTCGAAGAGTTCTTCTCCGTGGTCGGCTGTGATGATGATTGTGCTGGAGTCCCATTTTTGATTGTCTTTGAGGTATTGAAAGAGTGCTCCGCATGCGTGATCAATAGCTTGAATCGAAGATTCGTAGAGTTTAATGATGTGTTTTTTCTCATCTGAAGAAAGAGATGTATAGCTTAGGTCGGGGTTTTTTTGAAAAATAAACCGAGTTTCATTTGTGACAGCAGGATAGTAAGGCCAAGGGGATGCGTATGGAAAATGTGCTGTGGAAAAAAAGAGGGTTGTCATATTTTTTCGTGGTGTTGATCGTAGGTGCTGTATGGCCTGATGGATGAGGTTTTGAGGGTTTGTTGCGATGGGGCTGGCCTCTATTTCAGGGAAGATTGAACGTAGGGGTGGGGTGAGGATGTATGGGAGGAAAAATCGGAGATGTGTTGTGATGTTGAGTTGTAACATGCTGGGTAGCGTGAATGTTGGGGCTTGTGTGGTGTGGTAGTGGTTTTCAAACCGAGGAAAAATGTCGCCAGCGAAGTCTGAAATAAGAGCTGTATGAAACCCTTCGAGAGATAAAGCTTGAGCGAACGTTGCTGTTGACGATTGTTGTTGGCGTTCGGGTTGAGTTGGGAACATGTGTCGAATCCCGGAAAGGGCAGCGGGTTGGCTTTCAAGGGTTTCAATCCACGATGGGAATGTTCTTGGAATCCCTACAAAATGCTGTTCGAAAGATGTGTGTTGATTTTTGAATCTGTATAAATTGGGTGTTTTTTCCGCTGTGATGGCATCTGCGCGTAGTGAGTCGATGGAGATAAGAAATATGGATTCTTCTTGGTTTTTGGTGTTGAAGCTTGAATCTGATGAAAGAAAAACCCCGGTGATTAGGTACGGTAGGAAGTTAGAGTGGTTTTTGAAGGCGTTGCGGACGATGGCTGTTAAGCAAATGGACCACCCGCAAATAATAAATAGATAAGGTAATGCTGTTGCTCTGGGGATGGTGGAAATGAATAGGGCGGCTGAGCGAGGAAGGGAGTCTTCGAAGACAGCTGGGTACTGAAGAATAGCCCCGATAGAGATGAGGAGCCATGAGGTGATCATGTATGGGATTGACTCTTTTAAGGTCCTTTTCCATGAGGTGATGTAGATTACGAGGCTTATGATGGTGATGATTTTGAGGATTTGAGAGAAGATATCCAATGGGAACATGACTAGTAGTTCTGATGTGAGCTGCGAGACGTCTTGGCCCATAGCGTCCCGGGGAGAAAACGCGGGACCTTGAAGCGCGGAGATGACTGATGTGCAAATGAATATAGTGGTGAATTTGTAAAGTTCGTTTTTTGATGTTTTTGATAGGTTGGGATGTCGCAAGGTGTCGCTCTTGTTCTGTGGTTTGTTTACAAGAACTCTAACACAATGATTTTGAAGCTAGAAGAGTGGTGCAAAGGGCGTTGATTCTCTAGGTCTGCACGCCCTTTGCAGGTCTTTTAAGGTTGGTCGCGGAGATAACGGCTAGAGACCCATTCGCCTTGTCCGATTTTTGCCCATACGCCAACGCGTTCATGGACTTTGACTTGCTCGCCTTCGCGAACGTGTCTAGTGACACCGTGACTCATGCCAGCGCCTTCTCTGACATTCAGTGCGGAGACGTTGACCCATTGGACTTGTGCGTCTGCGTGCATGCCTGCACCTGGTTGTGATGTTTCCGCTGGCGCTTCCATTGTAACGTTGTTCACTGGTTCCTCGGTCATGGCTTTGTCTCCTGAACAATTCCATAGCCCCATAACTCCAGCTAATACAAGGATCTTAGATTTCACGTGGTTTCCTCCTGGTTATTCTGAATAACAGTCAAAGGTGGCATCGGTACCCATCTCCATTCACTTTACCAGAAACTTCATTAAAGATGTCTCAGCCCTATTTTGAGGATGCTTTCTTGTGGCTTTCTCTGCCGAAGGTTTTGACGTAACTTACTTCAATTAAAGGATTTAGTGTTTTTTTTATATATTTACGTGAAGAATTAGGCTTTTTGATAGGTGTTTTATCTTTGACGCATAAAAACTGGTTTGAATGTAAATTCTTCTTGACATCGGCGCACGAAAACGTTTAAATCCATCACTCTTCGGATACGGTATGCTTGGACTAACAAGCCTATGCCAGCTTGCCTTAGTAAGTGTGTATACAAGCCGCCGACCGTCAAGAGATTTTTTTAACAATTGTGACAGGGTTTGTGAGCGTATGGAAAGCCAGAAGATCAGAATCCGCCTCAGGGGCTACGATCATCGTCTGATTGATCAGTCCGTTGCTGAGATCGTTGAGAGAGCACGAAGAACTGGTGCTAAAATTGCGGGACCTATCCCGTTACCGACTGCTATTAGCCGGTATACAGTTCTACGAAGCCCACATGTAAACAAGAAATCACGAGAACAGTTTGAAGTGCGTGTCCATAAAAGACTTTTGGACATCCTTGAAGCTCAAGCATCAACAATTGATTCGTTGATGAAACTTGATCTTGCTTCTGGTGTTGATGTGGATATTAAGCTCTTTTAAGTCCCCAGCAGACAAGGGTCTGCTGATGTGTAGTGAGTGGGGAGGAAAACAATGGCGAAAATCTTTGACAAAGGATTGATTGCCAAAAAAGTTGGCATGACTCGCATGGTCGATGACGCTGGCCGCATGATAGCAGTAACTGTTTTGGAAGTTGCTGATCAGAGAGTTACGAAAGTACTAACTCCTGAGCGTGACGGTTATCACGGCGTTCAACTCGGTTTTTTCCGTAAGTCGGAAAAAAACCTTAACAAACCAGATCTAGCTCGTTTGCGTAAAGCTGGAGTCGAAGACAATTATGCTCGATTCCAAGAATTTAGAACTCCTGGCCCTGTTGAGGCTTTGTCTCTAAGTTCTAAGGTGAGCGCTGAGTTGTTTGATGGCATTGCGCAAGTTGATGTAACTGGTCAAACAAAAGGTCGCGGTTTTCAGGGTGCTGTAAAGCGCTGGAACAGCAGTATTGGTCGTATGACACACGGTTCTCGTTTTCACCGTCGTCCAGGTTCTTTGGGGCAATGTACAACTCCAGGTCGAGTTTACAAGAATAAGCCGCAGCCAGGTCACATGGGTACAGAAAACCGAACTGTGCGAAATATGAAAGTGATGAAAATTGATGCGACACGCAACTTGATCGCGGTCAAAGGGTCGGTGCCGGGAACTCGTAATGGTTACCTTGAGGTTCGCCCATCGATCGGGACCGGGAAGTGATAGAAAGTCAAGGGGTGAATTCCATGAAATGGGATGTTGTCAATATCAAAGGTGAAGTTGTTAGTCATATCGACTTACCTTCAGATGTTTATGAAGTAGAGATGAATGACGGTGTTCTTCACAGTGTTGTGAAGGCTTATCGAGCAAATCGTCGACAAGGGACTCATGCTACAAAAACTCGTGGCATGGTTGCTGGTAGTGGTCGCAAGCCGTTCAAGCAAAAAGGAACAGGGAACGCTCGTCAGGGTAGTTCAACTTCTCCTTTAATGCCTGGTGGTGGTACTGCTCACGGTCCTCAGCCGCGTGATTATCGTCAAGGGATTAACCGTAAGGTTAAGACTTTAGCGACTCGAATTGCGCTGAGTGACAAAGTTCGCCATAACAAGTTAATTGTTGTGGATGATTTTCAGATTGACCAGTACAAAACAAAAGCAGTTGAAGCTGCGTTGCAAAACTTAGGTGTTAAAAAAGCACTTATTGCAGACGCGCGTGCTGATGACTTTTTGTATCGTTCTGCTCGAAATTTGCATGGTGTCTTGACGCTTGCGCCTGAGGTTTTAAACGCTGAGAACATCTTGCGTTATGAATCATTGGTTCTGTCTCAAGCTGCTCTTGAAGTGCTTCGTCAAAGATTGAGTGGAGGTGCAGAATGAATCCTTACAGTGCACTGCTTAGACCTTTAGTAACTGAGAAAAGCACAAACTTGCGTGAGCAAGGATCTTATGTTTTTGAAGTAAGGCGTGAAGCAACAAAGCTAGACGTGCGACGTGCGATTGAAGAACTCTTTGATGTAAAAGTTGAAGATGTCAATACGATGTTGACTCGTGGACGCTTACGTAGAACTCCTTACGGAAAAGTACCTTCAAAGACGTATAAAAAAGCGATTGTGAAGTTGCGCGATGGCGATCAGATCAAGCTTTTTGAAGAATGATCTCGACTAGTGGGGAATGAAGATGGGAATTAAAACGTATCGAGGAACGACCCCCGGTCGTCGCGGCATGTCGGTGGTTGACTATAGAGAGCTTGATAAGATTGAGCCTCTAAAAAGTTTGACTTCTCCTTTGAACAAAAAGGGTGGTCGAAATAATAACGGACGTATCACTGTTCGCCACAGGGGTGGCGGTGCTAGTCGTTTGTACAGAACTATTGATTTCAAGCGTAATAAGCTTGATATTCAGGGTCGAGTTGAAGCGGTTGAGTATGATCCAAACAGAACAGCATTTATTGCTCGTATTCTGTACAAGGATGGTGAGCGTCGTTACATCCTTTGTCCGGCAGGCCTTAAAAAGGGTGATGTTGTGATCTCTGCGAAGACAGCTGACATTAAGCCTGGGAACGCGATCCCTCTTAGTGCTATGCCCTTCGGTACAATGGTTCATAATGTCGAAATGAAAACTGGCAAAGGTGGCCAAATGGCTCGTTCTGCAGGTAGCTATTGCCAACTTGCGGGTCGAACAGATGGTTATGCTCAGCTGAAGATGCCTTCAGGTGAGATGAGAATTGTTCCTGAGTCTTGTCGTGCAACTATCGGTGTTGTTGGAAATGCTGACCACGGTAACGTAAAGCTTGGTAAAGCTGGTCGTTCTCGCTGGAAAGGTATTCGCCCAACTGTCCGTGGTGTTGCTATGAACCCGGTTGATCACCCTCATGGTGGTGGTGAAGGTCGTACTTCAGGTGGGCGTCACCCAGTGAGTCCATGGGCGAAACCGACAAAGGGTGCTAAGACTCGAAGTAACAAGAGAACAAACCGGTTCATCGTCAAACGACGGAACAAGAAATAGGGGAGGATGCCGATATGGCACGTTCGATTAAGAAAGGTCCCTTTATCGACTCTTACCTTTTTGCGAAAGCAGATAAGGCAAAAGAAGATAAGCGACCAATCAAAACTTGGAGCCGTCGCTCAACGATTGTTCCGGAGTTTGTAGGTTTGACTTTTGCGGTACATAACGGCAAAAAGTTTATTCCTGTTTACGTCACTGAAAATATGGTTGGTCATAAACTCGGTGAATTTTCTCCGACGCGTGATTACCGTGGCCACGTGAAGAGCGGGAAGAAGAAGTAGGAGCTTTTATGCAAAACTATTCAGCGCACTTGAGAGAGGTGCGAATCTCTCCGCGAAAAGCAAGACTTGTAACTGATGCCGTGCGTGGGCTTAAAGTGGAATCTGCTCTTGACCGTTTGTCTTTGACAACTAAAAGAGCTGCCCCTATGGTTGCAAAGTTAATCCGATCTGCAGTTAGCAATGCTGTGCAGGTTTCGACTGTCGATGTCGATCAGCTTTACGTAAAGGCTATTTACGTGAATGAGGGTCGTACGCTTAAAAGATACCTGCCGCGCGCACAAGGGCGAGCGACACCTATCCGTAAGCGGTCGTCGCATATAACCGTTGAACTTCAAGAGAAAATCTAGGGGAAGGTGTCGTGGGACAAAAGGTACATCCAATCGGATTTCGATTGAAAGTCGTCAAAACATGGGGTTCTCAGTGGTTTTCGAATGATAACTACGCAGGGCTTCTGTTAGAAGACACAAAGATTCGTGAATACATCGCGAAGAAGTTTTCAAGTGCTAGCATTGCTCGAGTTGATATCGAAAGAGCTGCAAGTAACTTAAAGATTAACATTTACAGTAGCCGTCCAGGTGTCATTATCGGGAAAAAAGGTTCTGGCGCAGAGTCATTGAAAAATGCTCTTGTCCGTTATGCCAAGCTCTCAAATAGTGAGCCAGTCTTGAACGTCTATGAAGTTAAGAAGCCTGATTTGGACTCTCAGCTCGTTGCCGATTCTATTCGTCAACAACTTGAGCGTCGGGTCTCTTTTCGTCGTGCGATGAAAAAAGCTATTAGCAATGTTATGCGAGCGGGCGCAAGCGGAGTCAAGATCCAGTGTTCTGGTCGTCTTGGTGGCGCTGACATGTCTCGTACAGAGCGTTACCACGAAGGTCGTGTTCCGTTGCATACACTGCGTGCTGATATCGATTACGGTACAGCTGAGGCTTTGACAACGTACGGTATTATTGGCATTAAAGTTTGGGTCTTCCGAGGAGAAATCCTGGACAAGATTCACTGATCAGGGGGAAGCATGCTGTCGCCTAAGAAGATGAAATTTCGGAAACGACAGAAAGGTCGTAACCGAGGGCAGGCGGAGACAGGAAATCATCTAGCATTTGGTGATTTCGGTATTATGGCTCTAGAAAGTGGCCGTATTACATCTCGTCAAATTGAGGCTGCTCGTATCGCTATGACGCGTAAAACGAAACGTGGCGGACAGGTTTGGATTAAGATTTTTCCAGATGTGCCCGTTAGTAAAAAGCCTGCAGAAGTTCGAATGGGTAAAGGAAAAGGCTCAGTAGATCGCTACGAAGCTAAAATTCGCCCAGGAAGAATTCTCTACGAAATCAAGGGTGTAGATGAAAGTTTGGCAGTTGAGGCACTTAAACTTGCCGCTGCGAAGCTTCCAGTCAAGACTCGTCTCTTGATTCGTGGTAAAGATTTGTGGGCGTGAGGTAAATAATGGACTTGCATAAAATTTCAAAAGAAGATATCCGCAACTCTGACCTTTCTCAGTTGTTACAAACTGAGAAGGATCTGCGTAATGAGATGGTGATGCTTCGCCTAAACTCTTACAAAGAGCCGGCGGGTCGCGGAAGTCGTTACGGAACATTGCGGAAGCAGCTAGCACGAGTTTTAACTCAACGTACAGCGTTGAGCCGTGCTGCTCAGGTGAAGGAGAGCTGAGATGACTGAACAAGAAACTATGAACCCAGTAGAAGAAGTCAAGAATCAAAGACCTCTTCGCTGCGTTGTGACTAGCGACAAGATGGATAAAAGCCGTGTTGGTGCTGTCGAGCGTCAGGTTCAGCATCCACTCGTGAGAAAGCATATTCGTCGTACGACAAAAATGATGTTCCATGATCCTGAGAACCAAACAAAAATTGGTGATCATGTTCTGATTACACCATGTCGGCCGCTGAGTGCGAATAAAAGTTACAAATTGCTTCAAGTAGTTAAACGGGGCAAGGATTGAGTCCCCGTTGTGGGATCTGAGAGGGCAGAACGATGATTATCATGGAAACAAAGCTGCAGGCTGGTGATAACTCGGGTGCAAAGCGAGTCAAGTGCATCAAGGTGCTAGGCGGTAGTGGACGAAAAGCTGCTCGTGTCGGTGACACGATCAAGGTTTCCGTACAAGAAGTGATCCCCAATGGACGTGTTAAAAAAGGGTCTGTTCACAGCGCTGTTGTTGTACGAACTAAGTCTCCAGTGACGCGAGCTGATGGATCAACAATCCGCTTCGACGAAAATGCTTGTGTCTTGATTAAAGGCAAGGATAACGAGCCTGTTGGAACCCGTATTTTCGGACCTGTTGGGCGAGAAATTAGGAACCGTGGCTTCAACAGAATTGCGTCGCTAGCGCCGGAAGTGCTGTAGCGAACGATCACGAGGGAAAGAAGACGTGTACGTATCAAGAATGAAGCGCATCTATGATGAGCGCAAGACAGCTCTAAGAGAAGAACTGTCTTTAGAGAATGTTTGCCAAATTCCAAAAATCGAAAAGATTGTTGTGAATATTGGTCAAGGCCGAGCTTCACAAAACGTGAAGATTTTGGAACATGCTATGCGAGATCTCGAAGCTATAACAGGTCAAAAGCCTGTTATGACTAAAGCTCGCAAAAGTATTGCAGGTTTTAAGCTCCGCGAAGGAATGCCTATTGGTTGTTCTGTTACGTTACGCGGATTGCATATGTATGAGTTCCTCGATCGTTTAGTGAACATCACAATTCCTCGTATTCGAGACTTTCGTGGTGTTTCTGCAAAAGCGTTTGACGGCCGCGGAAACTACAGCTTGGGCATTAAAGAACAGATCGTATTTCCTGAGATTGATTACGATCAAGTCGATGCTGTCCGTGGTATTGGTATCACGATCACAACAACTGCAAAAAATGATGTTGAAGGTCGTGCCTTGTTGAATGTTTTTAACTTTCCGTTCAGGAAATAGTGAGGAGTTATCATGGCCAAGAAAGCGCTCATTGAGAAAGCTAAGTCAAAGCCTAAGTTTTCGTCTCGCGCATACACCCGATGCAATAACTGTGGCCGACCGAAGGCTGTTTATCGTAAGTTTGGAATCTGCCGTATCTGCTTCAGGACGATGGCGCTCCGTGGCTATTTGCCTGGCGTCCTCAAAGCATCCTGGTGATCGGTTGACGAAAAGAAAGAGGAAATTATGACTACGACCGATCCAATTGCGGATCTACTGACAAGAATTCGTAACGCACAACACGCGCGTCATGAAGTTGTTTCAGTTCCAGCATCAAAGATGAAAATCGCGATTGCTCACCTTCTTCGTGAAGAAGGGTTTGTTAAGGCATACAAGTGTGTCCGTGACGACAAGCAAGGACTTATTCGAATTGCTTTGAAGTATCGTGATGATAACGCTCAAACAGGTGTTATTCAAACTATCCAACGAGTCAGCCGTCCAGGCCTACGATGCTATGTTGGTGCGGATGAGATCCCTTATGTGAAGAATGGCTTTGGTATGGCTTTGCTTTCAACTTCACACGGAATCAAAACTTGCCGTCAAGCTCGTAAACTTGGTATTGGGGGAGAGCTGTTGTGCAAAGTGTTCTAGAAACACTTTGTATAAGCTCGGAAATGGAGTAAGAAATGTCTCGAATTGGTAAGCAAGCAATCCCAATGCCAAGCGGTGTTGAGGCTAAAATTGACGGCCAAAAAATCACAATCAAAGGACCGAAAGGTCAGTTGGTTCGTGAGTTGCACTCAGCGACTTCTGTTCAGCAAGAAGGAAATGAGCTGCGTGTTTCTCTAAAGAATACTCAAGGGCGCTCGCAACCAAATTTTCATGGTTTGTCGAGAAGCTTGGTAAATAACATGGTTTTAGGTGTTTCTCAGGGTTTTTCAAAATCTTTAACACTTATTGGTGTTGGTTATCGTGCAGCTATTCAAGGCCGTAATCTTCAGTTGACTCTTGGTTATAGTCATCCTGTTGTTTACGAAGTCCCTGAAGGTCTTGAGATTAAAGTTGAGAAGCAGACGACTGTTGTTGTTTCAGGCTTTGACAAAGAGAAGGTTGGACAAGCGGCAGCTGATATTCGAGGATTCCGTAAGCCTGAGCCATATCATGGAAAAGGTGTGCGTTATTCGGATGAAGTTATTATCACAAAAGCTGGTAAGTCTGGTAAGAAGTAAGTTCACACATTAGTGTTCTAAGGGTAGAAATATGAAGGCAGCAAATCAATCTAAAGTTTTGAAAGCCCGTCGCAAGTTACGGATTCGAAAAAAGATTTCAGGAACAGCGGAATGTCCTCGAATCTCTGTAACGCGTTCATTGAAACACGTATCTGTCCAGGTCATTGATGACACTAAGGGCATGACTCTTGTTTCAGCGAGCAGTGCTGAAAAAGGTAATCACCGTCGTGGTTCGGCTGTGGTTGCTCATGAAATCGGTAAAGCTCTTGCGGAGCGGTGCTTACAAAAAGATATTCGCCGAGTCGTTTTTGACCGAAACGGCAACATTTATCATGGTCGTGTCAAAGCGGTGGCTGAAGGTGCGCGCGAGGGCGGGCTCCAGTTTTAAGAGAGTGGACTCAGGAAGGACGCAATGAAAGAAAAAGAAAACAATGATGGCTTGCAAGATGGCGTGATTGATATCCGTCGAGTTGCAAAAGTTGTCAAAGGTGGCCGCCGCTTCAGTTTTAGTGCACTGGTTGCTGTTGGTGATGGGAAATCAAAAGTGGGATTTGGTGTTGGTAAAGCCAACGAGGTTCCAGACGCAATTCGCAAAGCTTCAGAGCAAGCGAAGAAGTCTTTGGTTGATGTGCCAATGGTAAACGGAACACTTCCTTTTGAGGTTGTGGGGCGTTCAGGTGCAGCAAAAGTTCGTATGTATCCAGCAAAAAAGGGTAAAGGCGTTATCGCTGGTGGCCCTGTTCGCAAAATAGCTGAACTTGCTGGTCTTCAGGATGTTGTGTGTAAGGTTTTCGGATCTCGTAATCACAACAACGTTGTACGTGCAACTATGGATGGCTTGAAGCAATTGATGCTAGTGAGCGACTATGCTGCTCATCGTCACATGGATACAGAAAGCCTTCAGCAGCATCGTCATGCTGAAAACGCGGGTTCGACTGGGGGTGACTCATGAGTCAGATCCGCGTTAAGTTGAAAAGAAGTACAATTGGACAACCAAAATCTCAGCGTCTTGTAGTCCGGGGTTTAGGTCTACGTAAGACAGGTTCGACCAACGTTGTCACTGATAACAATTGCACCCGTGGGATGGTGAACAAAGTTTCCCACTTGGTCGAATATGAGCTCTTAGGGAAGTGAGGTTGGCAATGGAAATGAAACATCTTGGGAATTTAAAGCCTGCTCCGGGTTCCCATCGGTCTACAAAGCGACTAGGCCGTGGTCCAGGTAGTGGACAAGGAAAGACAGCTGGTAAAGGGCACAAAGGGCAAAAGGCTCGTAAGGGCAGTGGTCCTAGAGCTGGTTTTGAAGGTGGTCAAACACCTTTATATCGCCGTTTGCCAAAGCGTGGTTTTTCTGTTCAAGGTAAAAAAGTTCTGTTTAATATCATTAACTTGCAGGATTTAAGCAAGTTTACAGACGGACAAACTGTGGGTAAAAGTGAATTGCAAGCGGCTGGCCTCTTGCGTAACCCTCGGATTCCAGTCAAGATATTGGGCATGGGCAAGATAGATAGGAAACTTCAACTGAAGATTGATCGTATCAGTCGTAGTGCTCTAGAAGCGGTTCAGAACGCTGGTGGAACAGTTGAGTTGAACGCTCCTAAAGGGTAAGTTGTTGTTTTGAAGCTGAGATAAATCCTGTGACGGGGGGCTTTGCGCATGGCAAGTTCAATACAGACGCTTCCAGAAAGCAAGATCAATCATTTGACTCAAAAGATCTTGTATACACTTATGTTCCTGGCGATCTACCGTGTCGGTGTACACGTACCGATTCCAGGGGTTGACACAGTAGCTTTGGGGCGATTCTTCCAGTCGCAAGGCGCAAACCTTTTTGGCATGTTTAACATGTTTACAGGTGGCGCAATGGAGCGCTTCAGTATCTTTGCTCTTGGTGTGATGCCGTATATTTCGGCAAGCATCATTTCTCAGCTGCTGACGGTTCTTGTGCCTCATCTCGAGATGCTTCAGAAGGAAGGTCCTAGTGGCCGCCGCAAGATCAGTCAGTACACTCGTTACGGGACGATTGCTCTTGCGTTTGTTCAAGGCGTTATGTTGGCTCGAACCCTTGAAGGGGCTGATTTCTCCGGTGGAGATTTGGTTCTTAATGGTGGTTTGACTTGGCGGATGATGACAGTCTTGTCTTTGGTTGCTGGAACCGCATATGTTATGTGGCTTGGTGAACAAATCACTGAAAAAGGTGTGGGAAATGGCATTTCTCTCATTATCTTTGCTGGTATTGTTGCTGGGCTTCCAGGGATTGTGACGAATACCTATTCGCAATACAACAGCCAACAGTTGGACCTTTTCAGAATACTGCTGCTGACAGTAATCTGTGTTGCGGTTATGGCTGGTGTGGTTTTTGTAGAGCAGGGTGCTCGTCAGATTAAAGTTCAATACGCAAAACGCCAGGTTGGCCGTAAGGTGTTCGGAGGGCAATCTTCGTATTTGCCTATTCGTGTGAATTCGGCTGGTGTCATTCCTGCGATTTTTGCAAGCTCTGTTTTGCAAGCTCCGTTGTCTTTGGCTGCGGTTGCTTCTGGCAGTGCTTTTAGCGACATTTTACAGCAACTTATGTTTCCGGGTGGATGGTTGTATAATGTTGTTTTTGTAACCCTTATCGTCTTTTTTGCTTTTTTCTACACCTCAATTACGTTTCGTGCGGATGATGTTGCTGAGAATCTTAAAAAGCATGGTGGTTACATACCTGGAGTAAGGCCTGGCGCTCGTACTGCTGAATATTTGGATAAAGTGATATCTAGGCTAACTTTAGTTGGTTCAATTTATTTAGCGAGTGTGTGTGTCTTGCCAACGCTTTTGAGTGGTAAGTTCAATGTTCCTTTCTATTTCGGCGGGAGTAGCTTGCTGATCGTTGTTGGGGTTGCGTTGGAGACTTTTCGGCAAATTGATGCTCATCGTCAGTCTTTACGTTATGACGCATTCTTGAAAAAGGGTGCTGCTGTACGTCCAAGGAGAGGCTCTTGATCGCTGTGTTGATGGGCGCTCCTGGTGCCGGTAAAGGGACTCAGGGAGATATGCTTGTTGAGCGTTACGGCTGGAAAAAGGTTTCTACTGGAGATCTTTTGAGGGAGCAGATCCAGCAAGGTGGCCCTAAAGGAGAAGAGCTTGCAGCTATTATCAATAAAGGAGAGTTGGTTTCAGACGCTATTTTGGCTGAAATGATATCTGCTGCTGCTGAGCGTTTCTCGAAAGAGACCATGTTGTTGGATGGGTTTCCTCGAAGTCTGCCGCAAGCGCAACTTCTTGAGAAAGTTTGTGAGTCCAGTAAGTTGCTTGGTGTTTTTCACCTCGAGGTTGATCCTGATGTTCTTATTGAAAGATTGTCAGGTCGGCTGGTTTGTCGGAAGTGTGCAGCGAGTTTTCACATACATGACTTGCCTCCTAAGAGGGTTGAGAGTTGTGATCATTGTGATGGTGAGCTATATACAAGGGCTGATGATAAACCTGAGAAGGTTGAAAATCGCTTGAGAGTTTATCAGAAGCATACACAGCCTGTTGTGGACTACTTTAAGAAATTAGGATGTTACACAGCGGTTGATGGAGTGGGGTCAGCTTTAGGGGTTTTTGAAAAACTTCATTCTGCTGTTGATTTAAAGCTTGAGGCTTTGGTATCTCAAGAATAAACTTGCTTATTCTATCCGGATGCGTTAGGGTCCCCGGGCCCGGTCGATCCGGTAATATATTTAAAGTCGAAGGTGTGACTGATGGCAAAAGAGGAAGTGATTGAGGTTGAGGGAACTGTTTTAGAACCCTTGCCAAACGCTATGTTTAAGGTTGAGCTAGAGAACGGTCATAGTGTTCTGGCTCATATCAGTGGCAAAATGAGAATGCACTTTATTCGTATTTTGCCCGGTGACAAAGTGAAATTGGAAATCTCGCCATACGACTTGAGTCGTGGGCGAATTGTATATCGTTCGAAGAAGTAAGCCTTTTAAGGCGCAACGGTAGGGTGTAGGCATGAAAGTTAGGGCAAGCGTAAAGCCTATTTGCAGCAAGTGTAAGGTGATTCGACGAAAAGGCGTAGTTCGAATCATTTGTGAAACAGCTAAACACAAACAGCGTCAAGGTTAGGAGAAATAGACCATGGCACGTATTGCTGGTGTAGATCTTCCTGCGGGGAAGAGAATTGATATTGCTTTGACACGTGTTTTCGGCATTGGCCGTCAGCTCGCGACAAAGATTGTTGGTGAAGCGGGTATTGACCCACTTGCAAAAGCTGGGGATCTTGATTCAGCTTCTATCGGTGAGTTAAGGACTGTGATTGATAAGAACTATACGGTTGAGGGTGACCTTCGTCGTGAAGTTTCTTTGAATATCAAGCGTCTTGTTGACTTGGGGAACTATCGTGGTCTTCGTCATCGTAAAGGTCTTCCTGTAAGAGGGCAGCGTACGAAGACAAATGCGAGAACGCGAAAAGGTCCAAGAAAAACTGTGGCGAATAAGAAGAAGTAGTCTCCGATAAGGCGAGGATGAGAGATGGCAAAGATAACTGCAAAAAAGAAGAAGACCAAACGTAATGTCCCAATCGGGGTTGCGCATATTCAGTCTACGTTTAATAACACAATTATCACGATTACTGATGTTAATGGTGATGTTGTGTCTTGGGCAACAGCTGGCGGGAAAGGTTTTAAGGGGTCTCGTAAAAGCACTCCTTATGCTGCGCAAATTGCTGCTGAAGATTGTGCGCGTAAAGCTATGGACGCAGGTATGAAGACTGTTTCTGTTCTTGTAAAAGGACCGGGAGCAGGACGTGAGAGCGCGATTCGTGCTGTAGGTAATAGTGGAATGAAGATTGCTCTTATTAAAGATGTCACTCCTATTCCACACAATGGTTGCCGACCTCGCAAAAAGCGACGTGTGTAATCTGATTTTAGACGCAATTGCGCTTTGCGTGCAGTGCGTCAATAATGTGTTTGGACTTGACCGACCGGGTCGGGCGTCATGAGGAGTTGTTTAATATGCATCGCAATTGGAAGCAATTGATTAAGCCTGAAAAACTCGAGGCAGTTGAGCTCACAGATACCTACGGGAAGTTTGTCGCAAAGCCTTTGGAAAAAGGTTATGGAGTTACTATCGGTAACTCTTTGAGGCGAGTTCTTCTATCTAGTGTTAACGGTTCGGCTGTTGTTGCAGTTCGAATTGAAGGCGTTGACCATGAGTTCAGTACTTTAACTGGTGTTCGTGAAGATATTACCGATGTTATGCTTAACATCAAGCAGGTAAGTATTCGTTACTTCGGTGAAGGTGACACTATTATTCGTGTGAACAAAAAAGGTCCATGCGTTGTTACTGCTGGTGATATCGAGACGAACGGTGATGTTGAAATCTTGAATCAAGAACAAGAACTTTGCTCATTAAATGAGGAAGGTGATCTTCGTTTGGAGATGATCGTTCGTAGAGGCCGTGGATATCAAGATGCGGAACGCAATCGTGAAAGAGAGCTTCCGATTGGTTTCATCGCAATTGACTCTATCTTTGCTCCGGTTCGCCGAGTTGCATATAACGTATCAAATGCTCGTGTTGGGCAAGATACTGATTATGACAAATTGACGCTTGAGCTTTGGGGCAGTGGTGCTGTTCGTCCAGATGATGCGGTTGCTTATGCTGCTCAGATTCTTCGTGACCAACTAGGTCCATTTATCAACTTTGATGAAGCGGACTATGGTGGAGAGGTCTCAGCTGTTGATGAAACCTCTGAAGATAGTGAGCCTTTGAATGACCATCTATTTAAGACTGTAGATGCTTTAGAGCTTAGTGTTCGAGCGGCAAACTGTTTGGAAAACGCAAATATTAAATATATCGGTGAGCTCGTTACAAAGAGCGAAAACGAAATGCTTAAAACAAAGAATTTTGGTCGCAAGTCACTGAATGAGATCAAAGACTTGTTGGTAGAAATGGGGCTGTCGTTGGGTATGAAGATTGAAGGTTTTGATCCGACAACCCTTCGAGCCAGCGAGTCTAAAGAAGACTTGTAGAATCAGAGGTAGGTAATGAGACATTTAAAAGGTTACAAAAAATTAGGTAGGGAATCAGCTCATCGTCGTGCGATGTTGAGAAATTTGGCTACAGACCTTCTGGTTGAAGGTCGTATTCAAACAACTCTTGCTAGAGCTAAAGCTGTTCGGCCTATCGCTGAGAAGATGATTACTCTTGGTCGCCGCGGTGATTTGCATGCTCGTCGTCAAGCAGCGTCTTATCTTTTCGGTCATGATGCAACACGGAAAGTCTTCAGTGATCTTGCTGAGCGTTTTTCTTCTCGTGCTGGTGGATATACTCGAATTGTAAAATTCGGCCCTCGCCAAGGCGATGCTGCTGAAATTTGCTCTCTTGAGCTTATCGACTTTCATGAAAAAGAAGGTGTTGTTAAAAGGGAAGCTCGAATTGCTCTCTTGACTGCAAAAAGTGAAGCAGCTGAGGAAGAAGCGCAAGAGGCGTAAGTCTTTTCTTCTTCTTTTTAAAAGACCCAAGATACAATTTAGTGTCTTGGGTCTTTTGTTTTTGATGTTGTTTTCTAAGGGTGAGACTGTTTGCTTCCTGTGTATAACGGTTATAATAGAAGAAGTTGTGCTTTTGTTTGTTGTTGATTGGAGAATGTCATGATCAAGAAGTTTTGCTCTCTTGTTGCTGTGGCTGTGCTTGTTTGTGGTTGTCAAGATTGGACGCAAACTCTAGAAGATTTTGATGTGATCAGTTTTTTGGCGTTTGGAGATTCTATTCTTGATGTAGAAACCCCTTCGAGCCTTAAAGAACTTCACCTAAATGACGAGAAAGCTGATGGAGATAGGGTTATTTTATCTGGTCACTTGCTTACTAGAGATAAGTTTAAGACGTATGGGGTGCTGGAAGATGATTCAGGCCGTATGTTGACAGTGTTTACTGAATTGAAATACGGCTGGGATTTGTTAAGCGAAGATGCCGGGCAAGTTCGTGTTTTTGGGAAAGTTGAAATGGGGCAAGGGGGTGTTCGCATTCTGAAAGCAATCGCTTTGACGAGGGTGGCCCCACAGTCTCTATAGTCTCTTGCCTGCAAGCTTGCTTCCTCCGGTAATCAAATTGACAGATCCAAGCCTTCTGTGTTAATAGGTGGAGTCTTAGCGGACTTTTCGTTTGTTTATGACGTTAGAGCGAGAAGATGCTCCTTTTTCTGCCTTCACACTGAGATGATGATGAATCGAGAAATTTTGGATCGTGTCATGGAGCTTGCGGAAGCATCCTGGCATGAAGAAAACTTGAGCTGCCGTGAAGCAGAGTGGGATGGTGCATTTTCAACATTGCGCCTCTACCTAGAATCTGGTGGAATTCCAGAATGTGTTCGTGGAAGCAAATTATTGATGGCCTCTCCATCTGGGGATGCCATTGATGGCTTGATGCCGACTGGCTATACTTTGGAGGTGAGTTCGCCGGGAGTGGAAGCTCCGTTGCGTCGTATTCACCATTTCACAGGCGCCATTGGTGAAAAAGTCGTGATAATAGTTAAGGATGGGGGCAAGTTAGTTGAGCGAGAAGGGGTTGTTTTGTCGACTTCGGTTGGAGATTCAACAGTGACACTGAGTATTGATGGTTCAGTTGTCTTTCCTTTGAACGCTATTTCTAAGGCCCATGTAGTTGTTGATTGGAATGCAATCCAGCGTGCAGATGCTGGTGAGATTGAGGAGTGATTCATGAGCTTCGTTGAAGGTGTGGAAGATGTTTCGACATTGAGTGGAGTCATTTCCGCGGTGAGTCGTGATAGAAACCTAGATAAAGCTGTTATTATTGACGCTTTGGAGCAAGCTTTGTTGCATGCTGCCCGTCGCGATATGGGTCTAGAGGCTGACCTTGAGGTTGCATATAACGAAGAAAGTGATGAGTTAGAATTATTCAGCTTTCGTGTTGTTGTTGAAAATGGAAAAGTGCCCCTTGAGCAGCATGAAGTTTCAATGTCAGAAGCGAGGAAATTGGATCCTGAAGCAGAGCTTGGAGATTCTTTAGGAATCAAAGTTGAAACTTCGCGTTTTGGACGTATTGCAACTCAGTCAGCTAAGCAGATTATTGTACAAAAAGTACGTGATGCAGAACGAGCTCGTGTGTACGAAGAGTACAAAGATCGTATTGGCGAAGTTATGACTGGCCAGGTTGTGCGACTTGAGCGTAATGATGTTGTTGTTGATCTTGGGCGTGTTGAAGCAGTCTTGCCTCATCGCGAACAGATGCATAGTGAGCGTTTCCGAGCAAAAGATCGTATCCAAGCTTATGTGATGGATGTGAAGAGGTCTAGCCGTGGTCCACAAGTGATTTTGTCGCGTGCGCACGCAGGGTTTTTGAAGGCCTTGTTCTCGCAGCATGTTACTGAAATTTATGATGGCATTGTCACTATTGAGTCTGCAGCCAGAGATGCTGGTTTGCGTTCTAAGATAGCAGTTTATTCGAGAGATTCTTCTGTAGACCCTGTAGGGGCTTGCGTTGGTATGAAGGGTGCTCGAGTACAAGCGGTTGTTCAAGAACTCAACGGTGAAAAGATAGATATTGTTCCTTGGGATCCAGATCCAGCAAAACTTGTCTGCAATGCCTTGGCGCCAGCAGTTGTCTCTAAAGTTGTGATCGATGAAGATCGTCATGCGATGGAAGTGATTGTTGCTGAAGATCAGTTGTCTCTGGCTATTGGTCGAAGAGGACAAAATGTGCGCCTTGGTGCACAGCTTACTGGGTGGCGCTTAGATATTAAGAGTGAAGCTCGTCTTGAAGAGCAAATGGCGGGTGTGAAGAGTATTCTGGCATCCATTCAAGGTCTTGGTGACATGCACGCAGGTATTTTGGTTCATGAGGGTATTAAGAGCCCAGCAGAATTAGCTGAAGTATCTCCTCGGTTCTTGGGTCGTATGCTAAACCTTGATGAAGAAGAAGCGGAATCAGTTATTGCTGCGGCAGCTGAAAAAGCAGCTGATCTTCAGGGTGACGTGGTTGACACAGATGAATATCGTGCAGAAGATGCGGTGGCGATACCGCTTCAAGAAAGCGAAGAAAAAGAAGACACAGAAGAGGCTGCTCGTCGTGCTCGAGTAGATATGTTCTTACAACTCCGGGGTGTTGGGGAAGCAGCGGCCTTCGCTTTAGCGGATGCTGGCTACGCAACTATCGGTGATGTTATTGCAGATTCTGCGGATGAAGTAGCACAAAAGGCAGATTTATCACTTGCAGTTGCACGAACCGTGCAAATTGCGGCGGACCACCACTTGCAAGAGCAAGGCGATGAATAGTGGTTTGCGGTGAGTAGAGTAACAAGAGTGAGGAAATTGAATGGGCAGAATCCGGGTATACGAGTTAGCAAGAGAGTTGGATCAAGATAGCAAAACGCTTTTGAGCCAACTTCAGGATATGGGTTATGATATTAAAACTCATCAGAATACGTTGACTCCAAAGCAAATTGATCAAATTCGGCAACTTCATGTGCCAGAGGGTAAGCCTAAGGTTGTTGTGCGCAGACGTCGTTCTGTGGCGCAGCCAGCTCAGGCTGAACAGTCCACTGATGAGCAAAAAACATCAGAGATGGCATCGCAGACTCAGGTTTCTTCTGAGTCAGGGGTGGTTCCTGCTTCAGAAGCGAAATCTTCTGCTGTTGTTTCAGAAACACCTAAAGTTGCGTCTCATGTTGATGATGCTTCTAAAAAAGATAAACAAATAAGCGCAGAAGCTGCTCAACCTAAAGCCGAGGCAAAAACAGAGCCTACTGCTAAGTTGTCAGAATCTGCTGTGGTTGTAAGGAAAAAAGAAGCTGCACCTCAAGACGATAAAAAGTCTGAGCCAGCTAAGGTTATGCAAAGAAAACAAGAAGATCGCTCAGCAGCAGTTGTTGTGAGAGCAGCTCCCCCTGTAGAAAAAGTGTCAGCATCGGTTGTCTCATCAGCTCCTAAGTCTCCAGCAAAAGAAGTTGCTGGAGCAGCGAAAGAGCAGCAGACTCCGGAGCAAGGTGCTAAGCTTGTCGCTCGTCCTGCACGCCGTGGTTTTTCAGGCGGTGCAACAATTGTTCGTAGAGCGACACCTGAAGATATTCGTAGCATGGCAAAAGAGCGAGAGCGAGAGCGAGAGCAACACAATAAAGCTCGTCGTCCTGCTCAAGGTGGCCAAGGTGGCGGTCAAGGTGGTGAACGTCGTGACTTCCGAGATGGTCAGCGCGACGGACAAAGAGATGGGCAAAGAGACGGAAACCGTGGCCCGAGTCATCATAACCGTGGCCCATCTTCTGGTGGCCCAAATAAACGCCCTCATTCGGGTCCTCCGGGATCACGTCCACCACAAAATCGTGGCCAAGGCGGCGGCGGTTCTCAGTGGTCAGGTGGTGCTTCTCAAAATCCTGTTGTGCCTAATATTGAGATTCCAGATCCAGCGCATGCGAAAGCTTCTAGATCTGAACGTGGTGAAGGTCGACGTGGGCATGTCGAAACTAAGGTTAAGGCAAGGGATGACGAAAAAGTCAGGGCACCTGTGCCTGCAACGAGTGCGGGCAAGCGTAGAGTGTCAACGCGTGATTTATTAGCGGTTGCAGATAGTGGCTTCGATGAAGCAGCAGCGGCAACAGCCCGTCGTAGAACGGTTTACAACCCAGCTGCGGGTGGTAAAAAACGTTCTGGTCGTCGTCGCCAAAAAGGCGTGCCGAAAATGACTAGTACGATCGCCCCAAAAGCAGGTTCGTTAATCGTTAAGCTGGAACGTGAGTGTATTAGCATTAGTGAGTTAGCAAGGCAGATGAGCGTTAAAGCTGCTGAGTTAATCAAGAAGCTTTTGCTTCAGGGCATGACAGTTACTTTGAACCAAGATGTTGATGTGGAAACAGCAACGTTGTTGGCAAGTGATTATGGCTATGAAGTGAAAAGCATTCAAATCACAGAAGAAGATATCTTAAAGCTGGATCAGTTTTCTGATGTTGAAACGTCATCACGCCCAGCCATTGTGACTGTGATGGGACACGTAGATCACGGAAAAACATCTATTCTAGATGCTATTCGTAAAGCAGATGTTGCTGGCGGAGAAGCTGGTGGTATCACTCAACATATTGGTGCTTATACAGCGCAAACAGAGTCAGGAAAGAGTATTGCTTTCCTAGATACTCCAGGCCACGCAGCGTTTTCTTCAATGCGTTCTCGGGGAGCAAGGCTCACTGATGTTGTTATTCTTGTGGTTGCTGCTGATGATGGTGTGATGCCGCAGACGATTGAAGCGATCTCCCATGCTAAAGATGCTGGTGTTCCAATTATTGTGGCTGTAAATAAAATTGATAAGCCAAATATTAATCTGGACCGTATTTATACAGAGTTGAGTGAGCGTGGTGTTCAAGCTGAAGAATGGGGTGGGGACACTCAATTTGTAAAGGTTTCAGCGCTTCAGAGAACTGGTTTAGACCAACTTCTTGAGGCTGTTCTTCTGCAGGCTGAAATGATGGAGCTCAAGGCTCGTGCTGAAGGTGAAGCTGAAGGTGTTGTTGTTGAAGCTCGCTTAGATAAGGGGCGAGGTCCTGTTGCAACAGTGATGGTGACAGCTGGTCAAATGAAAAAAGGTGACTGGGTTGTTGTCGGTACGCAAACAGGCCGTGTTCGTGGAATGTCTGATCATAGAGGGCGCACAGTTAATATTGCAGGTCCATCAACTCCTGTTGAAGTGACTGGTCTGAATGGTGTGCCGCAGGCTGGTGATAAACTTCATACGGTCGATGACGATAAAAAAGCAAAAGATATTGCTGATTTGAGGCATCTTGAAGCTCAGGCGAAGTTGGTTCGATCTTCAGGTTCTTCGTTGGAAGAGCTTTTAGCTAAGACAAGAACAGAGCAAGGGGCTATTCTTCCTGTCATTGTGAAGGGTGATACTCAAGGCTCAGTTGAAGCAATCTCAGAAGCGCTGCAAAAACTAAATAAGAACCCAAATGTTCGCGTTTCAATTGTTCATAGTGCTGCTGGTGGTGTGAATGAATCTGATGTGAGTTTGGCTGAGACAAGTGGCGCTGTTATCATGGGCTTTAACGTTCGTGCTTCTCGAGGTGTTGATGACGATATTGAAGATCGTGGTGTTGTTCTTAAATACTTCAGTGTGATTTATGAACTGGTTGACACAATTAAAAATCTTATGGCAGGCAAGTTGCCGCCTGTGACTTCCGAAGTGATTCAAGGTCATGCAGAAGTTCGTACAGCAATTAGCGTTCCGAAGATTGGTACAATCGCGGGCTCAGCTGTTGTTGATGGTAAGATTACAAGAAGCGCTCACTTGCGACTTATTCGAGAAGAAGTTGTGATTTATGATGGCCGTATTTCTTCGCTTCGTCGTTTTAAAGATGATGTGAAAGAAGTTCAAAACGGCTATGAGTGCGGCATTGGTATTGATGGTTACAATGACATCAAAATTGGTGACATGCTGGAAGCTTATATTATTGAAGAGTCTGCAGCGGTACTTGAGTTTCATTCATAAGAACAAGAATAATTTATTAGATAAAAAGCTGGCCTACAGTAGGTCAGCTTTTTGTCTAATACCTGATGTTTTGCATCAGATGAACTTTGAAGAAGAAGAGTTAGAAGTATGGGCTTAAGACAAGATAGAGTGGCGGATCAGATTCGTGATGTGATTGCGATAGTATTCAGCCGTGGTGATGTAAGAGATCCTAGGCTGCAAGATGTGACAGTGACTTATGTGAAAGTGAGTGCTGATTTACAAATGGCATCTGTTTATTTCCGTTGTTATGGCGATAAGAGTGAAGAAGAAATGCTCGCAGGATTTAAGCAGTGTGCAGGATTTTTACGAAAACAGCTTGGCGGGAAGATTGATTTGCGCCGTGTGCCTGAATTACGTTTTTTCTATGACGCAAGTATTGAAAGAGGTGAGCGCATTGAGTCTCTTTTAATCGATGCTCGTTCAGAAATGTCTGAGGAGCCAGAAGAATAATGGGTCGTAAGATAAATTATATACGTAGCGATTTAAATGGGGTTTTGCCTGTTTATAAGCCAAAAGGCATGGGCTCTCGTGACGTGATTCGCCATTTGGAAAAGAAGCTAGGTAGAGTGAAAATGGGTCATGTTGGCACGTTAGATCCCGCTGCAGATGGTATTTTGCCTGTGGTTTTTGGCCAAGCAACGAGAGCTCAAGACGCGCTTCTTGCTCTTCCTAAAGAATATTGTTTTACGATCCAGCTTGGTCAGCACACAGATACCTTAGATGCAGATGGAGCAGTGGTTGAAGAGCAAGTATTTGCTCACGTCGTTGAAGCTGCTGTGGCTGAGGCTGTGCCAAAGTTTGTGGGCTCACAACAACAAATACCGCCTATTTTTTCTGCGGTAAAATATAAAGGCAAACCACTCTATGCTTATGCAAGGGAGGGGCGTGCCCATGAAGTACCATTAGATGAGTTATCTCGAGAAATTACTGTTCATGAGCTTTGTTTGGAGTCTTGTGATCTGAGTTTAGGTCATATTTCTTTAAGAGCCACATGTTCAAAAGGAACGTACATTCGTGTTCTTGCAGTGCAAATAGCTGAGGCTTTGGGCACGTGTGGTCATGTGATTGAATTGACGCGAAGCCAAGCGTCAGGCTTTGAATTAAAAGATGCATTGTCACTAGATGAAATTGATGAGAAGATAGAGGTAGTTGCGTCTTTGTTGTATCCTTACGAAATGAAATCGTGATGTGCATAAGTTATTTTAAATGATGTGATGAAGTTTGATAATACACTTATCAGGCGGTTGTTCTGCCTGTTGGTTTTATAGAGCCAAGGAGTCGTAGATGAGTTCTAAGTACTTATTCACTTCAGAGTCAGTGAGTGAAGGCCATCCAGATAAAGTTGCAGACCAAGTGAGTGATGCAGTTTTAGATGAATTGCTGCGGGGTGATCGTTTTTCACGAGTTGCATGTGAAACAGTGATCAAAAAAGGGATTGTTGTTTTAGCTGGTGAAGTCACATCCAAGCACCATGTTGACTATGATGCTATTGCTCGCCGGACAATCGAAAACATTGGATATACCTCACCTGAAGTAGGTTTTGATGCTCAGGGTTGTGGTGTGGTGTTGCTTCTAAATGAACAATCCCCAGATATTGCTCAAGGCGTAAACGAAGGCCAGGGTCTTCATGTTGACCAAGGGGCTGGTGATCAGGGTATGATGTTTGGTTATGCTTGTGATGAAACTCCAGAGCTTATGCCAGCAAGTATTAGCTATTCGCATAGCATTTTGAGAGACCTATCTCAAAAACGCCGCTCAGGGGCTGTTAACTGGTTGCGACCTGATGCAAAAAGCCAAGTAACAATTGAATATGAAAACGGTCGTCCTCAACGTGTTGATACTGTTGTGGTCTCGACACAGCATAGCCCTGATGTTGAGCATAAAACTCTTAAAGAATACGTTATTGAAGAGTGTGTAAAAAAATCGATTCCAACAGAAATGTTGAAAGATACGAAATATCACATCAACCCAACAGGGCGCTTTATTGAAGGCGGTCCTATGAGTGATGCGGGTTTAACGGGACGTAAAATTATTGTGGACACTTATGGTGGCCATGGAGCACACGGTGGTGGCGCTTTTTCAGGGAAAGATCCTTCAAAGGTAGATAGATCTGCCGCCTATATGGGCCGTTACATAGCGAAGAATCTTGTTGCAGCAGGATTGGCATCGCGTTGCCTTGTTCAACTTTCATATGCGATCGGTGTCGCGGACCCTGTCAGTATTTATGTTGATACAGCAGGGACTTCTAAGCATTCTTCGGATGAATTGGCGATGATTGTGCGTGAGCATTTCCGTATGAAGCCTGCTGAAATCAGTGAGCACCTTCAATTGCTTGCTCCTATTTATCAAGCGACAGCTGCATATGGCCATTTTGGGCGTTCTGAGTTCCCTTGGGAGCGTACTGATAAAGCTGATTTGCTGCGTAAATAAAGGTTAAGAACATGGGCGCGAAATCTTTAATTCTTGTCGATCGTGATTTTCAGATGCGTTATACCAGAGCTGCAATTGCGGCTGGTGTCGCTTCGACAGTTTTAACGGCGGTGCTAATTTTGTATCCGCTTTATAAGTTTGAGATTTTGCGTATTCCCATGTTCTTGCCATGGCCTGTTTTAGCTGGAATGTCTTTAGCTGTTTTAGTGAATATTGGTGTTCTTGCCATGACAGCTGTTTATATCAGTCACCGTGTCGCTGGCCCTATGTACAGTCTTGTGCGAGAGTTAAGGCGCTTAAGCTTTGAAAACTTTACCGGACGTATGAAAGTGCGAGATGGTGATGAGCTTCAATACGTGATTCGCAATTTTAATGAAACTGTTATTTCATTACAGCAGATGACACAAGCGGACTTGGATCTGCTTGTGTCCGCCTTAGAGCTTCCAGCTGTGAACCGTGGCGAACTTGAAGCTTTAAAAGAGCGCCTCTCTTCTAGACTGCGAAAGCATTCATAAACTTCAAACTTTATAATAAAGGAGGCCTGCATGATTGAGAGTCTTGTAGGTGAGGTTGCCTTTCAGGCAAGTGACCGTGTTGTCGTGTCTGTGTCTGGAGTGGGTTACGGCGTAACAATGACGCCGACAGAATTGTCGACCTTAAATATTGGTCAAGAGGTGCGTCTGTCGATTTATACGATGGTCAAAGAAGACACATTGAAGCTTTTTGGTTTTTTAGAAGTGGCAAGTCGTGAGCTTTTTGAGGTTTTGATTGGGGTGTCAGGCGTTGGCCCTAAAATGGCTCTAGCTATGTTGACTGTTCTTCCAGGAGTGCAGTTAGTGCGCGTTGTGCAACAAGAAGACCTGCAGGCTTTACAAAGTGTGCCAGGGATTGGTCGCAGGACGGCTGAAAAGATAATGCTAGAGCTTAAAAACCGTTTAGAAAGGTTGCAGTGGATCTTTTCTTGTGACGAAACAGCTCTTGTCACTGAAACGGTACGGCCGGAAGATGCTAAAACAAATACGATGAAAAGGGATCTTCATTCAGCTCTTGAGAACCTCGGGTTTCGACCACGAGATATTGAGCGAGCTTTGCATGCGCTCGAAGCGGCGGCAGAGTGGAAGCAGAATGATTTTTCTTTCCTTATGAAGGCGGCTTTGACAGAGTTGACCCCTTCTCAAAAAGGGCAAAGAGCGGGACTTCCGCTCCGGATGTAAGCAAAAGGTAGAATACTATGGATCATGATTCACCTGTCGTTGTAGAGCGCTACATGGATAGTGTTGTTCACGAAAATGAAAAAGTTTACGAACGTAGTGAACTACGCCCTCAGAGTTTTGAAGATTATCCAGGGCAGGCTATGGTGATTGAAAATCTTCAAATTTATGTGCAAGCAGCAAAAAATAGACATGATCCTTTGGATCATGTGTTGTTGCATGGGCCTCCTGGTCTAGGCAAAACGTCGCTCGCAGCTGTCTTAGCTAAGGAATTAGAAGCTGATTTTTTTACTCTGAGTGGTCCTGCTCTTGATAAGCCTGGGGATTTAGCTGGTATTCTTGCTGGTTTAACGCCTGGATCTGTGCTTTTTTTTGATGAAATCCATAGAATTCCGATTCAAGTAGAAGAAATGTTGTATTCGGCGATGGAAGATTTTGTGATTGATTTGACGGTTGGACAAGGAGCTACAGCGCGGGCTGTTCGTATGCCTGTCTCGCCTTTTACTCTTGTGGGTGCAACAACGCGTTTAGCAAGCTTGTCAAAGCCTTTTATCAACCGCTTTGGGATTCAAGAGAGGCTTCAATATTATAACGACGCTGACTTGGCTCGTATTTTATCGAGATCTGCTCATATTTTAGGTACGCAATTGAGTGATGCTGGTGCTCTTATGCTGGCGCGTTGTTCGCGGGGCACTCCCCGCATTGCAAATCGCTTGCTACGTAGGGCTCGAGACTTTGCTGACGTGAGTCATGTCCCGGAAATTAATGAGAAAGTGGTTGGGGATGTTTTAGGTCGTATTGAAGTGGATGCCAGAGGTCTTGATCGTATTGATAGGCTTGTCCTTCAACATATCGCTGAGCGCTACCAAGGTGGTCCAGTTGGTATTGAAGCCCTAGCTGTCTCGGTTGGTGAAGAAAGAGCTACTTTAGAAGATGTTTATGAGCCTTGGTTGGTTTATACAGGGTTATTAGCTCGTAGTTCACGTGGGCGTTTGCTTACTGAGGCAGGCTGGTCTTTTGTGCGGAGCTATTTAAAGCCGCGTGAGGAGGGCTTGGTTGGCGGAGCCCAAGTCTAGAAAAAAGAAAAAATATATCCGTTCACTTGTGTCTGGCCGTGGGCGAAAGCACCTTGAAGTTTTGTTTGATTATGATCTTTGGGGTCGTAAGGTGCTTGATTATACAACAGCGCAAGATCAACATTACGAGGTTGACCTTTATATGTTTTTCCCCCCACATTTAGGGGTTGGAAAAGCTTCTTGGCCAAAAGATACTTTTTATGAAGACCTACGGCCTTTTATGAGGTTTAGTGAACCTCGTTATGGATTTAAAGATTTTGAGCGTCGTGTTTTTGTGCGATTTGATCATTATTTGCATGATTTTCTTCATGCAAAACCGATGGAGTCAGCATCTCAAATGGCGGCAGAATGCCTTATTTTTGGCTGTGCTTTTCATAATTTTGCAATGCGTCGAGTATCACGATGTGTGAAGTGGATACAAGATCCACGTCGCTACGATAAGGGTGTTGCTATTGCTATGAATAGTTCTAGAAAGACTTTTTTATTAATTGCTCGCTGGAGAAAGTTAAGGCGAACATTTGAAAGTCACAGTGATGTGATTGATGATCGTATTCTAAAAGAAATGGCGATTGTTGATGAATTTTGCAGTATGCGTGTGCGTGATGCTATAGGTCAAATGTTACATGCTATACAACAAGGGCCTGAGCAAAAAAAATTAGAGCGACGTTTGTATGGTTTTTTTAGGCTTGAAAAACGTTATGCTGAGTTGCAAGGATGGATGTGGATGGATGCTCAAACTGACTCTACTGAAGTTGAAGAGTATGCTGTTCATAGAAGATCGCTAAAAAGGCATGTGTGGAGAGTGCTTTTTTTAGACACGAGAACACCATCTTTATTCGCGCTGAAAAAACAATCTGGTTATATTATTGCAGCAGGGGTCGCTGCTTTATGGGCGTCAGTTGCTCAGGTGATGATGGTGCGTCAGATTCAATATGGATGGGAAGAAACGGAAAACTGGGGTCTTGGTGTTTTAATTATGGCTTCTATTATTGCTTATATCTTGAAAGACAGGATTAAAGACGTTTTACGTGACCGTTTTGCTGGAGGCATTCTAGGGAGGTTGCCTGATCGAAGTGAGCGTGTTTGGTATACTGATGCTGACGGTGAAAAAGTTGTTGTCGGAGATTTGCAAGAAGTTCGACATTTTTTGAAAGAAGAAGAGTTCCCTAAAAATTTAGAAATTTTACGTGAAGATGTTTTTGGTGAAAAACGACATGAAGTCGTTGTGCATTATCGAAAAACAATTAAACTTTATGCTATGGCATTAAAGTGTGTGCCGCACTTGTTACGTGGTGTGCGGGACATTCAACGGCTAAGTTTGGACAGATGGAGGCCGCACCTTGATGCTATCCAAAGTCATGTTTATACTGTTGAACCTGGAAAAAAAACGATTGAAAAACAACTCCCAGGTGTGAGTTATGTTGATATTTTAGTGTCACATACACGTGTGCTTTATGGGCAGAAATTGAAGCCTGAGCTGCAAGTGATTCGTGCTGTTTTGGACCGAGATGGCTTGTGTCGAGTGGATCATTTAGCAACGCAAACGTTTAATTTTCAAAAAGATAAAATTTAATTTAATTTTAGAATCAAGTGCGAAATTCCATTATTTATCAGATTGTTTTTAATGATTTTTAAATCAATAATTATTGCCAGTGATAGATGGCGGAAAGCAATATAGCATTAGATGACTTTATTTACGTATTAAGAATTGGCAAAGGTTGATAAATCCTTCTTTTAGCCGACATTGATCAGTCCAAAGTGACGTTTTTGTAATTTTCTTCCGTTTTTCCTAAACTGTCCTTGAAAGTGGGCTTGAGCTCAGGTTTTAAGCCACCTTTTTCACCATTGCGATAGATGTCATCCACCTCATATTTTACAACATCGTCAAAAGATCAAACAATTTCGTTCATTCTGATTTTTAGATGCATGAAATTAGCGTAGAAAATCAAGCATATTTCAGATTATTGAAGAATCCGATATTGTCTACAACCCTAGGCCATTAAAGCAACATCACTTTTTAAACTGAACTCAAGCTCGCTATCAAGCCAATATGGACGATCAAATATACCTCGACTCTAGGATTATTAAACGAAAATAAAATTACAAAAACGTCACTTTGGATTGATCAATGTCGGTTTTAAAGCAATATTTGGCATCTATGAGAGTGTAAATAAGGCTCTGCCTTGCTATAGCATTGGCTGGTTTTATTTACTCACCCAGACTGAGTCTATTCCACTTATAAACTTGAATTCGAGAGATGTGATTTTATCTTATAAATTTAGTATGTTGTTCCTAGTTTTATCAAATATTTGGAATTGACATGTCTAAGTTATACTCATTAGACCTGAAGAATAAAGTGATTGATGCGACAGAATC
>JBGCEP010000036.1:0-2981 GCA_045106415.1 Oligoflexales bacterium | reverse complement strand
TCTGAAAATGGCGCGAAGTATTTCTCTCGGATCAGAGGATTTATTTCAACATGTAGAAAACATGATATCAATCCTGCTAAAGCATTAAAAGACTTGTTTCTTGGAATTTTACCTGAATTTATCAACGGATAAAGTTTTGAGATCTGGGTAGTTACAATTTTTTAACGACTTCTTTTGCTGTTTTAACATCCGCTCGCGGTGCTTTTTTTTATAGATTTCATTTGCTGTTTCAAGGATCATCTTGTCCACAGTCAGTTTTCCAACAGCTTTTTTAAGTTGATTATTTTCTTCTTTCAACTTATCAAATTCGTTTAGAATATTTTGATAATCTATCGTTTTTTCGAGTTGCTCTTTACTCATCATTCTCTTCCAGTTGTAGATTGTTATGGGGTGTATGCCATGTTTTCTGGCTAGATCAGAATGAGTCAGAAGACCAGAGTCAAGTTCTTCTAAAATTTCTTGTTTTTGACGATTTGAGAAATATCACCTCTTTATTATTGTCTGATCTGTGTCCATTTTGACCTCTCCTAGTTATTGGAGGTGTCTAGGCTAAATGGGGGCACGTTCAAAAAACACAAATATAGTTTGACGCAAAGTAATTGTTGAAATATAAGAATCAACAGTAAGAGATTTCTTTATTCAAGAAACGAGGATTTTAACATGATTTTTAAAAATTTAATCATATTAACAGCACTAACAGTACAACCTTGTCTTCTATGGGCGGTTTCCAGTCAATCAACTGCAAATTCAAGTGAGTATTTTGGTCAATCTATCGAGTCTTCTCAAGAAGCTATTGATTTCATTAAAGAACACAAAGAAGAATTGATTATTATTGGCGAAGTTTCAGTTTGAATTATATTAATAATAATAAGCGAAGAAAAAATTCAATCGGTAATTAATTCTCTTAATTATGATCTTCTCGTTCGAATCGCCAACATTCTAGACACAGAAGAAGAGGTTAGATCAAAAGCTTACGAATTAACAATGAAAGAGCTGAGATCACAACCACTTGGATCAGTATCTGACAAAGTTATTGAACTTATATCGAAGAAAAACTTCGCATCAGTTCTTCTAGGCTTAAAAGAAGTGAAAGAGGCTTTAAATGAACACAGCAATTAAAAAAGCTATAGAAATACTTTTAGTAGTATCTCTATTATCAAATTCCAGTCATACGTATGCAAATTCAGATCAGTCATCTATGACATTTATAGGCAAGGCTTTCATTGCGTATACAGTTACTATGACTGTCGTCCTATGTAGTGCCGCACTTATCTATGCAGATGACGATAAGTATGATGATTTTGAGGATGACCAGGATCACATCAGTGATGAGTTGATAGAAATCATTGAAACTAACAAACATGATTTTGATCAATTAACTAGCTTAATAATTGATGATACTAAACTTCATGATTATTTGTACACTGAAAGTATCATGCGTTTTTACGAATCCTTCCCCCTAAGTGAAGATCTTTTACAAAAAAGACAAGATATACATGAATTAACTTACAAAGATGAAATAGAAGCAAAAGAAAAATGCGGCCATTTATCTAACAGAAAAAGTGCAGAAAAAGTTATTTTTATGTCATCTATTCTAAAGAAAATAAAGTCTTCTTATATTGATCACAAGAGTGTGAACTCATGAAAAACATAGCTACCACATTTCTATTTCTTCTCTTATCTACTAAGCTTTACTCAGTTACAGAAGATGAATTATCAAAAAAAATTGCGGCGAGTTTGAATATCAACCAAGATAGTCTAGTTTATAAGTCAGACAAACTTCTTAGCACTTTAAAAAATGATGAATTTATTATTGTTTGGTACCCCTTCAGTAAAGAAAGTTCATTGGGGCATGTATCTGTCTTTCTTCAAGACGACGTTATAAGCCTTTATAAAGAGAAAGACTCCAATAAAGTGAAATTAAGATCTTTTTCGGAAGAGAAAAAGACTTTCAAGGAAAAACTTAAGCAAAAAACAGCTAAATTCACAAAAATCAAAACAACACATGATATAATTAGAAAAATTTTCGATGAAAAAAAATCACTATCAAAAAGTGTGTCCAACCTTATCTATGAAGATCCCACCAATGTATTAAAGTCATTAGGTTTACTAGGAGCTTCAGGAGCATCGATATGCGGGGCAGCATATACTGTTTCATTAGGTCTTCCAGCTATATTCCCTACTGTTTGCGCAGCTCATACTATAGGTTTCTTTATCGGAGGATTATTAATAACACAGGGTAAAATAAACTGTTGTGATGCAATTGCTAGATGTATGGATCCTATTAAAGAAATGAGCCAAAGTTTTTGCAACACTCCTCACGGTGTTTTCAAATTCTATTCTGATACAAGCACATGGTTTCTTCCACCAGTATATCAGGTAATAGAAACACACGAAGACTTCTATCGCCAACGCATCTAGAGAACTGAGCCTCCTCAGCTAAGCGGACAGTTTTCTAACTCAGATTCCGATAAGGAATATGGAGGAACTGTCAGATGAGAAAAAGACGAGTGTTTACAGATGATTTCAAGAAAGAGGCCACCCATCTTGTTCTGACCGAAGGTTGAAGCATATCAGATATTGCTAAGAGCCTTGGGATCTCCCAAGGGGTGTTAGGATGCTGGGTCCAGCAAGAAAGAGATCGCGCTCAAGGTCCCGTAAGAAGTGAAGATTCAAAAAGAATTAAAGAGCTTGAAGCAGAGAACCGTAAACTCCGGATGGAGAAAGAGGTTTTAAAAAAAGCCATCACATTCTTCGGCCAGGAATCAAAGTGAAATATCACTTTATTGAGAATCACCGTCATGAATTTTCGGTGCCGCTTATGTGTCGGGTTTTGGAGGCTCACGCAGCGGGTATTATGCTTGGCGCGGACGCAAACTTCACAGTGACAGATATAGATACCGAATTCTTAGAGATATTGAAAAAATCTTCCTTGGATCTCGAGGCAGCTATGAGAGCCCCAGAATACATGCAATTTTACG
>JBGCEP010000035.1:0-73142 GCA_045106415.1 Oligoflexales bacterium | reverse complement strand
GCTTTTTGCGCATCTTCAAGTATCTCTGATATTTTTTGTTCCCCAAGTGCCATACACCCCTTCTTTTAACAAGGGGATGATAACACAGGTTTTTTTATGCATATTTTCGTTTAAACACACTTTTAAGACCGTTAAAAAAACAGAAACTATCTGGGTTCAATGGTACTCGCAAGCGATTATGGGCCGTATTTTAGATGAATGAGAGGTGTTTTGATGATTATTCGACATACTTCATGAAAATCGGAAATTTTCGCTAAAACCATGTCAATGATAAAAAGCATAACGACTTAAATTAATTTCATATTAGGAAATGGCTGAGTAGATACCCTCTATCATGTATAGCAAGGTAAAGCTTTATTTATACCAATCACAGAAAATAATTGAGGTTTTCTGTGATTGGTATAACAACGGGTACATTACCAGATAGTTTTGTGAATTCAGATGTTTACTTTTGGTTTAAATTAGATGCGATACCCCTGCTACATTAGCAGGAAATCTTGACAGCAATAGTGAGCGATGATACACATCCATGGAAAATATTGATAGAATTATCAATTCCAACCACATCATATCTTTTATACGGATAAATAATGAAGAGTTTTTCATTTTTCATAATATTCTTTTCACAAATTACATTCGGAGCCGCCCTCCCGAAATCTGCAACTGTCTTTGGCGTCTACGGAGAAAAAATCCTAGCTTCAGATTTAAAAAAAGGTGATGAGATAAAGATCATCGATCAAAATAACAAGGTACAAGAAGCTGAGATTTTAGGTATCTTTTGTGATCAAAATGTCATTTTTTTTGAAATTTTAGACTACGAAAACGAAGATATCTTAAGACAAATGACAACTAAAAATCCTTTAAATCGCCACACTCAATCACGAATATATACTCGTAAATTTACAACACCTGTCGTTGCATTATTAGCAACATCCCTATTACCTGTAGCAGCAGCAGGACCATGGGCTGCTGGTTTATACGCTGTCGTTGGAACAGTTGCTTCTGTGGGCGCAGGAGTCATCACAACTATGACTACTGGTGGTAACGTAGCAGCCGGCTTAGCTGTTACAACGACTGGGATTGAATTTGTAAAAGACACAACAGGTCTTGTCGCCATTATTCCAGGAGCATAGTCATGATTGAAAAAAAGAAAAAATTCTCTGAACTTGAAACAAAAGTCATCATAGTTTTATTGTTAACTCTAGTTATGAAACTCAGCTCTGAATTCCCATGGCCAAACCAATGGTACAATTCCTTACTCCAATCCTTGGTTATTGGCTTCTACGTGTCTGATTTCAAGCTTAAGCCTAAAATCATCATTCCTTTTAGCACAGCCTGGTTTGGCTTAGTTTATATGTCTTTACAATATGTGATACCGGCATTCGGCATTTAAAAAATTCAATTTATCCTGAGCATCTTAAGTGATGCTTCGCAAGGTTATTCCACAAACTTTCATTGATTCAATCTCAAAAAACACATCTTGCATATTTCAATAAAAATCATAAATAAAAATAATGTTTTCAAACCATTTTAAATTTATCTCAACCAAACACATAAATCTAAAAAGGATTCTATATTTCAAAAAACACAATCAAATTATTTTAAATCTTCAAATAACAATTCAAGAGCTTCTCTCATCTTCATATAACCATCTCTTGAAGCTAATAAACACGTCAATCGCCGAGGTAAAACACTTTTTTCTAAAGCAGCGCGTAACACCCGTAAACCATCCTCTGCCACAAAATCTTCTTGCCAAATAAGCACAGCATGTTGTTTTTCAACAAAATCAATACGCTTTAAATCTTGTTCACACGAAACTGAGTAAAACTGATCAGCAGCAAACTCATCAGCTGGCCCTACCCAAAGATCAACTTTACAGTCTTTAAAACATCGAATTCCTAGCATAATAACCTCAAAAAAAAATGCGCAGACCTTAAGGCCTACGCATCTCTATCAGATTGCACACATGATCTCAACCAAGAGCTTTCACAATGGTCGACCCAAGTTCAGCTGGTGATTCAGCAACAAAAACTCCAGCACTGCGAAGCGCATCCATCTTCTCTGCCGCTGTTCCCTTACCACCAGAAATAATCGCTCCCGCATGTCCCATGCGTTTACCTTCCGGTGCTGTTTGACCAGCCACAAAACCACATACAGGTTTTGTTATGTTTTCTTTCACAAATTGAGCTGCTTTAATTTCGGCATCACCACCGATTTCTCCAATCATAAGAATAACTTCTGTTGCTGGATCTCTCTCAAAATGCTCTAAAAGATCGACGTACGTCGACCCAATAATAGGATCTCCACCAATCCCAATACATGTCGATTGACCAAGTCCTGCAGCTGTTGTTTGACCAACTGCTTCATAAGTCAATGTTCCTGATTTAGAAATAATTCCGACCTTGCCGGGCTTGTGGACATGGCCAGGCATAATCCCAATTTTACACTCACCTGGGGTAATGATTCCTGGACAGTTCGGTCCTATCAAACGTGATGAAGAACGTTCCAATGATTTTTTCACAGGAATCATGTCCATTACAGGAATACCCTCTGTAATACAAACAATCAATTCAATCTCAGCATCAATCGCTTCTAAAATCGCATCAGCAGCAAAGGGAGGTGGAACAAAAATCATAGAAGCATTACAACCCGTTGCTTCGCGGGCTTCTTTTACGGTATCAAAAACCTTATGACCTTCTAGTGTTTGCCCACCTTTTCCAGGAGTCACTCCACCCACAAAACGTGGAGCATACTCATGTGATAAACGAGTATGAAAGAGTCCTGATTTTCCAGTAATTCCCTGAGTAATCACTCGTGTCTCAGGGCCTATAAAAATGCCCATTTCAGGCCTCCATCTTATTTGTTCAACACTTCAACAATACGCTTTGCACCGTCAGCCATATCTTTCGCTGCAATAATCTCTAATCCTGATTCTTGAAGAATTTTTCGACCTTCTTCTACATTTGTACCTTCAAGCCGTACAGAAAGAGGAACCTTGAGGCCCAGATCTTTAGACGCCGCCACAACACCTCTAGCAATGACATCACACTGCATAATTCCACCAAAAATATTTACAAAAATACCTTTGACATGCTCATCTTGTAAAATAATACGGAAGGCATTGCGAACCATCTCTTCCGTTGCGCCTCCACCGACATCCAAAAAGTTTGCTGGATCACCACTGTAGTGCTTAATAATATCCATTGTTGCCATTGCAAGGCCCGCACCATTCACAAGACAACCGATATTTCCATCAAGTCCAATATAGCTAAGGCCATATTTTGATGCTTCAACTTCCCTTGAGTCTTCCTCATTAAAATCGCGCATCCCTTCAATTTCTGGGTGACGATATAGGGCATTGTCATCAAAGTTCAGCTTACCATCGAGAGCAAGCATATCCCCTTCACCAGTCAAAATAAGAGGATTGATCTCCAATAAAGCACAATCAAGGTCCGTAAACATGTGATAGAGCTTTTTGACCACATGAGATAATTTTTTTTGTTGATCCTTTGGAAGACCACTCTTTGCTCCAAGTTGGCGCAAGTGAAAGGCTTGCAAACCAACAGTAGGATCGATATAGATATTCACGATCTTCTCTGGAGTTTTTTCTGCTACTTCTTCAATATCCATACCGCCTTCTTGCGAAAACATAATAGCAATTGAAGCAGTTTCTCGATCAACAAGCATAGCTAGGTAGTATTCATCTTTGATATCGCTTCCAGCTTCGACATACACCGAGCCAACGACTTTTCCCTCGGGACCAGTTTGATGGGTCACCAAAGTCATGCCTAACATTTCTTTTGTGACTTCTCTGCACTCATCAGCAGAGCGAACAAGCTTTACACCACCCGCTTTACCTCGACCCCCAGCATGTACTTGCGCTTTAACAACCGCAACTGGACTTTTTAAACGGCGGAATGCAAACTCAGCCTCCGTCTCATTACGGGCTAAAAAACCCTTCGGTGCAGGGATACCATACTTGTGGTACAGCCCTTTTGCCTGAAACTCATGAATGTTCATGTCCCATCTCCATATTTGGGAAAAATCTCATCTCACAGGAATACGCTAAAAACCGAAAAAAATCCCCAACACAATATCAACACCAAAACTTGATTTCTTATGTGCCAAAGATTCTATGATATCTGCTTCAACATCACTTCCTGAATAGATACTTGTATTACTGCCGTTCAAATCACTTACACTCACCGAAGGGCTTCCAGAGACTGACAACGGCACAATCCCATGGACACCTATAGAAATCCCTAGGGGATCTACGTATATATCATATTGCATTGGGACTCGTAATGAAACGACGCTCAGTGGACTTGTAATTTCATAAAGCGTTGTTTCAAAACTTTTCGTATCATTTGTCCAAATTGATTTTAAAGTTGCCGTCGCAGATTCATAATCCACACCCAAACCCAATTTAAAATCATTGTTCATCAAATAATAAACAAGCCAACCACCAACTGCTGTACTGCTTTGAAGATGGCTTACATATTGAGTCTTATCTGCACGGTCATAGTCTGTTTCAGAGACCCACTCCAAATCCTGTTTAAACTTCGCCCCAAACCCTAAATTCCAGGACATCATGACATACTCAAAACCACCTCCAACAAGACCTTGGGATGTATTGCCCTGAATGTCCCATAAATTTTCTCGAGCTGTTTCTGTCCCCGATGGGATCGTATAAACTAGACGATTATAAGACACCGTTGAAGCAGCATATGGAAGCCAATAAAACTTCAACCCATGATCATAAGCTAAAGCACCTGCGCGACCAGCACCCTTTAAACGAGCAATCATATTCTTTTTTACTTTTTTAATTTTCTTTTTACCAACTTTCACACGTACAGTATTTTTCTTTAAATCTACTTTTACAATTGTGCCACAAGCAATTCTCTTCTCTTTTTTCTTCTTTTTACGCTTCTTTTTACGCTTCTTCTTACCGTTCTTCTTTTTACGCTTTTTTTTCTTTTTTTGACTCTTTAGAGACAATTCATTTGTTTTTTTGAAAAAACAGACTCTTTTTCCCTTTTCGTATCCGTCCATTAAATCAACTTTTAGATACACCAGTCTCTGTTTTTTCTCTATTTTAGTAATTTCCACAACAGCGTCATCATTCACAGCAGCATAAGAATCACGAGACTCAACGCCTAGAACAAAATAGAAAAAAATTATACATGTAAAAAACCAAATCTTCATAGAACACAATCTAATAGTGGTCGCATATAGGTAAAGCATCGGAAACCATTATGCATACCATTAAATGGGGTGCAAAAAAGACAAATACAAAAAATAGAAAAAAAGAGAAAAACATTTACAATAACAAGAACAAGCCACACACCCAGGATCCTTCATCTCAAACTTGTCTTAAACAATCATGAAAAATGACGGCTCCAACATATCGAACTTTTAGCGCAAATCATCATAAGCTTGACGACACCAACAAGGGTCAGATAGTTTGCCCTCTTCGAACTTCGAGGGAATCTACTATGCAGTCACAATCATCCCACACAAAATATGTATTTATTACTGGAGGTGTTGTTTCATCTCTTGGAAAAGGTATTATTTCTGCCAGCCTAGGCTCTTTACTAGAAGCTCGAGGTCTTAAACTAAGCTTTAGCAAGGCTGACCCTTATATCAACATTGATCCAGGCACCATGAGCCCTTGCCAACATGGAGAAGTTTTCGTCACCGATGATGGTGCTGAAACTGACCTCGACCTTGGGCACTATGAACGTTTCACGCAAGTTGTTCTCAATCGAAATAATAGCTTTTCCGCTGGTAAGGTCTATGACCACGTACTCACTCGAGAAAGAAACGGTGAATTTTTAGGCCATACTGTTCAAGTAGTCCCACACATCACTGATCAAATTAAACAACAAATTTTTCAAGCCTCAGAAGGGGCCGATCTTGCATTAATCGAAATCGGTGGCACAGTAGGTGATATTGAAAGCCTGCCTTTTATCGAAGCCATCCGCCAGATGAGGCATGACGTTGGCCCAGAAAACATTCTCTATATTCACCTAACGCTTGTACCATGGCTCGCTGGAGCACAAGAGCTAAAAACAAAACCGACACAACACTCAGTCAAAGAACTTCTCTCAAGCGGTATTCAACCTGATATTTTAGTTTGCCGAACAGAGCGCGAGCTCCCTGATGATCTTAGACAAAAAATTGCGCGCTTTTGCAATGTCCCAACCTCGAACGTTGTCGAAGCTCGCGATCTAGACAGTATTTACGCTGTGCCATTAGCTCTACAGGCAGAAGGCTTAGACACCCTTGTGGCCAAGCATTTAAATATTTGGAGCCGAGCTCCAGACCTTACAGCTTGGCAGCATAAAGTTGATCAACTCCGCCATAGCAACCACGAAATCAATGTTGCTATTGTCGGCAAATATGTGGACGTTGTCGATTCTTATAAATCTATTCATGAGTCTCTTGTGCATGCAGGCATCGAGGCTGGTTGCCAAATCAAACCTCACTACTTAGATACTTCAGATATTACTACTGACAACGCGGCTAAAATTCTCAACCAATACGATGCTATTCTGGTTCCTGGTGGCTTTGGTTCACGAGGTGTTGAAGGAAAAATTGCGACTATTCAAGCTGCTAGAGAGAATAAAATTCCATTCCTTGGTATTTGCCTTGGTATGCAGCTTGCTTGTATTGAGTTTGCTCGCAACGTCATCGGATTAAAAGGTGCGAATAGCGAAGAGTTTGATGCGAAGACTCCGCATAAAATCATTGGCCTTCTCGACAACCAAAAAGACATCGAACAACTCGGTGGAACCATGCGTTTAGGTGGCTATCCTTGTCGTATCAAACCTGAGAGCCGCAGTTACGAGTTGTATCAATCTCTTGATATTAGCGAGCGCCATCGCCATCGCTATGAGTTCAACAACGATTATCGTCAACAGTTTGAAAAAGCCGGACTTTCCTTCGCTGGGTGCTCTCCAGATGAAAAGCTTGTAGAAATCGTTGAGCTTTATAACCACCCCTTCTATATTGGATGTCAGTTCCATCCGGAATTAAAAAGTCGTCTGATGCAACCACATCCTCTTTTCAAAGGATTTGTGAATGCTGCAGTCGCTTTTCAACAGGCCAATCGGGGGCGTTATGAGCGAACAGAATCACCAAGGCACATCCCTCACACCTCACACATGGGTGGGCAGAGGGCGACAAACCTTACACATTGAGGCAAAAGCTTTAGAGCGTGCAGCAGAACGTTTAGGCACATCTTTTGAGCAAGCGGTCCAAACTATTCTAAGCTGCAAAGGCAAAGTGATCCTCAGCGGGCTTGGTAAGTCTGGACATATCGCTCGGAAAATAGCAGCAACTCTTTCAAGCACAGGCACCCCTGCATTTTTTCTTCACCCTGGCGAAGCCATGCATGGCGATTTTGGGATGATTGGCGAGCATGACATTGTGCTCGCCATTGCTTTTGGGGGCCAGACACGTGAAGTTCTTGCGGTCTGCCGTTATGCCAAAGAACATCATATTCCCTCGATTGCTATTACCGGGAAACTGCAATCTCCCCTTGCTCAAGCCGCAGATGTTCTCCTCGACGGCAGCATCACAAAAGAAGCCGACTCACACAATCTTGCGCCCACATCTTCCACAACAGTAGCCCTTGGCCTTGGAGACGCACTCGCAGTCACACTTATGGAAGCTCGCAATTTTCAGCCACACCACTTTGCGCAATTTCACCCAGGTGGATCTTTAGGCCTTCGCTTGCAAAGCGTTGAAAGCGTTATGAGACCCACCTCTGAGCTAAACTTATGCTCAGAGCACACAAAATTTGAAGATATTGTTCAAAAAGTGAATGAACCAAACTTCGGCATTATTGCTGTTGTCAAAAACTCCAAGCTTCTTGGCTCCATATCAGACGGAGATGTCAGGCGAGCTATTCTAGAGCACAAATCAGAAATATTTGAAATGCAAGCTTATCAGCTTATGACCACAGCCCCTAAAACAATAACCTCTAACGCTTCTGTTATGGAGGCAATCGCTCTCATGGAGCATCACAGCATCACCTCAGTTTTTGTTGGTGAAAATGACCTCAAAGGGATTGTCCGTATTCACGACCTACTCGCAGCAAAGGTCGTCTGAGCTAGTCCTAACCTCTGTGATCGGGTACACTGCTAGTATGGGTAAAAAAATCATCAATCTCTGGTTTATTTTAACGTTTTGCTATGCGTGTTACACTTTTTTATCTAGAGATAACAGAACATTAAGAGAAAACATGGAAGCTGTAGGCAACTCCAACACACGCCCAAAGCTCCTCTTAAAACAGTTTCACTCCTATCGGTATGCTCACCAAGATCCACAATCACAAATCTCTGGTGACACCGGTTACTTCCAAGAGCCCAACCAACTTCTCATGACTGGATCTTTAAAAAGCATTCAGCACCGTAAACCTCATCAACAGGAGGTTTACGCAGATCGAGCAGTTGCAACATTTGATGCCGTTAGTATTCAAGACGTTCTCGATGGTGCCGCCACCAAAAACATTAAGCTCTTTGAAAACATTAAATTACTCCAAAGCCAGGATGCTATTCTCACCACTCAAGCCACATATGATATTAAAACAGATAGAATATATAGTGATGCCCCAGTTCGCGTTGAAGGACAGAAACGTTGGTCTACCGGTGAACATGGTTTTATCTATGATATGTCGAGCTCTAATGTTGAAGTATTTGGGCCTATCGAAGGAGTTGTTGATCCCAATGAATTATCTCAATCTCATCATTCTGATTAACTGCTATTTAGCATATTCACCCATGCTTGCTGATCTCACTGATACAATCGATGAGATTGAAACCCCACGGCGCACACAACCTATAAACAAGAAAGCTCGACCACAAGAAACCAAGAGAAGAAAACCTTCTCCGCAAAAAAAAATGAACCAAAACGAGCAAAGTAAGCTCCCCATTCACTACAGTAGCCAAAACCTTAGAGGAACCCGTGAAGCTGGCCTACTTGAACTTAAAACCGCTGTCACAGTGACTCAAGGTAGCCTCAAAGTGACATCAGACAATGCAAAAATACACTTTACAGAGCAAGAAGAAATGGAACGCGTTGAAGCTTTGGGTCATGTCAAAATTCACACAATTGACCCAGAGTCAGGAAAAAAAGTCCGCGCTCACAGCGATGAGCTCACATATCACGAACAAGACCGCATCATAACCCTGAGTGGTCACGCAAAACTATGGCGAGGCGACGATATGCTTCAAGGGCAAGTCATTCAGTACAACCTGGACACAGGATGGATCAAAGTCCAAAAGGTTAAAGGACAACTCCATACAACAGAAAAGGCAAAATAAAATGCCTCAAACAAAACTCGAAGCACATTCATTATGCAAGACGTTTAAAAATCGCACCGTTGTCAATCACGTCTCTTTTCATGTTCACGAGGGTGAAGTCGTGGGCCTTCTTGGACCAAATGGCGCTGGCAAAACAACTAGTTTTTATATGGTCGTCGGGCTCCTTTTTCCCGACCAAGGAAAGGTCACTTTAGGCGACAAGCTCCTCACAAGCCTTCCTATGCATACACGGGCAAAACACGGAATTAGTTATCTCCCACAAAATAGCTCTATTTTTAAAAAGCTTACTGTATACGATAATCTTTTAGCCATCACACAAGTCGTTGGGCTTCCAAAATCTGAACAAAAACCTCGTGTGCAAGACCTGCTGCAAAAATTCCAAATTGAACACGTAGCACAAAGCCTTGGCGCTGCATTATCCGGTGGAGAAAGACGTCGCGTGGAAATTGCTCGCTCCTTGATCATCAACCCCTCGTTTTTGTTATTAGACGAGCCTTTTGCTGGGGTTGACCCTCTCACTGTACAGGAAATTCAAAACATTATTCGAAACTTAAGAGATGATGGGATGGGGATTCTAATCACAGATCATAATGTTCGTGAAACTCTTGGCAGTTGTGATCGTTCATACGTATTGTCGGCTGGAAAAATCATAGCTGAAGGTAGCCCTGAAGATATTTACGCAAGTCCGATTGTGCAAGAAACTTATCTCGGTTCTAATTTTCAAAGGTAACTTATGGTTTTGGATATTCGTCAAAATTTAAAGCTTGGTCAACAGCTTTTAATGACTCCACAGCTACAGCAAGCCATCAAGCTTTTGCAGCTCTCTCGCCTCGAACTCGAACAATACATCAATGAGCAACTTCTTGAGAACCCTGCGTTAGAAGAAGGTTTTCAAGAATCTAATGAAGAGATTCGACAAACTGAAATTTTAAAAGAACGCACCACCGAAGAGATCATGAGCGAAAACCTCGCTTCTGCGTCAACTATGATGGATTCGGCAGATGACAAACCAAATGAAGTCGACTGGGAAGCTCTCGCTCGTATCAAAGAAAACGTGGCTCCTGCTTCTCAAAAATCCAACAATAATGACGAAACCTTTAATTATGAAAATGTCGTCACAAGAGGCAAAAATCTCAGTGAATACCTACAGGATCAATTAGCTGAAATTGATTTCTCTGACGACGAATTAAAAATCGCTGAGATGGTCATAGGCAATATCAATGAGCGTGGTTATCTCGATATGACCACAGAAGAGCTCTGCAAAACATGCCACCAAAATCTCGTCTCAGTTGAAGGTGTTCTAGATACAATTCAAAGATTTGACCCTCCAGGAATTGCCGCTCGCAACTTGCAAGAATGCTTAAAAAATCAAGCTCGTCACTTTCAAATTCGTAACCCTTTAGTTCATCTTCTCTTAGAACACCACATGACAGACATCGAATCTGGGTGCCTGCAAAACTTAAAAAAACCACTCCAAATCTCAGATAGCGAACTTACTGAAGCTCTTGGGTTGCTTGCAGATTTAGATCCTTTCCCAGGTAGGGACTTTCAAAAAGATCCAACACTTTACATCATTCCAGATGTTTATGTTTTTAAACTCAGTGGACAATGGGTCGTGTCTTTAAACGATGACGGTTTACCACACCTCAGAATCAGTGAGTATTTTGATAAGTTAAATCCTAAAAATAAAGACGACAAAACATTTATCAATGAAAAAGTTAAATCAGCAAATTGGCTTATTAAAAGCTTAGAACAGCGCCAACAAACAATTTTTAAAGTTGCAACTCGAATTGTCGAGCGACAAGAAAAGTTCTTCGAACATGGTATTCAATTTCTCTCACCGATGATTCTTAAGGATGTGGCCGACGACATAGAAATGCATGAATCTACTGTCAGTCGTGTCACCAGCCATAAGTATATTCACACACCACGGGGTGTTTTTGAACTTAAATACTTTTTTGGAGGGGGAACAAGTCGTACAGATGGAACAGAAGTTGCAAGCGAATCTATTCGAGAAATGATTCGACTTGTCATACAAAAAGAAAACTCACAAAAACCCTACTCTGATCAATGGATTTCCAATCACCTTAAAGAGCAAGGCTTGGAAATAGCACGTAGAACTGTTGCCAAATATCGTGAACAACTCAAAATTTTACCTTCCTCTAAGCGCAAAAAACGCATTTTTTAAATCTTACGAATTCAATCGACCCCAAGGTTTCCATGTCTAAGCGCAAGGCTGTATGATAAAGCTAATTTTTAGCTGTAGGCGGACTTCATGACATATCGATCTTTTGAAACAAGACATATTGGCCCTTCTTCCGAAGAACAAAGCAAGATGCTTCAATCCTTGGGTATAAATTCACTTGCAGAGCTTGTTACCCAAACACTCCCTAAAAGCATCCAAACAGATCATCAACCTCAGATCACAGCACTCTCAGAAGAAGAATCCATGGCAGCGATTCGAGATAGAGCCAGTCAAAATGAAAATTTTAAAAACTTTATCGGCCAAGGTTATTCTGGCACAGAAACTCCTGCTGTCATCCGCCGAAATCTTCTGGAAAATCCAGGGTGGTACACACAATATACTCCATATCAAGCTGAAATCGCCCAAGGGCGCCTTGAAGCTTTAATGAACTTTCAAACTGTGATTACCGAGCTTACAGGCCTTCCAATTGCAAACGCCTCTTTACTCGATGAGGGCACAGCTACTGCCGAAGCGGTGTTTCTAGCACAAAGAGCCAAAAAAAAGTCAAAGGGCCGAACCTTTTTATCAGATAAGCTTCATCCTCAAAATATAGCAGTCACCCAAGGAAGATGTGACGGAGCTGATATTGCCTGTGATGTAGATAATTTTCACAACTTTCAAGCAGAAAAATACGACAGTATTGTGATTCAATACCCTGACACCGAAGGATCTATTGAAGACCTCCACTTACTCATTGAGCAAGCAAAAAATCATGACTGCTTCGTTATCCTCGTAGCAGATATTCTTGCTCTCACGCTGATAAAAAGCCCTGCTGAGCTAGGAGCGGATATCGCTGTAGGCAACACACAAAGATTTGGAGTCCCTTATGGCTTCGGAGGACCTCACGCTGCTTATTTTGCTACAAAAGAGGCCCACAAACGCCTTATACCCGGCCGCATTGTAGGACTCTCTAAGGATAGAGAAGGGAAACCTGCACGCAGACTTGCTTTGCAAACTCGTGAGCAACACATTCGCCGTGAGAAAGCGACAAGCAACATCTGCACAGCTCAGGCTTTGCTTGCAAACATCGCAGGTATGTATGCAGTCTGGCATGGACCAAAGGGATTAAAAAACATTGCTCTACGCATTCACAGTTATGCAAAATTTTTAGCTGATCAACTAGAGCATCATCACATCCCTTGTCAACACACTCAATTTTTCGACACAGTTTATATTCCATATAAAAACACTGCAGTCCTACAAACCATCGCAGAACAGCATGGTTTTAATTTTAGATACTTTGAAAAAGCTGTCAGTATTTCTGTCGATGAAACCACGACTTTTGAAGATTTATGTCAAATTTTAAATATTTTTAATATTAAAACCACACAAACACCGCCAGAACCTCAAAATGTAGACATTAAACATCAAAGATCTTCGGCTTTTCTCACTCAACACGTTTTTCACAAACACCAAAGCGAAACAGCCATGATGAGATATCTCAAACACCTTGAGAATAAAGATATCTCTCTGACACATAGTATGATCCCACTAGGATCTTGTACCATGAAACTCAACCCTGCAGCTGCACTCACACCAATCACTTGGCCAGAGCTTTGCAACATCCACCCATATGCTCCTCGTTCACAAACGAAAGGATGGCTCCAGTTAATCCAAGAGCTCGAAAACGACCTAGCAGCGATTACTGGGTTTGACGCCATGAGTATTCAACCTAACTCTGGGGCTCAAGGCGAATACACAGGCCTTCTCATGATCAAGGCTTGGCAACAATCACAAGGACAACACCAAAGAAACATCTGCCTCATCCCTAAATCAGCACACGGAACTAACCCTGCCAGTGCTATGATGGCGGGGTTTAAGGTGATCCCCATACAATGTGAAGACAATGGAAATATCGACCTTAAGCACCTCCAAAGCCTCTGCGTAAAGTATCATGATTCTCTTGGCGCTCTCATGATCACCTATCCATCTACCCACGGTGTTTTTGAAGAACATATCACTGAAGTGTGTGAATTAATTCATCAGCATGGTGGGCAAGTATACTTAGATGGGGCAAACATGAATGCACAAGTCGGACTTTGCTTTCCTGGTCATTACGGCGCTGACGTTTGTCACCTTAATCTCCATAAAACTTTTAGTATCCCTCACGGGGGTGGTGGGCCCGGCGTTGGGCCTGTCGGTGTTAAAAAGCATTTACAACCTTTTCTTCCCACTACAGAAATCACTCCAAACAACCAAGCTATTGCACCAATCACATCAGCTCCTTTTGGAAGTGCTGGTGTCCTACCTATTAGTTGGTCTTATATTCGTATGATGGGTGCTGATGGGCTTAAAAAAGCATCTCAAATCTCTATACTTAGCGCAAACTACATGGCCAATCGACTGAAAAAACACTATGATTTGTTATTCACAGGAAAAAACAATCGCGTCGCTCACGAATGCATTTTAGATATGCGGCCTTTCCAAAAAACAGCAAACATTCAAGTCACAGACATTGCAAAACGACTGATGGACTATGGTTTTCACGCACCAACAGTATCTTTTCCTGTTGCTGGCACCATGATGGTTGAACCTACAGAAAGTGAGAACCTTGAAGAAATCGACCGATTCTGTGATGCCATGATTCAAATTAGAAAAGAAATAAAAGAGATTGAAGAAGGCCGAGCTGCAAAAGACGACAACGTGCTGGTCAACGCACCTCATACCTTACATTCTCTTGTTCAAGATTGGAAGCATAGCTACAGTCGTGAAACAGCTGTTTTTCCTACCGAGTCTACAAAAACTCATAAAGTCTGGCCAAGCTGCGCACGAATAGACGAAGCTTACGGTGATCGAAACCTTATTTGTTCTTGTGACGACTCGATTCTTCATGAGGATTCTTAAATTGCACAACGCAATTTAAGAATCTTGTAGATAAGCTTCATAATCTGTTGATGACATAGCGCCATCAATAGATTCTGAAAGCTTAATTTTAACAAGCCAGCCTTCATGATAGGCGTCTTCTTGTAATTTTTCAGGATTTTCTAAAATACTATCGTGAACCGCTGTCACAATACCATTTCCCGGGGAGTAAAGATCTGAAACCGTTTTAGTCGATTCAATACTTCCAAAAGGGTCTCCAGCCACAAGCTCATCTCCAACCGACGGCAAATCCACATGGACAATATCGCCGAGCTGTTCAATAGCAAATGCTGAAACACCAATCATAACTTCACCAGAAGTTGCACTCACCCACTCATGATCTTTTGTGTAGTGTAGTTCAGTTGGTAAATTCATTGTTCTCTCCTTACAATCGAGCTTGATACATCGGTTTTTTCATGATTTTGGCACTTATTTTTCGACCACGAACATCAACCAAAACGTCTTCATTTATCTTAACAGAACGGTCCAACATCAATAACCCACCAAAAGCATCTAAGCTTGGTAACACAGATCCACTCGTCACGACACCAACTTTTTCCATACCTTGATAGACCTCCATACCAGCCCGAGGAACTCCTCTGTCTTGCATTTGGAACGCGACAATACGCCTCCTAACACCTTCTTCTTTTTGCTTTTTTAAGGTTGCTTGCCCTACAAAATCATACTCGAGCTTTGTTGCCCATCCAAGACCAGCCTCTAATGCTGAGGTTGCTTCGTTCATATCTTGTCCATACAGCAAGTAACAAGCTTCTAAGCGGAGTGTGTCGCGAGCACCTAAACCAATTGGAGAAGCTCCCGCTCCAACAAGAGCTTCCCAAGCTGCCAGCGCGACACTATGAGGAAGATACCATTCTATACCTTGCTCTCCGGTGTAACCTGTACGTGCTATGAAAGTATTTTCTTGATTCCAAGTGAAATTTTGAATTTCCATATACTTCAATTCAGCTTGCATACCTGTTGCTTTTTGAAGACACTCAATACTCGCGGGTCCTTGCAAAGCAATTTGAGACCACTCAGGTGACTCATCCTTTAAAGAAACATTAAAAGACTTAATATGACTCTGTAACCAATCAAAATCTTTTTGAATATTACTTGCATTCACACACAATAAGACTTCATTACATGCGACACGATATAAAATCAAATCATCAATCATACCTCCATCTTGTTGGCACATCGCTGTGTATTGCCCCTCACCAACACTGAGCTTGGTAATATCATTGATAGTCACGCTCTGTAAAAAACGCATAGTATCATCACCTGAGACAATAAATTCACCCATATGACTAACATCAAAAACCCCAGCGTTTTGACGCACAGCGTGATGCTCTTTAATTACACTTGAATAACGCAACGGCATATTCCAACCAGCAAATGGAGCCATCACAGCTCCTTCTTTTGTATGCCAATCTGTTAATGCTGTTTTTTTAAGCTGGTTCATAACGCTATATCCTTTATCGAGGCTATTTAGACTCTTTTCTCTATATCCTCAACAAAAGTATGATGAGCAGCTAAAAACTGCAAGCCATACCAAAAGCATTTAAGAAAACAAAGAGTCTAGGCATTTTTTAAAAAAATGAGATCAAAATAATTTCTATTAGAAAACAACATCTAAAAACGTGCAATATTTTCACCCATGTGAAATTTTTTAAATAACATTCTAAAAAATAATTTATTCTAAAACGAAATGTGTTTTTATCATTTTTTAAACCAAGATACTTTTCGACGAAAAAAATCAAATATATGATAACCTCAAAAAATCCATAAGATGAGGTATGACACATGAGTTTCTCTAATCTTACATTTGTATTAATCACATATAATGAACAACGTAATATCGAAAGATGCCTATCTTCTTTACCTTCTGGAAGTAACATCTTAATACTTGACTCTGGAAGTACAGATCAAACAACACATATTGCTGCCAAATTCTCTGCACATATCAGAAAACGTAAATTTGATGATTACTCACAACAAAGAAACGCAGCAATAAAAATAGCAAAAACACCCTGGATTTTTATGATTGATGCCGACGAAGTTTTAGATGATCAACTCAAAAAATCAATTGCAAAAATCATGTCAAATCCTCCTATACACCTTCAAGGATTTAGTATTAAAAGAAAATTAGTTTTCCAAGGAAAAAAAATGAACTTTGGTAGGACTTCAGATCTTGTTATACGACTTTTTAAAAAAGAAAATAGCCTTTATCAACATCCTATTCATGAAAAACTTATCATATCTGGGAAAATATCTCATATTCAAGGTGTTCTATGGCATTATAGTTATACAAATCTCTGCGACTACTTTGAAAGATTTAATAAATACACACAACTTGTCGCAAAAAATCACTATACAAACAAAAGAAAATGCACAACAGTAAATTTTTGGCTAAGATTTTGGATTGAATTTATCAATAGATACATTCTTCGTTTGGGTTTTCTTGACGGTTCTCGTGGCTATACTTATGCCATGATTAGTAGTTTTTATGCCTGGACTAAATTTTCAAAACTTCATGAAATGGAAAGATATCTATGAAAATACTTCATTTAATTTCAAATAGATGGAATTCCGCTATCACAGAATATGCGGTGCGCTGCGCTCAATCTTTACTCAAAACACAACATCATCAAGTCGTATTTTGTTTAGAAAAATCACCTGCTGCGAAACGCTTTAAAGAATTAAAAATTGAAGTCAAAGAACTCAAAAACTTTAATCCACGACTATATTCTTTTTTTCAAATTCGCAAAACTAAATCCGATCTTGTATTTACTTATGGAGGGCAAGAAGAATTTTTAGCACACATAACAAATCACCAGCACATCATCAGATTTATCGGTGAAGATCGCAAGCAAAATAAAATTAGACATTTCTTATCCCATATAAAAACAAGAAGATTAATAACACCATCAAATGCTATTGCTGAAAAAATAAAAGGCATCGATCCTTATCCAGAAAGAGTTATTTCAATTCCTCTAGGCCTTGATGTTCAAAATTTGCACACTTTCACACAGAAGAAACAACACCCTCCTTATCTTTTAATCTTTGGACGCCTCGATCCAGTGAAAGGTCATAAAGAATTTTTAGAAATATTTGCTCAAAGCTTTAAATTTGGAATGCCAAAAAATACAATCCTAAAAATTATTGGAGAAGAGAAAAACACAACAGCAAATGAAATTATCAAAAAATCTAATGATCTTAATATTGCTCAGAACGTAGTCATTACGACAAAAATTATTGAAAATAAAAATGAAATCATGAGAAATGCTGTTGTTGGAGTTGTCTCCAGCCTTGGATCTGAAGTCATATGCCGCGTTGCTCAAGAATTTTTAATGTGCGGTTGCCCAGTCTTAACTTCAGGGGTCGGAAGCTTAGAAGAAACGCTTATAGAAAAAGATTTTGGAGCATCATGGAAACATATCCCGCACCACGAAAGAGCTATGTTTATAGCAGATTATTTTCATAAATATCAACAAGAGAACTTGGAAACACGTAATGAAAGAGCAAGTCAAGCACAAGAAAATTTTTCATTAGAAAAGTTCTCTGAAAGAATTTTAAAATCTCTTCAATGACGACATCACTCAATATCTGCAGAATTTAATTTTGATTTAGATTTTTTACCACTTTGGTCTTCATATTTCTCAATCCACTGCAGAGCTTCAGATTCAGCCTTCATTTCAGACGTTTTAAGCTCACCTATCACCTTTAAAACTTCTTCATCTGATACAAAAGCACTTTGAATCCTTTCAGGATTCTTTTTCCCTGGGGTCATAAGCAAGAGATCTCCTTTACCCAGTAAGTTCTCTGCTCCTATTTGATCTAAAATAGTTCGACTGTCATGCCTAGAAAAAACTTGATACGCAATTCTTGATGGTAGATTTGCTTTAATCACACCTGTAATAACATCCACAGAGGGTCTTTGTGTTGCAAGCACCATATGAATACCACAAGCTCTCGCTTTTTGAGCTAATCTTTGAATCAAGAGCTCAATGTCTGCAGAAGCAGTTAACATCAAATCTGCGAGCTCATCAATGACAACCAATAAATATGGCATAGATTCTGTGGGGTTTGTTTTAAATGATTGTATATTGCGAACACCCGCTTGTTGTAAGACACTATATCTTCTTTCCATTTCTTTCACGACCCATCTTAATGCAACGGTTGCTTTTTGTGGATCTGTTAATACGGGCATAAGCAAATGAGGAATTCCCTCATACATAGCAAGTTCAAGCTGTTTAGGATCAATGAGAATCATCTGAAGATCTTCAGGGGAAGCCCTCATCAATAAACTAATTAAAAGAGTATTAATCCCTACTGATTTCCCTGAACCTGTTGCTCCAGCAATCAATAAATGCGGCATTTCAGCTAAATCAACGGTCACAGGTTTGCCGCTTGCTGCTCGTCCTAAGCATACTAATAATGGAGAACCATGATCAAAGTCAGCAATATCCAATAAATCACCTAAACACACCAGTTCTCTTTGCTGATGAGGGACTTGAATACCTATTGATTTTTTTTCAGCTAATGCAGATATAAAAACAGATTCAACTCTTAAACAAAGAGCCAAATCATCAGAAATTGTCTGAACCTTGGCTTGCCTTATACCTGGAGCAAGCTGAAAATGATATGTTGCAACAACAGGCCCACACTCATAGCCAATGACTTCTCCTTCTATATTAAAATCTTTTAATATTTCAACAATTTTTTGACTTGTTTGCTCAAGCTCTGATCGATTTTGAACAGAGGTTGTTTCTGATTTTTTCAGCATTTGCCTTGGCCCTGACCAATAATCATCTTTTGAATAAGGTTGTACAATATTTTCAGTGGGCACAGTTGAACTTTTCTGCAAAAGATGTGGCCTTCTTGTTGAAAATTGGAAAGTTTTTATAAGAATTTTTTTAAGATTATTTTTATAGCAAAAAATCCAAGGTAAAATAAAAATCGTCATATTAAAAATCCAAAAACCGAAAAAACCCAATATATGCACTAAATTTTTTGAGGCTTCATACCCATAAACACCTCCCAATAAAATTGGGTACCCACGATATAAAAAAGAGAATTGAAACAAACTCGTTATAAACATAAAAACAAATGGGACACTAAGATAAAAGGTGATTGATATTTTTCTATATTTTCTGATCATCATTCCAGGAATTGCTAATAAAAATAAAAATATAGAAAAGCCAGTTGTATAAACAACCCACGATGCCAACCAAGCGCCTAGCACCCCTCCATAATTCATGGTGTCTCTTATCGGATATGAAACACTAAAATACGAACTATCCAAGGGATGAAAAGAGAGAAGAGAAACAATAAAATAAACCCAAAATAAAAAAACACTCGCTCTTAAACACAGTTTCCAAGATCCTAATCGAGGAATGACACTCCAGAAAGATTGAGACGACATCATTATAAACCCCTTTATAGTCTTCTCAAGAATAGCAGACAAAAGATCATCATATAAAAAAGGTTTTGCAAAGATACACACAATGGTAAGTCCATGTTAAAATGCAACGATCATTCATTATAAAGAGCCATACTATGCAATGGGATGCCATTATCATTGGTTCCGGAATATCTGGGTCTTTTTTTGCAAGAGAGTTGACTGAGGCTGGGCTGAGGTGCCTTATTCTTGAATCAGGCCTTGCTTATACGCCGCGTACATACCCCAAACATGAACTGGAAATGAATAGCCATATGTTTTGGGATGGAGGCGCTGAATTTAATTCAGATATGAATTTAGCACTCCTTAGACCCAAAGTTGTAGGTGGTGGATCTGTAATTAACGGAGGTCTTTTAGACCGTTTTGATCAAATGGCATGGGAGCTATTTACTGAAGATTCTGGCATCTCTTTTTTTAATTCTAAATCCATAGATCCATATTACAAAAAAGTACTCAACCAAATCCACACTGAGACTATTCCCGAAAAATACGCAAATAAAAACGCTTCTATTTTTAAAGAAGGCCTAAAAAGTCAAGGGTATAAATATGGCTCACTATTAAGAGCTCAAAAAAATTGCCAATATCAAGATGGTAATGATTGCATAGAATGTCTTGGTGGCTGTAAAATTGGCAGCAAGCAGTCTATGCTCGACTCTGTATTAGGAGAAGCTCTTTCATCGCATTCTTGGTTATATACAGGGTTTACAGTCTCCAACATTAAGCATTATCAAGATCACGTGACCGTCCAAGGAAGAAACTCTCTTGGTCACACTGAAGAATTTACTGCTCCTCGGCTCATTCTTGCAGCAGGTTCAATTGGAAATACTAAAATATTACAATCGTCTCATTTCAATAAAAAAATAAAAAGTATAGGCCACCATTTTTATAATCACCCACAATGGCTTACATTAGCTCGATATGCAGAAAAAATAAGGTCTTTTGAGGGACCTCTTCAGACATACAAATCTAACGATCCTCAGTTCCGTGAAAAAGGCTTTAAACTCGAAAATGTTTTTGCAGGACCTGTTGCTCTTTCGATGATCATACCAAAACATGGGCTTAACCATCAAGAATGGATGACTCATCTTTCTCACACAGCTTGTATTGAAGTTGCAATAAGAGACACGACTCCTGGGGAAATCAAAACACATCGCGGAAAAGTCACGATACTAAAAAACATCTCAAATGAAGACTTAAAAAAACGCAATGAAGGATTTAAAATTATTGATAAAATTTATCATGAATCAGGATGTTTACAAACAACCAAAAGTGATATGGCTATCAGCCTTCATCTCATGGGCGGGTGTCGCATAGGATCAGATGATCAACAATCGGTTGTTAATGAAAATTTCCAATTGCATCATCATAAGAATATTTTTTGCGCAGATTCAAGTATTTTCCCTTGCGCTCCAGGTATAAATCCCAGCCTTACTGTCATGGCTTTATCATCGATGGCTTCACAATCTGTTATCAGGAGTTTTTCATGAAAAAATTACATCTTTTCAGCCAAAGACAACATCTTGGTCTATGTAAAGTTGGACAATGTTTACTCCCAACAAACAAATCAATGCCCTCTTTTCAAGAAGCTGAAAAACAATCTTCAATTGAAACTATGCTCAATGCAATGAACTCTACTGATAGATTTGGGCTAAAGATTTTACTCTTCACCTTATCTTTTATACCTATGTTTATTTTACACTCTACCTTAAAATCATTGCATCGAAAAAGGAAAAGAGAAGATATTATAGGAGTTACGTCTCGTAAAATTTTAATGGGTCTCCGAGGAGTGACCTACACCCTTTATTATACTCATCAGCCACACTCAAAAGCTCATGATAAAATTTATAAAAAAATGGGATGGGAATCGAGCATTCAAACAACACAAAAAAGTGAAAATAAATATAGTAACGCTATAAAAAAAGATCTTAATCCTCACTCTCAAGAAAAAAACAATTTTTTGTTAGAAAAATTTTCTATAGAGCCATACACCCCCCCATCTTTGTCTCAACGTGTCCAATATTTACAAATTATTCACACATGGATCCTAGAAAACATGGATCATATTATCAACCACATCCAAAAAGAAACTGGTAAAAGTCGCAATGAGATTGTCTTTACAGAAATATTTTCTGCTCTAGAAAATATAAAGTGGCTTATTGGAGTTAAAAACCAATTAAAAACTAAAAAAGTTGCTACACCAATGATGATGTTTGGCAAGACTTCATCGATATCTTTCGAACCTCTTGGAAGAGTTTTGATCATAACAGCTTGGAACTACCCTTTTTATCAAGCTATACAAACTCTCACAACTTCTTTTTTATGCGGGAACCAAACTCTTGTCAAACCATCAGAGTGGACTCCTTTACAAAGCCTGATGAATGAAATAATAAATATATTACCAAAGAACTCTGCCTATTTTTTCTATGGAGATGGCCATGTTGCTGAAGAAATCATCGCATCTCGACCTGAAAAAATATTTTTTACTGGCAGTGAGTCCACTGCCACAAAAATATTAAAACAAGCTAGCGAAAAACTTATACCAGTAGAACTTGAACTTGGTGGTAAAGACGCTGCTATTGTCTTATCCGATGCTCAACTATCTAGGGCTGTTCCTGGGATTTTATGGGGAAGTTGCGTCACATCAGGGCAAGCTTGCTCGTCCGTAGAAATTGTTTTTATTCATCAAAATATCTTCAATGAATTTAAAAATAAAATTATTCATCAAGCAAAATTAATTCAAGTTGGAGATGAACGACATAACAAAAATCACACTTATGACTATGGACCCATATTACTTCCTAAACAGATAGAAAAAATTCGTATTCAACTTGAAGACGCTATAAAAAAAGGCGCTCATATTTTATACGGGAAAGAATGGGATAAAAAAAACCCTCTTATACATCCTATTATTATTGAGAATATTTCTTTTGATATGTTGATCATGAAAGAGGAAACTTTTGGTCCTATAATTCCACTTATCTCTTTTCAATCATCAGAAGAAGTTATTAAACATATTCACAGCACTCACTATGGCTTATCTGCTAGTATTTGGGGATCAAATAAAGAAAAAATAAATTATTTTTCTAGAAGATTAAAAGTAGGAAGCCTTTCTATAAATAATGTTATGGCATCAGAAGGTAATCATAATCTTCCCTTTGGCGGCACTCGAAGAAGTGGGTTTGGGCGACACAAAGGCTTGCATGGGCTGCATGGATTCACACATATCAAATCAATATTAAAAGACTCAAATTCTAAAAAAACTGAAGTTAATTGGTTTCCCTCAACTCCTCAGCAATTCAAACACTCCAAATATATGCTTACAGGTTATTATGGGAAACAATTTTTATCTAAATTAAAATTTATAAAACACGGGATATATCTTGAATATTTGGCCTCAAAAAACAAAAACTCATAATGATTTCTTAAAAGATTTATCAAAAAATTCTTCTTCTATCCCTCTTCCCTCTGCAATTATAAGTGAAGAAATATTTGAAGAAAACCTAGATTTTTGCTGTGAGCATGCAAATAAATTTAATAAAAAAATACGCATAGCATCTAAATCCATACGCATTCCCCTTCTTTTAGAAAAAGCATTGCAACGCCCTGAGGTCATCGGAATTATGAGTTATGATCCATGGGAAACTTTGAAACTCGTAGAAAATGGTTTTCAGAATATTTTACTCGCATATCCATTACACTCTCAAAAAGCTATGGAAGCCATCATTCAATGCTATGAAAAAGGTGTTAAAGTTATCGTGATGATCGATGATCCTGAGGGAATGCGAGCCTATCAAAAATGGTGGACATTAGAGGAAAGTCTTCATATTTGCTTTGATATTGATATTTCTATCCGTAAAAAGATTCTTAATCATACTATCCATCTAGGCGTACGTAGATCCCCCGCTCACGCATTGATCGGTTTTAAAAATCTACTTAAAGAACTAAAAAAATATAAAAAATTAGAATTAAAAGGTGTCATGACCTATGACGCACACATCGCAGGGTTAACAGATTTTAATAAGAATCAAAAAACAAAATCTCTAGCTCTGGGATTGTTCAAAATTTACGCAAAAAAACATGCAAAAGAAATAAGAGATCTTATAAAAAACGAATCACCTTGCCGCAATGATAATTTCATTCACAACGGAGGTGGGACAGGAAGTTTGATTCAATCATTAAAGGACACTTCTATTAATGAAATCACCATTGGATCAGGGTTATTGCAACCTCATTTATTTGATCGTTATCGACACAGATGGGGGAAACCTGCTGTTTTTTGTGGAGTAACAGCCACAAGAACCCCCTCGTCAGGTATAATTACTTGCCAAGGTGGAGGGTATACAGCCAGCGGAGCCATTGGAGAAGATCGAACGCCAGTTGTTGCATATCCTTGTCATTTGAGACCTTTAAAACAAGAAGGTTTTGGTGAAGTACAAACTCCACTTTTTGACAAAAATAATTCTGTTAAAAAAGGAGAATCGATACTTTTAAGGCCTGCGAAATCAGGTGAATTTTTGCAGTCATCCCCTAGGATTTATCTTTTCTCTAAAGAAAAAATATTTAAAAAAACAACATGCTTACTTTTCTGAAAAATTTCTTTTATCTAACCCATAACGTTCTACTTTTGTAATCAAAGAAGCTCTACTAATACCTAATTCTCGTGCTAACTGTGATTTATTATAACGAGTTCTTTGTAGGCCTGATTCAATCATTTCTTTTTCTAAGTCTTGTATAGCATCTTTCAAAGAAAGAAATTTATGATCTCTTTCTTTTTTTCCTGCAGACAAAGAGGACTTATAAGTTAAAATCCGCGGGGAAATGAGATCTTTACTCAATTCTTCTCCTGATTGAGATAATACACATAATCTTTCTATCTCATTTTCTAGCTCTCGCACGTTACCCGGCCATTCGTAACTTAAAAAAATTTGCACGCAGCTTTGATCTAAACGTCTCTGTTCTTCTTTATTTTTTTCTGCATAATTTTTCAAAAATTTTTCTGTCAACAAAGGAATATCTTCAGATCGATCTCTTAAAGCTGGCACAGATAAATTAATCACATTTAATCTATAAAATAAGTCTTCACGAAATGTTTTATCTACAACCATTGCTTGCAAATCTCTATTTGTAGCGCACACAATCCTGGCTTGAGACTTTAAAGTTTGCGTGCTTCCTACTGGAGTATAAGTGCCTTCTTGCAGAACACGTAGAAGTTTTACCTGCATTGAAAGAGATGTTTCTCCAATTTCATCTAAAAAAAGAGTTCCTTTATGCGCAGAAGCAAACAAACCCTGTTTTTCTTTGATAGCACCAGTAAACGCGCCTTTTGCATGCCCGAATAATTCTGATTCTAGTAAATTTTCATTGAAAGCCCCACAATTCACAGCAAGAAAATTTTCTTTTTTTCGTGGTGAATTATAATGCAAAGCTTTTGCTATCAGTTCTTTCCCTGTTCCATTTTCACCTTGTATAAGAACAATTGCGCTCGATTCACAAACTCTTTCTATTAATTTGTACAGCTGTTGCATAGGTGATGATTTTCCAACCATACTGTGGAAACTATATCTCTCTCCTAATTCCGACTGTAATTTTTCTACTTTTTCTTCAGCGTAATGAATATTGACTTGAGCCATTAAAATTTCTTCAACAACCATATGAATTAATTCAGTGAGATTCTCAACATCTTTTGACGAAAGAATAGGAATAGAATCAATCCATTTATCGCAATCGAGCTCAGTCGGAAATGATTTTAAAAATGCATTTTTAATTTTAATAATTTGAGAAGTTTTTGACTCTTCGATTAAAAACCCATCTCCAAAAACACACCCAAGATATTGGTTTTCAATTTCAATAGGAACAGATAGAGTCGAAAATCCTGCATGGCAAGTATCCATACGAGTTGTTTTCGATGCCCGTGTGTGAGCAGCTGTATCACGAACACTTCCTATACAGTGCTGATATCCCTTAACATCATCGGTAAACTTTTGACAGACATCATTCAAAGGGTTAAAAAATCTCCCTTCTGGGACACCTCTCAAAAAACCTTTTTCATCTGTAAAGTTAATCTGAACTCGCCACCAACGTGCTATAAGTTGTTTTAAACGGCGAACAACATGAATTTTATCAAACTCTTCCCAACGAACAACTTGCTGATGGTCCATCTCGACCTCTTTCTAAAAACAACTTAAAAAGAATCGGATAAAAATCACACAACTTGACAATTTTTTTTACACCATCATAAAGATTTTATAATTTTCACTCGTTTATCCAAATCAAATTTTGAGACTGAAAAAGGCTTGAAATCTGGTTTTGAGAAAAATAAAGTTGTTGTATTACCACCATTTAGTATCATAACAACCTCCTTAAGATAACTCTGATTGTGATCATATTTCAGCTCAAGCGAATCCATATTTTTCTTCTTATAAGGCACAAGAAAAAAACTAAAAAGTCCTGATTTTTCATTTGCTGACCTTAATTCAAACTCCTTTAAAAGTTGAGTTGTATCCAGCACCATGTGCACTAACCTTTTAAATTCATGCATATGACCTGAAGTTAAGCTGTAAGATTTTGCTTTTTTTTGTTCCGCATGGTGATGAAATAGCATTTTCCCATCAAATATCCATTCCCCCATGCCCGGTTTATCAAAAGTCCATCGAAATTTATTCGGTTTTGCAAATAAAGCACGCCCACTACTTTTTACCGTACGTTTGCGGCTTGCACGATAAACTTCTTGCTGAAATTCAAAATTTACGTATTCTTTATCTTCTAATTTTTTTCCATATAATTTTAATTTTTGCAGCGCTTGCGCTACAGGCACTGAGCTAGCAACGCTTATTTGAGAAAGCAAAAAACATAACAAACTAGTAACAAAAGATAAAAACATACTTTTTTTCAAAAATTTCACAGCATCTCCTTTAAAGAGCAAGCACTAAAATCACTTTAACATGAGAAAACATTTACAAACACCAAGTGCTGTTTAAAGTTTGGGAAATAAAGTTTTATCTTTTCAGAAACTTAGCGAACAAAAGCTCAGCCCATAGTAAAAATACCCGATGACGTAGCTATGGAGGTCGCTTTGTCTACGACTATACAAAAAGATTGTAAAAGCTGTGGAAGAGTTTTTCGCACAGAGTCTGATTATTTAACAGGGACTTCTAGATGGCGAGTTTGCTCAGGGAAAAACTTATGGTTTAACTGTGATTGCAACTCTACACTTATGATCCCCGCCGGAAAATTCGATTGGTACTCTCCAGAAAAACATATGTCTAAAGATGCTGGAAGTGTTTTCAATCTCATTTCACAGAAAAATCAACTGCCTCATATCCCCTCTATTGTGATGAAGGTTCAACAACTTTTACAAGACCCTGATACTCCAGTAAAAGCTCTTGCAAATACAGTCAAGCAAGAGCCCATTGTTGCGAGTAATGTTTTTAAAACAGCAAATCGAATCAAAGCAACCCGTGACCGGCATGCTCCTCCATTTCAATCTCTCGAACATGCTATGGTTTTCATTGGAACCAAGTCTCTTGGTGATATTGTCTTATCTGCATCTCTTCATACATTCGAATTTCCAACAAAAAACTTTCACCCTGACCTTGTTTGGAAGCCTTCTGCTATTTGTGCTGCAATTGCCGAAGAAGTCGCTAAAAGATATCGACCACAAATATCTAAAGACGAAGCTTACTTAGCGGGATATTTAGCCAACATAGGAAAAATTGTCGCAGCTCTTTGCTTCCCAGAAAAGGTAGATCAAATTTCACAGGAAGTGTATTCACATAGCAGTTTAAAAACATGGTCTGCAGTTGAAATTCAATATGGACTTACCGATCATTCTGTTTTAGGTGAGGTTGGCGCAGCTCTTTGGGGTTTACCTGATTTTGTCTTAGAAACTTGTCGCTTTCATCATAGGCAGGCACGGCAATCTCAAGATTTAGAACCACATGAGGGCCTGATCGAAGTTGTTTCTTTTGCAAATTATCTCACCCATTGGGTGATGCTACATCCCCATAGAATTCATGAACGTAAGTTCGAAATGCTCAAACAATTTTTTAAACTAAGTGACGAAGATGTATTTGAGCTCGCCGAAAGCATTAAATCTCAAATCTCAGACCTTCTTGATTAGAACCTAAGACCAGATTTGTTCTCTTGTCTATGATCTGAGATCATAGACAAAACAATCAAAGGTCCTTATGGCAAAAATAACCTTCACCACTATTTGTGTGTTCATGGTTGCTGCGCAATCATTTGCGATGTCCATAGTGACATCTGCCGGCTATGGAGTTATGACTCAACCAGCAAGTCAATACTTTCACTATACTTATAATGTATCTTCGACTCTTTATTTATACGAGGACACTCTCTCAATTCGCGCATACATTTGGCAAAGACCTCTCTTTGACACAACCCATTTTCAAGATCAAGATACAGGCGAGCATCTTATGGCAGGTTATCGTTTTCAATCTTATAAACAAATTTTTTGTAATCTTTACTTTGGCGTTGGTGAAATTCACGGTTGGGTTCAAAGAAAAATTGATCAGTCCAAAACATCATTTCAAGTTTTTGGATCCACATCAACTATCCAGGTCCAATATAAATTTGAAAATTTTACTGCTTCAATAGAACATCTTTTGTTTATAGGAAGACGATCTCAACTTGAACTCGACGCTAAAGTCTTATGGCCATTTTCAGTAACCAGCATTCAATTAGGTTATGAAATATGAAAAACACATGGATCCTCTTTTTTTTGTATCATTTTAAAGCAACCGCAAACCCTATACCACCACACAGAACAATAACCGCTGCAGCCCCATACTTAGTAGTAGGCGCTTTATATAATCTTTCTCAACTCCCTTCTGACACTGTCATGACCATTCAAGTCGATGCCTATGCTCCAAATGCAGGGGGACAATTTGCTCCAGTGGCTCGACTAGCACATAAAAATTATGAGTACTCTATTTTTGGCAATAGCTTTTTACTTGCGGGATCCTACCCTCTCGTTGGAGCCTTAATAAGCAAACGTTTTCCCATTGGAGATACACGATGGCCTTTTCATCCTTTCTTTCAATCTGGAGTAGGACTTTCCACCGGAGGTGCTGTCCTCGAAACAACATGGGGGTTTCAGCTTGCCTGGAGCCTTCGGGTCGATATGACAACACATTTTTATGTCACACCAGAAAGAATTACAGTTTGGCACTACCCTTTTTGGGTTGGATTTTCATGGGTTCTTTCTTAAGTTTTCAAGTCTACGCGTATCCCACTCCTGTCGATTTTAGCGGAAACCCTCTAGCTTGGAACCTCGAGAAATACCCCCAAGGAATACTCTATAATATTGAAGGAAATACGAACTTAGTATCGTTCTATACTCCAACAGTACAAGTTGCTGCTGCTTTATGGGGAAGTATTGATGGCAGCCGACTTAGACTCTTGCATCAGAGTACTCCTTCTCCCATCACAATTCAGCTCCAGGAAGCATCAACAGGAGACTTTTCTTCTGGGTATGCAACTTTTGATAAGATCGATTCTCTCACAGGCGAACCTCTTCACTGCACAGCTGTGGTGGAAGCAAAAGATATGAGCCTTGCCACAGCGAAAACAATTTTACATGAAATTGGACACTGCTTAGGCTTAGGGCACTCTATGGTTCCAGAATCTATTATGAGCTATCAAATTGAGAGCAATACATTTGCCCTCAGTATTGATGACGAAGCTGTCATTAACCGCTTATATCCCAATAATGGAGAAAATCCTCAACTTCCTCCTGGTTGTGGTATTGGAACAAAAAACCACCCCTTAAAGGGGTGGTCTTGGTTTTTTTTGATACCATTGCTGTTTTTTTATCTGAGCAAAGATAAAACCATTTCTGGATAAGAATTCGCATGAGATTGCACCGACAAACCAGCTCTTGTAAGAATCTGAGCTTTCGTAAACTCGGCTGTTTCTCCAGCGTAGTCAACATCTACAATTCGACTACGAGCAGCACTCAAGTTTTCAGATGACACCTCGATATTTGCAATTGTTGAATTCAATCGTGCCTGTACAGAACCTAAAGTCGCCCTATACGAAGAGATTGAATTCACTGCATTATCCAACCTATTCATCAAGTCATGGGTTCCTGTTGGGCCTAAGTCTTGCGCCCCACCATCACTGCTTGGAGGAATAATAGAAATATCTTCTTCGGTCACACGCCCAATCGCATCGTTGAGTTTTTGGAGATCAGATAAATCAATATTTAAAACATCTGGATCGTTATCGTCAAACTCTGGAGTATTTCCCTCTATGTCATTCCCTCTGTTTGAGGCACCAACAAAGATTTGAATATTTCCTTCAGACTCAGCGTCTTCAGAAGAAAGAACCTTAGTACCATTAAATTCCGTTGTATCAACAATTCTCTTAACTTCTTGGCGGAGCTGTTGAAACTCTTTATCCAAAAACGAACGCTCTCTATTGCCTAGCGTATCCGATGCAGCCTGCGACGTCAGTTCACGAAGACGAATTGTAATGTTGGTAATTTCATTCAAACCACCTTCGGCAGTTTGAATATAACTCACACCATCACTTGCGTTTCTTTTCGCAACATCAAGAGAACGAATTCTTGACCTTAAACGCTCAGAAACCGCCAAACCCGCTGCATCATCTGCAGATTTATTAATTCTTTGTCCTGAAGACAATCTTTCCATCGAATCTTCGAGCTTCTTATTCGACATCGCGAACTGTCTTTGTGTTTTTGCTGCAACCATGTTGGTCTTAATATGTAAGCCCATAAGTATCCTCCTTTATCATCAACTCTTCTTATCGAAGAAGGTTGAGAGCCATATCTGGAATTGTGTTAGCTTGTGAGAGCACAGAAAGACTTGATTGAGTCATCATTCTATTAGACGCTAACTCAGCTGTTTCTTTCGCAAAATCGACATCTTTAATACGACTTCTTGCAGTCCCTAAGTTCTCGATAGAAATAGATAGATTGTTCACAGTTGAGCCTAGACGACTCTGCAAAGCACCTAATGTAGAGCGCTCTGAAGCAATTCGGCCTAACGCTTTATCTAAAACACCTAACTTATCTGCAATTTCATCTCGAGCTGGAGCTGAAGACAAATCATCAATGTCCGGCCCAATCTCAGCACCTTTACCAATACCTAAATCTTCTGTCGTAAATTTTAATCCAGACAAATCAATCGATAGTGTGTCCATATTGGCATCAACAGGTGTACCATTTGTACCAACTTGAATTGTGTAGTGAGTTCGATCATCGTCAGATACGAAAAACTTATTTTCATTAAACTCTGTCGTCTGGGCAATTCGGTCAATTTCCGATGCAAGTTGTGTATATTCTTTATTCAAAAACGAACGATCTCGATCTCCAAGAGTATCAGTCGCTGCTTGAACAGTGAGTTCTCTCATGCGGACAAAGATGTTCGTCATCTCATTCATCGCACCTTCTGCAACTTGCAGCATTGAGTTTGCATCCATTGCGTTTCTTTTTGCTTGGCTTAAACCTCTAATCTTGCCTCGCATGTTTTCAGATACAGCAAGACCCGCCGCATCATCTGCTGACTTGTTAATTCGATACCCTGAAGATAATTTCTCCAGGCTATTGCCCATTGCTTGGTTGTTGTTAGACAAATGACGTTGAGCTCTCATGCTCTCAACATTGGTGCGAATACGCATTCCCATCTTAGACCTCCGATCCTTGGTTCTTTTTGTTCCCCGTGGTAAATTCCCGGGCGCATGTTCCACCTGGAACTTGCCCTTTAGACATCGACACTTTGGTTAGATGCATAAATTTTTTTTGTATCTTTATTAAAAGAAGACTTTACTTTTCACCAAAAGAGACTTTTGAAATTGAGCCAAAAAGAAATTTCACATTCCTCAAACTCTTTGTTTGAATTAAAAATTAAGACATCTTTTCAGCATATTGCAATCGCTTGCTCTGGAGGAGCTGACTCTATCAGTCTTGCTCATCGGATTCTCAAACTTCAACACAACGAGCACATAAAAAAAATTTGTATTTTGCACGTAAACTACCAACTTCGAGGTTTAGAGTCTGATGAGGATGAGGATTTCATCAAAGATTTTGCGTTTCAAAATAAAGTTGAAGCTCATATTTTAAAAGCATCACCCCCTCCAAAAAGCAATATACAGGCCTGGGCACGTGCAGTTAGAAGACAGTGGTTTCAAGAATGGGCTCAACAAGGTTGGGTTATCGCTCTTGCACACCATCGCAATGATATTGCAGAAAACACTTTATTAAGACTAAGTCGAGGAACGAGTGCTGGTCATATGGCTGGCCTTCGAACCTATAGCCCACCTTACTGGAGGCCCCTCTTAAAGCTCAGCAAACAAGATCTCTTGAGCTACCTTCAACTTCATCAGCAAAATTATCGAGAAGACAGTAGCAACCAAAAAGACGACTACACAAGAAATGTTATTCGACATCAAATTCTACCAAAATTAGAAAAAATGCACCCTGGGGCAAGCAAGCGTATTGCTCGAACTGCACAGCAAGCACAAGAAATATGCGATTGGGTGCGAGCTCCGTATAAAGGAAGAACATCCATTCATGTTGATGAGATCCGTTCAGCACCGCCGTCTGTCGCGAGAGAAATTATCAGCGCTATCGTGAGCCCTCAGGAACAATGGCTCTCCGAAAAAATACTCGATCAGATGCATGCTGCTCTCCTCAAAAATAAGCAAAGTTGCTGGACTCGTCCAGATCAAAAAAGATGCATCATCAAAAATAAAACATTGACTCTTCTTTAAAACAACTTTCACTTCTTTTAAGGTTTTACTTGAGAGTATCAAGCATCTATATTAACCATAGTGTTGGTTTTGATTTGCAGGCACTTGTTTACAAGTATTCGTTCACACTGAATTCAATGATCTTTTTCATGAGATTCAAGTTTACAAACGAATTCCCGTTGATAAATCACATAGATTTATCAAAAGCGTGTCATCAAAACTCAGAAAATGATTTACTTTAAGCAGCATAAAGTTGAGTCATATTCTTCCAACGGATATCTTTAGGTTTGAAAGAAGACGACCGAAAAAAAGATACGGTATATTTTCATCAGGATTAACTTCCTGACGAGTCAAACAAGTTGCTAACATTCAGTGGTAGCAAATAGAGGAGTTCTAATGTCGATGAAGCCCCCACACCAGTCTCAGAACATGAAGGCCGTCGCACTTGTCGTCGTCATTCTTATGTTTTTTAGCCTCATGCACATGCTGAGCCCTGAAATAGACGAAGTTTCTGAAATCACTTACTCTGAATTTCAAAGCGCGATTGAACTTCCTTCCAGTAGCCCTGATAAAATCATTGAAGCTTCTTTCAAAGAAAACACCTTAACAGGTGTTCGGGTTGATAGAAGTAAGGTTCATACATACGTACCCAATGATGTCGATACCCGGAAATATCTATCCGACCACAGTATTGTCCTTAACTTCGAGAGCCCAGATCAGCTCAGTTGGTGGAAATCTGCACTAATTCAAGCTGTCCCTATGCTGCTTATTCTTGGGATTTTTATTTTCTTTATGAGATCTTTACAGGCTGGTGGTGGACGCGCTATGTCTTTCGGCAAAAGCCGCGCAAGGCTCACTACAGACCACAAACCAAAAGTCACATTTTCTGATATCGCTGGTATTGACGAAGCCAAACAAGAGCTTCAAGAAATCATTGAATTCTTGAGAGAACCCAAAAAATTCACAAAATTAGGAGGTCGAATTCCTAAAGGTGTTTTATTGGTCGGTGGCCCAGGTACCGGAAAAACAATTCTCGCAAAAGGTGTTGCAGGAGAAGCTGAAGTTCCTTTTTTCAGTATTTCAGGTTCTGATTTTGTAGAAATGTTTGTTGGGGTCGGCGCCAGTCGTGTTCGAGATCTTTTTGAACAAGCAAAAAAGAATGCTCCTTGTATCGTTTTCATAGATGAGATTGATGCTGTCGGTCGCCACCGTGGTGCCGGAATGGGTGGCGGACACGATGAACGAGAACAGACTCTAAACCAGCTTCTCGTGGAGATGGATGGATTTGACGCCAACGAAGGTGTGATTGTTGTGGCAGCTACAAACCGAGCAGATGTTCTTGATCCAGCGCTTTTACGCCCAGGTCGTTTTGATAGAAGAGTTCATGTGCCCGCCCCTGACATCAAGGGTCGCAAAGCCATTCTTAAAGTACATAGCCGCAAAACACCCATGGCGAATGATGTTGATATTGCAAAAATCGCTCAAGGAACACCTGGGTTCACAGGTGCTGACCTTGAAAATCTCATTAACGAATCTGCTCTTATAGCTGCTCGTAAAAACTGTACAGAAGTCTCTATGAACCATTTTGAGCTCGCAAAAGACAAAGTCATTATGGGCGCAGAACGTAGATCCATGATCATGAGCGAAGACGAAAAACGCAGCACAGCCTATCATGAAGCAGGACATGCTCTCGTGGGCCTCAAACAAAAAGCTCTCGACCCAGTCCATAAAGTCAGCATTATTCCACGTGGACGCGCATTAGGGGTTACAATTATGCTTCCTGAATCAGAGCGTTTCACGATGAGCAAAGAATACGCTGAAGGTCGTATCGCATACGCAATGGGTGGCAGAGCAGCTGAAGAACTTATATTCCAAGAACACACAACTGGTGCAGGCGACGATATTAGACAAGCAACCGACATCGCAAGAAAAATGATCTGCCAATGGGGCATGAGTGAAACCATTGGCCCAGTTGCAATTGGCCGTCGAGATGGAGAAGAAGTTTTTGTCGGTCGCGGAACATCTTCTGGCGACGAGTGTTCTGAGCAAACATCTCAATTAGTTGATGCTGAGGTCCAACGTCTTCTCAAAGAAGGCTATGATAAAGCAATGAACACACTCAAAGAGTACAAGAGTGAGCTCGAAAAAATAGCAGAAGCCTTACTCATCAAAGAAACTCTCGACGCAAAAGAAATGAACATGGTCTTAAATGGTGAAAACATCGTTTCTGAAGAAGACTCTAAAGCTTATGCGCAAAGACTCGAAGCAAGTCGAGTTTGGCGAGAAGAAGGCCGTGATATCGATGAAGCACCTCTTAACCCGGAGCCTCAACCTTCATGACCTTTCGAATTCTCGGAATTCTAAATATAACCCCCGACTCATTTTCTGACGGGGGTTTTTACACATCTCAAGACACCGCAAAAGCTCGTGCGGATGAACTTTTAGAACAAGGTGCTGACTGGATTGATATTGGCGCTGAATCCACACGCCCTGGCTCTAAAGCTCTCTCCACTGAAGAAGAGTGGGGGCGGCTTCAACCTGTCTTAGCAACCCTCAGCACTGCTTCTATCAGTATAGATACAGCAAACCCCATTATTATGAAAAGAGCTCTCGACTATGGGGTCGGCATGATCAACTGCACCAACGGTACCGTTGATACAGAAACACTCACAACCCTAGCCAAGCACGGCACACATTATATCGCCATGCACCGTCACGGCTGTTCTGCCACAATGCAGCAAAAACCTTTATCTGGATCTGCTGTTCTAAATTCGATAGAATTATTCTATGCAAAATCATGGAAAAATTTGCACTCGGCAGGATTCTCACCAGGAAAAATTTGGTTAGACCCAGGCTACGGATTTGGAAAAGATATTTCCGCACAAACGCACCTTATGGCAGCGACCAAAAAACATTCATCTCAATATCAAATAGTTACTGGGATATCTCGAAAATCTTGGCTCGGCCATGTCCTAAATATTGAAGACCCCATCAAAAGGGATTCTTCGAGTCGAATGCTTGAGATAGGGCTCGTTTTTGCCGGTACACAAATGATTCGTGCGCATGATGTTAAAGTTTTAAATAACATTCGCAGCATGTTAAAGACCTCACTATAATAAGGAGCGTACATCATGTGGATTATCGAACAGATAGACCGATGGGCTATCCTCGATATTCTATTAATTGCAATCCTGATTTATCACGTCCTATTGCTCATTCGAGGAACACGCTCAGCTCAAATTCTGACAGGAATTGGATTTGTAACTTTAACATTTTTGCTTTCTTCCATTCTTCCTTTAACCACACTGCATTGGCTCATCAATAAATTTTCATCATCTTTGATGCTTATTATTGTGATTTTATTTCAAGATGATATCCGTGATGCATTAAGCCGAATTGGCCAAAAACCTCTTATTTCTGGCTCGGAAACAGTTTCTTCCAATCAACTTTTAGACGAAATCACACGAGTTACTCTTTCTTTAGCTGCACAAAAAGTTGGCGCTCTAATTGTGCTAGAGCGCAACATTATTTTAAATCGCTATGTCGATATTGGTGTTTTAGTTGATGCAAGAATTTCTCGAGAACTTCTCATGGCCATTTTTCATCCAACATCCCCTATCCATGACGGAGCCATTATTATTCAGCAAGGCCGAGTATCCGCTGCGGGATGTTTTTTACCCCTAACACGTGACCCCAATTTAGGAAATCATATGGGAACACGACACCGAGCTGCGATTGGAATGTCGCAAGAAACTGATGCTGTTGTTCTTTTGGTTTCAGAAGAAACAGGAGAATATTCTATTGTTGTCGACGGAACAGTCTTTACGAAAAACTCTGCTACGGAATTAAAAAAATCTCTACACCGACACCTTATTGATGAACCAGAATATGCCACTGTTGATACAGCAAGACCAACTCAATCAGAAAAAATATTAGAACGTATCCGCAAACAGTGGATAGGAAAATAACATGATGCACCAAAACAAAATGACATCCTTTTTTTTTCACAATCTCCAATATAAATTTGCAGCTCTCACCACCTCTGCTTTGATTTGGTATGGCGTCCAAGGAGAGGAGACCCTCGAGCTTAACAAACGCGCTAAGGTTACGATCACAGTTCCTAATGGCTATTTAATTCAAGGAGTTAATGGTTGCAGAGAACAACCAGACGTCACTTCTTCTATCGTTTGCGACAAAGATGTTACCTTATCTGGGCCTCGAGGCCTGCTTGCACCTCAAGATAAGCTCACTGCAAATATTCAAATACCAACAACACGCAATGGCCAGATTCGTTATCTCATTAGTAAAAAATACTTTCAAAACCTGGACAGAAGAGTTCGAATGACTATTCACGATCCTTACGTAGTGGTTTATGTTGATCAAGAAGTCAAACGCACCATCCCCATTCAAGAAAATCTGAAAGGCGTGCCTGCAGAAGGTTATATGATCACAGAAATCTCTATCACTCCATCTGAAGTGGAGGTGACAGGTATGGAATCAAAACTTGCCTCGACAACCCACATTGAAACAAATCTTATTGATATTTCTGGCCTTCAAAAAACAGCTAGTTTTGAAGCGCAACTCAAATCTCCATTACAACTTGGTTTCGACACAGTCAAAGTCAATCTCCGTGTTGGAGACCGAAAAATCAACAGACGTTTTCGCTCTATACCTATTGAAGTGGAAACAACATCGCCTGTCATTGTTCGCCCTCGGTATGCTTCAATTATTATCCAAGGAACTCCAGGAGTCCTCAGCTTCGTACGTCGCAGCGACTTACGTGCTTTTATCGACATCAGGGATTTACCACCAGGCAAACATGAGAAAAAAATTCAAATTAAAATCCCTCCAGATACAGTTTTAATTGAAACAACACCAGAAAATGCAATAGTAGAAATTCTAGACGAATCCCGTGTAGAATAGCTGATCTATTGAAAATAAGTTTTTTCAATACTCAATAGACATTCACACTTAGAAAATCAATGGATGGAGTTCATACATGGCTGAGAAAATTTTTGGAACAGATGGTATTCGTGGACGCGCCAACCATTACCCAATTTCTCCTGATATGGTCTTAAAACTCGGACAAGCCATTGGTCTCTCACTCAAACAAAATCATCAAAAACCACGGGTTCTTATTGGTAAAGATACACGGCGTAGCGGGTATCTATTAGAGCAAGCTCTCTCGGCTGGCATTTGTAGCGTTGGTGTTGACACTGCTCTTCTTGGCCCTCTCCCAACCCCAGGAATTGCCTATCTTACACGAGGGATGCGAGCCAGCGCCGGTATTGTTTTATCAGCGTCGCACAATCCTTACTATGATAACGGTATCAAAATTTTTTCTTCCGACGGCTACAAACTCCCTGACTCCGCTGAGATTGCTCTCACAGAGAAAGTTTTCTCGAAAGATCTTGCTATAAACTTACCCACAGGTCGAGCTGTTGGAACAAGCCGCCGGATTGATGACGCCATGGGCCAATACGCAGTCTTTCTAAAAGAACAATTCCCAAAACATCTTACTTTGGAAGGTTTTCGCATCGTGCTTGATTGTGCTCACGGTGCTGCTTATCGCGTTGCACCAAAGGTGTTCGAAGAGTTAGGCGCTGAGGTCTTCGTGCTCGGAAATCAACCTGATGGAACAAATATTAACGATCAATGCGGTGCATTACACCCTCAAGACCTCGTCGAAAAAGTCAGTCTCTATAAAGCTGATATAGGCATTGCTCTCGATGGTGACGCTGACCGACTCATCGTTGTAGATAATAAAGCTCAAATCGTCGACGGCGATCAAATACTCGCGATTTGTGCACAGCACTACTTAGAAGAAAAACGCCTCGCAGAGCAAACACTTGTTGCCACCATTATGAGTAATATGGGACTTGACCGGTGTCTTTCCGACCTTGGGGGACGAGTCGTTCGCACAGCTGTTGGCGACCGTAATGTCGTCGCAGAAATGCGCAAAGGAGCTTATAACTTAGGAGGTGAACAATCTGGGCATCTTATTTTTCATGATTGCGCTACAACTGGTGACGGTCTTTTAGCAGCTCTTTCATTACTCGAAATTATTATCGAAAAAGGAAAAAGCGTCTATGAGCTCAAACAATGCATGGAGCTCATGCCGCAAGTTTTAAGAAACGTTGACGTTATTGAGAAAGTTCCTGTACAAGAGCTTCCGAGCTTAAAAAAGCTCATCCAAGAGTGTGAAAAATCTCTTGGTGACCATGGACGCGTCTTATTTCGGTACTCAGGCACAGAACATAAAGCACGCGTAATGGTTGAAGGTGCAAACCAAGATGTTATTGAAAATATGGCATCAAAAATCATTCATGAAACAATGGAATCTATCCGTCAATATACCGGGGGACGAAAAAATAATGACACTCCTATGGCAGAAAACTAAAGCAGCCAGCGCACTTGAAGAACTTGGAACAAATATTTTAAAAGAACTTTCTGACCCGTTTTGCTTATGGCTTCACGGTGAACCAGGTGCAGGGAAAAGCACAATAACACGGACTCTTCTTTATCAACTCGGGCTTGATCGCAGAATGCCTGTGCAGTCGCCAACCTACACATATATTAATGAATATGCTGTGGGTGACCAAATTTTTGCACATATGGACTTATATCGAATTGGTGAAGACGGGTTTCAAGATGACCTTGAGTGGGTCCTTGACAGAAAATTTAATGGAATTTTTCTTGAATGGCCGCCAAATAAGAGCGACGACTTCATCCCACCAACTCATATTTTAAAAATAGACCTCGCTAACCACGGAGAGCAAAGAAAATATCATTTTTATCGCTCCTAATACGAAAATTCATGGTGATGGTAAAGCTTATAATAGCGCTGAAGTTATGAAACGATGACAAATTCTAGACACAAGAGAATCCATTCGTTATGGTGTCCGCTAACGCTGTAACGACCGTCAGTTCAAGGTGAATATTATGCGAAAAAATGGTAGATCTTCTATTGAAATGAGACCTATTCGAATCACTCCTCACTACACATCGAATCCAACTGGTAGTGTCCTGATCGAAACGGGTGACACCCGTGTTCTTTGCACCACATCTGTCGATGACGGTGTGCCAGGATGGATGAGATCTCAACGCCACTCACGAGGGTGGCTCACAGCAGAATACAGTATGCTGCCAGGATCAAGCCCTGAAAGAGTCCGTAGAGAACGCTCTCACACAAGCGGCAGAACGCAAGAAATTCAAAGACTTATCGGAAGAAGTCTTCGTGGGGTTGTCGACTTATCACTATGTCCAGACAAAACCTTCATGATCGACTGTGATGTTTTACAAGCTGATGCAGGAACTCGCACAGCAGCTATCACCGGAGCATGGATTTCTTTAAAGCTCGCAGTCGACAAATTAATGAAAGCAGGACGACTTCAGCACAACCCAATTAAAAATCAGGTTGCCGCCGTAGGGGTTGCATTGAAAAATGGAGAACTCCGCGTCGATCCTGACTACACTGAAGACAGTGAAGCAGACCTTGATATGAATATCGTCATGTGTCCAGGGATGGCTCTCATGGAAATTCAAGGGACTGGTGAAGGCGCTGTTTTTAATAAAGAACAAGTTAGCCAAATCATTGATGCTGCAGGTGGTGCGCTTGAACCTATCTACGAACTTCAACAACTTGCTGCAGATGGCGAGTGTGTAGAGAGTTAAACAAAGTGGTTGGCTGCGTACCACACAAACCACCCACCCACAATGCCCGCAACGATCGAAAAAAGACTCCACAACCGTGAGCTCTCTTCTAACGGACTTTTAGGTGGAGTAATCGCTGATACCGGACGAGACACAGGCTCTCTGGTATCAGCGATTTCTTCTATCATAGGGGTATTTTGCTCAGATTTCTCTTTTGGCATTAAGGCTGTATCAGGGTCATGAGAAGCTTTTAACAATCGGTGCTCTAGCTGACTCACTATTCTTTCAAGAACAATATCTTTTGAGCGCATCTCATATTCTTGCAGCTTCCCCATGAACTCACCTTATTTTGTATTAATTCCATGACACTTTTTAAACTTCTTACCCGAGCCACACGGGCAAGGATCATTTCGCCCAACCTTCTCATGATCTCTACGAATCGTTTGAGCTCGTGGTTTTTCACGGTTCGATACTTGGCTACCGTGATAGACCATATTGTCATCATCGGAATTTTGCGGCAATTCTGCAGTTGGATGCTGATAATCAAGCTCTTCCATGTCAATATCCCGCTGATTCAGCTCAGCTTCTTCTACACTCTTTAATGTTGGCGTCGGCATTTTGATAAGCGTTAAACATGTTTGTTCTTCGATTTGATGCATCATGCCAGTAAACAGGTTGAAAGCTTCTTTTTTATACTCTTGTAAAGGATCTCTTTGGCCATACCCTCTCAAACTCACAGAATCTTTTAAAGCATCCATGCTTAAAAGATGATCTTTCCAATTCGAGTCAACAATCTGTAAGAATAAGAAAGCTTCTAATTCGGCTAACTGCTCATTCGTTAAAGCAGAACATTTCTTTTCATAATGAGTCATCACCTGATCTTGTAGAGCATCTAAAATTTGATCCATTCCACAGTTTTGCTCATCTAAAGACTCTTTTAAAGAAACCGAAATACCTAATTCTTTTTTAACTTCGTTCTCGACACCTTGAAGATCCCACCCTAGAGTGTCTGCATTCTCTGGAGAAAAGTGAGACACAAGAGTATGAAACATACGATGAAGACAATCTTCCATAAAGTCGACACTCTTCTCTCCGTAGAGAGCTTTGCGCCGCGACGTATAAACAACCTGTCGCTGTTGACTCATAACGTCATCATATTCCAGAACATTTTTACGACTTGAGAAATTTTGCTCTTCAACTCGTTTTTGTGCGCGTTCGATAGCACGCGTCACCATCGGAGCGACAATAGCCTCACCTTCTTCCATTCCTAAACGGCTCATAATGGCCGACATACGATCAGATGCAAAAATTCGCATAAGGTCATCTTCTAAGGACAAGAAAAATTGTGATTTCCCTGGGTCTCCTTGACGGCCTGAGCGACCTCGCAATTGATTATCAATACGACGAGATTCATTTCTCTCAGTCGCAACAACATAAAGTCCCCCAAGCTCTCTAACACCATCACCAAGTCCAATATCCGTTCCTCGGCCTGCCATATTCGTTGCAATAGTTACTCGGCCTTTATGGCCAGCCGTCGCAATAATACCCGCTTCTCTTGCGTGCTGTTTTGCATTCAAAACTTCATGAGGAACTTTTAGCTGATTCAACAAACGTGATAATAATTCAGAGCGCTCAACAGATGCTGTCCCTACCAAAACAGGCTGGCCTTTCGCTTGAGCTTTTTGAATTTCAGCTGCGATTGCCTCATACTTTTCTCTTGCTGTTCGATAAATCACATCTTCAAGATCTTCACGAACAAGAGGCCTGTTGGTTGGCATCACAACAACGTCAAGATTATAAATTTTCTTAAATTCAACAGCCTCTGTGTCTGCTGTTCCTGTCATGCCAGACAAAGTTTGATAAAGTCTGAAATAGTTTTGGAATGTAATCGTTGCAAGAGTTTGTGTCTCTCGCTGAATCGGAACATGTTCTTTGGCTTCAAGAGCTCCATGCAACCCATCACTATAACGGCGACCTGCCATCAAACGACCCGTAAACTCATCAACAATAATGACTTGATTATCACGAACAACATAATCAACATCTTTTTTGAATAAAACATGCGCTTTTAAGGCTTGCTGAATATGATGTAACCACTCTACATGCTCTGGCTCGTATAAATTATGAATACGTAGCCGTTTCTCCATTTTAGCAACACCGTCTTCTGTAAGGCTGACATTACGGCTTTTTTCATCAACAACATAATCACTATCTTTTTGGACACCTGCAATTGCAGTATTAACAACTCCGTAACGCTCTGTTTGTGTCTCAGCAGGCCCTGAAATAATAAGGGGAGTTCGAGCTTCATCAATTAAAATAGAATCAACTTCATCAACAATGGCAAAACTATGCCCTCGTTGCACTAGTCTCTCTCTTTCTGCAGCCATGTTATCGCGCAAATAATCAAACCCAAATTCATTATTCGTGCCGTAAGTAACATCCGCAGCATAAGCGTCTCGCCTTTCTTCAGGTGAAGCGCCATTGCAAATCACTCCAGTCGTTAAACCGAGAAATTCAAAAACTTTCCCCATCCACTCTGCGTCTCGAGTTGCAAGATATTCATTTACTGTAACAACATGCGCACCTTGCCCACTCAAACCATGTAAATAAGCAGGAAGCGTTGCTGTAAGAGTCTTCCCTTCACCGGTTTTCATTTCTGCAATACGGCCTTGGTGCAACACAATTCCACCAAGGAGTTGGACATCATAATGCCTCTGCCCCAAAGCTCTCTGAGAAGCTTCTCGGCATGTTGCAAACGCTTCCGGAAGGATAAGATCTAATGACTCACCTCCTTCAAAGCGACGACGATAGTCCGCTGTACACCCTCTAAGTTCTTCATCTGTCATAGCTTGAAAACGAGGCTCTAAGGAATTAATTTTCGCAACAATAGGCTGCAAACTTTTAATTGTCTTATCGTTGCGTGTCCCAAATATTTTTGTCAAAATCTTCATCGTATTTTCTCCATTGTGCGACTCATCTCACAAATCATTGATTTTCTTCAATTGATTTGGAGACGCACCCATTCTACGCCGAGAAGGCTTACAAAACCAGCAACATTAACATTTAAAGATCTGAACGAAATGCTAGAAGTGGATGATCTGAATTAAAAATGAAACGATTTGGATTGACTGGCTGACTATTCACCCAAACTTCATAGTGCAGGTGAGGCCCTGTGGTTCTTCCTGTCATTCCAACTGTTGCAATTTGCTCACCTCTTCGAACTCGTTGGCCAGCACGCACAGTGTTTTGAGCATTATGCCCATAACGGCTCACCACACCAAATTCATGAGCAATCACAACAAAATTACCAAAGCCTGATTTTTTTCCAGAAAAAACGACAACACCATCAGCTGGAGCCCGAATTGGGGTTCCTATATTTGCAGCAATATCCATCCCTTTATGCATCGTTTGCCGCCCTGTAAATGGGGATGTTCTCATGCCAAAGCGACTGGCAACCCAACCTTTCACAGGCGCCATCGTCGGAATATGATTTAACAAGGACCGCTTTGTCGTCAACGTCGACATTAACTTTTGCAGACTCATCGCCTGTAAGGAAGATTCTCTCCCTAGATCGTTTAATTCATCAAATAAATTCCGAAACTTCAATTCATCCACCTTTAAGGCAGCTGGCATCCTCATGACATCAACTCCCGATGGGGTCATATGATAATCTTCTTGCACCAGAGGCCCTATGCCTGTTTTTTGACTCACCTGATTCACCGGCAGCGACATCATTTCACTAAGTTTTTCAGTATAATCTTGAATTTTAGCAAGATCTAATTTTACAGTTTTCAGGCGCGACACCAACATTTTGGCCTCGCCCTTTAAATCTCTATTCTCGACCTGCAAACTATTAAATGATGACTGAACTTCTCGAAGGCGTAGATAATCGGCAAAACCACCACCAATCAAAAAACCTAAGAACAACAAAAGAGGCGATAGTAATTTAAAATAAAATTGCGGAATCGAGAATTGCAAGACCTTGTGATAACCACTCGGCACAATCATAATTGTTGTTCGTCTCACACTGCCCTCTTTTTTTCAGGTATTTCACGATCAAAAGCGACGACGACCGCCGTCATATTATCATCACTCCCCGCCTCTGTCGCTCTCGATATACTTTTTTGACACGCCTCTTTCGGAGAACTTTGTACCATATCAATTATAAATTCATCGCTGACATACTGATGCAAACCATCACTTGTGATGAGAATTCTGTCAGAGTTTTCAAGTTTCAGTGTATATACATCAACTAATTCATCTGGCTGATACCCTACACATCGACTCACAACATGCCTCAATCTATGATGAGACGCTTCTTCTTGAGTCAATAAACCGGCATCGACTTGCTCCTGCACAAGAGAGTGATCTTTTGTGATTTGATATAAAAATCCTGCTCGCACAAGGTGCAAACGTGAATCACCAACATGCGCAATACACGCATGAGAATCAAAAATCTTCATAATCGTCGCTGTTGTTCCCATCCCAAATAAAGAAATTTCTTCTAGCGAACGATCATAAACTTCTCTGCAAGCTATCTGCACAGAAGTGCGCATAAGATGAGACCAATTCTCTTTAGGCGCATTTTGATAAGGTTGTAAAAAATCGGAAATCGCCTTTAAAGATAGATGACTCGCAACTTCACCACCTCGGTGCCCGCCCATTCCATCAGCAACACCAAATAACAAAGCCGCTTCATCACAACAGAACGCATCCTGATTCGAAGATCGAACAGTTCCTGTGTCGGTAAGGCCATAAGATTGAATCTTTAAAGTCTTCATAGCTGCATCATAGCTCAGATTTTCAAATCTTTATCCGGCAACATTCATACAGTGCTTCGCTAAAGTTTTATACATTTCTAAAACTCGATTCCAGCCATAGTTTTTTTGAACCCACTCTTGAGAAAAGAGAATTTGTTCCTTCGAAAAAGAACTATGAAGGCCTTGTACCTCTGCGCAAAAAATGTCAGCTGTTCTGCAAAGGCGCACAAGAGGAACCTGTTTAGAGTAGTCTTCAAATACCTGACAGGTCGCACCCAACAGAACAGGCGTTCCCACTGATAAAGCTTCTAACACAACAAGCGACAAACTTTCCTGCTGAGAGAAGCTCACAACCGCTTGAGCTTCAGCGAGCAAACCATTTCTAGTTTCCGCAGACACAAACCCAAGAGTTTTAACGCCCGGAATCTCATGACCTAACTTTTCAACACCATCCCCTATCATCACTAAGTCCAACGGGTCGTTAGCCAGATCTCGGTAAGATTGATAAAAAGATAAAAGTTTTGAAACCCCTTTTTTTTCGTCAAAGCGCCCCATAAAAAGCAAAAATTTACGAGATCTTTTTTGCCCTGGCTTCACAGAAGTTTGCAAACATCGCTCCTCAATATCAACACCACATCCCACGACCCAGGATTGTGAAGAAAAAAGATATCCGCACCCTGTAGCTAAATCTCGTTCTGCATTTGTATTAAAAAAAACATATTTACTATACTGAAAAAGAGATGCGATAGAAGGAAAATAAAATGGGTCTTCATCATGAGCTTCAGGTACTAATACTGCTTTTTCATAAACTTGAGGCAAGCCAAAAACAGTCGGCGCATAGAGATAAGTAAAGAAAAATAAACAATCATAATCTTTAAGAATTGGCGACAAACCTTGCATCACAGGCCCCTGCAAAACAAACCACAGAGCATCTATAGCCTGTACGAGAGGCTTGAAACCATCGAAAAATCGGTGCCTTTTCAAAAAAAATCTGACACCATGGTGATATAACTTAAAAAAGAATTGTTTACGTTTTGTGACCAAGAATCTCTGGATTTTCACACCGTTCAAAGTAGAATGCCCTGCCGGAAAAAAATCATCCCACTTCAAGTGGTCCTTCGATGTGGTTGTGAGTACCGTGACATCTAAGCCTTGTCGGACGAGCCTTTCCGCTACAAAACGCGCTTGATTTTCAGCTCCGCCCAAAACATCTTCACCGTATCTTTGGACTACAAACGCAATTTTCATAATACTCTCAACGCTAAGGAAGCGACGTTTTACTCATCCAGCACGTCATATCCATATGTCCAAACATCCAAGATTCCATTTTTTGAAGTTTTTTCTCAAGGGCAGTATCGCCACCAAATTGTGGTCGCTGTGGGTGTTCAACATCTGCAAACTCTAAAAGCTCGCCATGCACAAAGCCAAATTCTCTACCTAAAAAAAGGATATACTCAGGGTGGACCGGCCTCACATGTGTTGGGTCCAAATAAAACTGTCGCATACCAGCCCAAATCGAAAATAACGAAGGCGTTTCTACGATAAAAACACCATCATCAACAGCAACTCGCTCAACTTCATGAAAAACTTCTGCAATATACTTCGGTTCACAATGCTCTATCACATGCAAAAACCCAATAACATGAGCACTATTTTCAGGCATACGGCGGAGCTCTTCCAAAAGATCTCCATCAACAACCTGATGACCTTTTTCTTTTGCTTGTTGCGCAGCCACTCGCGATAAGTCAACACCTCGCGTTTCATACCCACACCCTTTTGCAACATCCAGTAGTTCAGCACGACCACAGCCTAAATCTAAAAATACTGGCCGTTCCCACTGTGAAGCTAGCTGGCTCAAGCGGCCAGCATAGCGTTCTCGGATACGCTCTAAAACCAGATCCACCCCTCCACGAAAATAGCTTTCAAAGCGATCGTATAAATGATCCCAATCCACTTTTGATCGATCTTGGTGTTGTATCGCTGATGAACCTAAACGTTTAGAAGCTAAAGCTTGATTAATTTTTACTTCAAGCGATTCCAAACGCATCCCAACGCTTTCTTGCTCCCAACTTTTATGTAGAAGCTGCACCACATTAAGGTCTTTTTCGTGACGAGTTAAACTCTGTTGTACTTGGTTAAGTCCGAGCCACATCTGAAGGCGAAGACGGATATATGCTTTCATTTTAAGATACTGACTGCGAAACAAAATCGCTCCTGTTCTCATGACTTCCATAGCAGCAATGATGTATGGACTTTCAGTGACTTTCTATAAGATCAAGCACCTAAATGATCATTCATGTCTCATACGATGTCAACGCAACACCTTATAAAATCATTAAAAATCTACTAGATACTCTGTTTTTTAAAAAATTTACCCCGCGGAAATAATCGCTCAATACCCATGAATACACACAGTGTACATAAACCATGCTGCATTCGGCCGTTTACAATGCTCTGGTACAATTCTTCCAATGGCATCAACACAACTTCAATATCTTCATTTTCATCTGGAAAATGAACTCTTTTTTTCGGGAGATACACATTTTGAGCCATGTAAAAATGAATACGATTATCTTGAATAGCGGGATTTGGTGACACGGCACCCAATAGTTCTAAATTTTCGATTCCAACCCGATAGCCCGTTTCTTCTTCTAGCTCACGACAAGCAGCTTGCTTGAACGCCCCAGCATCATTCTTATCAACACAGCCTCCGGGTGTCTCCAAGCAATAGTCATGGACACCTGCACGATATTGTCGAATCAGTACCGCTTGCCCATCTGTTGTTATCGCTAAAACATTCACCCAATCTGGTGCTAATAAACGATGGTATGGTTCTGGGATCTCTTCTTGATCCTTAGAAAGATAAAGTTTTTCGACTTGAAAAGGAATCGTATCAAGAACAACTTCTTTTGATTTCACTTCCCACTTCATAAGCCTTCCTGAGGATCTAAAACACCTTTATCTTCTACAAACTGTCTAAAATTTTTCATAATACGAACCTCTAGCTGCCGCGCTCTTTCTCGTGACACACTGTAACGGTTTCCTATTTCTTGTAAAGTCTGTGGCTCATCGCTCAGTAATCTATTTGCAAAAATATCTGCATCACGCTCTGAAAGAGTTTTTCTAAATTCTTCAATATGAACAAAGAACAGTTCTTGCAATTCTTTTTGAGCTACCCAATCTTCAAGACTTGGAAGATTCTCATCTGCCATGCGTTCACCACGTGACACCGAAGAACCTTGATCACCAAAGGAGACTTGCTCATCCAAAGAAACTTCTCCACCTCCAAGCCTCATCTGCATTTCAATCACATCTTCTTCTGGAACATCCATGCGAGCAGCCAAAAGCCTTGTGTCAGCAGTGTCATATTCTTCTAGCAGTTTTTGCGTCTCTTTTTGTAGGTTGTAGAAAACCTTTCTTTGATTAGCAGTGGTTGCAATACGCACTTGCCCTCTATTGTCCATGAGGTACTTCAATATATAAGCCTTGATCCACCAAGCTGCATAACTTGAAAGTTTAACGCCTTTGTACGGATTAAACTTTTTAACAGCTTGCATCAAACCATAATTCCCCTCTTGGATCAGGTCCATCATATGGGCTTGAGTTCTACTAAAATCATTCGCAATTTTCACAACAAGTCGGAGATTTGCAGTAATTAAACGATGTGCCGCATCTACATCTCCAGCCTCATAATGCTCTGTCGCCAATTTCAATTCTTCTTCTGGCTCCAAAAGATCATACCTAGAGATCTCTTTCAAATACCTTTGGAGAGGTGATACAGTAGCTGGGGATCGCTCTGGCGCTGGAATTAATTTACCCACGTTCGTCTGACCTCATCTCAACCTCAAGAACCACAGGAAGGGGATCACCCATGCCCGGGTCCGAAACCTTAACAAATTCAACCTTAAATTTGAACAAACACCAAGCATACCTTCCTTCAATTATTACTGAAATCCGGCAAAGCGTCTGCCTCGATAGACAGCATATTAGTAAAATTGCTGGAGACGGCTCAGGTCGTCAATTTTATCGGCTCTCACACACACTCCCCAGTCAAGTTCTTATGGTGCTACCAGAAGAAGAAAAAGAGCAACTCAAACTCAAAGAGCACACATGGGTTACTCTCTGTGAAAGTTTCCGGCAATCTGGTATCCGAACCCCCAAGATTCACTCGGTTCTACACGATAGCGCATGCTTACTGGTTGAAGACTGTGGGGACACAACCCTTTCAAAACAACTTGAAGAAAATCCAACAGACTTCAGGTCATTATATCATCAAGCTTCGCTACTATGCTCCCGCATCAACCAAACGTCAACGCCTACTCCTAATCAAGATTTTAGCAGCGAAACCTTTTATAACGAACTTCTTTTCTTTCACAGCCACGCAAAAATCACTATCCCGCTGCAATCCTTCAAAGAAGATGCTCAACGCCTCTGCCACGACATCATGCAAAGCCCTCAGGTGATCACTCACCGAGATTTTCACAGCCGAAACATTATGGTGACCAGTCAGAATGAGTGGATTCTGATTGATTTTCAAGATGCACGAATGGGTCCTGCTGCTTACGATCTTGTCTCACTCTGCTTCGACCCTTATGTTTCTAAAAACTTTGATGAACGCGTTCAACTCCTCGAAGAAAACTGCCTTCACTTTGAACACTCTAAAGAGATTTTGAACTCCTGGAGACCTGTTGCTATTCAAAGGCTTATGAAAGCTCTTGGAAGCTTCTACTACCTCACGCAACTTAAAAGAGGTGATTACACCCCATATATTCCTGTTTCTTGCGAAATTTTAAAACATCTTGATATGAGCCCCTGGCCTTTTTTAGAAGCTGCTGTCAAAGAGGCTGATCATGCCTGACTCTTTTCCTTTAAAAGGAGTGATTTTAGCCGCAGGTTTTGGCTCTCGCATGGCACCACTTACAAACACAACACCCAAACCACTTTTACCTCTCGGTGAGCATTTCTTAATTGATCTTGCGTTGCAAAAACTCAGAGAAGTTGGCGTTGAAAAAATAGCAGTAAACACACACCACCTTTCGCAAAAACTTAAACTCTGGGCAGACCAACAAGAAGGTGTCAGTGTTTTTTACGAGCCTAAGCTTCTCGGAACCTTAGGCGCTTTTTCTCCGATGACAGAGTGGCGAGGTACATCTGACCTTATTGTCGTCAATAGTGATATTTATCACTCAGAACCTCTCACAAATTTTATTGCACACTACTCTAGAGAAAAACCAGACATTCTGATGAGCACTCGTTCCCCAAGTCATGCTGGTGCAAATCCTTTGTGGGTTCAAAACGATCACACTCTGATAAAGATTGGTGGCTCACAACCTAAACAGACACAACCTCACAGTTTTGCTTGTGCACAAATTTTAAACCACCGCACTCTTCAGAGCATCCCTGCCGGCACACAAGAACTGGCAACAACATACAACCAATGGCTTGTTGCTGGAAAAAAGATCAACACTCTACCAAGCCAAGGCCGCTGGATAGACCTAGGAACCCCCCAAGACTACTACAAAGCTCATTTTTTAAGATTCCATGACTCCTGCAATGAATGGCACCACGTGCCCAAAGGTATAACAGAGCATATTCATGCGCTCACCTTACACGGCCCGAGCTATATTTCTAAAGATGTCTTGAAGAAAACTAATGGAACTGTCGGCCCCGGAAGCATTATCTATCCAGGGTGCCAACTCTCAGGTTCTACGGTTTCTCAAAGTCTTCTGTTGCCGAAGACCTTTTGTAAAGATGCTGAAAGCATAGACAATCAAATTCGTTGTCAAAATATCTCTATCGCGCTTTAGTTTGTGTTGTTGGCGTATTTGTTTATTTCTGTTGGAATCAAACAAACTCGCTACATCTCAAAACATGCCACGTTATCGTCATTTTCTAAACACTTCGATACTCTTTGTTCTCACGAACAACTCCACTTCTTTACATGGTTCACACTGAACCGACTTCTACGTTCATTTTTCTTCTTGTCTCATCACTCAACATTGCATCATCAGTTTGTTGTATAGACGCTGTTGCGACTGCGCTGCCTGCTGGTACATAATACAGAACCATTCCGGCTTCTAGGTTATTTGGATCTTGAACTCGGTCGTTTTCACGCCAAATATTTTTCCAGTATTCTGAATTTCCATAAACACGTTCTGCGATAGATGCCAATGTGTCACCCGGCTGAACTGTGATTTCTTCTCTAGTTCTTGATTCATAGTTTGACGCAAAATCAACTGTCTCAGGAGTCAATTGATAATAAATCAAGTCACCTGGATAAATACGCTCTGGGTTTGAAATCCCAGTCAAATTTGCAAGTTCTGGATATCGTTTCATATCGCCAAAAATCTTTTTAGCAATCCCTGAAAGAGTATCTCCTGACTCAACCACGTAATGCAGCTTTGTTCCCATCTCAGGCAAGCCCTGCGCAGCAGGAAGACCGGCAGGACCACCAACATAGCCTCCTTCAGCCATAACGGGAACCATCATCCCTGCTCCTGAAGCCACTGCCTCACTTGCATTACCTTCACCGCCAAAACCGTTGTCAAGTGAAGCTTGCTCCTGGATCACTCCATTATCAAGCCCCTCAAAACCATTTAAACCGTCATTTTGCTGCTCAGGAAAAAGGTTTCCTTCTCCTTCAGCTGTGACCTCACCCTCGCCATCAATCTCTTCTTGAGACACCTCTAAGTCTTCTTGTTCTTGATTCTGCTGATCATCAGAACAACCTATACCTAGAAACCCCAGAGAAAGAGCTAATGCGACGGCTTTATGCCGCCATCCTACTCTCATAAAAACTCCCTTTAAAAGTTTGGTTCTATAAAACAATCGGCACATCCAACTGTTTTCTAAACTATCGGACAAAAAAGACATGTGAGCCAATGGGCAGAGTTCTCCTGAACAACTCAAGAAAACTCAAACACAGCAATGGCAGGGCTCTGACAACAGAAAACATCAGATCACTAGAAAAGGGTAGGTCTCTGTTTATCCACCACAACATGAATAGAGGGCGGAAACACCCATGACATTTTATGCCTAAGCATATATGTTTATCCGCCTATACAGCGGGAATAACCCCCTGATAGCTGTATTTACGGGAGCGACCACCAATCATGTTTCATCATATTACTGTTTTGTCTAATCAACTTGTACAAGGTCTTCAACTCAAGCCTGGTCAGATCGCCGTTGACTGCACAGGTGGTGGAGGTGGTCACACCGCACTTATGCTTAGTCAAGTTGATCAAAGCGGGCGCGTGATCACTTTTGATCGTGATTCTCAAGCCATTCGTCATCTTCAAGGCCGCTTCGCAGAGAGCTCTCTTAAGCCTGAACTTATTGAAGCCCCCTTCTCAACTCTTACAGCGCAGCTGCAAAACCTCGACCTTGTAGGTCAAGTAGATGCCATTGGTGCAGACTTTGGCGTTTCGTCTCCACAGATTGATCAGGGTGAGCGAGGGTTTTCTTTTTCTCATGATGGCCCACTCGATATGAGGATGAGCGATACAGGTTTACGTGCAGATGAATACCTAGCAAGTGTTGGAGTTTCTGATCTTGCTCGTGTTTTTAGAGTTTACGGCGAAGAGCCTCGTGCCCTAAGAATTGCAAAAGCCGTTCTTAAATCACAAGCTGAAGCTCCATTCACTCGAACAAAACAACTTGCTGACTTTATCGCAAATGCATCAGGATACTACAACAGCCGAACACACCCTGCCACTCGCTGTTTTCAAGCTCTTCGCATTCACATCAACCAAGAATTAGCAGAAATCGAAACACTCCTTGAACAAGCCTGGGCAGCACTGAAACCCGGAGGGAGAATGGCGATGATCACATTTCACTCACTCGAAGACCGTATTATTAAGAAACAATTCCAAAAATGGTCCTCAACTCCGAAACTTCCACGCGGCCTTCCAATGACGCAAGCACAAATCAGTAAAGACTTTGCACCAGAGGGGAAAATTATAAAGCCATTTCCGCTCATCCCCCCTGATGAAGAGATTCAAGAAAACCCTCGGGCACGTAGCGCTAAACTTCGTGTCATCGAAAAACTCCCTAAGCTCTAGCTTGGATCCTGCCGTGACGCAGGTTAGTCTATAGAGAACCTTTATACGGAGGATTTATGGCTAACCAAAAACAAAGGCTCGTGTTTGTCTTTGGTACCTGTTGTTTACTCCTCTTAGCCTTCTTAAAAGTACACATCAGTGTACAAACAACACTCGTAGGTTATAAAATTGGGCGTTTAAAATCTGATGAATCTCAACTTTTAGAGCTTAGGAGTTCGCTCACCGCGAAACTTGCACAAATCACTTCTCGAACCTCGCTTACAAAACTTGCACAAACAAACAATGAGGTGAAAGCACTTTGAGACCTATCAAAACAGCTATTTATCTAACTTGCTTTGTTTATTCTATACTCGCATTTCGTGCCGTATGGCTTCATATGACTCCGGCTAGCACGCTCTCGTCATTAGCAGATCGTCAATACGAAGCCCGTATTGAACTCGCTCCATATCGCGGCACTGTTTTTGATCACAAGAAAAACCCTCTAGCGATAAGTATTCGCTCGCCCTCCATTGCAATGAACCCAAAAACTTTCTCCGCTACCCCTCGAAATATCACACTTCTTGCTCGCGCTTTGAAAATTCCAAAAAGAAAAATACGGAAAATTTCAAAAAAAGAAAAATATTTCGCATGGTTACAAAGAAAGGTTTCTCACACTGTCGCATCTAAAATAAAAAGTTACAACATCCCTGGAGTTTTTGAGATTATTGAACCTTCTCGATTTTACCCCAACCACGGCATTGCTCCCCACCTCATTGGGTACGTCGGTATCGACAATGTAGGGCTCTTAGGATTAGAGAGTTCTTATGAGAGCCACCTCCGGGGAGAGCCCATGAAAATCATGAGATCTCGTGACGCTCGTGGAAAGCCAATCTTTTTAAGTACTGCTTTTGCAACGCCAGAAGTACCAGGACACAATATCCATCTCACACTTGATCAAGTGATTCAGGAAATTTCTCAAACAGCGCTCAAAAAGGGTGTCAAGGCCTCAAAAGCAAAAAGTGGATTTGCAATTGTCTTAGACCCTCATACAGGAAATATTCTAGCTCTTGCGAACGAACCCTCTTTCGATCCCAACGATTGGCGGCACATCAACTGGAGCACTACGCGTAATCATGCCTTAGCAGATCGCTACGAACCAGGGTCTGTCTTAAAACCCATCGTTCTCGCGCAAGCCCTCGAACAAAGAAAAGTTGATATCAACGAACAAATTGAATGTTTTAACGGTAGGCTCGCACTAGAAAAAGGACGTATTCATGACGACCACCCTTACCCAAGCCTATCTGCCGAAGATGTTCTGGTTTATTCCAGTAATATTGGTATCTACCAAATCGCAAATCGTCTCGGTGCTCACTCTCTCACAACAGGCTTCAATGCCTTTGGCCTCTCTGGTCACTCTCGTCTTCACTTACCTGAAGAGGCTCACGGAAAAACTCCGAACCTACCATGGAGTGATCTCAAGCTTGCCAATATAGCCTTTGGTCAAGGCCTCTCAACTGTAGGACTAGAAATTGCCACAGCATATGCCGTTCTTGCGAACGGGGGCCGATACGTTGCCCCTCGTCTTGTTAAATCAATTGAGTCATCGCACACTGGAGTCACTCAAACCACCCTGCCAGGGCTCAACACAACAGTTGTCAGCCCTGCCACTGCTTTACAAATTCGAAGAGCTCTCCATCAGGTTGTAAAACGAGGCACAGGCAAGAGAGCTCAAGCTCCCTCTTACGAAGTTGCAGGCAAAACCGGCACATCAGAAAAATTTGATCTCAAGACTCGTCAATACTCAGAAAATAAAAGAATCGCCAGCTTTGCTGGTTTTGCTCCAGCGCTTGACCCCCACATTGTCGTTTATGTTGTGATCGACGAACCATCGAAAAAGCCTTACTATGGCGGGGTATGGGCTGCTCCAGTTTTTGCTGAAATTGTAGAGCAAAGCCTTCGTTACCTAAATGTTGCACCACAAAGAGATTCTCAATCGTGAATAACATTGCTTACGATCAAATTCTAAAGACCTTGCATGAAGGGCTACTCAACCCAGTTGTACACAATGAACACCTCCTACAGCAAGGATCAGGATCTATTCAAGTTGATTCGCGGAAAGTAAAACCAGGCGACATCTTTATCACCTGGACACAATACGAAAATGAAGCTCGGAAAAACGGAGCTCAGCTCGTTATTGGTTCTTCGCCCACTTGTGACATTCAAGTGTCTTGTGGCCGTAGTGCATGGACATGGCTGTGTGCTGCGGCATACCAACACACACATCGCAAACTGACTCTGTTAGGTATTACCGGTACGAATGGCAAAACAAGTACGGCTTGGATTGCGAGCGCTCTTCTAAGAAGTGCAGGTCGCAAGGTCCTTACCATAGGAACTCTCGGTGCTTTTTTTGATGAGCACACCAGAGAGCCTCTTATCCACACAACTCCTGACCCTGATGTCTTATTTCCTTTGCTTCAAAGAGCTTATGAACAGCAAGCTATCGTTGTCATGGAAGTATCCTCTCACAGTATCGCTCAAAAAAAACTCATCCCACTGTCCTTTACAGGGTGTGCTTTCACAAGTTTTTCTCAAGATCACCTCGACTACCATGAAACAATGGAAAATTACTGGAACACAAAATGGAGTTTTGTAAAAGAAGCAAAACACGTTGCTCTTTTTGAAAAACTGAATAGAACACTCCCTCACGCTGTCACATATGGCTATGACAAATCTTCAGACCTTCACCTTAGTCATCATGATGAAAGTCTTCAGCTCTCATGCTCTTTTTTTGAAGGGAAAGCACACATCCCATGGCTGGGTGTTTTTGCTGAGCAAAATTTTGCAGCAGCTTGGCTACTTGCTTCTTTTGCTGGCGTCATATTACCCTCTGAAATGTGGCACGGCTCAACAATCCCAGGGCGCATGCAAAAAGCACATCACTGTCCCGATGTTTTTATAGATTACGCACACACACCAGACGCTCTTGAACAAACCCTGCAAAGTTTTACAAGAAAGCTTTCAGGTAAAATCATCGTTTTATTCGGTTGCGGCGGAGATCGTGACCAAGAAAAAAGAGCCTTGATGGGTGAAGTCGCAACACGACTCGCAGATACCACTGTTCTGACCTCCGATAATCCTCGCAGTGAATCACCAGATCGTATTCTTGATGATATCCAAAAAGGGTGCTCAATACCTATAACTCGCATCTCAGATAGAAAAGCAGCTATTCACTTTGCTTTGCAGTCTGCAAATAAAAACGACATCGTGATTCTTGCTGGAAAAGGGCATGAAACTACCCAAGAAGTGAATGGAAGCAGAACACCTTTTGACGATGTAAAGATAGTTCAATCGTATTTTCAACAAAAGCAGGATCGTGATGAAATTAACATGGCATGACTACGATAATACATTACAAGACACTCCTAATCTCAATTGCCCTCAACCTCATGAGCTAAATACAGATACAAGAAATTTGCGACCTGGGCAGTGGTTTTTACCACTTAAGGGGAAAAAATTTGACGGCCACACCCTTATACCTGAAGCTATTCAAAAAGGGTGCCGTGGCTACTTTTCTGAACAAGATATCCAGCATCCCACAGGAGTCTTGGTTAAAAGCACATTGCAAAGCTACCAAAATGCCGCCCTGGCGTGGCGCCGCCAAAGTTCTGCAACATGCATCGCACTCACAGGATCTGTGGGAAAAACTACAACACGAGAAATGTTAGCCTGCGCTTTTCAAGAAGCAGGACCTGTTCTCAAAACATCAGAGAATAATAATAATGAAATTGGAGTCCCAAAGACTCTTTTAGAAATAAACAAAGACCATCGTACGGTTCTCATTGAAATTGGGGCTCGCCACGTGGATGATATTGGAGCTCTCACTCCTTTTGTTGAAGCTGAAATTGGCATTTGCTTAGGAGCCGCAGATTCACACCTTGAAATTTTCGGCTCTCACGACAACCTTGTTCGTACAAAATCTCAGATTTTTCAACACTCTAAAACAAAGTTTGCGATTGTTCCCATGGATCAAGCAGAGCTTGTTGAAAAAGCAAAAGCAACCCATGCTCAAGTCATCACATTTGGAACACATCTGCTCAGCGATGTTCGTATCTGTAACTTTAAACGCACAGAACAGCATGGCCTTAAAGTCTCATTGAGTGTGTACGGAAGCCTAGACCTGTTCGACATCGAACTCCCAATCTTCCATCAAGCATGGTCCCATAATATTGCCGCAGTATGCGCCACAGCTATTGCTGCAGGACTTCCCTTAGAAAAAGTTCGAAAAGGGCTGGCTCATTTTCAGGGCGTTGAAGGCCGGTTTCACATTACAAAAACAGAAACACACACGATCATTGACGATACCTATAACGCTAGTCCCGCAAGTATGCGCGCAGGATTAAAAACTCTCCACTCCTGGTTACCCCAACCACTCACCCTCCTTTTAGGGGACATGTCGGAACTTGGGCCTGATGAAGTTCTCGCGCACCAAGAGCTTGCCGCAGACATTAACGCTCTCAACCCACAGCAAGTCATCACAGTAGGTCGACTAACAAAAAACATCAAACTTGCAAAAAAAATCAACCACATCCATGTCGACTGCGCAAAGAATGTCGACATCTCTCTTTTATCCAAGCATGCTTTAGTGTATGCAAAGGCTTCCAATGGAATTGGTCTCAAAAACGTTTTGAACAGACTCCATGCTTATATGAAGGATTCATCATGCTCTACCACTTAAGCCAAATTTTCGTCGATGATCTCGGTGGACTCAACGTAACTCGATATATTACTTTTCGGAGCATGATCGCACTTCTTAGCTCCTTATTCTTATCTTTCTTGATTTCTCCTTGGCTCATACGCACACTTCAAATCAAGCAACTCGGCCAAGTGATTCGACAAGATGGCCCTCAATCTCACCTATCAAAAGCCGGCACGCCCACCATGGGAGGGGCTCTTATTTTATTCGCTGTGCTCGTCCCAACGTTACTTTGGATGGATTGGACAGAGATCACCATGTGGTGCACAGTTTTTCTTTTCGGAAGTTTTGGATTTTTAGGTTTTTTAGATGATTATTCAAAAATAACCAAAAAAAATACAAAAGGTGTTTCTGCTCGCGGTAAAATGCTCTGGATGATTATTTGTGCGACATTTGCATGCACAATACATTTTTACTTTACAGAAAATACAGGAAATCTTTCCATTCCTTTTTTCAAAGACCTCACCTTGCCGCTTGGCACTTGGTGGATTCCTTTAAGCGTTTTTATTGTTGTGGGTACAAGCAATGCTGTAAACCTCACTGACGGTTTAGATGGACTTGCTATTGGCCCCGTCATGATTAGCGCTGCTTGCTATGCAGTCTTATCGTATGTATCAGGGCACTCAGTCATTGCTGAGTACCTCCAGTTCCCGTACGTTCCTGGAGCCGGAGAACTTGCTATTTTCGCAGCAGCCATCGTTGGTGCTGGAATGGGCTTTCTTTGGTACAACACCTACCCTGCACAAGTCTTTATGGGGGACATTGGGTCTCTCCCACTGGGTGCTGGGCTTGGGGCTCTTGCCATCTTTTCACGACATGAAATTCTACTCGCTATCATCGGTGGCATTTTTGTGGCAGAGGCTGTGTCCGTCATCACTCAAGTTGCTTCTTTCAAGCTCACAGGCAACCGCATTTTCCGCATGGCTCCCCTCCACCATCATTTTGAATTAAAAGGATGGGCTGAGCCTAAGGTTATTGTTCGCTTTTGGATTATCTCAATCGTTCTAAGTATCATTGGTCTTCTTAGCCTTAAAATTCGGTAAATTCATGACTTTATATATCCTCGGCGCAGGTATTTCTGGGATAGGGGCAGCAAAGCTTCTTTCCTCTCAAGGGCATAAAAACATTAAAATATTGTCTAGAACACCACCAAAAGACACAGCCTTTCTCAAAAGAGTACCCGTGGATTGCTTTGAAGAGCCTCAGCTCCTTCCAGAAGACGCTGAAACCTTAATCCTCAGTCCAAGTGTGCCCATCAACCACCCTCTTATTTTACAATCACAAAAGCGTCATATTCCTGTTCTCAGTGAAATTGATCTTGCTCTACAACATTTTCATGGCCGTATCATAGGTGTCACTGGTACCAATGGAAAATCCAGTACAGTCGATATGCTCGAACACATCTTAAAAAAAGATTTTTTCGCAAAAGCAGCTGGAAATATAGGACTTTCTCCATGTGGATTGCTTGCTGAAAAACCACATCCAGACATCCTCATCCTAGAGCTGTCGTCCTATCAACTCGAACTTTCTCGACCGATTGCATCAGAAGTCTCTATTTGGACAACATTTTCAGAAGACCACCTTGCGCGCCACAAAACAATGAAGCATTATTTTGACCTCAAATCACGACTCATTCAAAGCACTACAAAACATGCGATTTTAGGACCCAGTGTCGGTGAGATTCCTCATCTTTCACCCAAGCTATCCATCCACCGCCCGGCTCCCACTCCAGGCTTTCCAGAACAGCACAACCAGATAAATGCTGCATGGGCGCTTTTAGCAGCTCAGCTAATTTCTGGGAAAAAATATACCTGGGAAGATAGCCTGGCTGATTACACATCACTGCCTCACCGTTTTGAAAGGCTTCAACCTCCTGCAAATCATATTATCAACGACAGCAAATCAACAAACCTTGAATCCACTCTCGAAGCTGTGAAAAGTACACAAGTTCCTTTAGTGCTCTGGATTGGAGGGCTTGATAAAGGAGAAGATTTTAGTCTTCTTGCCGAACACACTCATATCAAAAAAATAATTTTGTTTGGCAAAGCACATACTCGACTTTTTTCGCAACTTTCCCAACAAAGTCATATCCCTCTTTTTTGCTACAACACTCTAAAAGATGCCCTCCATGCAGAAGACATGAATGAAAACATTCTTTTCTCACCAGGCTGCGCAAGCCAAGACGAATTTCAGAGCTTTGAACACAGAGGGCAATTTTTCTGTCACACTGTTTATAAGAAAATTGGAGATTCGCCATGCACCTTACACAAGCCAAAAAACCTATGAATTCTTACGAGTTCACTCTTGTCTACTCTACTTTTTTACTCACTAGCATCGGCCTTTTAATGGTCTACACAGCGTCTTCTCTCAAAGGAGCGGAACAATTTAATGATCCTCTTTTTTTCTTCAGGAAACAAACTCTTGTTGCCATCGTAGGATGGTGTGGCATTTTAGGCATTCGCCACACTCCCATCCACTGGCTCAAAAAATTAACACTGCCTCTGCTGGGGCTTTGTTGCTTTTTACTGTCCCTTATCCTCGTCCCAGGCGCCTATCAAACAGCTGGGGGAGCCACCCGCTGGCTTGCTCTGGGGCCCTTACGGTTTCAGCCTGCAGAACTAGCAAAGCCAGCTTTAGCGTTTTTTTTAGCTGCAAATCTAGCTCGCTCATCTTTTCAAGACACATGGGGCTGTATTGCCTCAAACTTCTTTGTCTTTAGCATCCTTGCCTACTTTGTCATGCTTCAACCCGATTTTGGCTCAACAGCGCTTTTAGGCCTCTTAGTCTTTGCCATGCTTTACATTAAAGGCGTAGAAAATAAAAAACTTACAACATTAGCTTTATCCGGAGGTTTTCTGGCTGGATTTGCTATTTTCTTAGAGCCGTACCGCCTCAGACGACTCGCTAGTTTCTTAGACCCATGGGACGATATTCAGCAAGGTGGGTTTCAAATCATTCAGAGTTATCTGGCTTTCCGAAACGGCTCTCTCATGGGCACAGGGTTTGGCGGCTCAAGACAAAAGCTGTTTTTTCTTCCAGAAGCTCACACCGACTTTGTGCTCTCTGTCGTTGGTGAAGAAATGGGGCTACTCGGCGTTTTAAGTGTTTTAGGCTTATTTACTTTAATTGGTTGCGTTGGTTTTAAAGTTGCAGAAAGACAGAAGAACCCATTTTATAAGCACTTGGCTATTGCTATGACAACTCTTCTTGTTTTACAGTCCTCCCTCAACATGGGTGTTGCTATGGGCCTTCTTCCCACAAAAGGTCTCACTCTTCCTTTTCTTAGTAGCGGAGCCTCATCACTCATTGTGTTTTTATTTTGTATTGCAGTTCTTGTCCGAATTGCTCAAAATGTGACGGAGAACGATTAGTGACACAACATGACCCTTATTACTTTGTCGGCATTGGCGGCTCAGGCATGGCTCCACTCGCTGAAATTCTTCTACGACAAGGGCAAAAGGTTCTAGGGTCCGACCTTAACCAAAACTCCAGAACTCAGCTCCTTGAGCGCCTTGGAGCCACTGTTTACGCAGAACACAATTCTGAACGCTTACCTCAAAAAGTCACTGTTGTTCGCTCTAGCGCTGTACAAGACTCAAACCCTGAAATTGCTTTCGCAAAAAATCATGGTTTAAAGATCTTACACCGCTCAGATCTACTCAACACTCTCATGGAAAAACAAACCGCCATTACTGTCGCAGGAACTCATGGGAAAACGACAACCTCTGCCATGGTGACATGGATTTTAGAAGAACTCGATCAAGATCCCAGTGCTGTGATTGGTGGTATTATGTGCCACTCTCAGCAATCTTCACGCTGTGGCCAAAGCAATCTTTTTGTAGCCGAAGCAGATGAATCTGATGGAAGTTTTTTAAAGTATCAACCAGATATTGCTGTCATCACAAACATTGATGCTGACCACCTTGATCATTATGGAAGCCTGGCTCATATTCAAGCTGCTTTTCAGGAGCACGCCCACCGAGTAAAACCCAAGGGGTGGCTCATTTATAATGCCGATGATACAAATTCTAAAGTTCTCAGGCAATCGTCACTGCAAACAAAAACCTTCGGCTTCAAGAAGGAAGCTGATATCTGGGCAGACCAAAAAACTTTTGACGTTCATAATGGCCATATGTCGATCCAACTTTATACAAAAGACGAAACAGCTTTATGCTCTCTGCCGACCGTGGGGCTACACAATGTTCAAAATGCACTTGCAGCGTTATGTGTGGCGCAATGTCTTGGCTTAGATTTTAAAAAGAGCTGCCAAGCTCTCGCATTATTTCCTGGTACGCAAAGGCGTTTAAATCAAATTTTAAAAACCGATAAAGCTTTTGTTTTTGACGACTACGCACACAACCCTGGGAAGATCACAGCTGTTGTCGACGCCCTCAAACAAGCATGGCCAGAACGTCATTTGCACGTCATTTTTCAGCCACATAGGTACACAAGAACAGAAAGCTTATGGCAAGAGTTTTCTGAAAGTTTCCAATCAGCAGATTCTGTCTGCATCACTCCGATATATAGCGCAGGTGAAAAGCCTTTACCAAATATCACTCCAGCAAACCTCACAAAAGCGATTTCAGAAGCTTCTGAAACTTCTGTGTTTGAGGCTAACAGCTTTGATCATATAATTAAACACACACTAAAAACTGCACAAAAATCTCAAAAACCCTTTTTGTGCCTCACAGTTGGAGCTGGGGATCTTACCTCAATCTGCCCAAAGCTCAGCACAACCCTTAAAAATGAGCTAAAATAGCTGTATTGAATCCCACTTAGAACAAACACATGTTTGATGTCACAAGAGGATGTGAATGCAGAAATTCAAAAACCCTTTACGGCACCAAAAACCAAAAAAACGAAGAAAAAAATCTCAAAAACAAACACATATTCGTTGGGTTTTATGGTCTATCCCGTTAGTTTGTTGTGTTATATTCTTGGTTCTGCTGCAATCTCTCTCTATAGACCCATTTTTTCCAAAAAATCATTTTAAACCAAAAAAAATAGAAGTTATTAGCCATCAACCCATTGACCCCCAAATGAAAGAATCACTTCTCCAAGATATTTCCACACAATATCGGCAATCAAAAAGTCCAAGCCTGTCACGCCTTGTGCATTATATTCAAAAAAAATGGGCTTTTGAATCCGTCAATTTGACACAAACTCCACATCAAGATTTATGGATTCGCGTCAAAAACCGTAGTCCTGTTGCCTTTTTAAATTATAACCAAAAAAAATACCCGATTACCGCAACTGCAGAGATTTATAAAGGTCACCAACATATCACATGGGAATCATTACTAGAAATGCAGGGAGTTCTCGACAATAATCCAAAAAGAAAATGGCGCCGAAATCACTCTTTAGAATTACAACCCAGTGAAAAAAACACTCTGGGAGAAGCTTTACAGCTCCATCGTGCCCTTCAGGTTCAAGGCCTCATCGTCACCAACATTACTCACAAAAAACATCGAGGCTACCATGTCCAGCTTGACGACAGCCTTGAGATTACTTTTGGCTATGCGCCATTTGAAGATCATCTTGAAAAATTAGCTCGACTACAACAAACAAAAAGATCTCAATGGTCAAACATCAAAAAAATAGAACTCGATTTTCAAAATAAAGTTTTTATTGCGTACAAATCTTAACATAGTTCAATAAAACGAGATCCTTTTTTATTCCATGCTAGAATAAAAACATCTTATTCTTCTATGAAATCACACACAACTAAGAGGCCAAATTTGGAGCAGCTCTTTGCTTTAGATCTAGGTACAACTAAGTTTTGTCTAGCAACATTAAATCCAGCTCAACCGGATGAAATCGACACCGTATGCATCCCTGCAGCAGGCATGAAGCGTGGGATGGTTGCTTCATATCAAGAAACAAAAAAAGCTCTATTAGAGCTTATTTCTACTGCAGAAGAAAAATTTGCTACAGACATTAGCACTGTTCACGTTGGCATTGCTGGAGCTCATCTCTGGAGCCGTAAAATTGAATCTCAAGTTCACCTCAATCATCACACCGTAAATCTTGAACATATTTACAAACTCAAATCCCAAATACCCTCTAAACTTTCTTCTGGGCATCAAATTCTCCACCAAATTCCGATGCACTATCAGGTTGACCAACGCCCTGAAGTTCTCGAGCCACAGGGGCTCTCTGGGCAATTTTTACATGGGCAATTTTTACTGATCGGATCAGACTTTGTCTACGCCAGAGATGTCATTCAACTTTGTAACGATTGTGGGTTAAGAGTGAAAGCTCTATTCGCAGAACCTTATGCTTCTGCCCAATCAACTGTTCACCAAACAGCTTCCGAGACAGGAGTCACTGTTGCCGATATTGGCGGAGGCACGACCGATGGAATTTGTTTTCGAGGAGGCAAACCTATTGGGTGCTTCACCATTAATGTGGGTGGAGAAATCATTACAAACGATCTCGCGATCGGGCTTGGTGTTTCTAAAAGTGAGGCCGAACACCTAAAGCATACTTTCGGTGTTCTCGATACAAATATAGAAACTCAAGTTTCCACAATCCATAATGATTTAAAACACATTAAAGCATCCGATATTCAAAAAATTCTTAAACCACGCCTCGAAGAGCTCTCACACCTCATCCTTCAACAACGGCTGCGCCTTGGTGTCGATCCAGAAACAGGACTTTTCCTCACAGGTGGGGGAGCGGACCTCAAAGGGCTTCCTCAGCTCATGGAAAATCAACTCAATATTCATGTTTCTAGGGTTCGACCCACTCAAGCAAAAGAGCATCACACAGGAAAACTTGCAACTTCTATCGGGCTTCTTTCTTTGGCTCAACTGAGCACAACGACCAAGAAAAACTCTTCTAAATTATCGTATTACGCGAAACAGTTCTTCGACTTCATCAAAGAACTGTCTTAACAAATGGGTTTGCTCAAAGAATTATTCATGTCATTTTGTTGACGCAGAAACGGGACTCCCCATAAAATAATACTCATAGCATAACGAAACATCATGACACAGATTTTCAATGGAGACCGCCATGACAGATGAGTCTATGGGATACACACCAAATGCACGCATAAAAGTTATTGGAGTTGGTGGTGGCGGCACAAACGCTGTCACAACCATGATAAAAGCAGGAATTGAGGGCGTAGGATTCATTGCTGCCAACACTGATGTTCAATCCCTACAGTTTTCCCTAGCTGAAGGCAAAATCCAACTTGGTAAGGAACTAACAAAAGGCCTAGGGGCTGGCGCAAATCCTGATATCGGTCGCGACGCAGCACTAGAAGATCGCCACGAGCTTCAAGAAATCCTGGCTGGATCTGATATGGTTTTCATTACAGCCGGTATGGGTGGAGGCACTGGAACTGGTGGTGCAGCCGTTGTAAGCCAAATAGCAAGAGAACAAGGTGCTTTAACAGTTGGTGTAGTGACACGACCTTTCAGTTTTGAGGGCAAAAGACGTCAACGACATGCACAAGCTGGTATCGATCGTCTCCGAGAACATGTTGACACTTTAATTGTTATCCCTAACGAAAGACTCCTTAATATATCAACCCCTGACCTTTCCATGGTTGATGCTTTTCGCATGGCGGACAATGTTCTTGTAAACGCGGTTCGAGGCATCAGCGACATCATCAATATTCCAGGAATGATCAATGTCGACTTTGCTGATGTCAAATCCATTATGGTCAGCATGGGTCAAGCGCTTATGGGAGTTGGTGAAGCTTCAGGGCCAAGCAGAGCAAAAGAAGCAGCCACAACCGCTATTTCTTCTCCTCTCCTTGAAGACATTGATATCGAAGGCGCAACAGGTATTCTGATCAATATCACCTCAGGATCAAGCCTAGGTCTGATGGAAGTCAATCAAGCTTGCTCAACTATTCAAGAAGCAGCTCATGAAGACGCAAATATTATCTTCGGAGCTGTTGTTGATGAGACTTTTGGAGACTCTATTCGAGTTACTGTCATTGCGACTGGGTTTCCTGTGGAAGAAGAACTTCAGCCTACTCCTAAAATAACATCTTCACGAACTGTAGATCCATTTCACGCACAAAAGCCCGGAGCAATCGCAAAAGCTCCCGTTGTAACCTACACACCTGAAAAAACTGTTCGTAAAGATCCTGTATCCCCAGCTTCTACGGTCGAGGCTATGCCACAGCCTAGAATAACAGAAATGGCTAAGAATCCTTTTGATAGCCAAGAAGAAGATCACTCTTCACATTTCGAAGCGGCTCCACCCTCCGATATTGAAACTTTAGCAATGATGACACTCGAGCAAGCGGACGAAATGGCTACCAACTCTGAAGCTGGTGCGCCAGAATCCATGAGTTCAGAGGAAATCACAACAAGTGAAATGCTTCTACAAAGAACTGAACAAAATGATGCTGAAACGTTATCACATCGGGTCGAAGGCGCTGTAGAAATAAAAAAAGTAGAGGAACCAGATGTCACCAGTGATATTGATAAAAAAATAGATGAAGCTCTAGAGATGGCTGATCGTCTCCGTGGCCTCAATACTCAAGATGACGACCTTGAAATTCCGACTTTTCTCCGCCAACAAAAGCATGAACCTACTTTATAGTCTTTCTATAAAAACAAATAAAAGCACGTCTACTTGCGTGCTTTTATTTGTTTTGAACCAAAACTAGCCTTTATATTCAAAATAGTTTTTAATGATTTCAAATCATTTTTTACAGGAATTATTATGAACTTTAAAAAAGCAATCATTCTTGCATGTCTATTTTTAAGTCACTTAGCAGAAGCCAAGACTCATCGTCATGGATTTTTTGGAACTCTTTTGACTCTGCCAGCTACGATTACACAAGGAGTCTTTTCGATACCAGCTGGGATTGCGGGAGGAGTTGCTGGCTCAATAAAGCACAAAAATCCTATGCGCTTCTTAAAAGGAACTGCATATGGAGTTGCAGGAGCAGGCATCAGCATTGCACGTGTTTTATATACTTTCCCTCTTTCTGTTTACCCAAGAGCCTTCAATCCAGCAAGTATCCCTGACGCTATTGCCACAGGAAACCCACGTTCACTGATTTTTTCATACTATGGTGGAAGAGATAATTGGAGACGGATGCTCCAAAACCAAGGTCGAATCTAAGACTCAAGACGGGCTTGCGGCGTGGATTGCGCGACGACATCGACAGCAAGCGCTTTTTGTTCATCAAGGCCACCTTGAAAAGACAGAGCTTTCAAGGATTCTTTAAGTTCAAGCAGCCCGTTTTTAACTTCATAACCAACATGGCTCGTAGACATATGAGCATAATCTATAAGCTTACGGCCAATGTATCCAGATTTTCTCTCAAGAGTCTTTAACAAAAAAAGACCTGCTCGGCCTCGGATCCCTAGGCTCATTCCTTTGCCCATCGCTGCTCCAACCTCACACAGAAGCTCTCCAACCGTATAACGATCAGGACCCACAGCATCAAAAACTGATAGATTTGCTGACGCAGTCTGCTGCAAATTTTGAGACAACATACAAATAAAATCATCTTTATGAAGCGGGCTCAACGTTTCAGAAACAACTTCAGGGTGAAAAAGTGGCATACGCGCTGCATTATATAAACACCTAAGAAAACGATCTGAAACAGCCGGGCCTCCAAACAATGGCGCAGGCCTCCATATCACTACGTTCTCTAAACCAGAGTTCAGAGCGCAACACTCTGCTTCATATTTTTCGCGTAAATAGGCTGTCGTCGCATCTCTAGAAACCCCTAAAGAGCTGACAAAAATAAGGTTCTTAACTCCTTCGTCCTTCATGCCTTTGATTAAGTTTTCAGTGGCACGTAAATTCAAGGAAGTATGCTGCTCATTATGTTCATCATCCCAGGCCAAATGAACAACCGTTTGAACTCCTCTGAGGGCTGCAGGAATAAGTTCTGTGTTTAGAAGGTCACACCAAACCGGGTATACTCGATCTTGGGGCTCTGGAAGGCAATGCCTGTAAAGAGCAACCACAGGAGCCATAGCTCTTAACTCTTGCACTAAAGAGCGCCCAAGCCATCCAGAGCTTCCTGTAACCATTATTGCTTGTTCGTTAGAAAATTCCACAGACCACCTAGATAGAAAATCATCTCTTAACTGATCATATCATGATATTCAGAGGCTAAGTCTGTAGCATAGTTCTCCCAGGTTTTCGCATGACTTTGAAACCATACCTTCAGGTCATCGCTCCAATCTTGCTGGACCAAACGTTTCATCACTTCAAAAGCTTCCTCAGGACAAGAGTAAGCACTCCCAAGGAAACGTGGTGCAAACTCTTCTGCCGCAGTTCCTCTCCGAAAAACGACAGGTTTACAAAACGAAAGAGCCTCAGCAACTGGCAAGCCAAACCCCTCATAACGAGAAGGCTGCAACACAAGACTAGCCTCACGGTAGAAACCTTGAAGCACTTCGCTTGACACCTCTGAAAACACTTCCAAGTTTCGCTTTTGCCCTAACTGCCGTGCTAGCCAGAGACTTCCTTGACGATCTGTTACAACTCGAAAAACCCAATCTGGAGATCTTTTAACCAGCTCAACAAGGTCTTCAAAACCTTTATAAGGTTCCCATCTCGACACTGTTAAGATCACAGGTTTTTTACTTTTTTCATCAGAGTTTTTCTGAATATGGGGTTGTAGCTTCGGGAAGCCGTACCCAAGCACTTTCACTGTCTTCAACTGAGGTTCATAAGACTCAAGATAACGTTTTGTTAATTCTGAAGGAACTAAAATAAGATCAGCTCTTTTTAAAGCTTGCGATAAAGCCCAAGAAAAAACTGACGCGCTCAAGCGAGAAACGCCAGCATCTGGAAAAAGGGGTATCACATCGTGAACCGTTAGAATCTGACGATAGCGAGATGGCAGCAAAGGCAATACATTTGTGTTTGCTAAACCATGTACCAAGCCACCACAAGAAGGAAAAGATGCGAGCTCAAAACGGCTCCACCATGGGTGGAAAAGTTTTGAACCTGCAATACGCCCAGAAGCCTTCACTCCCAAAACTTTGGGGACAACGCCTAAACACTTGAGTTCACATCGAATGTTTTCAGCGTAGCGCCCTATACCACTATAAGGGTTTCCCAGGCCCAAACCTTCCCAATAAATCTCAATACTCAACGATGTTCCAGTTGAAGACGAGCTTGAGCTCTTTCAAGTGAAGCTAATGCTCTTGGAACATCAAGATCCATAGAACTTGATGAGCTTAGCCTTTCCATCGCTCTTTTTTGAGCGTTGCGAGCTCTTGGAAAGTCAACACCACTTGCTTCTTCTAGAACATCAAGCAAAAGCGTCACATTTGAACCTTGAACATCAACGTATCCGCCAGATGTAAATACAGAGATGCTCTTTTCACCCACGACATCATAATGCACTAAACCTGGCTTTAAGGTTGCGGCCATTGAAGTATGCCCAGGAAGCACACCCATCTCACCAGCACCACCAGGAACAGTAAGAGCGGTAATATCCAACTCGCTCTCAATAGGCCCGTGAGGAGTCACTATAGTCAAGGACAATGAACTCATATCAATCCCCTTTCTTCATAGCCTCTGCTTTTGCTACAACCTGATCAATGCCACCTGCGTAGAGGAATGCTTGCTCAGGAAGATCATCATGCTTTCCTTCTAAAATCTCTTTAAAGCCACGAATCGTATCTTCAAGCTCAACAAACACACCTGGTGTCCCCGTAAACTGCTCAGCAACGAAGAAAGGCTGGCTAAAGAATCTTTCGATTTTTCTTGCTCTAGACACAGTGAGTTTCTGTTCATCTGTAAGCTCATCCATACCTAAAATAGCAATAATATCTTTTAGGTTTCTATACTCTTGTGTCATACGCTGAACACCACGAGCAACTTCATAGTGCTCTTTTCCTACAATTTCTGGATCTAAAACTCGAGAGCTACTTGCAAGTGGGTCAACAGCAGGGTAAATCCCTAATGCTGCAATCGAGCGCTCAAGCACAATAGAAGCATCCAAGTGAGAGAAGGTTGTCGCAGGCGCCGGGTCGGTATAGTCATCAGCAGGAACGTAAACGGCTTGGATAGAGGTAATTGAACCGTCTCGAGTTGACGTAATCCGCTCTTGCAGCTCACCCATCTCAGTTGCCAGAGTTGGCTGATAGCCTACAGCAGATGGAATACGGCCAAGAAGCGCTGAAACCTCAGCACCAGCCTGAGTAAATCTAAAAATATTATCAACAAACAGCAAAACATCCTGTCGCTCTTCGTCTCTAAAGTACTCAGCAACAGAAAGAGCTGTCAAAGCAACACGAGCACGCGCTCCGGGGGGCTCATTCATCTGACCAAAAATCAAGGCTGTTTTATCTAAAACGCCAGAGTCTTTCATCTCATGATAAAGATCGTTTCCTTCACGAGTTCTCTCCCCAACCCCAGCAAACACCGAATAACCACCATGGTGTTTCGCTACGTTGTGAATTAATTCTTGAATCAAAACTGTCTTCCCAACTCCAGCTCCCCCAAAGAGGCCGACTTTACCACCCTTTAAAAAAGGAGCCATCAAGTCAACAACCTTCATTCCTGTTCTAAGAATCTCCTGACGAGAGTCAAGATCTGTAAATGCAGGTGCTTCTCTGTGGATACCATAAGACTTTTTCGTCTCAATTGGTCCAACTTCATCAATAGGATCACCAGTCACGTTCATAATACGACCTAAAACTTCCGGTCCTACAGGAACAGAAATTTGCTTGCCAGTATCACGGACAGCCAGTCCTCTTTGAAGGCCTTCGGTACCATCCATCGCAATCGTTCTGACAACGTTATCACCCAGATGCAACCCAACCTCTAGCGTTAAGTTGTCTTTCACATCGCTTAAAGATGTATTCGTCACCTTGAGGGCATTGTAAATCGAAGGGACATGCCCATCAGGAAACTTAACATCAACAACAGGTCCAGTAATTTGAACAACTTGTCCCATAACTTCTGACATGATCTCTTCTCCACTGTCACTTAAAGTGCTTCTGCACCACTAGTAATTTCGATTAATTCTTTAGTAATTGCCGCTTGTCGTGCTCGGTTGTATTGAATAGTCAAAGCCCGAACAACTTCCTCAGCGTTGTTTGTTGCATTATCCATCGCGGTCATACGCGCCGCATGCTCTGACGCAGCGCCTTCTTGCAAGACCCCTAACAAAATACTCACGACATGCTTTGACAGCACATCCTCGAATAATGTCTGAGGATCAGGCTCCGCCAAAGGCTCTACTCCATACTCTGCATGGTTCGCCTCAGGTGGTACAACAGGAAAAATTGGTACAACTTTTGGAGTTTGAGAGACAACATTTCGAAAAGAAGGGTAGACCAAATCAATGCGGTCGTACTTTTCTTCTTCAAAAAGCTTTCTAAAACGTGTCGCTTGCGTGCTAACAAAATCAAAAGACGGGCGATCTAAAACCCCTAACTCAGATGACAGAACATGGTTTTTTTCACCTGAAAAGCCCATCTGAGCCCGACGTCCCCAAAGAGCAACATCGACCGTCACACCTTGGTTGTGTTTTTCATCTAGATAAACCTTTGCTTTTTTCAAAAGATTCGAATTCAAGCCACCACATAAACCTCTATCTGTTGTGACAACAATTAGAAGAGACTTTTTTTCGTTTCTCACTTCCATTAAAGGCGACGGTTGTTTACCTTCAACGCTTGCTACGTGCGTAAACAAGTCAGAGAACGCTTCTCTGTAAGGTTTTGACTTAAGAAGCTCTCTGTTTGCACGAGCATATTTCGCCGAAGATACAAGTTTCATAGCACGCGTAATTTTCTGCGTACTTTTAACGCTCGTAATTCTGCGCTTTGTATCTTTTAAAGTCGGCATAATTAAACCACCTTTTTTGTATACGCATCAGCAGCAGTTCTCAGCTCTGCTTCAACATCTTTCAGCTTCGCCCCTCCTCGAATACTATCAAGTAGGGATGCATGTTGAGAACGAAGAAAATCAAAAAATCCTTCTTCCCATTCACGAATCTTCTTTACCTCAAGAGCATCTAAAAACCCTTTTGTTGCTGCGTACAACGAACAAACCTGAAGAGCCACATCAAGAGGGGAGTATTGTGGTTGCTTTAAAATCTCTGTAAGAACTGCGCCACGCCGAAGGGATTTTTGTGTTGCTTCATCTAAGTCAGAACCAAATTGAGCAAAAGCTTTAAGCTCTGCGTATTGTGCCAACTCCAAACGCACAGTCCCTGCAACACCTTTCATTGCTGGGATTTGCGCTGCACCACCCACACGAGAAACTGATAAACCAGCATTCATCGCGGGGCGAACACCACTATGAAATAAGTCAGCCTCTAAGAAAATTTGGCCATCTGTAATTGAAATAACATTCGTTGGAATATATGCTGAAATATCACCAGCTTGAGTTTCAATAATTGGTAGGGCTGTAATAGACCCTGAACCCAATTCATCATTAAGCTTGCAGCTACGCTCTAACAAACGACTATGAAGATAGAAGACGTCACCAGGATAAGCTTCACGCCCTGGCGGACGTCGTAGAAGAAGAGAAAGCTCACGGTATGCAGCTGCTTGTTTTGTTAAGTCATCATAAACGATGCACGCATGTCGACCGCTATCTCTAAAAAACTCTGCCATTCGACACCCTGAATAAGGTGCCAAAAACTGCGCAGGAGCAGGATCTAAAGCTGTTGCTGAAACGATAATGGTATACTCCATCGCTCCAGCCTCAGTTAATTTCTCAACAAGCCGGGCAACTGTTGATGCTTTTTGGCCAATAGAGACATACACACAAACAACACCTTTGCCTTTTTGGTTGATAATTGTATCAACAGCAATTGTTGTCTTACCTGTTTGTCTATCACCAATAATCAACTCTCGTTGCCCACGGCCAATAGGTGTCATGGCATCAATACATTTCAAACCTGTTTGCAAAGGCTCATGCACCGACTTTCGAGCAATAATTCCAGGAGCTTTCACTTCAACCACACCCGGTGCAGAGGAGGTTATTTCTCCTTTGCCATCTAAGGGGTCTCCGAGAGGACTCACAACTCGACCAAGCAACCCTTCCCCGACAGGAACAGAGTTGATTTCATTCAAACGCTTTACCGTATGGCCCTCTTGAATTCCCACACAGGAGCCAAAAATAGCAATACCAACATTGTCATTTTCTAGATTTAAAACAACACCACGTGTACCATCCTGAAACTCCACAAGTTCACCCGCTAGAGCATTCTCTAGACCATAAACTCGAGCAATACCATCACCGACACTCAACACAGAGCCAATCTCTTCCATCTGCGCAGAGTCACCGAAGTTGTGGATTTTTTCACGGATGACCCGTGAGACTTCTTCTACACGAACCTGTACCATCTCACA